>NZ_JBSGUA010000022.1:0-8388 GCF_053607685.1 Streptomyces sp. NPDC055099 | reverse complement strand
CCTCTAAACATATTGCCCGCCTACCCCCCCCCCCCACCCCCCCCCGGGCGGGCCCCCCCCCGGCCCCCCCCCCCCCCCCCTTCCGTGTGTGCCTACAGCGTCAGTGCTGGGTGCCCGCCTCGTGCGACGCGGCGCCGGACGGATCGGTGGCCGCACCGGAAGCGCTGCCCGACGGCTTGTCCGAGGGGTTGGCGGCGCCGCCCTCGGCCGCCGGGTCGGAGGCGCCGTCGGTGGGCTCACCGCTCGCCACGCCGGTCGGCTTCTCGGACGGCTTCGAGCCCGGGGCCTCGGGAACCTCGGTCGGGCCCCACTTCTTGAAGTAGCTCTCGGCCGGCACGACGAAGGTCTTCATCTTCACGTCGCCGGTCTTGCTGAAGGCGAAGGTGACCGCCTGCGCGTTGCCGTCCTTGACGGCCTCACGGCTGCTGGGCAGGACCGCGGTGGCGTTGTCCTTGCCGCCGATGACGACCGAGCCGCCCGCGGGGATGGTCAGCGGACCGCCGCGCTTGGAGGTCTTGTCGTCCTTGGCCGGCGTGATCTTGGCCTTCTTGCCGGTGCCGTCGACCGCGATCTCGTCCAGCGTCTGGTCGGTGCTGCCGTCGTTGAAGATCGTGGCGGCGATCACCGCGGGACCCGTGGACTTCAGGTCGGGCTGGGTGATCACCATGGCGTTCTGGATCTTGATGTCGCCGACGGAGGTCGCGGCGTTGTCCGGCTTGATCTCGTGCGTCTGGGCGTTGTTACCGGCGCCGCACGCGGCGAGCGACGCGAGCGAGAACGCGATGGCGGTGGCGGCAATGGCGCCACGTCGAAGGCTGCGGCTCACGGCGGCGGCAACTCCTTGAACGAGGGCGATACGGGAGGGGCGGGTGGCTCGGAAGCCGCCCTAAGTGTGTGTCAGCGGGCTTAGGTTACCGAGCCGTTCCCGTGCCACCGCACCCGACCCGCCCCTACGGGTGGTGAGCCGCTCTCCGACGGCTCATGTGACGACGCACACGCCCCTGCCGTCACGTCCGCGACATTGGCATCTCGTCCACCATTCACTTAACCGCCGTCAAGAGACATCGCGGCTGGTCGTGCGGATTTCCGGTAAGGAATGCATGGCGGTCCCGGGGAAGTCCGGGGAAGTGCGAGGAAGTCCGGGGAATTGATCACTGCGGGCGCTTGATCAATTCCGGATTTCCGTCGAACACGGCGTCGCATCTCTCTCCGGTCGCCGAACGGAGTAGCGGAAGTTCACCGTTCGGAACCCGGCAAACCGGGACGTTCGGCCTCGTGGAGCGCTCTCGGAGGGGGTGTGACGGGCGTGTTTCCGCTTCCCCGAAGAGCCGCTCCCACCTGCGAATACCTCGCTCCACAAGCCCTGCGCAGCACGTTCCTGTTGCTGTTGTCAAGCCCCGAGATATGCCCTGACCTGCGAAAACGCCATTCAGAAGAGGCGATTCTCGTGTTAGGATGGATAGCCACGGAAGGGGTACCTGTCACATGACGTTCAAGGTTGGCGACACCGTGGTCTATCCCCATCACGGGGCCGCGCTGATCGAGGCCATTGAGACTCGCCAGATCAAAGGCGTGGACAAGACCTACTTGGTGCTGAAGGTCGCTCAGGGCGATCTGACGGTACGTGTGCCTGCGGACAATGCGGAGTTCGTCGGCGTGCGTGATGTGGTCGGTCAGGACGGGCTCGACCGGGTCTTCGAGGTACTGCGCGCGCCGTACGCCGAAGAGCCCACGAACTGGTCCCGTCGCTACAAGGCAAATCTCGAGAAGCTCGCATCGGGCGATGTCATCAAGGTCGCGGAAGTCGTGCGTGACCTGTGGCGTCGTGAGCGTGAGCGCGGACTGTCCGCGGGTGAGAAGCGCATGCTCGCCAAGGCTCGCCAGATCCTGGTGAGCGAGCTCGCCCTCGCGGAGAACACGAACGAGGACAAGGCCGAGGCCCTGCTTGACGAGGTTCTCGCGTCCTGATCGCGTCCTGACATACGCATACGTCTTGGCGCCATGAAATGCCGCGGTGCCCGCTGACCCTCAATGGTGTCGCCGGGCGCTGCGGCATGTTCGTACCCAGACGTCCCCAGCTTTGGACCTGCCCAGCTTGCTCAGGCGTAATCCTTGAATTCCTGACGTTCCATACCCGCGTCGTACTCGGTGCTGCTTGGTGTGCGTGCCGGGCAGCCGGCTCGACCAGATGTCACGGAAGGGTCCGGTCAAGGCTCGCGCCCGGCACTCTGCCAAGGCCATACCCAGCCCAGCCGAGCACACAAACCTGAACGGAAGCGATGTCTGAGGAATCCCGCACCGCGGTCGTGATCCCCGCCGCCGGACGCGGCGTACGGCTCGGCCCGGGCGCCCCCAAGGCGCTCCGCGCGCTGAACGGCACGCCCATGCTCATCCACGCCGTACGGGCCATGGCCGCCTCCCGCGCCGTCTCGCTCGTCGTCGTCGTGGCCCCGCCGGAGGGCGCCGCTGAGGTCAAGACCCTCCTGGCCGACCACGCGCTGCCCGAGCGCACTGACTTCGTCGTGGTTCCCGGCGGTGAGACCCGCCAGGAATCCGTGAAGCTTGGACTCGACGCCCTGCCGGACGGCATCGGCGTCGTCCTCGTGCACGACGCGGCCCGCCCCCTGGTGCCCGTCGACACCGTCGACGGCGTCATCGAGGCCGTACGCGACGGCGCCCCCGCCGTCGTCCCCGCGCTGCCCCTGACCGACACCGTCAAGCAGGTCGAGCCGGGCGAGCCCGGAGCGCCGGAGCCCGTCGTCGCCACGCCCGAGCGGGCCAGGCTGCGCGCCGTGCAGACCCCGCAGGGCTTCGACCGCGACACCCTCGTCCGCGCCCACGCCACGGTCACCGACAACGTCACCGACGACGCGAGCATGGTCGAGCAGCTCGGCCTCCAGGTCGTCGTCGTGCCCGGCCACGAAGAGGCCTTCAAGGTCACGCGGCCGCTGGACCTCGTCCTCGCCGAGGCCGTGCTCGCTCGCAGGAGGGCCAACGATGGCTTCTGAGAACCAGCCCCGCGTGACGCTCCCGCAGGTCGGCATCGGCACGGACGTGCACGCCTTCGAGGAGGGGCGCGAGCTGTGGTGTGCCGGGCTCCTCTGGGAGGGCGAGAGCGCGGGCCTCGCCGGGCACTCGGACGGTGACGTCGCCGCGCACGCCGCCTGCGACGCCCTGTTCTCCGCCGCCGGCGTCGGCGACCTCGGCGCGCACTTCGGCACCGGCAGGCCCGAGTGGTCCGGCGCCTCCGGGGTGACGCTGCTCGCCGAGGCCGCCAGGATCGTGCGTGCCGAAGGCTTCGAGATCGGCAACGTCTCCGTCCAGGTCATCGGCGTACGCCCCAAGGTCGGCAAGCGGCGGGACGAGGCGCAGAAGACGCTGAGCGCCGCCGTCGGCGCCCCGGTCGCCGTGTCCGGGACCACGACGGACGGGCTCGGCCTCACCGGCCGCGCCGAAGGCCTCGCCGCGATCGCGACGGCACTGGTCGTGCGGACGGGCTGACCGGCGTACGGGCGACGGGGGAGTATCGGTAACGCACCCCAGCAGCACGACAGCGACAGTCACCGACGCATGAGAGAGGCGCCCTATGCCCGCCGAACTGTCCGACAAGCTCAAGGCCCTGCTCGACACCCCCGTCTTCGTCTCCGTCGCCACGATCCAGCCCGACGGCAGCCCCCAGGTCTCACCGGTCTGGGTGAAGCGTGACGGCGACGACCTGCTCTTCTCCACCACGGTCAACCGCCGCAAGGAGAAGAACCTGCGCCGCGACCCACGTGTGACGGTGCTCCTCCAGCCCTTCGACGCCCCGTACACGTACGCCGAGATCCGCGGCGAGGCGACGATGACCACCGAGGGCGGGCAGGAACTCATCGACGAGCTGGCGCTGAAGTACACCGGCCTGAAGTACGCCGAGTTCAACCCGTCCTCCGCGAAGGACGACACCCGCGTCGTCGTCCGTGTCACCCCGCGCAAGGTCGTCGGCAGGATCTGACGTCCCTCGCGCACCCGCGCATGTCACAGTTCCGTGCCCTGTTGACCCGGGAGGTCGCAGGGCACTGTCCTTGGACCACTACCCTGGAGTGGTGACGATTCGCCTGTACGACACCAGCGCCCGGCAGATCCGAGACTTCAGCCCGCTCAACGACGGTTGTGTCTCGATCTACCTGTGCGGCGCCACGGTGCAGGCTGCCCCGCACATCGGCCACATCCGGTCGGGGCTCAACTTCGACATCATGCGCCGCTGGTTCGCCCACCGCGGGTACGACGTCACCTTCATCCGGAACGTCACGGACATCGACGACAAGATCATCCGGAAGTCGGCCGAGCAGGGCCGCCCGTGGTGGTCGATCGGGTACGAGAACGAGCGCGCCTTCAACAACGGCTACGACGTCCTCGGCTGCCTCCCGCCCACGTACGAGCCGCGCGCCACCGGACACATCACCGAGATGGTCGAGATGATGCGCGGCCTCATCGAGCGCGGCCACGCGTACGAGTCGGACGGCAACGTCTACTTCGACGTGAAGTCCTACCCGGGCTATCTGGAGCTCTCCAACCAGGAGCTGGACAACCTCCTGCAGCCCGAGAGCGAGGGCGAGACCGGCAAGCGCGACCCCCGCGACTTCGCCATGTGGAAGCGCGCCAAGGAGGGGGAGCCCAGCTGGGAGACCCCCTGGGGCCGCGGCCGTCCCGGCTGGCACCTGGAGTGCTCGGCGATGGCCCACAAGTACCTCGGCCGTGAGTTCGACATCCACGGCGGCGGCATCGACCTGATCTTCCCGCACCACGAGAACGAGATCGCGCAGGCCAAGGCCTTCGGCGACGCGTTCGCGCGGTACTGGGTGCACAACGGCTGGGTCACCATGAGCGGCGAGAAGATGTCCAAGTCGCTCGGCAACTCGGTCCTCGTGTCCGAGATGGTCAAGAAGTGGCGCCCGATCGTCCTTCGCTACTACCTGGGCACCCCGCACTACCGCTCGATGATCGAGTACAGCGAGGAGGCCCTGCGCGAGGCCGAGTCCGCGTTCGCGCGGATCGAGGGCTTCGTGCAGCGCGTGGTGGAGAAGGCAGGAGGCGTCGTGGAGCCCGCCACCGACGTGCCGCCCGCCTTCGCCGACGCGATGGACGACGACCTCGGCGTCCCGCAGGCCCTCGCGATCGTGCACACGACGGTCCGGCAGGGCAACTCCGCCCTGGCCGCCGACGACAAGGAAGCCGCGGTGGAACGGCTCGCCGAGGTGCGCGCCATGCTGGGCGTGCTCGGCCTCGACCCGCTCGACCCGCAGTGGGCCGGCGACGGCGACCGCGGCGACGACCTCCACGGAGCCGTCGACACGCTCGTCCGCCTCGTCCTCCAGCAGCGGGAGGCAGCACGTGGCCGCAAGGACTGGGCCACCGCCGACGCCATCCGCGACCAGCTCAACCAGTCCGGTCTCGTCATCGAGGACAGCCCGACCGGACCGCGGTGGACTCTCGGCCCGCGCTGAGCGTCTGACCTCGCGATGTGCCGCCCGGCGACCCGGGCGGCACACTTCATATACGTACGCAGTCACGCAGTGGGCCGTCACGCAGAACGCGGACAGCCGCACGCATCACAGAGACAGGTAGGTCATGGCCGCTAACAACCGCCGCATGTCCGGCAAGAAGGGCGCGCAGGTCGGCAGCGGCGGCAATCGGCGCCGCGGCCTTGAGGGCAAGGGCCCGACGCCGCCCGCCGAGGCGCGCAAGGGACACAAGAAGAACCGCATCGCCAACGCCGCGGCCAAGAAGGCGGCCGGTGGGCCCGGCGGCCGCCGCCCTGCCTCCGTGAAGGGCCGCGGCAAGGGCACCTCCGAGATGGTCGTCGGCCGCAACTCGGTCGTCGAGGCGCTGCGCGAGGGCGTGCCCGCCTCGATGCTCTACGTCCAGCAGTTCATCGACAACGACGAGCGCGTCCGCGAGGCGCTGCAGATCGCCGGTGAGCGCGGCGGCATCCACCTGATGGAAGCCCCGCGCCCCGAGCTGGACCGCATGACCAACGGGCTCAACCACCAGGGCCTCGTGCTCCAGGTGCCGCCCTACGAGTACGCGCACCCCGAGGAGCTCGCCGCCACCGCGTACGACCAGGGCGAGGACCCGCTGATCGTCGCGCTCGACGGCGTGACCGACCCGCGCAACCTGGGCGCCGTGGTGCGTTCCGCCTCCGCCTTCGGCGGGCACGGCGTCGTCGTCCCCGAGCGGCGTGCCGCCGGGATGACCGCGGGCGCCTGGAAGACGGCCGCCGGTGCCGCGGCGCGTACGCCCGTGGCGCGCGCCACGAACCTGACCCGCGTCCTGGAGTCCTACAAGAAGGCCGGGCTCGCGATCGTCGGGCTCGCGGCGGACGGCGAACACGAGGTCGGCGACCTGGAGGCACTCTCCGGTCCCGTCGTCATCGTCATCGGCAGCGAGGGCAAGGGCCTCTCCCGCCTCGTCGGCGAGACCTGCGACTACCGCGTGCGCATCCCGATGCCGGGCGGCACCGAGTCCCTGAACGCCGGCGTCGCGGCCGGCGTCGTGCTCTACGAGGCGTCCCGGCGCCGCCGCTAGACCTCACCCAGGACGTCGGCCGGCCCGGATTCGGCGGGCCGGCCGGCGTCCGGTGTAGATCTTGACGCGGTCCGGACATTTCCGCACGGTCAAGGCAGTGTCCTAAACACACATCACTCGGTTAGATGAGTGTGGACACCAGAACGCCCCGCAATCCCACGGGGGGAAGCTCGTCAGGGTTCGACGAAGCTCCCGCGCTGAGCATGGTGAAGGTGCCGAGCGACCCGGCCCAGGTCATCGTGAACCACGCGAGCTTCCGCGTGCAGCTCCCCACCGCGCAGCGGACCCAATCCCCGCGTATCGCACGGCACTTGAGCAATGCCGACGACACCCTGCGAATCCCCGCGGCCGGCTCCGCCACACGGCGCCGCTCGCCCGTTGTCTGGAGCGGGAAGTCCGAGCCGGGCGACCCCGGAGCCACCGGGCTGCTGCAGGCGGTGCGAGGCACCGGCCTGCGCCATTCGGCCGAAGCAGGCGGCTCCTCGTACGACGACGGAGGCGCCACGCAGGTCATCCCCCGCGTCGACGAAGACGATCTCGAGACCACGCAGGCCACGCCTGCCGTCATCGGCCCTCGTCACCCCGACCCCGAGACCCGGCTCATCCCGCGCATGCCCATGCCGGAGAGCGACCTCGACGAACAACTACCCTACGAGGACGACGAGTTCGACGACGGCTTCGACGGCGAGGACGAGGACGGCCGTCAGGGCGCCCGGCGGCACGGGGCCGACCCCGTCCGGCACGCCTACTACCCCGGCCGCCGCATGAACCTCGGCGTCGTGCTGCTCCCGCTGCGCGTCTTCCTCGGATTCATCTCCATCTACGCCGGCATGGGCAAGCTCTGCGACCCCGTGTACTTCGACGGCGGCGACCGCGGCTCCATGGTCAAGTGGCTCAACTCGCTGCACCCCTGGGCGCTCGCCGAGCCGCTGCGTGACTTCGCCCTCTCGCACCCCGTGGGCGCGGGGCTCTGCATCGCCTTCCTGCAGATCATCGTCGGCGTGCTCACGGTGCTCGGGCTCTGGCAGCGGGTCGCCGCCGGCGTCGGCGTGCTCCTGTCCGCCGCGCTCATCGTCACCGTCAGCTGGAAGACCGTCCCCGCCTACGACGCGCCGGACATCATCTACCTGGCCGCCTGGTCGCCGCTGATCATCGCGGGCGCCCCCGTCTACTCCGTCGACGGACGCCTGGCCGGCGAGGCCTGGCGGACGCTCGGGCCGCGCGTGCACATCTGGGACCTGCGGCGCCGTGTACTGCGGCGCGGCGCTCTCGTCGGTGCGCTCGTCGTCGGCCTCACCCTGCTGATCGGTTCGATGCTCGGCGGCGCGGTGCGCGACGCCGACCGCGTGACCGTGCCGGGACCCGGCGAGGCCCCGCGCAACGAACTGCCGGGCTCACCGCTCCCGGAGGAGCCCGGAAAGCAGCGGCAGCGCGGCCAGGGGCAGTCACAGAGCCCCACGGCCACCGGCTCCGGCGCACCGACCCAGGGGAGTTCCGCGAGCCCCACGCAGGGCGCCACGGCGACCCCGCCGGGGGCGGCGCGCGAGACCGCGGGCACGGGCGCGGCCGCCGGCCAGGGGCAGCCCAGCCAGACGCAGGGCACCACCGGCCAGGCACCGCCACAGCAGTCCTCGCCCCAGCAGCCTCCGTCCTCCGCGACCGCCGGACCCACGTCCAGCGGCGGCAGCGGCGGCGGAGCGCCCGAGAGCGGCACGAGCGGCGGCAGCACGGGAGGCGGCGGCAACGACCGCCTCGTGGGCGGCCTGCTCGGCGGCTGACCTTCCTTCCGTATACGCCGACGGGGCCCCGCACAGACACTGTGCG
>NZ_JBSGUA010000021.1:115022-118702 GCF_053607685.1 Streptomyces sp. NPDC055099 | reverse complement strand
GGGCCCTCGGGGTCGCTGCGGGACTGCTGGAACCACGGGTGCTGGTCGCTGGTGTGGTTCATCACGAAGTCGATGATCACGCGCATGCCCCGCTGGTGGGCCGCGTCGACGAATTCGACGAAATCCCCGAGGTCCCCGAACTCGGGCAGCACGGCGATGTAGTTGGCGACGTCGTATCCGCCGTCGCGCAGGGGTGAGGTGAAGAAGGGCGGCAGCCAGAGGCAGTCGACGCCCAGCCACTGCAGATAGTCCAGCTTGGCGGTGATGCCCTTGAGGTCACCGATGCCGTCGCCGTCACTGTCGTGGAAGGAGCGGACCAGGACTTCGTAGAAGACCGCGCGCTTGAACCATTCGGGGTCACGGTCCTTGGCGGGAGTGTCCTCGAACAGGTCGGATACCGGCTTGTTGATGGTCATGCATCCTCCGTTGCCGCACGGCTGGGGGCGCGTGCTTCCTCACTCGACCGCGCATACGTGCGCGGGGGAGACACCCGGTGTCAGACGGACGTAATTGGCCTCGCCCCATGTGAAGGTCGCGTCACTCAGTTCGTCGCGCACCCGGAAGGTGGCGCCGGGCGTGATGCCCAGGCGGTCGCGGTCGAGGTGCACGGTCGCTTCCTGGGGGTGGTGCGGGTCGAGGTTCACGACCACCAGCACCGTGTCGCCGGGCTCATGACGGCTGTACGCGATCACCTGGTCGTTGTCCGTGGGGTGGAAGCACACGTTGCGCAGCCGGTGCAGCGCGGGGTGGCGTCGACGGATCGCGTTGAGTGTGGTGATCAGCGGCGCGATGGTGTCGCCGGAGCTTTCGGCCGACTCCCAGTCACGCGGGCGCAGTTGGTACTTCTCGGAGTCCAGGTAGTCCTCGCCGCCCGGCTGGAGGGGCGTGTTCTCGCAGAGTTCGTATCCGCTGTAGAGGCCCCACGCCGGAGAGAGGGTCGCGGCAAGGACCGCGCGCAGCTCGAAGGCCGGTCGGCCGCCGTTCTGGAGGAACTCGGGCAGGATGTCGGGGGTGTTGACGAAGAAGTTCGGCCGCATGTAGGCGGCCGTCTCACCGGCCAACTCCTCGACGTATGACGTCAGTTCCGGCTTCGTGTTGCGCCAGGTGAAGTAGGTGTAGGACTGCTGGAAGCCGATGGCGGCCAGGGTGCGCATCATGGCGGGGCGGGTGAAGGCCTCGGCCAGGAAGATGACGTCGGGGTCGGTTTCGTTGATGGTGCCGAGGACCTGCTCCCAGAAGACGACGGGTTTGGTGTGCGGGTTGTCGACGCGGAAGATACGCACGCCGTGGTCCATCCAGAACCGCAGCAGGCGTACGGTCTCGGTGATCAGGCCGGGCATGTCGCGGTCGAAGGCCAGGGGGTAGATGTCCTGGTACTTCTTCGGGGGGTTCTCGGCGTAGGCGATGCTGCCGTCGGCGCGGTGCTGGAACCACTCGGGGTGCTTGTCCACCCAGGGGTGGTCGGGGGAGCACTGCAGGGCGAAGTCCAGGGCGACTTCCAGGTGAAGGCCGCGGGCGCGGCGCACGAAGGCGTCGAAGTCCTCCAGGGTGCCCAGGTCGGGGTGGATCGCGTCGTGGCCGCCTTCGGGGGAGCCGATGGCCCAGGGCACGCCCACGTCGTGGGGTCCGGGGGACAGGGAGTTGTTGGGGCCCTTGCGGAAGGTGGTGCCGATGGGGTGGATGGGGGGCAGGTAGACGACGTCGAAGCCCATCGCGGCGATTGCCGGAAGCCGCTCGGCGGCGGTGTTGAAGGTGCCCGACTTCAGCGGCTGCCCCTCCCGCACGACGGCACCCTCCGAGCGCGGGAAGAACTCGTACCAGGACCCGAACAAGGCCCGCTCCCGCTCCACCAGCAGCGGCAACGCGGCGCTCTCGGTGCGGCGTTCGCGCAGCGGGTGGGCCGACAGGAGCGCGCGCACCTCCGGCGCCGTGGCCGCCGCCAGACGGTCCAGTGGGGAGCGGGTGTCGTCGCGCAGCAGACCGAGTGCCGTCTGCAGGGTGGAGCGCGCGGGGTCGTCGGGAGCCTGGGCGACGGCCCGTTCGAAGAGCTGGATGCCGTCTTCGAGGGTGACCCCGGTGTCCACGTCGGCGTGCACCTTGATCACCGCGTCGCGCTGCCAGGCGGCCATGGGGTCGGTCCAGGCGGCGACGGCGAAGGTCCAGTGGCCGATCGTGTCCGGGGTGACGTCCGCGCTCCACCGATCGGTGCCCGGTGCCATCTCGCGCATGGCCCGGCGCTGCATGGTGCGCCCGTCGGGCGCGTACAGGACCGCCTCGGCGCCGAGCACGGCGGAGCCTTCGGCGAACACGAGGGCCGTCACCTCGACGGCCTCGCCGACGACTGCCTTCGCCGGACGCAGGCCGCCGTGGACACAGGGCCGCACATCCTCGACGGGAATGCGGATGTGGCTGGGGTCCACCGACATGCTGTCCACCTCCGGGTCGTACCGTGCGCGTTGATCGTCTTCGCTTCGTTTCGCTGCGGCCACGCGTACTGCGTCAATCGCCGCCGGGCGGGGACATGCGGTCGGCCGGTTCATGCTCAGGCCGGCGTTCGGCGGCCTCGGCCGCCTCTCGCCCGCAGCGCCGGCTGGTCACCGCGCACAGTGCGGCCACGGCGTCCTCGAACTGAGCGCGCACCGCGGGATCACCGGGCGAGGCGAGGAAACGGCGCTGCCAGGCGCGGTACCTCACCAGTTGCCGACCGACGTCTTCTGTGGCGCGCTCCGCCCGCATCGCACTCGACCTCCTGGGGCCTCCGCGACGGCAAGCCCTGGCGGGCTCGCGGACCGTTCACGGAGGGGGAGCGAGCCATTACGGCGGGTTCGCTCCCTCCCCCATGGTGCGAGGTGAAGCGCTCGCCGTCCTGTTGAACGCAGAGTGCGCGGCCGATCACTCTCGTGTTGCACGAATGGAGTAGGGGGGTGACGCTGGTGCTGACTCTCGAGCGATCACTGCTCACGTTCCGTGCGTACCCCGGCTCCGCGCCGAAGCGCCGCAGCGTGGGCTCCGCGGTGAGGAGCATGAACGATGAAGCACCATTCAGTGCCCCGCTACTACCACCTCGACGTGGATCTGAAGCCGGAACGCGTCGGTCAGATCCGGCGCATCCTGGCCGCCCATCTGAGGTACTGGGGGCTGGAACAGCACGTTTCCGACGTGTCGCGCGGAATCGGTCTCCTGCTGGAGCCCGCCGCACGGAACATCGGTGCCGGACGGACCGCGATCGAGACCTGGTGGACGGGGCAGCACCTGATCACCGCGGTCTCGCACGGCGATCCGGCCGTCCTGGGCGAGCACGGAGTCGAGTCGCACTCGCTGGCCGAGATCGCGGAGCTCAGTGACGGCTGGGGCAGCTGCACCGCGGATGACCGGCACATCGTCTGGTTCTCGCTGCGCAGCCGTACGGAGCTTCGTGAACCCCTGGTTCCCAAGGGTCCGGAGCCCGACACGATCGAGGCGCGGCCCCTGCCCCGCGCCGTCTCGCAGCCGGTCGGCGTGGGCGCGCCGGAAGTGGTGACGCCGCTGGAGGTCGCGGGCCCTGCCTGACCCGGACGTTGCGGCGGGGGGGGGCCCCCGGGGGCGGGTCGTTTGGTTTCCCCCCCCCCCCCCCCCCCCCGGGGCGGGGGGCCGGGGCCGGGGCCGGGGCCGTCGCCCCGGCGCCGGTGCCGACCCGGTGG
>NZ_JBSGUA010000021.1:0-115013 GCF_053607685.1 Streptomyces sp. NPDC055099 | reverse complement strand
GGGGGGGGGGGGGGCCCCGGGGGGGGGCCCCCCCCCGCCGCATGCCCGATGGTCGAAGCAAGAGACCCAAGGGCCATCGACGGGAGACCTCTGTGCGCGTATGGACCGGCCGACCTTTTCCGCTGGGTGCCACCTACGACGGCGAAGGAACGAACTTCGCCCTGTTCAGCGAGGTGGCCGAGCAGGTCGACCTCATCCTTGTGGACGAGGACGGCACCGAGCGGAGCGTGACGCTGGCGGAGGCCGACGGCACGGTGTGGCACGGCTATCTGCCGGACATCGGCCCGGGCCAGCGTTACGGCTATCGGGTGCACGGCCCGTGGATGCCCGCCGCCGGGCATCGCTGCGACCCGAGGAAATTCCTCCTCGATCCTTACGCCAGGGCGGTCCATGACCTCCGCGACGACAGGGCGTCCGCGGACGCACCCGTTCGGGGGAGGACGTCCCGGGACGGCACCCGGCAGGCCGCCCTGTGCGGTGTCGTGATCGATCCGGCCTTCGACTGGACGGGTGACAGTCCGCCCTCGCACGCCTATGCCGACTCGGTCATCTACGAGACGCACGTACGCGGACTGAGCCGCACCCACCCCGGCGTCCCCGAAGAGCTGCGCGGCACCTACGCGGGCCTGGCCGCACCGGCTGTCCTGGACCACCTGACCTCCCTGGGGGTCACCGCGGTCGAGCTGATGCCGGTGCACCAGTACGTCCAGGACGGGTTCCTGCTCGACAAGGGCCTGTCCAACTACTGGGGCTACAACACGATCGGGTTCTTCGCGCCGCATCACACGTACGCGGCCCACGGGACGCTCGGCCAGCAGGTCACCGAGTTCAAGTCGATGGTGAAGTCCCTGCACGCGGCAGGCCTCGAGGTGATCCTCGACGTGGTCTACAACCACACGGCCGAGGGCAACGAGAACGGCCCCACCCTCTCCTTCCGCGGCATCGACAACGCCTCCTACTACCGGCTGTCCGACGACGACTTCAGCCGCTACTACGACACCACGGGGACGGGCAACAGCCTGCTGATGCGCCACCCCAACGTCCTTCAGCTGCTGATGGACTCACTGCGCTACTGGGTCACCGAATGCCACGTCGACGGGTTCCGCTTCGACCTGGCCGCCACCCTCGCCCGGCAGTTCCATGAGGTGGACCGGCTCTCCGCCTTCTTCGACCTCATCCAGCAGGACCCCGTGATCAGCCGCGTCAAGCTGATCGCCGAGCCGTGGGACCTGGGCGACGGCGGCTACCAGGTGGGCAACTTCCCGCCGCTGTGGTCCGAATGGAACGGCAAGTACCGCGACTGCGTCCGGGACTTCTGGCGCGGCGGCGACCGGACGCTCGCGGAGTTCGCCTCACGCCTGACGGGCTCCGCCGACCTCTATCAGCGCGACCGGCGCCGCCCGCGCGCCAGTGTCAACTTCATCACCGCCCACGACGGATTCACCCTGCGCGACCTGGTCTCGTACGACGCCAAGCACAATGAGGCCAACGGTGAGGGAAACCGGGACGGCGAGAGCGACAACCGGTCCTGGAACTGCGGCGCGGAGGGCCCCACCCGCGACCCCGCAGTGCGCGCACTGCGGGCCCGGCAGCAGCGCAACTTCCTGGCCACGCTGATGCTCTCCCAGGGCATTCCGATGCTCGGCCACGGGGATGAACTGGGCCGCACCCAGCGCGGCAACAACAACGCCTACTGCCAGGACAACGAGACGACGTGGATCGACTGGGACCTCGACGAGGAACGCACCGAACTCCTGGACTTCACCCGCCGGGTGGTGGCGCTGCGCACCGAGCACCCGATCCTGCGCCGCCGCCGCTTCTTCCGCGGCGACACCGTCACGCACCAGGGACAGCCGCTGCCGGACCTGGTCTGGCTGCGCCCGGACGCCGCGGAGATGACGACGGAGGACTGGGACCGGCCCGACGCGCACGCTGTGGCCGTCTTCCTCAACGGCGACGCCATCGCCGAACCGGACCGCGCCGGACGCACCGTCGTCGACGATTCCTTCCTCGTGCTGTTCAACTGCTACTGGGAGCCGATGGAGTTCCGGCTCCCCGACGTCACGTACGGAGCGTGCTGGACGACCCTGCTCGACACCTACGAGACGGGCGGCCCTCCGGACGAGACGGAGCACAAGGCCGAGACGACGCTGAGCGTGGAGCCGCGGTCCCTGATCGTCCTCTCCCGTCCCCCGGTCGGGTGACGGGAGCGGGTCAAGGGCGGGTCAGGGGCGGTCCAGATCCACCTGGAGCTCGTCCGTCTGCGTCCAAAAGCCCTCGTCCGCGTCCTGCAGCCGGGACGCCGCATGCTTCATGTGACGGCGTACGGCGCTGCGGGCCGCCTCCGCGTCGCCCGACTCGACGGCCGCCAGGATCGCGTGGTGCTCCACCCGGACCGCCTCGATAAAGTCGTCGCGCCGTGCCTCGTTGGCCCGTGTGACGCGGATGCCGCTGCGCATGACCTCGCCCAGATACCGCACGGTCGAGACCATCACCGCGTTGCCGGTCGACTCGGCGATCGACTGGTGGAAGGCCAGGTCCTCGTCGACCCCGTCGCCGCCGTCCGCCACCGCCTTGTCGATCGCGGCCAGTGACTGCCGCATCCGGGCGATGTCCTGTGGTGTGGCCCGGACGGCGGCCAGCGAGGCCGCCTCGCCCTCCATGGCGCGGCGGACCTCCACGATCTGCAGCACCTTGGACTTGGTGCCGGATGCCTCGGCCTCCAGGTCGAGCGGCCGGGTGCGCCGGGGCATGACGAACACGCCCCGGCCCTGGCGCGGTTCGACCAGACCCGCGTTGCGCAGCCGGGAGACGGCCTCGCGGATCACGGTGCGGCTGACGCCCAGCTGCTTGACCAACTCGACCTCGGTCGGCAGCTTGTCGCCCTCGGCGAGACGCCCGGACTCGATCTCCTCCGAGAGGATCGCGGCGACCCGGTCCGCGAGCCGAATGGGGCCACTCACCTTGGAGAACATGCTCGTCAGTCTATCCGTCAGGGCCTGATCACCCCGGTCGCGGGCAGGCCCGCGGGCGCGACGGCCTCGGGGTGGTCCTCGACGTACGCCCTGACCACCGCCTCGAAGCTCTCGTCGGGCCGCAGGCCGAGCGCCGTGGCGCGCGCGTTGTCGAAGGCGGCGGGCCACGAGCCGACGATCGCCTCGACGGCGGGGTCGGGCGTGACCGTCACCCGGTCGGCGACGGCGTCACCGGCCACCTCGCGCAACGTCTGCAGCATCTCGGCGACCGTGACCGTCAGCGCCGGAAGGTTGACCGGAAGCCCGCCTTCGAGGCCGCCCGGCCCCCGCTCGGCCTCGGCGATACGGAGGATGCCCTCGACGGTGCGCCGGGGCGAGGCGAGGGCGACCCGCAGGTTGGGGCTGACCGGGCAGGTGGCCGGCAGACCGGCGAGGGGCTCGCGGATGATGCCGGACAGGAAGCCGGAGGCTGCGGCGTTCGGCTTGCCCGGCCGCACCGAGACGGTCATCAGGCGCGCCACACGCCCGTCGACGAAGCCCCGCCGGGTGTACTCGGCGACCAGCTGCTCGCACACGCGCTTCTGCGTCCCGTAACTGGACTGCGGCGTCGGCAGCGTCGACTCGCTGACCACGGGCGGCAACGGCAGCGCGGCGTCGGAGCCGTAGACGGCGACGCTGCTGGAGAAGATCACCCGGGGGAGGGGTCCGCCCGCGGCGGACTGGGCGCGGGCGGCGTCGAGCAGGGCGCGGGTGGTGTCCAGGTTGGCGCTCATGCCGAGGTCGAAGTCGGCCTCGCACTCGGCGGAGACCGCCGACGCCAGGTGGATCAGCACATCCACGGGCTGCGCGAAGATCGCGTCGAGGCGGTCGCTCAGGTCGCCCCGGACGACGTCCACCAGCGGGTCGGCCGTCACCGGTGCCTCGTCGGGCACGAACCGGTCGGCGAGCACCAGTCGGCCGATCGGCGCACCGCACAGGGTCCGCCGCTTGAGCAGGGCGCCGGCGACCTGCTGTCCCAGGAAGCCGAAGCCGCCGGTGATGACGATCCTCATGAGTGGACTCCTCGTTCGTTCTTGGGCATGCGGTCGTTCTTGGACAGGCGGTGGTTCCTGAGCCAGCCGAGCCCCTCGCTCGTACCGGCCCGGGGGATGTATTCGCAGCCGATCCAGCCGTCGAAGCCCAACTCGTCGACGGTGTCGAAGAGATGGCCGACATTGAGCTCGCCCTGGTCGGGCTCGTGGCGGTCGGGCACGCCGGCGATCTGCAGATGGGCGACGCGGCCGGTGGGAAGGTCGCGGCGCAGTGTCGTGGTGAGGTCGCCCTCCACGATCTGGCAGTGGTACAGGTCGAGTTGCACCTTGAGGTTCGTGGCGCCCACCTCTTGTACGAGAGCGTGCGCCTCGGCCTGATGGTGCAGGAAGTAGCCCGGCATGTCGCGGCCGTTGATCGGCTCGATCAGGAGGTCGACGTCCACGGCGGCGGCCCGTTCGGCGGCCCAGGCCAGGTTGGCCAGGTAGGTGGCGCGGTGTGCGGCCCGCTGGTCAGGCGTGGCCTCCGGTGGCAGGAGACCGGCCATCACGTGGACCTGTCCGCAGCCGAGCGCCGTGGCGTACTCCAGCGCCCGCTCGATGCCGGAGCGGAGTTCGCCCTCGCGGCCGGGGAGCGAGGCGATGCCCCGCTCCCCGGACTCCCAGTCGCCGGGCGGCGCGTTGAACAGGACCTGGCGCAGCCCGTGGTCGTCGAGCAGGCGGCGCAGTTCGGCGGCTTCGTGGGCGTAGGGGAAGAGGTACTCGACGGCCTCGAAGCCGTCGGCCGACGCGGCGGCGAAGCGGTCGGGGAAGTCGTGCTCGGTGTACATCATGGACAGGTTCGCGGCGAACCTCGGCATGGTTGCTCCTGCGGTGGGGCCGGGCCGGGGCCCGGTCAACGGTTGACGACGTCCTTCTTGGTGGTCAGTACGGCGGCCGCGCCGATCACCAGGCTCAGGGCCAGGACGTACATCGGGATGGAGGTCGAGCCGGTGGCGTCCTTGAGCCCTCCGATCATGTACGGGCTGACGAAGCCGGCCAGGTTGCCCACGGAGTTGATCAGGGCGAGCCCGGCCGCCGCCGCGGTGCCGCCGAGGAATGCGGTGGGCAGTGACCAGAACAGCGGGGCGCAGGTGAGTACGCCGGCCGCGGCGAAGGACAGGGCGATCAGGGAGAGCACGGTCGATCCGCTCCACCCGGCGGCCAGGGAGAAGCCGACGGCGCCCATGAGGCTCGGGACGACCAGGTGCCAGCGGCGTTCGCGGCGCTTGTCCGCGGAGCGTCCGAAGAGGTTCATGGCGATCAGCGCGGCCACGAACGGCACGGCGCTGAGCACGCCGATCGTGAAGGTGTCGTCGATGCCGGTCGACTCGACGAAGGTGGGCATCCAGAAGGTCAGGGCGTACTGACCCATCACGAAGCAGAAGTAGATGAGGCACATCAGCCACACCTTGGGGTCACGGAAACCGTCCCAGACCCGGCCGTGCTTCTGGTGGGCTGTGTCCCTGGCGATCGCGGCCTCGACGATGTCCTTCTCCTCCTCGGAGAGCCACTTGGCGCTGCGCACGCCGTTGTCGAGGTAGAACATCGTGGCGACACCGATGAGGAGCGCGGGAATCGCCTCGAGCAGGAACATCCACTGCCAGCCGTGCCATCCGCTGACCCCGTCGAAGGTGTCCATGATCCAGCCGGAGAGCGGGTTGCCGAAGATGCCGGCCACGGGGATCGCCGACATGAACATCGCGATCACGCGGGCCCGGCGGTGGGAGGGGAACCAGTAGGTGCAGTACAGGATCACGCCGGGGTAGAACCCCGCCTCGGCGGCTCCGAGGAGGAAGCGCAGCACGTAGAACGTGGTCTCGTTCGTGACGAACGAGAACGCTCCCGAGACCAGGCCCCACGTGATCATGATCCGGGCGATCCAGGTGCGCGCGCCGACGCGTTGGAGCATCAGGTTCGAGGGGACCTCGAAGAGGAAGTAGCCGATGAAGAACAGTCCGGCGCCAAGACCGTACGCCGCCTCGCTCAGGCCCAGGTCGTCGGACATCTGCAGCTTCGCGAAGCCGACGTTGACGCGGTCCAGGTAGGAGAAGACGTAACAGAGGATCAGGAAGGGGACGATGCGGAGGACGACCTTGCGGAACACGGCGTTCTCACGGGCGAGTTCGGGGGTCTCGGCCGTCGCGGTGGGCGTGGACATGCGGAATCCTTACTGCGGCTCAGGGGATTCTCCGACGAGCGGTGCGCGGTGCGGTGCGGTACGCAGGGCGGTGGGGTACGCGGTGCGCGGTCACCAAGAGGCGCCGAACACGGACCTCAGTTCGTCGAGAGCGGGGGAGGGGAGCGGCTCGGGGCGACGGTCGGTCAGGAGCCAGAGGCGCGCCGTTTCCTCGAGTTCTTCGAGGACGGCGAGAGCGGATGCGGCGTCCGGGCCCCAGACCACCGGGCCCAGACGGTCGAGCAGCACGGCCCTGATCGGCGTGCGTCCCGCCGCTCGATCAGCGATATGGCCGGTCACCAGGTCGGCCACGCGGGGATCGCCGGGCCGGTGGTAGGGGATGAGCGGGACGTGCCCGACCTTCATGACGTAGTACGGCGTGAGGGGCGGAAGCACGTCGTCCTGACTCCACACGCCGGCCAGGGTGAGCGCGACGAGATGCGTGGAGTGGGTGTGGATGACGAACCGTGCCGTGGGGTCGGCGGCACAGATCCGGCGGTGCAGGGTGAGGGTCTTGCTGGCGCGGTCGCCCGCGATCTGATCACCTGCGGCGTCGACCAGCGCGAGGCGCTCGGGCTCCAGGAAGCCCAGGGCGGCGTCGGTGGGCGTGATCAGGTGGAAGCCGCCTTGGGAGGCGCCTCGGGAGTCACCTTGGGGGTCATCTCGGAGGTCATCTCGGGAGTCGCCGATCCGCGCGCTGATGTTGCCCGCGCTGGCGTGGACGTACCCCCGGGTGAACAGGCTGGTGCCCACCCGGACGATCTCGGCGCGCGCCGCGTCCACACCGTCCGGATCGCCGGTGGCGGCGTTCAGCGGCTCGGTCATGCCGTCTCCCGGTCGAGGCGGGCGAAGGACGCGGTGAAGAAGTCGGGGCCGCCGAAGTTGCCTGACTTCAGCGTGATGTGCAGCGGTTCGCCGTCAGGCAGCGCCGCGGCGCACCACGGCACACCCGGGTCGATCTGCGGTCCGATGCGCAGGCCCGTCAGGCCCAGTGCCTGCACGACCGCGCCCGAGGTCTCGCCACCGGCGACGACGAGCTGACGGACGCCCAGCTCGACGAGGCCCTGGGCGACGCGGGCCAGAGTCTGCTCGACGAGTTCACCGGCCTCGGCGACGCCGATGCGGCCCTGGACGTCCTTGACCGCGTCGGGCATCACGGTGGAGTAGACGAGGACCGGCCCTTGGGCCAGCCGCTCGGCGGCGAAGGCGAGCGCCTGCCCGGCCACGTCCTCACCGGCCGCGATCCGCAGGGGATCCACGCTGAACGCGGGCCGCCCGCTGTCCAGGAATGCCTGGACCTGACCGTTGGTGGCGGTGGACACCGATCCGGAGACGACGGCCTGATGACCGGCGGGCGGCGGCAGTTGGGCGGCGGCGGGGGACGGCTCGAACCCCCAGTTCACCGGCAGACCGATCGCGAGCCCCGACCCCGCGGTCACCAGCGGCAGGTCCTTGACCGCCGCACCGAGCCGCAGCAGATCGTCGTTCGAGACGGCGTCGACGATCGCGGCGCCCACTCCCTCCTCGCGCAGCGTGGCGACGCGCTCCCGGATCGCTTCGGCGCCGGCGGCGACCACGGTGTGGTCGATGAGGCCGACCGGGCGGGCGGTCTGCGCACCGAGCACGGACACCAGGTTGGAATCCGTCATCGGGGTCAGCGGGTGATGCCGCATGCCGCTCTCGCCCAGGAGTACGTCACCGACGAAGAGGTGGCCCTTGAACACGGTGCGCCCGTTGTCGGGGAATGCCGGGGTCGCGACCGTGAAGTCGGTGCCGAGGGCGTCCATCAGGGCCTCGGTGACGGGACCGATGTTGCCGGCCCGCGTCGAGTCGAAGGTCGAGCAGTACTTGAAGTAGATCTGCTCGGCGCCCGCGGAGCGCAGCCACCGCAGTGCCTTCAACGAAGCCGCGACGGCCTCGGAGGCCGGGACGGTACGGGACTTGAGCGCGATGACGACGGCGTCGGCGTCGGCGATGGCGTTGGGATGGGGATTGGTGTTGGTGTTGGTGTCGGTGACGAGGGGCCCTTCGACGCCCGCGGGCGGTACGTCGATCAGCTGGACCACGCGCATGCCCGCGCGCACCAGGTTGTTGGCCAGGTCCGTGGCGCCGGTGAAGTCGTCGGCGATGCAGCCGAGTCGGATCCCCATGTCAGTTCTCCTCCTGCCCGGGCAGCTCGATCCCCGGGAAGATCTTGATCACCGCGCTGTCGTCCTCGCCGCCCAGACCGGAGGCGGACGCCTGCAAGAACATCTGATGGGCGGTGGCCGCCAGCGGGAGGGGGAACTTCTCCGGGCGGGCCGCGTCGAGCACCAGCCCCAGGTCCTTGACGAAGATGTCGACCGCGGACAGCGGCGTGTAGTCGCCGGCGAGCACATGTGCCATGCGGTTCTCGAACATCCATGAGTTGCCCGCGCTGTGCGTGATCACTTCATAGAGCGCGTCCGCGGGTACGCCCGCCTTGATGCCCAGCGCCATGGCCTCGGCCGCGGCGGCGATGTGCACCCCCGCGAGCAGCTGATTGACGACCTTCACCTTGGAGCCGATCCCCGCCCGGTCGCCCAGGCGGTAGACCGTGCCGCTCATGGCCTCCAGCACCGGATCGGCGATCGCGTACGCGGTGGGGGCGCCCGAAGTCATCATGGTGAGCTGCCCTGTTGCCGCGCGGGCGGCACCACCCGAGATGGGCGCGTCCAGGTAGAGCACGCCTCGCTCGGCAAGGCGCCGCTCCAGCTCGGCGGACCAGGTGGGGTCGGCCGTGGAGCACATGACGTAGACGGAACCGGGGTGCATCCGCTCGGCCGCGCCGCCGTCGCCGAACAGGACGGACTCGACCTGCTCGGCGTTGACCACGACACCGACCAGAACATCGACGGTGGCCGCCAGTTCACCGGCGGACGCGAAGGCGGTGCCGCCGTCCGCGGCGAAGGCCGCGGCCACCTCGGGGCGCAGGTCATGGACACCTACGTCGAAGCCCGCGTCCCGCAGGCTGCGCGCCATGCCGAGCCCCATGGCGCCGAGCCCCACCACGCCTGCGCGCGGCCGTGCCGGCCTGTCCTGGTCGTTCATGCCCATCCTCGTCTCGCTGTGCCGGGCCGCGTCGTGCCGTTCGGGGGCGCGGGCCTGCTCTGAAACCGTGCGGCGATCGGGTCATATGATGACCTGAGGATGTGGCATGGCGCACTGTGATGCCAGTCACATGCAGGGTGTGTGCGGCGAGAGGCACACGCGGGGGAGTCGTGAGACAGACGCAGGGAAGACGCGGGGGGAAGCGCTCGGCGGCCACCGCTCCCGCCGTCGTACGGCGCGTGCGGCGGCCGGACGCTCAGATCTGCGTCTGCCCCATCCCGGCGAACCATCGGGCCGCCAGGGAGGCGACCTCGTCCAGCGCCCCCGGCTCCTCGCAGAGATGCGTGGCATCGGGGATCACCCGCAGCCGGCTGAGCACGCGCATCCGGTTGGCGGCCTCCCGATTCAGCCGCACCACCTCGGTGTCGCGCCCCCCGACCATGAGCAGCACCGGAGCGTGCAGATGGCCGATCACCTCGTCCCCGGCCAGGTCGGGACGGCCGTCGCGGCAGACCACGGTGTCCACCAGGCCGGGCCTCGCGGCGGCGGCCCCGAGCGCGGCCGCCGCCCCGGTGCTGGCGCAGAACAGGCCGACCGGCAGGTCGGAGACGTGGGCGGCCAGCCAGTCCACCGAGGCGATCAGCCGATGCGTCAGCAGGTCAACGTCGCCGTGGGGCCGCCCAGTTGCCTTGTCGGCGGCCGCCTCGTCGGGGCTGAGCAGGTCGATGACCAGCGTCCCGACCGCGGAGTCGTGCAGCGTGCCGGCCACGGCCCGGCTGTGGGGGCTGCGCAGGCTGGTGCCGCTGCCGTGGGCGAGCACCGTTACACCGAACACCGTGTCCGGCACGGTCAGTTCACCGATGAGTGCCCCCTCGCCGCTGGGCACGGTGACGATCTGGGACAGCATGGGACCTCCGGATTCCGGGAACGGGGTGCACGCCGGGTACCCCGCGAGGTTCCCCTCACGCGGCAGTCGGCTTCAGGTGGCAGTCGGCCGCAGGCGGGGGTCGGTCTCAGGTGACGCCGAGGCACGCCTGGCCCGCACGAGCGCCCGGCCCTCGGCCGCGTACCACTGGTGGCACAGGATCACCGCCAGCGCGATGCCGACCAGGTCCCCGCCGTAGTACATGACGTACGACGCCCGATGCAGGTCGGCCGCGGCGAAAGAGGTGCCGGGCGGGCCCGTGACGTAGAGCGACTTGGACAGGATGCCGTGCGCGGCGGACGCGGCCAGCAGGGCCGCGCCGCGCAGCGCGAATCCGGCACGGTGACGCAGCGGGTCAAGGGCCAGCACGGCGAAGGAGAACAGCACGCCGGAGGCCAGGAGATGCACGCTGACGAGGGCGTCCAGCCACGGCCGGTGATGCGCGGCGGCCATGAGCGGCGTGCGGTACACCGCCCACAGTCCGGCGACGTGCATGAGCGCGGCCAGAGGCGGCCACACGAGCAGGGATGCCGGTCGCGAGCGGACGCAGGAGAGCAGTCGCCGCCGTGGCCCGACCGGCAGCGCGCGCAGTGCCAGCGTCACCGGGCGGCCGAGCACGAACAGCAGGGGCGCGACCATCCCGACGCCCAGATGGGTGACCATGTGCCCGGTGAACGGCGGCCATCCCTCCCATGGAGCGATCAGCGAGACCACGAGTACCGCGCCGCCCGCGCACACCGCCGCGTCACGCGGATGCGGCCAGCGGTCGCCGCGCCGACGCAGGTGCCGGGCCGCCGCCACATAGCCAAGGCAGGCCACGGCCACGAGCAGCACCACGGCTGTCATCGGCGGGCCCGGACCAGCAGCAGCGCGCCGGCGAGCAGGAACAGCACGGCGATCACGTTCCAGGTCCAGTCGTACGGCGCGATGTCCACGCCGTAGCGGATCTGGTGCAGCTCGAGCGCCTTGTGCTGGAACGTGCCGTCGTACAGCTGGAAGCCGCCGAGTCCCAGGCACAGGCCCGCCCACCAGGCGGTGAGGTGCCGGGCGCCGCGCCGCCACAGGTCCGCGTACAGGAACAGGCCTGCCACCATCGCGAGCCAGCCGAAGGCATGGAAGATCCCGTCGGAGACGAGGCCGGCCTCGCTCGACGCCTTGTCGTAGAAGTGATGCCAGTGCAGCAGTTGGTGGAACACCATCTCGTCGATGAACGCGGCGAACCCGACGCCCACCAGCGCCCCGGAGAGCAGGGAGCGCCCCCTCACCGGTCCGCGCCCCTGCGCCGCTGCGAGGGAACGCGTTGCTGCTCATGGGGATGGAACGTCGTCGTCATCGGGACTCCTCGGCGCCAGGGCGGAAAATCGGGCGGGAACGATTGGCATGAGTGGTGGAGCGAGGCGCCGGGTACCCGTGAAGCGGAATGGCAGACCGCCACCTTTGCGCCACTGTGTCGCCCGATGGTCAGGGCCGCGGGCAGGCCAGGGCCAGGATCAGGCCCAGGTGCAGACCCAGGGCCAGGCTCGCAGCCTTACCCGCCTGTACGCGCGCAGGCGGCGGCCATGCGTGCTGCCAGTGGGGCTATTACGGTGAAACCCCCACGTACGACCATGAAGGGACCCCTCGTGACGCGTGCCGCCCTGTTCGACGTCGACGGAACGCTCGTCGACACCAACTACCTGCATGTGACCGCCTGGTGGGAGGCGTTCCGGCAGGCCGGGCACCGCGTGCCGATGCGCGCCGTGCATCACGCGATCGGCCTGGGCGGCACCGACCTGATCGAGCACCTCCTCGGGGAGGACCGCGACACGGATCAGGACGACGCCCTCAGTGCCGCGCACAAGACTCTTTACGGCACGTACTTCGACCGCCTCGAAGCCTTCGAGGACGCGGGAAAGCTGCTGCGCTCCCTGGCCGGGCAGGGGTGGACCATCGTCCTGGCCACCTCCGCGGGCGGCGCCGAGCTCGACGCGTTGCGTGCCGCCGTGGACGCGGACGACGTCATCACCGCGACGGCGAGCGCCGACGACGTCGAGGAGGGCAAACCCGCCGCGGAGCCCGTCGCCCACGCGCTCGAACTAGCCGGTGCGAAGGCGGAGGACAGCGTGTTCGTCGGCGACTCGGTCTGGGACATGAAGGCCGCACGGCGCGCGAGCGTCACACCCGTGGCCCTGCTCAGCGGCGGCATCCCCCGCGAGGACCTCTCCGAGGCCGGAGCGGCGGAGGTGTACGACGACACCGCCCACCTGCTGGCGTCGCTCAAGAGCAGCGTGTTCGCGGGGCAGTGAGGGGGCGCGCGCTCACGCCCGACGGCGTCGGCCTGGCGCTCGGCCGGCCGGTCGGTTGACGCGGCCGTCGTGACAGGGTGGGGCCATGGATTCGACCCGCGAGAACTCATCCGCTTTCGAACCGTGGGTCGACAGCACTGCCGCGCACAAAGACCTCGCCGCGGCCAAGGCACTGGTGTACGACCCTTGCGGGTTCACCTGCTCGCTGCCGGTGCCCGAAGTTGAGAGTGCCGAATACGCCGCCCACGAGTTCACGCTCGACGGCCGCCCCGTCCGCTTCCGCGCCGCCAAGACGACCCCCACGAAGGTGGGCCAGTTCGTCACCGTGTGGAAGAGGTCGAAGGCCGGGCCGATCGCGCCCTTCGACGCTGCGGACCCCGTCGACCTCTTCGTCGTCAGCACGCGGGAGCACGGTCACTTCGGTCAGTTCGTCTTCCCCAAGGACGCGCTGCGTGTGCGGGGCGTCGTGTCGGAGGACGGCGCGGGCGGGAAGCGGGCCTTTCGCGTCTACCCGCCGTGGGTGGTCACCACGAACCGGCAGGCGGGCCGCGCGCAGGCCTGGCAGGCGGACTTCTTCCTGCGCCTGCATCTGCCCGAGGGCGGCCCCGTCGACCTGGCCCGCGCCCAAGAGCTCTACCGAGCCCATGCCCGGTGATCAGACCTTCCAGGACCTGATCTGGTCGGCGACCGCGTAGACACTGAGCCGGCTGTCGCGGATCTTGCGGATGAGGTCGGACAGCGCGCCGTAGGGCGGATCGATGCCCTCACCCGACTGGTCCATGTACTGGGCGGCGACGAACGCCGCGTACAGGCTGTTGCGGTAGGGCAGGGGTTCCAGGCGCACGATGGTGTGCAGCAGGGCGGCGGCGCGCCAGGCGGCGTCCGGGTCGGCGGACTCCAGGGTCGGCAGCTTGGTCTTGTGGCGCGCGACCGCGGCGACCAGCGCGGAGTAGTCCGAGACCGTCATGTCCTCGGGGGCGACCGCGAACTCCTGGACGTCTAACAGCCAGGACACGTCTACGTACAGAACCATCAGGCGGCCGCGGACCCCTCGTGACGTGCGGAGGGCGGGATCTCCTCCGGGTTGGCCGCGTCGAACTCGGCCCGCAGCCGGTCGGCCCAGGCGGAGGCGCCCGCGACGAACTTCTGGCGCTCCATCTCACGCACTCCGAGGTCGTGGAGGTACTGCTTGAGGCTCTTGCCCTCGGCCGCCGCGGCCGCGCGGACACCCTTGAGCTCCTCATCGGTGAAAGTCACGTTCAGAGACGGCATACGTCCAAGGTACCAACTAGGTACCTGCCGGGGGAGTGCCTCCGTCATCTGTGCCGGAACCGGACTGCGGCAGCAGGGGGAAGAGCCGGGTGATGAGCGCCACCGGGCGGGCTCCGTCCGGACGGGCGAGCGGGCGTTGTTCGCGGTCCTGGTAGGGGGCGAGTGCCCGGCGGACGGTGTCGGCGACCCGGCTCATCTCCTCCGGTGTCAGGTAGGCGATGGCGCTGAATGCCTCGTCACGGCGCCATTCGGCCGGGGCCTGGTCGCGCTGGGAGAGCCAGCGCTGCCAGCTCTCGTCCTCCAGGCCGCGGGCCAGGTCGCCGAACTCCTCCTCCGCGGGCCTTTCGGTGGCGGGGGCGTCCTGTCGCAGGCGCCAGGGGCGTGCGCGCCCTCCGTGGTGAGGGGCTTCCTCGATGTGCCCGTGGCGTGCGAGCTGCCGGAGGTGGAACGAGCAGAGCCCCGAGCTGTAGCCCAGCCGTGCGGCGGCCTCGGTCGCCGTCACCGTGCCGACTTCGGCGAGCAGGCCCATCAGGGCCGTACGGACGTCGTGCTCGCGCAGGTCGTCGCCGGTGTCCCGGGGCTGGCCGGGGTGTGCGGGGAGGTCATCTTCGGTCACTTTGCAAAGTCTGCTACTTTGCAAAGCACTTGGCAAGGGGTCACGCCCGCTTGCTGTCGGCGGAGGCAATTGAGGGGGAGGCAGAGATGTCCGTGCGTGAGAGCTGGTCCAACGGCCCGAGGCGGGAGCGGCAGGTGGACCGGCGCGTCCGTGTGCAGGGGCGGCCCGTCGACGCGTTTCCCGCGCTGCCGCCGGAGGCGGCGCGAGGTTCGGTCCGCCGGGTCACGGTGGTGGGCGAGGAGATCTTGAGCCGCCCGTGCCAGGAGGTGACCGAATTCGGGACAGCGGAGCTGTCGGCGCTCATCGACGACATGTTCCTGACGATGTACGTGGCCGACGGCGCCGGTCTCGCCGCCAACCAAGTGGACGTCGACCTGCGGCTGTTCGTCTACGACTGCCCGGACGACGACGGGATCCGCCATGTCGGCCACATCCTCAACCCCGCCCTGGAGCTACCCGACCCGGGCAGCCGCCGACTCCTCGACGCCTCCGAGGGCTGCCTGTCCGTGCCCGGCGCCACGATGGAGGTTCCCCGCACCGATCACGCCGTCGTCCGGGGCCAGGACAAGGACGGCAACCCTCTCGTCATCGAGGGCACGGGCTACTTCGCCCGATGCCTGCAGCACGAGACCGACCACCTTGCCGGCCACACGTACCTCGACCGGCTCTCCCGCCGGGACCGCAAGGACGCCATGCGCCAGATGGCAGAACGCCGCGAGGCGGTCTTCGCCCAACGCGCCACCAAGGCCGACCGCCTGAGCCGCTCAAGCCCGATCACCTGAGCTCGATCTTCATCTCCCCGGTTGTCGTGGCGCCGAGCGGTAACGACGGTCTGGTGTCCGGATGGTCCCGCGGACGACGATGTCTGCCATGACGATCGAGGACTCGTGGCTGCGGATAGAGAACTGGTTGCGTGAGTACGCACCGGCCGCATACGCCGCATTGCCCCCAGCCGTGGGCACTGACGCGGTACGCGCGGCGGAACGCCGGTGCGGGCTCGTGTTTCCCGAGATTCTGGTGGCATCCCTGCGCCGTCATGACGGCGCAGGGGAGTGCCGGCTGCCCGGCAACTACCGTCTGTCCGGCGCAGCTGAGATCGCGCAGGACTATGTGCAGTGGATCGGGTCGCAGCAGCGGAGTGTTCACGATGAACTGCGCTATTGGCGTTCATCGTGGTTGCCTCTGGCCGGAGATGGCGCCGGGGGTTCCCTCTTCATCGAGACGGCACCGGGCGACCAACACGGGCGCATCGGTGCGCATGCCCACGGTGACGGTGGACGGTTCGACGACTGGCCCCAGTACGCCTCGCTGCAAGCTCTGCTCAGCTGGGGCGCGCAGGCCCTGTCCGTCGGCACCGCCACGGATGTCCTGGACTACGTGCTCGTCACGGACGAACAGGGGCTGCCGTACTGGGAGGACGCCGACGCAGAACAGGACGGCGTGACGGTGGTCTGGGACATGGCAGCCCTGGAGAACCTGGCTCCGCACCGGCCTGCGGCGGTTGATGACCGGCGTAAACCCCTGGCATGAGTCCGTGCACGCCGTTAGCGTCGTTCGCATGCAGTGCTTCGCTTCCTGGCGTACTCGCCGCTGAGGGTCGGCCCGCCGCCGCGGCATGCCGCGCGCGGGCCACAGGTGTCCCTTCCCTCCCTCAGTTCCGAGAGGCACAACGCTCATGCTCATTCGAGAGTTCGTTCAGAGCGACCTGGCACGCGTGATTCAGCTGACCATCGAAACCTTCCAGGCGTTTTACGAAGAGTCGTTGCGCCCCTTGGTGGGCAACGTCGTCTTCGACATCCAGCACGGCAACTGGCGCGACGACTACCGCCGGCAGGTTCCTGGCCTGCACGACCCGGAGCAGAACAAGTACGTGGCGGTCGCAGAGACCGACGGCGTCATCGTCGGCTACGTCGCCTGGCAGGCAGACCCGGTCCACGGGCACGGCAGGATCGAGATCCTCGCCGTCGCGGCAGACCACCGTCGCGACCAGGTCGGCACCGCACTGTGCCGGCACGCATTCAGCGAACTACGCGGTCTCGGCGCGAAGATGGTCGAGATCGGCACAGGCGGCGACGCGTTCCACGCGCCGGCCCGCGGCCTGTACGAGAGCCTCGGCTGCGTCAAGCTGCCGACGGCGGTGTACTACCGCCAACTCTGACCGGCCCTGGGGCGGGCCGCGGAAGCAGGTCAACGATGGGTGCTCAGAGAGAAGCGCAGGCCTCGCCGATTGCCTGGTCCAGCATGGTCAGGCCGAGTGACAGTTCCTCCTCGGTGGCGGTCAGGGGCGGGGCCATGCGCAGCACCCCGCCCATGTTGGCGAGTTGGACGATGTTCATGTGCAGGCCGAGTTCAAGGCAGCGTCGGGTGACCCGTGCGCCCAGTTCGTCCGAGTGCTGCTTGGTCTCGCGGTCGACGACGAGTTCGAGCCCCGCGAGCAGGCCCCGGCCGCGGATGTCGCCGACGACCGCGTGCCGCGTGGCGATGTCCGTCAGGCCCTGGTGGAGAAACGCGCCGAGCGTACGTGCGCGCTCGTCGAGCCCGTCGCGGGTCAGGACGTCCAGGACGGTGTTGCCGACCGCGGCCACCAGCGGGTCGGCGACATGCGTGGTGAAGAACAGGAACCCGCGCTCATGCGCCTCCCGCTCGATCTCGGCGCTGGTCACCACGGCCGCCAGGGGCAGCCCCGCGCCCAGCGTCTTGGACAGCGTGAGGATGTCGGGCACGACACCGTCGCGCTCGAACGCGTACCAGGTTCCGGTGCGGCACAGACCGGTCTGCGCCTCGTCGAGGATCAGCAGCATGCCGCGTTCCCGGCACTTGGACTGGAGGGCCGCGAAGTATCCGGGCGGCGGCTCGATGATGCCGCCGGAGCTGAGGATGGGTTCCACGAGGCAGGCGGCCAGGCTGCCGGTCGACTGGGCGTCGATCAGGTCGAAGGCGAAGTCCAGCTGGCGCCGCCAGTCCAGGGAGCCGTCGTCCGTGGTGAAGTCGGGCCGGTAGGTGTTCGGCACGGGGATGGCGAAGTTGCCGGGCGCGCCGGGACCGTAGCCCTTGCGGCCCGCGCTGTAGGTCGCGGACGCGGCGGCCTGCGTCATGCCGTGCCAGGAGCGCGCGAACGAGACGATCTCGTGCTTGCCGGTGACGAGCTTGGCCATGCGGATCGCGGCTTCGTTGGACTCGGCGCCGGTCGTCAGGAGCAGCGCCTTCTCCAGCGGCGCGGGCAGCGTCTCCGCGAGGCGCCGGGCGAGGTCGACCACGGGACGGCTGAGCATGCCGCTGAAGAGGTGGTCCAGGGACGCGACCTGCCGCTGGACGGTCGCGACGATCTCGGGGTGCGAGTGGCCGAGGATCGCGCTCATCTGGCCGGAGGTGAAGTCGAGGATCTTCCGGCCGTCGGCGGTGAACACGAAGCTTCCGGCGGCACGTTCGATGATCTCGTGGGTGAACTCGCCGCCGTAGCGCACGAGATGCCTCTCGGCATCGGCCCAGAAGGTGTCGGTGGACGGCAGGGCTGTGGTCGAAGCGGTCATGACGCCGACGGTAGGCGGCACCCGAGCGACACGTCCATCTCACGATTCCGGCTTTCCTGTTCGGTAAAACCGCACAACAATGGGGTACGTGATGAACCCCTGGAGGCTGCGGCTGCTGAGCCAGCTCGACACGCTCGGCACCGTGCGGGCGGTCGCCCAGGCCGCCAACCTGAGCCCGTCGAGCGTCTCCCAGCAGCTCGCCGTGCTGGAGAGCGAGACACGCACCCAGCTGCTCGAACGGACGGGGCGCCGGGTGCGGCTGACCCCGGCCGGACTGATCCTCGCCCGCCGGGCGCGGGCGATTCTCGACCACATGAGCAGCGTGGAGGCGGAGCTGCGCGGCTTCGGCGAGGAACCGGCCGGGCTCGTGCGGCTCGGGGCGTTCCAGAGCGCGATCCACACCATGGCCGTGCCCGCGGTGAGCCGTCTCGCGCGCGAGCATCCGCACCTCGACGTCGAGCTCCTCGAACTGGAGCCGCACGCCAGCATGCCCGCACTGCGCGGCGGCGACGCGGACATCATCATCACGACCACGGACTTCGACGAGCTGCCGCTCGGTCCGGACCTCGACATCGTGCCGCTGGCCATGGACCCGGTCCTGCTGGTGGTCCCGCCCGGGCATCCGGCGACCGGCCGCGGCGCCGTGGACCTCGCGGCGTACGCGGACGAGGCGTGGGCGTTCGACGTCCCGCAGTCGTACATGGCCAACCTCGCGCTGCGCCTGTGCCGTCAGTCCGGCTTCGAGCCGCGCGTGGTGTGCCGCTTCAGCAACTACATGATGACCCTGCAACACGTCGAGGCCGGACTCTCGATCGCGCTGCTGCCCGGCCTGGCGGTCGACGGCCGCTACGACGTGGTCACCCGGGAACTCGCCACTCCCATGACCCGCACCATCACCGCGGCGATCCGCCACGGCTCGCCGCCTCGCGCGGCGGTGCGCGCGGTCCTCGAAGCCTTGCGTCACCACCCGGATCTGCCGCTGCCGGGAGGGGAGTGAGGCCCTGGGCCGCGCCCAGACCCTTGCCCAGACGTGCGGAAGCCGGATTGTCAGTGGCGGCTGCGAAGGTGGGAGGCATGGACAGGGATGAGGAGTTGCTGCGCGGCCGGGTCTACGGCCAGGACCACGACGACCCCCGTCAGGGCCCACAGCCCGGGCGGGACTACGGCGAGCTGGTCGGTGGCCCCCTGGACGGCCTGTTGCTCGACATGACCGGCTGGACCAAGGGCGAGAAGGAGACCGGTGTCGCCCTGCCCACGGAGCTCGGGCACTTCGGTGCGGGCGGGCGAGCGATGTACGACCCACGGCCCGGTGACCGCCGCCGTCGGTGGGACTGGTCCGGCGACACTCCCTGACCACGGGCCCGTGGCAGGGGCCGCTGACCAACCCCGCCCTCCCGAACCGGCGTCAGATCCGCCCCCACTCAGATCAGCCCGGCCCAGATCCGCCCCCACACAGATCGTAGAGTCGCAACGGTGAACGAAAACAACACCTTTGGCAGGTCGGACGCTCCCGACCACGAGCTGCCGATGCTGACCACCGACCAGGCCGACCGCCTGCGGGCACTCGCCGCCCCGTATGCGCAGGAGGGCCACACCCACTCCCTGCGCAACCTGGCGCAGAGGTGCCGAAAGGCGCCGCAAGAGCACTGGCCCGAAATGGTCGCGGGCCACTTCGCCGGCCTGGCGGAGGCAGGCAAGGGCGACGAGAGCGCCGCCGAACTCCTTCGCGGTGTGCACGCGCGGCTGATACCCACGAACGCGCTCACGCAGGAGATCGCCGGTGCCATGAGTTACGCGCGGGTGGTGGCCGAGGGACTCGTTTTCGCCTACGCACTCGACATGCCCGCCAGCGTGCGCATGCTCACCGATCCCGACGTGGAGCGCGCGGGGATCGAGGAGTTGGGGCAGGCGGCGTACGCGAACTTGATGCGCGTACCCGTCGAGCACGACGAAGTGCCCGTCGAGGGAGGAGCGGTGCTGCACTCCCTGTACGGCGATTCCCCGTTCGTCGCGAGCAAGGCGCTGTATCTGTCGGAAACGGTCCGGCAGGTCACCGGTGAGTCGCTCCCGGACGCCGGAGCCCTCTTCGTCGTGCCCACCCGGCATCTGCTGGCCTACCACCCGATCGCCGACGGTTCGGTGGCCGACGCCATCAACGCCCTTGCCGCGTACGGCCTCGGCGCGTACGAGGACGGACCGGGCTCCCTGTCTCCCCGGGTCTACTGGTGGCATGAGGGCCGCCTGACGTCCATCACGGTCATCGACCACGACACCCTCTCCTTCTCCCTGCAGCCGCCGCCGGAGCTGCTCGGGCGTCTGAAGGGCCTGGTGCGCCTCGACGCTGCCGGCCGGCTCGACACCGCCACCGCGGCCAAGGCACCCGACGTGGCTGCCCTCACCCATGCCACGGCCGACGCCATCACCGGTCTCGCCGAGGACCCGGCCGGGCTGGGCGACGCCTTCGCCTCGGCTCTCACGCTTGCCCACGCCCACTGCGCCGCCGACCCCAAGGCGTCGTACGTCGGCACTTGGGACGCCTGGGCCGTCTCCGTACAGCTCGGCACGGCGCTGTTCGCCGGTGCGTCGGCCCAGAAGTGCTGGCTGGGCGAGGACATGGTGCCGCAGCTGCCCGCGACCCCGGCCGCGCCGCCCGCCCAGGCCCGCGCCTGGCTCGATGCCTTCTACGTGGCGGTCGCCTGCCGTCAGAACGACCGGGCCGACCGGCTGTGCCAGGTGCCCCTTGAGGTGCTGCGGCAGGACGACTCCGTCGACGCGTATGTCCTGCACTGGATCGACACCCTGCAGACCTACTGGTCCGAGCGCCCCATGGACGACGTCGTGGCCAAGCTGCTCACCACGATGGAGAACTCGTACCCGGAGTCCTTGACGCACACGCCCAAGGACTTCGCGGACCTCATCGACTACCAGCCCGTGGCTCTCTTCCACCGACTGATCGCCCGCGACCACGACGCTTTCACGAAGGCCCTGGCCGAAGCCGTCGATCACCACCGCACCTACTGGGGCGACTCGACGGCGCCGCGCGCCCGGGTGGCGCTGGGGGTCCTCGCGATGGCGAGCCTCGCGTACGACTACGGCTTCCCCGTTGACATGCCGCAGCCCTACCTGCCCACGTACCTGCTCAACCGCGAGCGGATCGAGGAGATACCCCCGGCCTGATCTTGAAACCCTTCTGAAACCGGGCTGAGGGCGCCGTGCCGCAACCTCTGCGGCATGACGACAACGACGACATCGTCCCCACCCGCCATCGCGGCCACGGGGATGCGCAAGGCCTACGGGGACAAGACCATCCTGGACGGCATCGATCTGGCGGTGGCGGCCGGCACCGTCTTCTCCCTGCTCGGGCCGAACGGCGCGGGCAAGACCACCGCCGTGAAGATCCTCTCCACGCTCATCGCCGCCGACGCCGGTGATCTGTGGGTCGGCGGCCACGATCTGGCCTCCGACCCGCAGGCGGTGCGTGCCACGATCGGTGTCACCGGGCAGTTCTCCGCGGTGGACGGCCTGATCACCGGCGAGGAGAACATGCTCCTCATGGCCGACCTGCACCACCTCTCCAAAGCCGAGGGACGCCGGATCGCCGCCGAACTCCTGGAGCGCCTCGATCTCACCAAGGCGGCGAAGAAGCCCGCCTCCACCTACTCCGGCGGCATGAGGCGGCGCCTGGACATCGCCATGACCCTGGTGGGCGGGCCCAGGATCATCTTCCTCGACGAGCCCACCACCGGGCTCGACCCGCGCTCCCGTCACAACATGTGGGCCATCATCCGTGAGCTGGTCGCGGGCGGCGTGACGGTCTTCCTCACGACCCAGTATCTGGAGGAGGCCGATGAACTGGCCGACCGCATAGCGGTGTTGAGCGGCGGGAGGATCGCCGCCGAGGGCACCTCCGACGAGCTCAAGCGGCTCATCCCGGGCGGCCATGTGCGGCTGCGGTTCACCGACCCGACCGCCTACCGGTTCGCCGCCCACGCCCTGCGCGGCGTGACCCGCGACGACCCGGCCCTCACGCTGCGACTGCCCGCCGACGGCAGCCAGCGCGAGCTGCGCGCCCTCCTCGACCGGCTGGAATCGGCCGGCGTGGAGGCGGACCAACTGACCGTGCACACCCCGGACCTGGACGACGTGTTCTTCGCCCTGACCGCCGACCGTGCCGACGCCCCCGACCAGGCCATGGAGTCCGTCCGATGAGCACTCTCCCCCTGGTCGTACGCGACTCGACCACAATGCTGCGCCGCAACCTCCTGCACGCCAGGCGCTACCCCTCACTCACCCTGAACATCCTGCTGACCCCGATCGTCCTGCTGCTGCTCTTCGTCTACGTCTTCGGCGAGACGATGAGCGCGGGCATCGGCGGCAGCGGCGCCGACCGCGCGGACTACGTCGCCTATCTCGTCCCGGGCATCCTGCTGATGACCATCGGAGCCACGCCCGCCGGAACGGCGGTGTCCGTCTCGATGGACATGACCGAGGGCATCATCGCCCGCTTCCGCACGCTGGCCATCCACCGCGGCTCGGTGCTCGTGGGACACGTCGTCGGCAGCGTGTTGCAGGCCGTCCTCAGCGTGCTGCTCGTGGGTGCCGTCGCCGTGGCCATCGGTTTCAGGGCCGTCGACGCCACGGTCCTGGAGTGGATCGCGGCGCTCGGACTGCTCGCTCTCGTCGCGCTGGCGTTCACCTGGATCGCGGTCGGGGTGGGGATGGCGAGCCCGAACGCCGAGGCGGCCAGCAACAACGCGCTGCCGCTGATGATCCTGCCGCTCATCTCCAGCGCCTTCGTGCCGGTCGCCTCGATGCCGGGCTGGTTCCAGCCGTTCGCCGAACACCAGCCGTTCACCCCGGCCATCGAGACCCTGCGCGGCCTGCTCCTCGGCAGTGAGATCGGCGACAGCGGATGGATCACGATCGCCTGGTGCCTGGGCCTTGCCGCACTCGGCTACCGCTGGTCGACGGCGTTGTTCCACCGCGACCCGAAGTAAGCGCACGGACCGCCTCCCACAGCTGGTCCCGCCTCAGGGCGGCGTATTGCGACACCGCGTCGTCGTACGCCGCCCGGTCGGCGGTTTCGGCCGCCCGGCGGGCGCGGGCGGCCGACATCGTCGGCTGGAACTCGCGCAGCACCCGCAGCCGTTCCGCCAGCGTGATCATCCGTACGGCGGCGGCCATGTCGAGGGTGTCACCGGAGGCGAGCGAGGCCATCCCGAGCGCGTGCAGCACGGTCCCGAACACGGGCAGTTCCAAGGGCGAGCGGGGCGGGCCGTCGAGCAGCGTCCGCAGCCGCTGCCACAGCCGGTCGAGGGTTTCCGCGACCAGATCGAGTCGCCCGGCGTGCGCGTGTGCCGTCACTGCGGCGGACTGGATCTGCAGCGCCCACGGGTCGAGCCACGGGTCGCCGCCGTAGAGAGAACGCGCTTCCCGCATCCGCTCCACGGCGGCGCGCCACAGGCCCAACCCGTCCTCGGTGCGGCCGCGGGCGAGGGCGATCTCGGCGCGGGCGCCGAGGGCGGGGCTGTAGAAGTCGTCGTCGCGCGATGTGGTGTCATCCTCGGTCTGCCGGAGCCAGTGCTCGGCCTCGTCGGGGTCGCCGCGCTGCAGGCAGGCCAGGGCCAGGGCCGAGCGGATGCCGATGTAGTCGCGCTCGTCACCGAGCCGCGGCAGCGCCCGCAGAGCCGCCGTCAGATGCTTGTGGGCGGTCTCGCCGTGGCCCGTCCGCAAGCACAGTTCACTCAGCCGGGAATGGCCCATGAGCTGCAGGGGCGGCTGGTCGACCCGGGCCAGCGCACTGATCATCCGGTGGGCGGAGGCGAGCGCGCGGTCGATGTCGTGCTCGTACTCCCAGACGTAGGTGGCCACACACTCGGCGATGGCGACGACCAGGGGCTGCTCGTCGGCGCAGAGTGTGCGCAGCACGGCGTAGTCCGGCGGGCGCATCTCGGGAAGGGCCCTCAGGACCGCCGCGGTGGCGCGCGGCAGGGTGTCCGGCGGGGCCGGGGGAAGGCGGCGCAGGGTGACGAGCTGGCGTATGCCGTGCGGTCCGTGGTTCATGAACAGACCGCCCGCACACAACACCGCCGCTGTGCGCGCGACTTCGACGTACTGGGGCCCGGGGCGGTGGTGCGAGAGCGGTGGGCCGGTGTCGGCGGCGAGGGTGGCCAGGCGAGGGTAGTTGGAGTCGGTGGACCACAGGGCGGCGAGTACGGCGGTCAGGCCGGCGGTCGTGGGGCCGTCGGCGCGGGCCAGGGCGTGCCGCAGGGCCGGCACGAGGTTGTCCTGCTCGGCCCTGATCCGCTCCCGGGCATCGATGGGGCCGCCCCGGGACCGGTGAGGCCGGGAGCCAGGGGAAGGTTCGGGACCGAAGAGCATGTCGTGGGCCTCGACCCCGAAGTCCCGTGCCCAGGCAAGGAAGCGGCCGACGGCCTCGTCGTCCTCGCCGGCCTGCGTACGCCGGGCCGCGCTGAACTCGCGTACGGCCTCCAGCATCCGGAAGCGCACACCGGCCGGGGTGTCGACGACGGTGAGCAGCGACTGCGCGGCCAGCTGATCCAGGAGCAACAGCGCGTCCTCGCCGAGCACGTGCTCCGCCGCCGCCCCGCAAAAGCCGCCGGGGAATACCGACAGCGTGCGCAGGGCCGCCCTCGCGTCCGGTGTGAGCAGGTTCCAGCTCCACTCCACGACCGCGTGCAGCGTGCGGTGGCGCTCCGGGGTGTCCCGCGCGCCGCCGCGCAGCAGCGCGAACCGGTCGCCGAGCCTGCGGGCGATCTCCGGCACCGATAGCACCCGCACCCGCGCCGCCGCCAGCTCCACGGCCAGCGGCAGCCCGTCGAGGTGGCGGCAGAGCCCGGCCACCGCGTCCGGCGGCAGCTCCACGCCTGGCCTGGCGGCCCGGGCGCGCTGGGTGAACAGTTCGACCGAGGTGGAGAGATCGAGTTCCGGCAGCGCGTACAGCGTCTCGGACGTGAGGTCCAGCGGGGCCCGGCTAGTGGCGAGTACCCGAAGCTCCTTCGAGGAGGCGATCAGCGTCTGCACGAGGGCGGCGGCGCCCCGGATGACCTGTTCGCAGTTGTCGAGCACCAGCAGGGCGGGACCGGAGCCGAGCACGCCCAGGATGCCGGCCACCGGGTCGCCCGCGGTGTGGCCGCTCACCACGCCGTGCCGGCTCTCGCCCGCGCCCAGCGAGGAGGCCACCTCGGTCGCCACGTCCGCGTCCGCGGTGACGGCGGCGAGCGGCACGAAGTACACCACCCGCTGTGCGGCCCGGCGGCTGACGGCGTGGGCGAGCCGGGTCTTGCCGAGGCCGCCGGGCCCGACGACGGTGACGGCACGGGAGGCGCCCAACAGCCGTTCCACCGCGGCGATGTCCCCGGCACGGCCGAGGAGCGGGTTCGGCTCGTGCGGCACACCGTGGCGCACCACCGGGGCCCCGGCGCGCAGCAACTCCCGCTGCACGGCCCTGAGCCCGGGGCCGGGATCGGTGCCGAGTGCCTCGCGCAGGTCACGGCGGTACGCCTCGTAGCGGGTGAGGGCGGCGGCCGGGCCCGCTGTCGCGGCCTCGGCGCGCAGCGACTCGGCGAGCACCTCCTCGTCGCGCGGATGCTCCGCGGCGGCCACGGCCAGCGGACCGGCCGCCTCCGCGTGCCGTCCGAGGCGGGCCAGCGCGAGTGCTCGCGCGCGTACGAGAGCGGCGTGGACGGGGGCACGTTCGGCGCGCAACGCGGCAACGGGGCCGTCGATGGCGGCCGATCCGCCGGGGGCGCCGTCCCACAGGGCGAGCCCGGCTTCGGCCGCCGCCAGCCCACCCGCGTGATCCCCGGCGCTGGCCCGCTGCGCGCTCGCGGCGGCGTGCAGCAGCAGGGCCGAGCTGTCGACCTGGTCCTCGGCGAGGGTGAGCCGGTATCCCGTGGGCGTGCTCGCGATGACGTCGGCGCCCAGCTGTGCCCGCGCCCTGGACACAAGGACCTGCAGTGCCTTTCCGGGCCGCTCCGGCAACGCGTCGGGCCACAGCCCCGCAATGAGCCGTTCGATGCCGCATCCCGCGCGCAGGTCACCCGCGAGCAGCGCGAGCAGGCCGCGGAGCCGGGGTGCGGTGACCTCCTGCCCGCGATGCGCGACACGCGGCAGCAGGGTCAGTTCGATGGTCACCCGAGCAGATTAGCCAAGGCTCCGTCAGCTCCTTTCGGCCGTCGTGGTGTTGTGTGCCCTACGCCACACAACGCCGGGGGGCATCTTCGGCGAGAATGCGCCGATGGACCTCCCCAGCCAGCTCACCCCGATCCCGAACGCCGCCGGGCTGTACGCGTGGATGCCCGCCGGTGGCGGCAGTTGGGGATTCGCCAACTGCCTCTGGATCGTTTCCGGCGACGAAGCCGCGATCATCGACACCCCTTACGACCAGCCGCTGACCGACGCGATGATCCGGGCGGCCCGCCCGATCCTCGGCACGCGACGGGTGAGCACCGTGGTCAACACGCACGCCAACGGCGACCACAGCTGGGGAAACCACCTGTTCCCCGGCGCGGACATCATCACCACCCGCTCCGGCCACGAGCACCTGGCGCATGAGCCCACTCCGCAGGAGATGCACCACCTGCTGAACGAGACACCCGCCGAAGGAGCGCTCGGCTGGTACCTGCGCCGTCACTTCGGTGTCTTCGACTTCCTCTCGGCCCGGGTGACCCCGCCCACCACCACCTTCAGCGGCAAGCACGTCTTCACGGTGGGGGAGACGGAGGTCGAGCTCATCGAGGTCGGCCCCGCGCACCACGCGGGCGACCTGATCGCCCGGGTGGGCGACGTGGTCTGCGCGGGCGACGTCTTCTTCCCCGAGGACCACCCTCCGCACTGGTCAGGCCCGCTGCAGAGCATCATCGAGGCCAACGAGACCATCCTGGGCCTCTCGCCGCGGGTCATCGTTCCCGGGCACGGTGGGCTCAAGGGGCCCGATGACCTGAGCGAGCACATCGACTACCTGCGCACCATGCAGAGCGAGATCCGCCTGCGCTTCGAGAGCGGTCTCACCGCCCTCGAGGCCATGGACGACATCTTCGCCCGTGGCCTCTACCCCCAACTCGGCCTGCCGGAGCGCTTGATGATCGTCATAGCGCTCGAGTACGGGCACCTTCGGGGCACGGGGCCTGACCCCTCGGTCATCGAACTCGCGCACAGCGCCGCCCAATGGGCCTTCGACCGGCACACCGCATCCCGACAACTGCCGGTCGCCTGACGGTGTGCGGCCGCCCCCGCCGCCGGGCGGCACCCGACCATGCGTGGCACGGCCGGGGGCGACCGTTCCGGCTCCCCGAACACACACACACCCGCTCTGGGTTCGGCGCACGAGGCATGACCATCAAAGCGCGGCGGACGCGGCAGGCGCACCGCGCAAGCCCGCCACATCGGCCCCGGTTCCGACGGCCGGAATGAACCGGGGCCGCCGTTTCACCCAGCGGAACAGACGACCGGGTCGGGCTTGAAGACCAGCATCGTGAACCGTGCGCCGGGCGAGCCGAGCGGCATCGCCGTACACATGGTCACATCGCCCACCCGCGAGGGAGCGTGCTGCTCACAGCACCGGTCCAAGTACGCTTCCTCGCCCGAGCCCCCGTACGCGTTGTAGCGCATCTTGCGGGTGTCGCCGTTGGGGTGCACGTAGGCGACATGCCGTGTCCGGTAGATGGGGCCCACCACCGGATCCGCGTCGACCTCCTGGTCCAGGTCCTGCAGATCGGTGTTCTCCGGGTGGGTGGCCACCGCCGTGCGCAACTGGGCGGTCAGCGGTATCGCCCACTGGGTGCGCCAATTGACCATGTGGTGCTCCCTGGTGTCCTCCCGCAGCAGCATGTAGCGCATGAGGTTCTGTTCCGGGAGTGCCGGCGGTGAGGTGTCTCCCGCGCGGCGGGGGAACATGCGAAGGAAGTCGTCGTTGCAGGCGAGGACGTTCCAGGCGACGTCGTTGACGTAGCAGGGCTGTCCTTTGATCCCCTCCACCGCCACTTTCCAGCCGGGCGGCACGTTCGTGCCGGCCAGCGGATCCTGCGGACGGGGCGGCTCGTGACCCACGGCGTAGACGTAGAGCGCGATGCGCTCCCGCTCGTGCAGCTGGAGCACCTTGGACACCCGGTCGAGGAACTCGGGCGTGGGGGAGGCCATTTCGCCGCGCTCCAGCTGGGCGTAGGTCCGCTCCGACACATACAGGAGCTGCCCGACCTGGGCCTGCGAGAGGCCGGTGGAGCGGCGGCCGCGGCCGGTGCGCGGGGGCCAGCCGAGGGTTGAGGGATCAACCTGTTTCCGCTTCCACTGCAGCAGTTGCCGCAGAGCCGCCTTGTTGTCCACCGCTCACCCCCTCCCGTGCCGACGACCGGCCGGGCCCGCCCCATATACCGGAAAGGAACCTTCCTGAAATTCAATGACAGGAAAAAACTGGTCCTGGTGGTGCACGAGGGGCGGTCGCGACAATGGCTCCTCAGATCCGACCGCGTGGTGGCAGACGCGGCGATCCACCACTGCAAGGGGGAGTTCGCGTTGCAGACGCCCGCCGCCATACCCTCGGAGTCCAGGGGTGGCTCCGTGGGGCGTACGCTCGCGGTCCTGCGTGCTCTGCATCAACTGGGCCCCGGGGCCCATCCGTTGACCTCCGTCGCCGCGCGCGCGGGTCTGCCTGCCCCCACCGTCCACCGCTACGTCCAGGCGCTGGTCGGCGAAGGGGCCGTGCAGCGGCAAGGGCCGCGCGGCCACTACTCCCTTGTAGAGGCACCGCATCTCTTCTCCGGCTCCTTCTCGGACTCGTCCGGTCCACCGACCGGGACGGGGTCGGCTACTGTTCGCGCCGAACTGATCACACTACAGTCACGCACCGGACACATCGCTCTGGCGTACGCACCGCTGCTCATCGGCACCCCCATGCGCATCCACGCCGAGCAGGCCCTGGGTGCCCACGCGCAACAACTGCACGCGACCCCGCACGCGACTCTCCAAGCCCTGTGGCGAGCCCCGTTGGAGGCGGACCCGCCCGGCTGGGCGATCCAGGCGTGCCTCGGGGACGTCACCGCGGCGCGGCCGCAGCTCGCGCGCATCCGCCAGGACGGATACGCCCTGGGGCCGTCGCTCCTGCTCGGCAGGGACGCCGTCGCCGCGCCCCTGTGGCGCGGTTCGACGGTGGCCGGTGCGGTCAGCCTGCTGGCCCCACACGGCCAGTTGCGCAGCCCCACCGCCCGCAATCGCTTCATCGAGGCCGTGATGGACACCGCAGCCATGATCAGCCGTCAACTGACGCGCTCGGGCGTCACCGCGACAGCTGTCTGAGCTGCCGCGACCCCTCAGCCGACATCCCTGCTCCCCGATCCTTCGAGAAAGGTTTCTTGTGACCCGCTCCGTCCTGATCACCGGTGGCAACCGCGGCATCGGCCTGGCCGCCGCCCGCGCCATGCAAGCGGCGGGCGACCGCGTCGCCGTCACCTACCGCACGGGTGAACCCCCGGAGGGGCTGTTCGGCATCCGGTGCGATGTCACCGACACCGACCAGGTGCAGGCCGCCTTCAAGGAGGCGGAGAACGAGCACGGTGCGGTGGAGGTCCTGGTGTGCTGTGCCGGGATCACCAGGGACAAGCTGCTCATGCGCATGAGCGAGGAGGACTTCACCTCCGTGCTCGACACCAACCTCACGGGCACCTACCGCGTGGTCAAGCAGGCCACCAAGCCGATGCTGCGCGCCAGGTTCGGCCGCGTCGTACTGGTTTCCTCGGCGGTGGGCCTGCGGGGAGAGAGCGGCCAGGCCAACTACGCCGCCTCCAAGGCGGGCCTGGTCGGTTTCGCGCGCTCCATGGCGCGCGAACTCGGCTCCCGCAACATCACCTTCAACGTCGTCGCCCCCGGCCTCACCGAGACGAACATGATCGAGAGCCTTTCCGACGAGCAGCGGGAGAACCTCGTACGGCAGATACCTCTGGGCCGCCTGGCACGCCCCGAGGAGATCGCCGCCACCATCGCCTTCCTCGCCTCGCCCGCGGCCAGTTACATCACCGGCGCCGTCATCCCCGTGGACGGCGGTGGCGGCATGGGGCATTGACCCCGCGCGCCGCCGGGAGTCGCGGGGCCCTGATAGTGGAAGCTGGGCTGCCGGGGGGTGATCTGGGTCGGGACGAGGGGTGGTTGACTCATGCACCAAGGAGACGAACCGGGGCAAGCAGAGCAAGCACATGGCGTAGAACAAGCACATCGGGCAGAGCAAGCTCATCAGCCAGAGCAAGCAGATCCGTATGAGATGGCCGACATCAAGGTGGCGCTCGTCGGCTTCGGCGAGGCGGGGCGGCAGCATCTGCAGGCCCTGGGCGGCACGGTCGGCGCCTGTCCCGTGGCGGTGGTCGAGGACGACCGGGAGGCCGCCGCGGTGGCCAGGTCGGCCGGCCTGGAAACGCGTGACATGGACCAGGTCCTGGCGGACGAGTCGATCCGCCTCGTCGCCCTGTGTCGCCCCCCTGAGCACCGTCGGCTGTGGATCAGGGCCTTGGTGGCGGCAGGCAAACACCTCCTCCTGGACTCACCCGCGGCCCAAAGCGCCCACGAGCTGTGTGAGTTGCTGTTCCTGACCGAGCGGGACAAGGTGCTCGCGGGCGTCATGGCACAACACCGCTTCACGCTGCCGAGGGACATCTGGCACGGGGACCCGAACCGGTTCGCCGGCGCCGAGGCGAACCTGGTGGTCTCCCGCCTCGCGGGCGTGCACTATCTCGACCTCGCCTGCCAGATCCTGGGCACACCACGCGAGGTGAGGACACTGCCCACGGGCGCTGCCGGACCGGACGCCGACGTGCGGACCACCGCGTACGTACGCTTCACGTCGGGCGCCCACCTCACGCTGACCGTCACGAGCCCGACGAGCCCGGCCGGCGAACGGCTCTCGGTGCTCGGGGCCACCGACTGGATCGACGTCCGGGCGGGAGCCGTCAGCGGCGAGGTGGCGGGCCTGCCGTTCTCCCGCCCGGCACGTCCTCCCATGCTGCTGCGTACCGCCGTCTACCAAGAGATGACGGACGCGGTGCGAGGAGAGCGGCCACTGGATCTGGCGGGGCTGAGACGCAGTACTGGAGTGATGCGCGTGCTGGATGGCCTGTCATATGAGGGGTGCTCTTGAGCGCCCGGGTGGTCGTGGCCTGGAAGCGGATCGAGACATGGCTGCGCGCTCACGCTCCGGTGTCCGCCCGGACGATCCTCCCCCCGGTCGACGAAGAGGTTCTCGCCGCTGCCGAGGCCCAGTTGCACGCCGCGCACGGGCACGGTTTTCCCGAGGAGCTGAAGGCGTTGTGGCGCATGTGCGGCGGGGTGGAGTGGGTCGACGTCGAGGAGGACGAAGACGGCGACCTGGCGGCCTATGACTTCCTCGACCACGTCCTGCTGGGGCCGGACGACGCCGTGCGGGCGCGCGGGATGTGGGAAGCCCTTGCGGGTGGCCTTACGGGCGGAGCGTTGCGTCCGGTGGCGCAGTGGGTTCCTTGGCTGGGGGCGGACAACGACGCTCCCGACAGCGGCCGGTACATCTCGCCTTCGGGTGTGGGGCGTTGGGCCTGTTACGAGGGTGCGGAACTCGGCGACCCGACAGAGTTCTCGTCGGTGACGGAGTATCTGGAGGCGGTGGCCGACGCCTGTGAGCGCACGGCACGGGCCCGCTGATGTCGAGGCCGGAGCCCAACCGGCAGGTGCCCGGGGTCATGGGGGGAGCGCTGATCTGGGCGCACATCGACCACCCCCATGGAGTTCCGGACGGCTGGCAGCCGCTCCACCCACTCCCCGGAGACTTCCGCGCGACCTGGCCGACCGCGGCCGACAAGCACGCGGAGGCCGCAGTCAGTCAACTCCGCCGGACGTCGCCGAGGAAGACGAGCCCGTCGGTCCCGGCCAGCTGGGCCGGGTCGAGCGGGGCATAACCGAACCACGGGGATACGCGCGGCGCGGGCGGTGTGTCGCCGAGGGCCGCTGCCAGACGCGGGGCGTCGACGACGTAACGGTCCTCGGGCAGTGCGTAGAGCAGGCCTTCGACGGTGTCCGGCGGCGGGGCGTCCACTCCCTGATGGGGGAGTGTGCCGAGGGCCGTGGCCACGAAGGCATACCCCTCGCCCTCGCCGAGGCGGGAGTTGACGAGTGCGCCCGCGCTCCACCACTCGAGCTGCGGCTGGTCCCACATGCGCATCGTGCTCGCGTGCCGCTGGAGGTGGCTGTTGTGGGCGTGGACGAGTGTCGGACCCCGTTCGGCGAGGGCGAGGAGATTGTCGGCCATCATCAGGTCGCGCAGGCCCACCAGGCGGGCCATGCGGTTCGGTGAGGCGTCGGCCATCCAGTGGTGGTAGCGCAGCAGGCCGGTGGCGGTGCGCCCGTACAGGCGGGCGCGGTCCCGGTCGTCGCGTGAGGTCACCGTGCTCAGGTGAGGGGTCTGCGCGTCGAGCAGGGCCACGAGATCGTCGGCGAGCAGCCGCAGCGCCTTCGCCTCGGCCGACTGCCCCACGGACTGGGCCGGGTCCATCATCGCGGCGGGGTTGACCCACCGGTCGTCGTCGCCGAGCAGGTGATCGAGGGTCTGCGCGGTGCAGGGCAGCAGGCCTGTGTCGATGAGGTGGGCCGAGAGGTAGGCGTGGAGTGAGGTGAGGGCCTGGCGGGGGCTCGTGGCGTGGGTGATCTCCAGCGGGCCGTCGAATCCTGCGAAGCGGACGTGCTCGGCGGGGGACCGGCCGACGTTGAACGCCCGTGCCCAGCGTACGAGTTCACGGTTGGCCGCGGAGGTGCCGAGCCCCAGCTCGGCGTGGCTGAAGCCGTGCTCCATGACCTCGTCGAGGGTGCCGGTGCCGGAGGTGACGTAGTCGTCCACGAGCAGGCCCGCGACGCAGTCGCTCTCGATCGCGATGGTCCGGTAGCCCTCCTGCTCGACGAGCTGCCGGAAGAGCTCGTTGCGCAGTTCGAGCAGCGTCTCCTCGCCGTGGGTGGGCTCGCCCAGGGCGAGCACCTGTGGCCGGGTGCGCAGCAGCCTCATGACGCCGGCTGCCTCGACGGCATGGGTGGTGTCCTTGATGTCAGTAGCCATGCCTTGAACGCTATCGTTGAACACTCGCTTGAAACTTTTCTCCGGCATGGGCGGGGGCATGGGGCGAAACCTTAAAAGCGGGGAGCGGCTGAGGCCGATCGACCTGGCGCGCGGGCACGGTCTGTCCACGCAGGCGGTCAGGAACTACGAGGAGGCCGGCATCCTCCCGGCCGCCGAACGCACACCGCACGGCTACCGCACCTACACCACGCTGCACGCGCGGGCCCTGCGTGCGTTCCTGGCCCTGCTGCCGGGCCATGGCCACCCGACGGCGACGTCGATCATGCGGGCCGTGAACCGGGGCGCGGCCGACGAGGCGTTCCGTCTCATCGACGAGAGTCATGTGCAGCTCCTCGAGGACCGCCGCACCCTTCAGGCGGTGGAGAGAGCACTGCGCGACCTGGAACCCGTACCGGCGTCCGGGGCCGGGCCCGAGGGCATGTTCGTCGGGCCGCTCGCGCGAAAGCTCGGCATCCGGCCGGCGACGCTGCGCAAATGGGAGCTGGCCGGTCTCGTGCACCCGCGCCGGGATGCACGGACCGGCTACCGCGTGTACGACGAGGCGGACGTACGCGATGTCCGGCTGGTGCACCAACTCAGGCGGGGCGGCTACCTGCTGGACCAGATCGCCCCCTTGATCACCCAGGTGCGGGCCGCCGGTGGCCTGGAACCCCTGGAAGCCGCACTGAACGACTGGCGCGAGCGGCTGACCGGCCGCGGACGAGCCATGCTGACCGGCGCCGCCGAGCTGGAGGCGTACCTCGGCGGGGGAACGTGAGCGCGGGCGCCACACCGGCGGCTCAGTGCCCGGAAGACCTGCCGCGATGGTGCGATGTGGGGACAGGGCGGTTCTGGGTACATGGCGATTTCAGCGGAATAGCGATCGATGCGGGTAGAAAGGTGGCACAGGCCGATGAGAGGAGACGACGTGGCGTCGGACGCGGACGACAAGGACGCGGAGCGTCTGCTGGACGGGCTCTCGGTGGACGAGGCCCGGCCGGAGCGCCCGGTGCTGCTCGACGCGGAGGGGGAGCCGCTGCGGACCTGGCAGGAGAACTATCCCTACTCGGTGAAGATGAGGCGCAAGGAGTACGAGCGGCAGAAGCGCATCCTGCAGATCGAGCTCCTCAAGCTGCAGAGGTCGGTGCGCGAGCAGGGCCAGCGCATCGTGGTCGTGTGCGAGGGGCGTGACGCGGCGGGCAAGGGCGGCACGATCAAACGCTTCACCGAGCGCCTCAATCCCCGCGGAGCCCGCGTCGTGGCGCTGGACAAGCCCACCGAACGCGAAGCGGGTCAGTGGTACTTCCAGCGCTACGTCGCACAGCTGCCGTCCGCCGGGGAGATCGTCTTCTTCGACCGCTCCTGGTACAACCGGGCCGGTGTCGAGCCCGTCATGGGTTTCTGCACCCCGCGCCAGCACGAGGAGTTCCTCGAGCAGGTGCCGATGTTCGAGAAGATGATCACCGATGACGGCATCGTGCTGGTCAAGTTCTGGTTCTCCGTCTCCCGGGCGGAGCAACGTACGCGCTTCGCGATCCGCCAGGTCGATCCCGTACGGCAGTGGAAGCTCTCGCCCACGGACCTCGCCTCGCTCGATCTCTGGGACGCCTACACCCGCGCCAAGGTGGAGATGTTCCGCTCCACGGACACCGTGCACGCACCGTGGTCGGTGATCAAGTTCAACGACAAGCGCCGGGGGCGCCTCGAGGCCATCCGGCATCTGCTGTTGCGCGTCGACTACGCGTCGATGGACAAGGAGGCGGTGGGGGAGGCGGACCCGCTCATCATCGGCCCGGCCGACACACTGCTGGAGGCGGGCGAGGACCCGACGGACCTGTCCCCCAGCCGCCTCGCCGACAACGGCCGACTGGGCCCCGGCCAGCACCCGTGACCACACCCGGACCGAGGCCCCCTCCGAGTCTGCTCGCGGTCTTCGCCCACCCGGACGACGAGTCCCTGTCGGCGGGCGGAGTCCTCGCCCGCCACGCAACCGAGGGCGCCCGCACCGCAGTTGTCACGGCGACCTGGGCCGCGGACACGGTACGAGCCACCGAGCTGGCGCAGGCACTTCAGATCCTCGGCGCAGGGCAGCCCCGACTGCTCGGCTACGCCGACGCGCGCGTACCGCATTCGGCCCCCGGCGCGGCGCGGTTCTGCGACGCACCGATCGACGAGACGGTGCGGGAACTGGTCGCCCACATAAGGGAGTTCCGCCCGCAAGTCGTACTCACCCATGATGCCTACGGCGGCCTTCCCGGCCACCCGGACCACGTGCAGACCCACCGGGTGACCATGCTCGCGTGCCAGGCGGCGGGGCTTGAGCGCCTCTACCCCGACGCCGGTGCTCCCTGGCAGCCGACGGCCCTGTACGCGGCCACGCATCCGCACTCTGCCGTACGGGAGTGGGGCGGACGCCTGGCCGCGACAGGCAAGGCCACGCGCACCGTTCCGGACGAGTGGGTCACCGCGGCGGTCGACGTCCGGCCATGGCTGGAGCAGAAGGTGGCCGCGGTGCTGGCGCACCGCACCGAGGTGGAGCGCGGGGCCGTCCCGGGGCTGATCGCGGGCCTCGCGCCGTCCGACCGGGAAGCGTTGCTCGCCACCGAGTGGTACATCCGCCACGACCTCGTCCCCCACCGGGCAGCTCAGGCCACGCAGACGCGGCTGATGGCCTGAGTGCCGGGCAGAGGCGGCAGCGGCGGATGGACCGTCAGCGCGCGGCGAGGTCCGCGAGGAGCTGAGCGGCCGGCTTCGGGTGGACCAGCCAGCGCAGGTGGCTTCCCTCAAGGGTCCGCACGTCGAAGGGGTTGTCGGGGGTGAGCGCGTCGCCCTCGCGGATCATCCGGTCCTGCATGGCGAGCGGGATGCTGGCATCGTCGGTCAGGCGCACATAGGTCTTGGGGACGCGGCCCCACGTGGCAGCCTGCGTCCGGTCGGCGGAGGTGCCGGCATCGAGGTTCTCGTCGGGCTGGAAGGTGTTCAGGAACGTACGGAACTCCTCATCGGTGAGATCGGCGGCGAAGGCCTGCTTGAGCGCCGCGTACGTAGCAAGGTCGGCCGTCCGGAAGTTGACCCGGAGCAGTCCGAGCTCCGCCGGGTTCCCGACGAGTGCCGGAGCGAAGGCTCCCGGGTCGACACCGGCCATCTCCGGCTGGGCGTAGTAGTCGTTGACATCCAGATCGACGGGGCACCAGGCGGAGACGTAGGCGATCCGGTCGACCAGGTCGGGCCGGGCGTTGGCGACCGCGGTCAGCGTGATGCCGCCCCTGCTGTGGCCGACAAGGATGGTCGGGCCGTGCTGCTTCGCCCGCTCAAGGACCTCGATGACACGCGCGGCGTTGTCGGCGAGCGTGACCCCCTTGATGCTCCCGGGCTCCTGTGCGAGCGCGTCGAGATCCTGCGGCGCCTGGTAGGCCGCGGCGTACGTCGCCTCGAAGCCGTGCCCCGGCAGGTCGACCGCGACCGAACGATGGCCGAGGAGACCGAGCTCGGCCTGCAGCGGCGCGAACGAGAACGAGTTGGCGAAGGCACCGTGCACAAATACGTAAGTCGGCTGATTTTGCATGCCGGTAGCCTCCAACGAAACGATCTTCGGAACAAGCACGATTTGGATACTTCGTGCCGCTGCCCGGCCCGCCGGCAATCGTGCGGAGCGGCCCTGTGCGGAGCGGACCCGCCGCGCACGCGAGGGGCCTCCGCGCGGACGCCCGCGTGCATAGCATGGCCTCATGACCGTAGATCTGTTCGCGGGCATTCCCGTCCGCGATTACACGACGGCGGTGGCCTGGTACGAGCGACTGCTCGGCGGGCCGCCTGCTTTCCTGCCCAATGACACCGAGGCGGTGTGGGAACTCGCCGAACACCGTTACATGTTCATCGAGGTGCGGCCCGAACACGCCGGGCACGCCCTGCACACCGTGTTCGTCGACGACTTCGACGCCCGCGTCGCCAAGATCGCCGGGCGTGGCCTGAAACCGGACACACGCGAGACGTACGCGAACGGGGTCCGCAAGGCCACCTTCCGCGACCCGGACGGCAACGAGATCGGATTCGGCGGCGGCCCGGTGGAGTGAGGGGGCGGGCCGTCAGCTCCCTGGGCCGGCTTCCGATGTCTTGGCGCACAGGTACGGACGCGCCAGGAACAGCGCCGTAGCGGTCAGGAGGATGCCGAAGTAGACCGGCGCGAGGTGGATGAGATCCGTGTAGTGGATCGTGCCGTGCACCACGACAGCGGGCAGGAAACCCGCGGCCGCCGCCACGGCCAGGCTCCAGAACACCCAGGACTCGCCGCGCCGCCAGCCCCATGCGCTGAGCAGTACGATCGCCACCGCCGCGGACATCAGCGCCCCGCCGAAGCCCGCGCGGTCGTGGGCCAGGAACGGCACGAGCCGGGGATTCACGGCTTCCAGGGTGTGCCTGTCGGTGCCCAGGAAGGTCAGGTCGGTCGGCACGAAGACATCCGTCAGGCCGACCACCGAGATCACCGCCCCGCCGACGAACAGTCCCGCACCCGTGAGAATCATCAGCAGCTGGCCGACCAGCGCCCGCCTGCGCTCCGGCTCCGGCCCCTCGGGCACCTGGCGCCACCGGGGCGCGTGCGGAGTGCGGCGGACCCCGGCGACGAACATCGGGAACAGCACGAGGGCGGTGGCCGTGTGCAGGGGTTCCACGAAACCGGTGGCCAGGAAGTAGAAGAGGGTGGGGAAGCCGATGGCGCCCGAGAGCAGATACACCTCGCGGGCCCAGGGCCATCCGCGCCGGATACCGCCCACGGCGAGACCGGTGTAGAGGGCGCCGATGGACACCATCGTCCCGGCCATGGTGATCCGGTCGTGCTGGAGGAAGTGCACGAGGTGGTGGTTGGCGGCGTGCAGTTCGTGCAGCGTCATGCCGAGGTAGTCGCGGTCGTACCGGAGCAGTACCGGGCCGAGCGTGATCGCGGCGGCGCCGAGCCCGGCGCCCGTCATGCCGAGCCCGACGAGCAGCGCCCACCACCAGGCGGGCCAGCGGCGCGGATCACGGCCAACGTCGCGCAGCGCCGGAGCGGATGTGGTGGGCGTGGCGGCTTCGGCGACCCGCGCGAACCAGCCGGGTCCGGCGGCCACGAGCACCGCCGGGCGGGCGAGTACGACGGTGCCCGCGTCTTCGAGGGCCGTCGCCGCAGCTGAGACCGACGGGTCGCACACGCGGAGGACGTGCGGGTCCTCGACGCCGGTGAACCCGTCGACGTGCGGTTTGAGGGCGGCCTCGGCCTCTGGGTCGCAGGCCCCGACGACCACCGGGATCGAGCGGTTCGCCGCGGCCTCGCGCACGGTCGCCACGTCAGCCGCCGAGACGGGAGCCACCTCGACGACACCGGCCCCCAGCGGGGACATCGCGCGGACCGTGTCGCGGGCGAGTGAGGGCGGGACGGATATGCCCAGACGGACGGCCACGGGCACACCGGCGATCTCGCCCGCGAGCCGGCGCGGCGGATGGCGGTGGCCGAACCCCCGGGCGATCAGCCGCGCACCGGCGGGCCGGGAGCCGATCGAGGCCAGGATGCGCAGGGCGGTTCGCTGCGAACGCCGCACTCCGAGGACGGCGGCTGCCGCGCCCCGCAGTGGCTGATAGGTCCAGTCCGGCATCAGCGGCTCTCGTTCCCCGTCGTGGCGGTCTCCTGGTCACCGGGTGCGCTCCAGCCGAGTACGGGCGTCATGGAACGCAGCGTCACCCGCGTCGGTATCAGCCGGGCTGCCGTGTCCCGCAGCAGCACGGCCGGTGGCCAGGACAGCTGGCCCAGGGTGCCGAGCCGGGCGGAGCGGCGCGCGATGGCCTGGGTGCGCGGGCGACGCAGCCGGTCGTACGAGCGAAGGGCGTCGGCCACCTGCGAGGTGCCGTCGAGGCAGTGGGCCAGCGTGACCGCGTCCTCCAGGGCCTGGCACGCGCCTTGCCCCAGGTTCGGGGTCATGGCGTGCGCCGCGTCGCCGAGCAGCGCGACCCGGCCGCGGACGAAGGAGGGCAGCGGCGGCAGGTCGTACAGGTCGTGGCGCAGCACCGCGGGGGCGGGGACGGCGGCCAGGAGGGCGGGGACGGGATCCGGCCACGCCCCGAACCGGCGCAGCAGCTCCTCGTACTCCGACGTGTCGGCGGTCGTTCCCGCGGGCAGCGAAGCGGTGGCGAAGCAGTACATGCGCCCGTCCGGCAACGCCGTGTAGCCGAACCTCTCCCCGCGGCCCCAGGTCGCCGCGCCCTCGGCGGGCGGCTCGGTCAGGGGCTCGGTGACCATGCGCCAGGCGGAGTACCCGGCGTAGCGCGGGCCGGCCGCATCGGGCCAGAGCGCGCCGCGGACCGCGCTGCGCAGCCCGTCGGCACCGATCACGAGGTCGGGCCGGGACTCACCGCCGGGGTGGGCGACGACCAGGCCGTCGCCGTCGTCGCGGACCGATGACACCTCGCTGGCCGGCCGCAGACTGTCGGCGGGCAACACCCCGGCCAGCGCCCGCAGCAAGTCCGCGCGGTGCAGGACCACCAGGGGGTGGCCGAAGCGCCGGGCCAGCTCCCCGTTGTCCGTACGGGAAAGCCAGCGGCCCCGGCGGTCGCGTACGCCGCCGGATGCCTCGACGGCGCCGAGCGCCCGGACGGTGTCGGCCAGGCCGAGCACGTCGAGCGCGCGCAGGGCGTTCGGCCACAGGGAGATCCCGGCGCCGATCTCGGTGAACTGCGGGGCACGCTCCAGCACTTCGACGCGCCAACCGCGGCGGTGCAGGGCGATGGCGGCGGCGAGGCCGCCGATCCCGCCGCCGACGATGGTCGCGGCGCGCTGCGGCATGGTTCTTCCTCGCTCCGGTTTCGGGGGCGCCACCCCCGGTCAGGTGGCCGTCGATGCGGCCGGTGCGTCGCTCCGGCCGGCGCCCGGGCGGCGAGCCCCCGAGTCAGGTACGCAAGTCCGGCTGAGCGGCGCCTTATAGCAACATGTCGACAGAGACCTGTCAATGTGACGCGAAGCGGAGTGGCCAGCTCCGGCACCTGTGCGCCGGCACCGGATCTCCAACCGCCGCGGTACGGGGTACCGCGACGGTTTACGGCAGATGTCAAACCTGCACATGACGCCTGTGATCCGCGCGGTCCGTAGCTTCGGAGTCGACCAGTTCCGTGCACACGGCACGGAACAGAAACTGGGGGATGCGGCAATGCTGACGACGAAGCACAAGGCCATCATCGGAACGGCTGCCGTGGTGGTGGCAGGCGCCCTGGGCGCGACCCCGGCCATGGCGGCTCCCGCGCAGGCCGCGGCGGGTGGAACCGCGCCCGCGTGCATCGAGCGGAGCTACGTGAACAACGCCGACGGCGGCATGCAGTCCTGGCCGTACAACAACTGCGGAAAGACGATGCGCATCAAGATCATCGTGCACAACTGGCGTGACACCTCCTGCCAGTCCATTCCGAACAAGCACAGCGCGTACTTCCACACCCTCGGCGGCCGATACGACCGCACCGCGGTCTGCTGACCGACCCAGCCAACAACGGAGGCCCGCCCACCACCAGGTGGCCGGGTCTCCGTGGCGCGCCCGGCACCGACGGCACCTCATCAGCGCACCAGCATCGACCGGTCCGTGCGGGGCCGATGGGCGCGTACGTCCACGGGCCGCCCGTCGGGGTCCCGAGCCGTCATCGTCCACTGGGTGGGCAGCGTCTCGATGGGCGCGACCGCCCACCCGGCACCCAAGATGCGCTCGCGAACCTCACACAACTGCGCATGGGTTCCCACGCGCAGCCCCCACCCCGCCTGACCCAGAGGGTCGAGATCAGTGGCGGCAGCGGCTGAGGGCGTCTCGACGATCATCAAGTGATCGTCTCCGCCGACGTCGAGGACCGCGATCCGCGGATCAGACGAGGTCGCCGCACGCTCGAAGGCGAGCGTGGCGCCGAGCAAGTCCGTGTAGTAGGAGACGAGTTGATCGAGGTCGGTCGTGGACAGGGACAGATGGTTGATTCCGAGGAGGTCGGCCATGGTCGGGCAACTGTAGTGCAGGGTTTGAGGCTGTCCATGACGGCGCCGATCGCCTACCCACCTGGTGGAGACGGCGTTCACCCGAGATGGGATGCGAGCCGCTCCAGCAGGCCGGGGATGTCCCCCGCGGAGCCGTAGGCGTGGCTGAGCTGCGGCCACTTCGTCATGCGGGGATCCAATCAGGTCAGGCATGGGGGTGTGCCGTGGGGGATTGGATGCGGCCCTCCGTGAGGGTGAGGGATTGGGCGGTTGCGGGGAGGTTCGAGAGGTGGTGGGTGATCAGGAGTGTGGTGCGGGCTTGGGTGGCTTGGAGGATGTCGGTGAGGACGGCGTCGGCGGTTTCCGGGTCCAGGCCTTCGGTGGGCTCGTCGAGGACGAGGACCGGTGGGTCGGCGAGCAGGGCCCGGGCCAGGAGCAGGCGCTGACGCTGGCCGCCGGACATGGCGGAGCCGTTCTCGCCGAGGAGGGTGTCCCAGCCGTCCGGCAGGGATTCGATCCAGGTCAGGAGTCGGGCTTTGCGGACGGCTTCGCGCAGCTCGGTGTCGGTGGCCGCCGGGCGGGCCAGGAGGAGATTGGCGCGGATGGTGGTGTGGAAGACGTGGGCGTCCTGCGTCATGCCGGTGATCGCACGGCGGACGTCGGCGCCCGCGCAGTCACGTAGTTCGCGTCCGCCGACACGGATGCTCCCGGACTCGTAGGCAACGAACCGCATGAGCGCGGCGATCAGCGTCGACTTGCCGGAGCCGCTGGCGCCCTGGAGGACGGTGAGGCGGCCGGGCGGCAGGTGCAGACTCACTCCGTCCAGGACCAAAGGGCCGTCGGGAGTGTGACGTACGCGCAGGTCGGTGATGTCCACGCCGACCGGTGCGCGGAGGGTGAGCGGGGCCGGCGCGGGTGGGTCGGTGACCGGTGGTGGTGTGTCCATGAGATCGGCCAACCTGCGTGCACTGAACCGCGCTTCGGTGAGGTGCCGCGCGGCAGCGGGCAACGGCGTCAGCGCCTCGAAGGAGACCAGCGCGAGGACTGCGAGGACGGTGAGGTGCACGGCGGGCAGTTCCCCCGACGCGTGCGCGTGCAGCGCGAGCCAGGTCACGCCGATCGTCGCCGCGGCCTGGAGGAGCAGGATCGTGGTGGAGGCGACCGAAGTGGTCCAGGCCGCCCGGCGCTCCAGCGCGGCGATCCGGGCGCAGGCGCGGAGGTTCCGCTCGTGGGCGCGAGCCCTGGCCCCGTACGCGGCGAGATCCGCCGCTCCCTGGGTCAAATCCAGTGTCAGAGCGGCGAGTTCGGCGCGCGCCCGCTTGTCCGCGCGGCTCGCCCGGCGGGACAGCGTGAGTACCAGGGCGGGCACGAGAACCCCCGCCGCGGCCAGCAGCAACCCGAGCAGCACACCCGCCTGCGGCAGCACCGCCGTGGCCATGGCCGTGGCGCCGATGGCGACCGTACAGGCGGCTGCCCCGGGGATCAGCACCCGCAGCAAGAGGTTCTGCGCGGCGTCGACGTCGTCGACCAGACGGGTGAGCAGGTCGCCGCTGCGGAAAGCGGGGGTGCCCGCGGGAGCGAGGGGCACGAGGGCCTCGTACACCCGCGTACGGAAGCCTGCGACGGCCCGCAGCACTCCGTCGTGGCCCAGCAACCGGTCGGCGTAGCGCAGCGCTCCGCGTCCCAGGGCCAGGGCCCGCACGGCGACGATCGCCAGACTCACCGAGGCGAGCGGCGGCTGTTCGGCCGCGCGGGTGATCAGCCAGGCGGCGGTGGCCATCAGCGCGGCGGCCGCCAACTCGCTGCAGGCCGAGGCGAGGGCAGCGGGCAACAGGCGGCGCCAGTACGGCAGGAGGTGGCCCAGAAGACGGAGCGTGGAGCGCGGCGTGCGTACAGGGGCAGGAGCGGGCGTGGTGGCGTCGGCGTGGCGGGTCATGGGGTCACCAGGCCCTCGACGAGAGCGAGTTGAGGTGCAGGGGCAGCTTTGGCCGGAGTGATGAGGCCCGCCTCTACGGTGATGATCCGGTCGGCGTGCGGCAGCAGGCTCGTGCGGTGGGCGACGACGACCGAGGTCTTGCCGCGCATGAGGCGCACTGTGGCGCGCGTGACGCAGGCCTCGCTCTCGGGGTCGAGGTGGGCCGTCGGTTCGTCCAGGAGCAGTACGGGGGCGTCCTTGAGGAAGGCGCGGGCCAAGGCGATCCGCTGGCGCTGGCCGGCGGACAGTCCCGCGCCGTGCTCGCCCAGCATCGTGTCGTACGCCTGGGGCAGTTCCTCGATGAAGCGACCGGCGTAAGCGGCGCGTGCCGCTCCGCGCACCTCCGCGTCACTCACGTCGGGGCGCGCCAGGCGGATGTTGTCCGCGACGGAGGCCGCGAACAAGTGGGGGCGTTGTGGCACCCAGGTCACCTGGGTGAGCCATCGGTCGGGGTCGAGGGCGGCGAGGTCGGTGCCGCCGACGGTGACACGGCCCGACGCGGGGCGGGTGAAGCCGAGGAGCAGCGCGAGGAGCGTGGACTTGCCCGCGCCGCTCGGCCCGACCAGGGCGACGCGTTCGCCGGGCCGCAGGGAGAGCGAGACGTGACTGAGGGCGGGGGTGGCGCGGCCCGGGTAGTGGACCGTGACGTTCTCCAGGCGCAGGTTTGCCGCGCGGGTGTCGGGCACCGGGGCCTGACGGGCGGCGCGCGCCGGGGACACGTCGCGGCCACCGGTGGCGTCGGCTGCGGCACGGCCGCGCGGATCCGCGGCAGCAGCAATGCCATCGGCACCAGCACCGCCATCGGCACCGGCACCGGCACCGGCAAAGGCCTCGGCCTCGGTGTGGGTGTGCGTGTCGGGCACGGTCCCGGCCTCGGCATCACAGTCGGCCTCGTCGAGGACGGCGAAGACCCGCTCGGCGACAGCCATGCCCTCGGCGCTGTCGTGAAACGCCGCCCCAGCCGCGCGCAGCGGCAGATAGGCCTCGGGAGCCAGGAACAGCACGACGAGGGCCGTACGCAGGTCCATCTCTCCGTCGAGCAACCGCAGCCCGACCGGAACGGCCACCAACGCCACGGAGAGAGTCGCGACCGTTTCCAGGACGAGGGAGGACAGGAACGCCACGCGCAGCGTGCGCATGGTGGCCCTCCGATGGGCGTCGGCCATCTCGTGCACCACACGCGCCTGATGCCGATCGCGCCCGAACGCGCGCAGTGTCGGCAGCCCGGCCACCACGTCCAGGAAGTGGCCGCCCAGCCTGGACAGCAACTGCCATTGCCGGGCGGTGCGCCGCGCGGTGTGGGCGCCGACCAGCGCCCCGAACACGGGGATCAGCGGCAGCGTCACGACGGTGATCAGCGCGGAGGCCCAGTCCGTCCACGCCAGCCACGCGACCACCGTGAGGGGTACCACCGCGGTGGCCGCCATGGTGGGCAGGTAGCCGACGACGTACGCGTCCAGGGCATCGAGGCCTCGGGTCAGCACCGTGGCCGTCTCGCCATGACGCCCGGCAGTGAGCCCCAGAGGGTTGGTGTGCCGCAGCCGACCGGTGATCCGTACGCGCATGGCGCACTTGGCGTCGGCCGCGGCGCGCTGCGCGAGCACACCGCGAACCCAGGTCAGCAGCGCGCGCAACGCCATGACAGCGGCCAGCGCGGCCAGTGGCGTGAGGCGGAACGGACGCCCGTCGAAGCCGTCCGCGAGGATCGCCGCCAGCAGGACGGCCTGGGTGACGGTGAGTCCGGCGGCGAGGAACGCGAGCGCCGAGGAGTACGTCATGTGGCGGCGCAGCAAAGGCAGTTCACGCATTAGACGTCGTTCGACGGGCTTCATCCCGCGACCCTCTCTTCCTTCTCAAGGCTTCCCCTGGGCGGTGCTTCACTTGTGCGGTGCTTCCCCGGTCCGCTGCTTTGCCGGGGTCAGAAGTAGCTGGGGTGACGGCGGCCCGTCCGGCCCCGGAAGGCCCACCAGCTCCACGTCTGGTACGCGAGGATCGTCGGGACCACGAGGACCCCGAACGCGCTCAGGATCTTGAGCGTGGCGGTGTCCGTGACGGCGTGCCCGATGGTCAGTCCCTCGCCCGCCGTGGTGATCAGGAGGTACGGGTAGTGGCCCGCGCCCACGAGCAGTACGGGCAGCGCCGTCGCGCAGCACGTGGCGGCGAAGGCCGCGATGTCGTGTCCGCGGGCGAAGGACCACCAGGCGCCGGCGAGCGCCGCCGCGAACAGGGCGGCGATGACACCCGATGTGGCGCGGTTCGTCATCGAGGCGCCCGCCCCGAAGAACGTGAGGAGGAGCGCGAGGGAGCCTACGGCTGCGGCCCCACGGAGCAGGACGGCACCCAACTTCCGTGTCCGTGAGTCGAGATCGGGGGCGGATCGCACCGAGACGAAGGCGGCGCCGTGCGCTGCGAAGAGCAGTGCGGTGGTGGCGCCGCAGGCCAGCGTGAACGGCGAGAACACATCACTGAACCCGATGTGGAAGCTTCCGTCGGCGCGGCGCGGAACGCCCCGTAGGAGCAGGCCCACGACGAGCCCCCAGCACACCGCGGGCACCGCCCCGCCGAACACGATCAGCGCTCCCCACCAGCGGCGTCCGCGAACGCCGCGTGCGCGACGACGCAGTTGGACGGCCGCGTTGCCGAGGACCAGGCCGACGAGGATCGTGACGATCAGGGGATACAGGCCGGGCAGGAGGGTGCCTTCGAGGTGCGGGAAGGCACCGAACAGAACGCCGGCGAAGGCGACCAGCCAGACCTCGTTGCCCAGGAAGAACGGGGCGATGGCGTCGAGTGCGGAGCTGCGGCCGGTGTGCTTGTCCTGATCATCCTGACGCTCTCGGCCGTCTCGGCCGTCTCGGCCGCCTTGGTCGCCCCGGCCGTCCCGGTCGCCGAGGAAGGGGTGCAGCATCTGTACGCCGTAGTCATAGCCGCCGAGTACGAAGTACCCGGCGAGCAGCAGGCCGAGGAGGGCCAGCCAGGCGGTCTCCAGAGTCATTTCGCTCAACTTTCCGTTGCGGTCGGCAGCTTCAGAAGGCCGGGACCGGCTGCTTCTCGTCGGTGGAGCCCTCTGGGCCCTCGGGCAGGTGCTCGGGGAGCGGCTCGGTGGAGCCGAGCTGCGTGGCCTCGGGGCCACGGAGGGCAAAGCGGGTGATGAGGGTCCAGTTCGTCACCGCCAGGGCGAGGAAAACGGCGATGAAGACGGTGCAGGACACGGCCAGTGCGGTCGTGCTCACGTGGGAGAGAGCCTCCTCGACCGTCAACTCTCCGTAGACGAGCCAGGGTTGACGTCCGACCTCGCGGACGACCCAGCCGCCCACGGAGGCGATGAAGGGGAACGGGACCATCGCGACCAGCACCCACAGGGCGGGCCGCCAGCGCTCCAGCCGGTTCCTCCACAGCAGGATGAGGGCGATGAGCGTAATGGTGGACACGGTGTTGCCGATGATCGTCATCGCGTCCATCGAGATCCGCATCGTGTCCTGCCAGGGCACGTAGTCACCGGGCCCGTGCTCCTTGACAAGTTGTGCCTGCACCTCGGCGACGCCGCTGTTCTCCAGGACGGCGTCCTTCATGGGCTGGGTCCGCTCGATCACGGGCCGCTGCATCTCGCCGACGACCACGACGAAGAACGAGGCGACCGTGGCCACCCACAGGCTCAGACGCAGGGAACCGCGGAACAGCTCGCTCTCCTTGGTGCGCCGGAGGAAGTGGTAGGCGCTGACACCGGCGATGAAGACGCCGCCCGTCGTCAACGCGGCCAGCGCGATGTGGAAGAGCGCGACCAGGGCGCTGGAGTTGGTCAGCAGCGCGCCGAAGTCGGTCAAGTAGGCCGCGCCGTTCCGCACTTCATAGCCGACCGGGTTCTGCATGAAGCCATTGGCGATCATGATCCAGTACCCGGAGGCGTACGCGGTCAGGGCGACCAGCCAGATGAGCGTGACGTGTACGCCCCTGCGCAGGCGGCCCCAGCCGAAGATCCACATGCCGAGGAAGGTGGACTCGGCGAAGAAGGCGATCAGCGTTTCGAGGGCCAGCGGGGCGCCGAAGACGTTGCCCGCGAACTTGCTCAGGCCGCTCCAGCTGAGCCCGAACTGAAACTCCATGACCAGGCCGGTGACGATGCCGACCGCGTAGTTGATGACGTAGAGCTGGCCCCAGAAGCGGGTCATGCGCTCCCGTAGGGCTTTTTTGGCGGGGTCGCGGGTGTACGCGGCCCGGGTGTGCATGATCGCGACCAGGGGGACGAGCCCCATGGTGAGGATCACGAACAGCCAGTGAATGCCTGTTGTGGCCGCGAACTGGAGTCGGGCCAGATCCGCAGCGCTCATGGCGGGACCTTCCTGGGAACGGGGTGACCGGGCGACGAAAGTTGCCGGAGAAGTGCCGATCGGTGGCTCTGAGGAAGACCGTAGAGAGGATCGCTTATGCGATCCAAGACTTGTTCTGCCATGTGAAGATAACCCTGAGGGCATAAAGGAGAGTTGGCTCGGACGGCCGGAGCGAAGGTGGACCATGGATCTTCTGCAGTTGCGCTACTTCCAGGTCGTCGCCCGTTTCGAGCACATCAGCCGTGCCGCCCAGGAACTGCACGTCGCCCAGCCCTCGTTGAGCCGCACCATCGCGCGCCTGGAGGCCGAGCTCGGCTCGCCCCTCTTCGAGAGGCAGGGGCGCCGCATCCGGCTCAATCCGTACGGAGCGATGTTCCTGCGGCATGTGGAGCGCGCCCTGAGCGAACTGGACGACGGTCGCAGAGCCGTGAGCGAGGCTCGTGACACCGGCCTCGGGCGAGTGAACGTCGCTTCCGAGACGCTGCTGACGGTCACTCACCTCGTGGGCAGCTTCCGGGCCGCTCATCCCCGTGCCGACGTACGGCTCTTCCAGTCGACCGCGCAGGAGATGGACCGTCGGCTGCGCACCAGGGAGGTCGACTTCTGCGTCGCCTCACAGCCGCTGACCGGAGCGAACCTCGAGTCGGTCGAGCTCGCACGCGAGGAGGTCCTCCTTGCGGTGCCGCCCGGGCACTGGCTCGAAGGCAGGGAAAGCGTGACGATCCCCGAGATCGCCGACGAGCCCTTCGTCAGCACACGTCCGGGTCACTGGCAGCGCGCCCTGCTCGACCGGCTGTTCGCCGCCGAGGGGCTTACCCCGGTGCTGTCCTGTGAGGGTGACGAACCAGGCGCCAGCCAGGACATGATCAGTGCGGGTCTCGGCATCGGCCTCATCCCGGCCATGTCCCGCCGGGCCGGTACGGCGGCAGTGGTACGGGTCGCCTGGGTCCGCCTGGACGCGCCCGGCTGCGAGCGGGTGCTCACCCTGGTGTGGGGCCGGGACAGCTACCTGTCCGAAGCCGCGCTGAAGTTCAGGGAGTTCATCACCAGCCGGCCCTTCATGACCCACCGCATGACCGCGGCGCGCGGCGAGGGTGTCCTCGACCCGTCCTGAGGTGCCGGCGGGCTCAGCGCGTCTGTCGCTGACGGGACGCGTAGGAGCGGGACTTGTTGCGGTTACCGCACACCTTCATCGAGCACCAGCGGCGGCTGCGGTTCTTGGACACGTCCCAGAACACCCAGCCGCAGGTGTGCTCCGCGCAGCGCTTGAGCCGGGGAGCGTTCCCGGTGACGACCAACTCGCTCCAGGCGATCGCCAGAGTGGCCAGCGGGCCGCGCTCCCGAGGCAGCCCCGGCGCGGGCGTGAGGTGGCCGCGCGCGGTGACGAGCACCGGATGCTCGGCCAGCACGCGGTCGGCCGCGGCGAGCAACCGCGGGTCGGGGGTGTCGCCCACGTGGGCTCCCAACTCCTCGCGGATGCCCGCGCGCAGGGCCATGTAGCGCGCGTGGTCGTCGGTGTGGATCTCTCCGGCCGTGTCGAGCAGGCCGCGGCCACGCAGCCATCCGGACAGGCCGGCCGGGGTGGCGATCTCGTCGCTCGCTTCTTCCACGTCGACCGTGTTGGCGAACGCCTCCACCAAGACGGCTGAGGCCGGTGGTTCCAGCATCGCGTGTGTCACCTCCCGCGGGTCCTCGCCATTCTACCGCCTAAGCGTTTTACCGGTTGTGGACGGCGGGCCGCGTGCGCCAGAGTGTTCTCACCGGCTAAAGCGTTAGATGGTTAGGGGATGGTCATGGCCACGGCGGTGCCCGAGCGGACGGACGTCGGCAAGAATCTCGGCACGTCAAGGCGGAAAGGCCACTGCCGCATCCCACGAGACCCCGGTCATCGCAAGCCCCCGCGCGGCCCGGGCCGCCGCAGACCCCCGCGGGACCCCGGCCCTCGTAACACCGCTGTCCTGGTCGGGTTCACCGCCGCGACCAACCTCGCCGACGGCGTGATGAAGATGGCGCTCCCGCTCCTCGCCGCCGCGCTCACCGGCTCTCCCGCGCAGTTAACCGCCGTCTCGCTGACCCTCACGCTGCCCTGGCTGCTCGTCGCCCTGCACATGGGCGTGCTCGTCGACCGTTTCGACCGCCGGTGGCTGCTCTGGGGCGCCAGCGCCATGCGGCTGGCCGCCATGGGCTGGCTCACGGTCTCCGCCGTGACCGCGGGGATCACCCTCGGCCAGCTCTTCACCGCCGGAGCGGCCCTCGGCGTCGCCGACGTACTGGCGTCGACCTCCGGCGCCGCGCTGGTCCCGGCCGCGGTGCCCGAGGCGGGGCGGGAGCGGGCGAACACCTGGATGGTGGGGGCCGAGACGGTGGGCCAGGAGTTCGCCGGGCCTTTCGTCGGCGGGCTGCTGCTGGCCGCCGGTACGGGACTCGCGCTGGGCCTGATCAGCGCCTCGTACACCGTCGCCGCCTTGGCCCTGCTTCTGCTGGTGGGCCGCTTCCGGGCGGACGGGCCCGCCCCAGACGCGGTTCCTGTCTCGGTCAACAGCCGGATCGCCGAAGGTCTGCGCTTCCTCTGGCACGACCGGCTGCTGCGCACCCTCGCGGTGGTCGTCGCCGTGCTCTCCGCCGTCTGGGGCGCATGGCTCGCGCTCATGCCGCTCTACGCCAAGCAGGCCATGGAGCTCGGCCCGCAGGAGTACGGCATCCTGTTCAGCGCCCTCGGTGTCGGAGGGCTGGCCGGCACGGTGGCCGTGTCCTGGGTGAACCGGCTGCTCGGCGCGCGGCGGGCGATGTTCGCTGACCTGATCGGCACGATCGCGATGGTGGCGCTGCCCGCCCTGACCACCAGCATCTGGGCGGTGGCGGCCGGAGCCTTCCTCGGCGGCATGGGCGGCACGCTTTGGTCGGTCAACTCCCGCACCATCACCCAGCGCATGGTCCCCGACGGAATGCTCGGCCGCTACGGCGCGGCAGCCCGGCTCTTCAACTTCGGCGCCATGCCGCTCGGTGCGGCCCTGGTGGGCCTCCTGGCCGAACTGGGCGGCATGCGCCTGGCGTTCGCGGTGTTCGCGGTCGCCGTGGCGACGACGCCGGTGCTGTTCCTCAGGAACGTCACCCCGGCCGCCCTGGAATCCCGCGAGGGGCCCGCGCCGGTGCCCTAGGCAGTGTCTTCAAATGATCACCGCTGGTGGATCATGGTGTTGTGATACGTCGTCATGAACTGTCCGATGCTGAGTAAGAGTTCGTCCGGCCGCTGCTGCCCGAGTCGTTGCGGGGGCGTAAGCGGCTGGATGACCGCAGAGCCGCCCGACGCCCGCTGGCTCTCCGGTCAACTGTCCCGGCGCGCGCCGCGTTTCGGTGTGCCGCACCCCGAACGGAGCCGCCCCGAACCTGGCCTGCCCTCCGGGGCGACGGCGGTCAGGAGGCCGCTCATGAGACCGGCGGCGAAGGCGGCAGACCGGCCCCACCAGGTTGAGGCAAGGATTCCGTTTCTGGTGGTTCACAGGTGTGCAACCCTCGCGTCACCTCGGCTGTCTCCTCTCTGCGGGCCCTGATCAACCTGATCCGAAGGGCCACCAGTCTCAGGAGGAACAGTGCGTCGCTCCCTCGTCGTCGCCATCGCGGCCGCCGCCATCGCCGCGCCGCTGGCGGTAGGCACCGCCACCGCGTCCGCAGCGCCCCGGGCGAAGGCGGACAAGGCCCCGGTCGTCGACTTCAACAAGGACGGGTACGCCGACCTGGCGCTCGGAGCGGCGCACGCGACGGTCGGCGGGAAGCAGGAAGCCGGGTACGTGGCCGTGGTGTACGGGTCGAAGCGCGGCGCCGACCAGGCACGCCGGAAGGTCGTCGACCGGTCCAGCGCGGGGGTGCCCGGGGACGTCAGCAAGTACGGGGCCTTCGGCCGCGAGCTGACCGCCGCCGACCTCGACGGGGACGGCTACACCGACCTGGTCGTCGGCGCCGGTACAGGCGGCACCGTGGTGCTGTGGAGCTCCGCCGCCGGGCTCACGGACGCGGCCGCCCGACTGCCGGGCGCGGTCGGCTCCCTGGCCGTCGGCGACTTCGACGGCGACGGGCACCGCGACCTGGTGACGCACGATTACAAGGCCACGCCCGAGAGCGGCCCTCCCGGCATGACCGTCTCGTACGGGCCGTTCACGCGCGGCGGCGAGGCGGCCAGGAAGGACGATATCGGGTTCGAATCGTTTCCCGAGCTGGACGGGTTCGTCGCGGGCGACATGGACGGCGACGGCGTCGACGACCTCGTCACCAGCCACAGCTTTGAGGACCGGGCGTTCGGCAGCCGCTTCTGGAAGGGCGGCGCGTCCGGCCTCGGCCACACGTCCAAGGATCTCAAGGCCTCCGTGGGCGGCGCCGTCGCGGACGTGGACGGCGACGGCTACGGCGACTTCGTCACCCGCGACAACGGCCCCTTCGACGACGACAACGAAGGTGACAAGGGCACCGTCCGCGTCGACTACGGCAGCAAGAACGGGCCCGCCGCCACCCGCACCGTGAAGATCACCCAGGACAGCCCGGGCGTCCCGGGCGTGGGTGAGGACGGCGACCAGTTCGGCGCCTCGATCAGTGCGGGCGACGTCAACGGCGACGGCTACGCCGACATCGCCGTCGGCGTCCCCGGCGAGGACGTCACCGCGAGCGGCAAGAACGTCCGGGACAGCGGCAACGTCGTCCTGCTCAAGGGCGCCAGGAGCGGCCTCAGCGGCAAGGGCGCCCAGTCCTTCACCCAGACCACGCCCGGCGTCCCCGGCGCCTCCGAGAAGGGCGACAAGTTCGGCGCCGAGGTCTCGCTCGCCGACGTCAACGGCGACAAGAAGGCCGACCTGACCGTCACCGCCCCCGGGGAGGACGGCACGTACCGGGACTCCGGTGCCGCCTGGGTGTTCAAGGGCGCGGCCACCGGCCTGACGACGGCCGGGACCAGCTCCTTCGGCCCGGCCGCGCTCGGCGCCCCGGAGAAGGACGCCCGCCTGGGCTCGCGCCTGGTGCGCTAGGGGAGGGCGCGGCCGTAGACCCCTTCGTGGGCGTACCCGCTCAGCCGATGGGCTCCGGCAGTGGAACCACCTGGTAGGAGAGCCGGATCGTGTTGCCGGTGGCGGGGTCGCCCAGCTCGACGCGCCACCCCTCGGCGAACTGGTCCACGCCCTCGGCCATGGGGATGGTGCCCGAGATCAGGACGGTGCCCGGCGTCAGGCTGCCGCGCTCGCGCAGGACGCCGGCCCAGTAGCCGGGCGTGAGGAGTTCGGCGAGCGTGCCGTGCTGGATCTCCGTCTCGCGGCCGTCGGCGTAAGTGACCCAGGCGCGCAAGGTCAGTTCGTCGATGCGCGACTCGACGTCGGTCAGGAGCCAGGCCTGGCGGGCCAGCACATCGGGTGCCGCGTTCTTGCTCCAGGCCACACCGTGGACCTCCAGGTCGCGGTCGGTGTGGTCGCAGGCGGCGGTCAGCAGCAGCTCGCCGCCGTCCGCGACGACCAGCGCCCATTCGGCCTCGCCCGAGGTGTGCGCGTGCGGGGCGGCGACCCGGTCGGTCTGCTGGGCGAGGTAGGGCGAGACGGGGTAGAGCGCCGGGGTCACCGACGGTGCGGGCACGCCGAGCCGGGCGAGTTCGGCGACGTGCGCGGCGACATCGGCTTGCCTGCGCCCGGCGTATCCGGCGTTGAGTACCTGCACGACGTCGACGTCACGGGCGGAGCCGTCGGGCAGTTCGAAGGTCAGCACGGCCATGGGGCACTCCAAAGGGGGTGGGTCTCGACGCGGGTCCGGGCAGGGGTGAGGCGGGTCCGGACAGGGGTCTCGACACGGTCAACTTCCGGCGCGGGGGTTGCGCATACGACCTGTATACAAGAAGTATGCCGGAAGGTCGATGTCCCCTCGACGCCCTCCACGCCCTCGACGCAAGGACCGGGAAGCATGCAGCACACCCCACAGGGCCCACCGGCGGCCGCACCGGACCGCTCCGGCATCCGACGGGCCTTCTTCGCCAGCCTCACCGGGACCGCGCTTGAGTGGTACGACTTCGCCGTCTACTCCGCCGCCGCGGCCCTCGTATTCGGCGACCTCTTCTTCCCCTCGGAGGACCCCCTCACCGGCACGCTCCTGGCGTTTTCCACGTACGCGGTCGGGTACGTCTCGCGCCCCCTCGGCGGCTTCGTCTTCGGCCGCCTCGGCGACGTCATCGGCCGCAAGAAGGTCCTCATCGCCACACTGGTCCTCATCGGCGCGGCCACGTTCCTGATCGGCGTCCTGCCCACCTACGGCACCGCGGGCGTCATCGCCCCCATCGCCCTGGTCCTGCTGCGCTTCGCCCAAGGCGTCGGGGTCGGCGGCGAATGGGGCGGGGCCGTCCTGCTGTCCAGTGAGTTCGGCGATCCGCGGCGCCGCGGCTTCTACGCCTCGGCCGCCCAGATCGGGCCGCCCGCCGGAAACCTCCTGGCCAACGGGGTGCTGGCCGCCCTGGGCGTGCTGCTCACCGAGGAGCAGTTCCTGTCCTGGGGCTGGCGCGTGGCCTTCCTGCTCTCGGGCGCGCTGGTCGCCTTCGGCCTGTGGATCCGGGCGAAGCTGGAGGAGACCCCCGTCTTCAAGGCGATGGAGGCCGAGGAATCCCGGCCGCAGGCCCCGATCCGCGAGGTCTTCACCACCCAGCCCCGCGCCCTGTGCGCCGCGATCCTCAGCCGGGTCGCGCCCGATGTGCTGTACGCGATGTTCACCGTGTTCGTCCTGACCTACGCCACCGACGAACTGGGCATGACGCGCGGCTCCGCCCTGACGGCCGTCCTGGTCGGCTCGTTCCTGCAGACCTTCCTCATCCCGCTGGCCGGGGCGCTGTCCGACCGGGTCAACCGGCGTCTGCTGTACGGCTGTTCCGCGCTCGCCGCGGGGGTGTGGCCGTTCGTCTTCTTCCTCGTGGTCGACGGCGGCAGCTGGCTCCTGCTGATGTGCGGTGTCGTGGTGGCCCTGGCCATCCACTCCTTCATGTACGGCCCGCAAGCGGCCTTCGTCGCCGAGCAGTTCTCACCCCGCCTGCGCTACACGGGCTCCTCGCTCGCCTACACCCTCGCGGGCCTCATCGGCGGCGCTGTGGCCCCGCTGCTGTTCACCGCCTTGCTCAGCTCGTACGGCAGTTGGGTCCCGCTGGCGCTCTACCTCGCCGTCGCGGCCGCCGTGACGCTCATCGGCCTCTGGCTGGGCAGGGACTCCGCCCACGCCGAGAAGGAGGATGAGCTGCTCGCGGGTACGGTCACACCGAAGGCCGCCCCCGCGGCTCGTGTCCCGTGACACGGCTCGTGTCCCGTGACACCGAAAGCAAGTCGCCGTCCGACGTCCCCACCCTCGAATCCGAAAGGCAGCCCACCGTGCGCATCGCACTGAGCCAGCTGACCACCGGCCCCGAGCCCGGCAAGAACCTCGCCCTCATCAAGGAATGGACCGCACGCGCGGCGGACAGCGGCGCGGATGTCGTCGTCTTTCCCGAGGCGTCGATGGCCTGCTTCGGCACGCGCCTGGCGCCGCTCGCCGAACCCCTGGACGGCCCCTGGGCCGAAGAGGTCCGCGCCATCGCCGAGGCAGCGGGCATCACCGTGGTCGCGGGCCTGTTCACGCCGGCCCCCGGCGGCCGGGTGACCAACACCCTGCTGGCCACCGGACGCGGTGTCGAGGCGACGTATGACAAGATCCATCTCTACGACGCGTTCGGCTTCGCCGAGTCCGACACCGTGGCCGCCGGCTCGCGGGTGGTGACCATCGACGTGGACGGCGTACGCCTGGGCCTGGCCACGTGCTACGACGTGCGGTTCCCGGAGCTCTTCCGGGCCCACGCCGACGCGGGGGCCACCGCGACCCTGCTGGCCGCATCCTGGGGTGCGGGCCCCGGCAAGGTCGATCAGTGGGAGCTGCTGGTGCGGGCCCGTGCCCTGGACGCCACGCTGTGGGTCGCGGCCGTCGACCAGGCCGACCCGGCGGCGTCGGGGGCAGCGGCGGCCGGAGGCAAGGCGCCCACCGGAGTGGGGCACAGCATGCTCGTCGGACCCGACGGGACCGTACGCCGTCGTCTGGGGGCGCAGCCCGAACTCACGGTGGTCGAGGTGGACGCCGACGAGGTCGCGGCGGTCCGCAAGAACATCCCCGTGCTGGCCAACCGCAGGCTGGGGGAAACCCGCTGACCCCAACCCCCATGATCGGGCCTGTCTACCCGGCGAGCAGCACCTTCAGTGTCGACTCCAGGTGGCTGTCGATGGCGGCGCAGGCGGCCCGCGCGTCACCGGCCGCCAGCGCGTCGACGATCGCACGATGCTCGTCGAGCACTGCTTCCTGGCGGCCCTGCTGGTTGTAGAGAGCCACCACGCCGGCCCGGACCTGGCGGCTGCGCAGCCCTTCGTAGTGCCGGTCGAGCAGGGTGTTGCCCACGGCCGCCACGAGAGACGAGTGGAAGAGGTGATCCACGTCGATGAACTCCTTGGCCTGGTCCGGCCCGCTCAGCGCACGCTGACGCTCCAAAAACGCGCCCAACTCCCGCACCGGCGCCTGCCCCGAGCCGATGACGTGCTGCGCCGCGTACCGCTCGACGATCCCACGCAACTGCATCAGCTCGGTGATCTCGCGCCCGGACAGCGGCGCCACCCGCGCCCCGCGCTTGGGCACCAACTCGACGAGATCCTCGGCGGCCAGAAGGAGCAGCGCCTCGCGGATCGGGGTGCGCGAGACGCCGATGCGATCGGCGATGTCCTGCTCGGAGAGGAACTCGCCCTGCATCGCCGGGTCCGTCAGCACGGTCTCCTTGAGGTACGCGTACGCCTTCTCCCGACCCGACGCCACCACTACCCCCAGAGATCGCATACACCTTGTATACGGAAGTTACCACGGTGTCTGTGTCCTGGCCCCGCCCGGAGAGGGGGAACGCCACAACTGGCGTCGCTGAGCGTGATTTGGACGGCCAAAGCTGGGAACGCCGCACGAGAGGGTCCAAGGGCCTTCCGGGCGCCGTCCCGAACAGGGGGACTCCCGCACCCCTGGGTGCCCGCGCTCGCGCAGGCGGGCGCCGACGTAGGCGGTCAGCGCTTCGACGTGCTCTTCGTCGTACGCCCACAAGATCCGGCCCACGCAGCGGGTCTGCAGCCAGAGCGGCCGCCCGAAGAACGGGTCCTCGCTGCCGCGGAGTACCGCACCGATCAGGCCGGCACCCCGCACCTCCGCTTCCCAGTCGGCGACGGCCCCGCACCCGCCGCAGGCCAGACGCCTCGGCTGGAACAGGAGCTCGCTGGAGTACCGGTGCGCCGGGAGACCGGGCCGGGGAACCACGACCGCGCGGCCCCCGCACGACGGGCAGACCACCAGTATCCGGCCGGCGAAATGGGCCAGCCAGTGCCCGGTGTCCAGGTGGCGAACGGGCTCACTTCCCGAGGCGGCATTCATGACGACACCCTCGCAGCTCCGGGTCGCGGACGACGGGCCGGCCCGTCTCACCCGGGAGGGGCGGCCTGGCGCAGGGACAGGGTCAGCCGGCGTCGTTCCCGGTCGATCTCGGTGACCACGACAACGATCTCGTCGCCGACCTGGACGACGTCCTCCGGGTTCTCCACGGGCGGCCACGCGAGTTCGGTGACGTGGACGAGCCCCTCGATCCCCTCGGCGACCCGGACGAAGGCGCCGAACGGGATCAGCTTGGTGACCCGCCCGGCCAGCCGCGCGCCCACCGGGGTGCGGTCGGCGAACTCTTGGAAGGGGTCCGGCCGCAGCGCCCGCAGGGACAGTCTGGCCTCCAGGTTCCACTCGTCGAACTGGAGGAACTCACCGGCCACGCTCTGCCCGACCTCGACGACCTCCTCCGCCGCCTCGATGCGGTGCCAGGACAGCTCGGGGAAGGTGATGAAGCCGACCCCGGGGAAGAGGGGATGCGCGGGGCCCTCGTCCAGTGCGACGAACACCCCGAACCGTTCGATGGCCGCGACCCTGCCCGTGAGGATCTCGCCCGGGCGCAGCGACTCCAGGTACGCCCAGAGCTCCGGGTTCGTCGACCGGTCCAGGCTGTGCTTGCCCGAGCCCATGTCGCAGTACGCCGGATCAGCCGGCGACGGGGAGGGCCCGCGGGTCGACGTCGCAGCGGGCGACCGAGGCGGCCAGGCCCTCGCCGCCGATCTCGATGCGGGTGGTCTTCTTGCCCTTTCCGGCCACCTTGACCTCCTCGCTCTCCTCGATGACCGTGATGCCGTCCGCGTCCACGAAGGTGACCGACACCCAGAAGCGGCCCGTCTTCGCGTTGCCGTTCGTGACCTTGACCGTCGCGTACGGCTCCTTCGCGGTCGCGCAGGACACCAACTTGGCCTTCGCGTCGTCCAGTTGGCTTCCGCCGGAGGAGCTCGACGCGCCGGAGGACGTGGAGTCGTGGGTCGGCGGCCGGTTGTAGGAGCCGCCGCCTGTGCTGCTCCCGGAGCCGCTGCTGCCGTAACTGTCGTCATCGTCGTCGTAACCGGAACCCGACGTCGAGCCCGAGGATCCGGATGACCCGGAGCTGCTCGACGACGAACTGTCGTGGTCCTGGCTCGAACTGCTGCAGCCGCCTCCGCCGCCTCCGCCGCTGTGGCGACTGCCGCCGCCGTGGCCTCGCCCCGTGCTGAAGCCGGTCAGTGCGAGTGCCGACAGCACCAGTACGGCTGTGACCTTGAGTGTGTTCCCCCGATTGCTCATGTGATCACCCTACCCGCAGCCGCAGACAACTCCCCGCGGGGCAGGGCCTGTTCGCGTATGCCCGGAAATGAGCACCAGTTACGTCCAGCAATCCCCGTTTAGCAATGCGCATGTCAAAGTTTATCTGTCCCTTGCTACGTTCGTGGCGCATCGCACAACGACTGTTGTTTCGCTCCCCTTGGGTGCGGGTTGTGCGCTCAAGGGGGCCATGCCACAGGGGGAACTGATGGCGACACAAACCACAGCATGGCGGCGGGCGTTGACCGCCGCCGCGATCGCCGGTCTCGCGGGGGGCGTTCTCGCCACCGCGCCGGCACAAGCCGCACCGTCCGACACCGACCGCGCCCGCGACGCACTCGTCGAAACGGCGCAGACCTATCTCACCGGGGAGAACTCCCTGCGCGTCCAGGGCTCGGCGCCGGAGGCGGCCAAGGCCGCGAAGGCGGCGGGCGAGCTCGATGTGGCCGGCGCGTTCGCGAAAGCACGCGACGACCGGATGACCGCACGCGAGCAGCAGAAGCAGCTCGCCGAACAGACCGGCGTGCGCTTCTCGGCCGTGTCGACGCAGGTCACGCCGCTCGGCAACGTACGCAAGGGCGCCAAGGGCACGGACTCCGCGCGGCTGAGCGTCGAGGAGCGGACCCGCTACACCTACGCCGAGGCGGACGTGGAGCCGTACAGTTACCGTGCGCGCCACGAGCTGACGTTCACGCACGTCGACGGCACCTGGCAGCTGTCCGCCCTGGTCACCAAGGACCCGACCGGGATGAACACGCCCAAGAAGCTGTCGCAGGCCCAGATGCGCACCGCGGTGAAGACCACCGAGGCGCTCAAGACGGGGCTGGCCAAGACGGCGGAGCAGCGCAAGGCCGCCAACGCCAAGAGGGTGGGCGACTCGAAGGGCAACGAGACCAAGGAGATCCCGGACGGGCTCGACTACCAGAAGATGGTCGACTGGGCGCTGCGCTATGCCCTGGAGGACCGCGACAAGCTGCCGTACACCCCTGACGAGGACGACTGCACCACCTTCGTCTCCTGGGCGTTGCGCACCGGTGGCTGGGCAGAGCAGTCGGGCTTCTACCAGAGCGACTCGGCCTGGTGGTGGAAGGACTGGTGCGACGGCGAGTGGTACTGCCGCCCGCAGCACAGCTACACCTGGGGCGGCGCGACCAACTGGCAGCGTTACGCGGTCAATGAGTCCAAGCGCGTGGACCTGCTGAAGAACGTGTGGGACGTGCGCATCGCGGACGTCGTGCAGTACGACGTCAAGGGCTATGGGGGAGAGGGCGTCCCCGACCACACCATGATGGTGACTGCCTTCGACTGGAACGCCGACGGCATGCCGCTGCTGAGCTATCACAGCTCGCCCGGCGGTGAGCAGAAGAACAAGCCGCTGATCGACATCCTCAACTCCGACTCCGCCCAGGGCCAGGCCTTCTGGGCCTACGGCACCTGACGCCGGCCTGATCGGACGTACACCTGTTGTGCCGCGGTGGCCGCTACTCGTAGGCGGCGGTCACCGCGGCACGCAGCTGTTCCACCGTCGCGCTGCCGCCGCACGCGAGGTCCACGCGGCCCTCGCCGGTGACGGCGTAGGCGTTCTGTGACGCCACCTCGAAGATGCGCTCCCCTTCGGTGCCCTGGCGCTTGGCGGGGCGCAGCATCAGGACGAGATCCTCGGCGTCGGGGATCACCTCGGGGTGCAGCGGGTTGGAGACGGTGAGGGTGCCGGAGGGCGGGGGGTTCTGCGACAGGCTCTCGCGGGCCTTGACGCGGAAGCCGAAGCCCTGGGTCAGTCCGTCGTCCACGGGGACGCGCCGGTCGCTGAGCACGGCGACCCGCAACGGCAGGTACCCCTCGGCCCGCTGGGCGCGGATGGTCTGCCCCGTCTGGCGTACGCAGTCGGCGGACGCCGCCGGTGGTGTCCCCTTGTCGCGGAGACCGTCCAGGGCCACGGGCACGGCCACCGCGACCGCCGTGATCAAGGCGGCCGCCCCCGCGCCGAGGGCGGTTCGGCGCCGGTTCAGGGCGCGCCTGGCCCGTGCGGTGAACGCGGATCCCGGGGGCGCGGGCGGCGGCCCCTCCGGTTCGGCGGCCGCGACGAGCAACTGCCGAACCTGTTCGTCCTCAGTCATCGCTGCGGCCCCTCTCCTCGGACACGGTGACAAGGAATCCCCGGGTGCGCAGCGCGGCCAGAGCGCGCGCCGCCCGGCTCTTCACGGTGCCCGGTGAACAGCCGAGTGCCTCGGCGGTCTCCCGCTCGGAGAGCTGGTCGTAGTAGCGCAGGACCAGCACGGCACGCTGCGGCGGGGGCAGGGTCCGCAGCACCTCGCGCACGGCGACGCGGGTGGCGACCTGCTCCTCGTGGCCGGGCTCGGGCACATCCGGCAGCCACGGCGCCGGGATCTCCCCGCTCCAGCGCCGCCGTCTGTCCTTGATGAGCAGCCGGACCATCGTCGTACGGGTGTAGGCCTCCGCTGCCTGGGCCGCGCCGATGCGGTGCCAGGCACGGTAGGTGCGCAAAAGCGCCTCCTGGGTCAGGTCCTCCGCCCGGGGCGTGGAGCCGGTGAGCAGGCGTGCGGTGCGGACGAGGGAGCCGTACCGGGCGGCCATGAAGGCGCTGAACGCCGCGTCCCTGCCGGTTCCGCTGCTCCTGCCGGAGTGCATCCTCGCCCCTTCGCTTCTCGTGGTGCGACGCGTGGGTTCCCACTCTTTGCAGAGACCCTGGGCCGGCGGAAGGTTCCCGCGGGGGTCGATCCGGCTCCGCCGGGCGGCTCTTTCCGGTGGCGGGGTGGAGGAAGCGTGCATAGAACGGGAGACACGATCACGTGCGGGGCGAGGACGTCCCGCTGGAATGGAGAAGCGAAAATGGCCGCTGAGTCATTCTCTGCCGCGGGGGATACTTCCGGGACCGGCGAACCTCTGGTGTCGACATCGCTTCACTGGGGCACCGCGCAGCTCGGCGCTCCACCTGCCCACCCGCCCGCCCCGTGGCCGCAGGAACTCGACCACGACACCGAGGACGTGCCGCCGGAGCGAGCCGAGTACGCCGACGACGACGGGCCCCCGCGAGGGGCGCCCGGCATCGACGACGAGGCCCTGGAACTGGAGGCGCCCGGCGTTCACGACGACGCGGTGGAAGAGCTCATACGGGTCGCCGTGGTGTCCAGGCCCCTGGACGACGTCGTCGACCTCGTCACCCTCCTGGAGCAGTCGCCTGACGGCGTGACAACCGCCGCCTCGGTGCTTCGCCTGGCAGCCGTGGCCCGCTCCGTCGACGACGTCACCCGCCTGGTGGAGCTGCTCGGCCCGCCCGAGCACCCGGCCGACCACATGGACGAGGCCATTCGGCACGCCGCCGAGGAACGGCCCGTCCCGGAGGTGAGCCGTCTCGTCCACCTGCTGTCCCGCCCGCCGCACGACGCGCACACCAGCGCCGAGGCGGTGCACGCCGCGGGCACGACCAGGTCCGTCGAGGACCTGATGCAGTTGATCGGCAGCCTCAGGGAGCACAAGGAAGCCGACAACCTCGCGGCCAAGGCCCCGGCCGCGCCGCTCGAGCCGCCCACCGGCGCCGAGGCGGGTCACCCCGCGCAGGCCCCGGCCGCCGCACCCGCGCAGGACGCGGAGGCCGCGGCGGTGCAGGACAAGGCGCCCTTGCTGTGGCTGCGCCGGACGGCGGGCGTGCTGCTCCTGCTCTGTGCCGCGGCGCACTTCCCGGTGAACTGGTCGGACGCCTCGACCGTCGGCCTCTTCGCCGCGCTCGGGGTGTCCGTCGTCTGCGCGCTCGCGGGCGTGGCGCTGTGCCTGACCGCGTCGCCGGTCGTGGCCGTGGTGAGCACGTTGATCGCCGGCGCGCTGACCCTCGGTCACCTGGTGGACGACCGGGTCAACTCCACGACGCTGGCCTATGTGTTGCGGCCCGACGGGGTGACAGCACCGATTCCGACGCTGACGGCGGTGGCCGCTACGCTGGCCGCACTGCTGGTCGTGGCGCTCACGGTCGCCGGGCTCAGGGCCGCGGGCAACCGGGACGCGACCCCGCGCCTGTAGGCGGGGACGGAAGGTGCTCGCGCTTCCCGGTGAAATCCGGTGAGCGCGAGCACGGCGCTGCGCCGCAGGTCACGGCGGACGCCGTGCCGCACCGAACCGCACCGCATCGAGGATCAGGCTGTGACCCCGCACTCTCTGGCGTTCTACGTCGACGTCGTCACCACCGGCACCGTGCTCGGCGTGGGCCCCACGAGCTCACCCGACCGGGTCACCGGGGTGCTGGGGCCGGATTTCGCCGAGAACGTCTTCGGGCGCCGCAGCATGTGCCGTGACTACGGCCTCGCCGAGTTCTTCTGGGACCGCGCCTCGGCCGAAGACCCCTGGTCGGGCCACCACTTCACCCTGCAGGTGCACCGGCTCGCCCACCGGGACCGCACCCTGGTCGACGGGGCGCTGCGGGCCCGGTACGGGCGCTTCACGCCGCGGCTCCGGTTCGACAAGCTGCGACGCCTGCTGGACCGGCGCGGGGTGCCGCTGCTCGAAATCCCCGAACTCCCGGCGAACGCACCGTACTTCCGCACCTTCTGGCAGCCCGATTCCCGGGTGGCCGTGTGCGTCATCGGCACCTACGGCGAGTACAGCACGCCGGACAAGCTGCGCGTCGGAGACGTGTACAGCATCCAGGCGCCGCTGACCGCCGAGGAAGTGGAGTGGCGCAGGGGGCAGGACGCCGGGCCGACGCCGCGCCCGGATATGTCGCTCAGCTCTCGGAGCCGGTCGCCGCGTTGAGCCAGCTCCCGATGGCGGGCAGGGCTTCGGGTCCGCTGTCCTGTCGCACCGAGCCGACCAGATCGGCGATGGACACGGCCTGAAGTGACGCCCGCCAGGCGGCATCGGCCGCGCTCATGGCGCGGGCGATGGGGCAGGGCCTGGTGCAGTCCTGCGGGGGCGTCCCGAAAGGGCCCCGCTGACGGATCTCGGTGCACGTGAACGCCGGGCTCGCCCCGTCGACGGCCTGCACCACGTCCAGGACCGAGATGTCGGCCGCCGCCCTGGTCAGCACGTATCCGCCGGTCTTGCCCTGCACGGATTTCACCAGCTCCGCCCGGGACAGGGCCTGCATCTGCTTGGCCAGATAGCTGGGCGAGACGTCGTGCAGCTGCGCGAGACGCGCGGCCGGGACCGGCTCGGTTGCCGCGGTCAGCACCACACAGCAGTGCAGTGCCCATTCCACGCCGCCGGACAGTTTCATGCGCCCTCCCAGTTGACTCGGACACAGGATATCCGAGTAATATCTCGGACATCAGATATCCGAGTTAGCGTCGCCAGGCGCGCTCGGTTCACAGGAGGGTTCGATCATGAACATCACGGTCATCGGCGGCACCGGACTGATCGGTTCCCAGCTCGTCTCCCGGCTGCGCGAGGCAGGGCACGAAGTGGTCGCCTCATCCCTGTCGACCGGAGTCGACCTGCTCACCGGCGCGGGCCTCGACGAGGCACTCAAGGGCGCGGACACGGTCGTCAACGTGTCGAACTCGCCCACGTTCGACGAAGCCTCCCTGGACTTCTTCCGCACCACCATGGGGAACCTGCTGGCGGCGGGGGAGCGCGCGGGCGTCCGCCACCAGGTCATCCTCTCCATCATCGGCGTCGACCAGGTGCCGCAGCTGGACTACTACCGGGCGAAGACCCTCCAGGAGGACCTGCTGCGGCAGGGCCCCGCCGCCTACTCGATCGTGCGTGCCACGCAGTTCTTCGAGTTCATGGACGCCGTCATGACCTGGACCGCCGACGACCGGAGTGTCCGGCTGCCCGCCACGCGCGTCCAGCCCATCGCGACGGCCGAGGTGGTGCAGGCCCTCGCCGACGTCACCACCGCCGCGCCGCTCAACGGCACGCTCGACGTCGCGGGCCCCGATGTCTTCCCGCTCGACGAGCTCGGCCGCCTGACGCTGTCGGCCCAGCAGGACACCCGCACGGTCGTCACCGACGAGAAGGCGGGCATGTTCGCGGCCGTCGAGGGTGACGTGCTGATCGCGGGCCCCGGCGCGCGCCTGGCCCCCACGCACTACGAGGACTGGCTCGCCGCCTCCCGGTAGCCGAGGTGCCCCGGCGGGGGCTTCGCCCCCGATGAAGGCCGCCTGACCTGCGCTTTTGCCGAGCATGCGTGGGTCAGGGGGCCGATTCGGCGTGTCTACCCTCGCGACGGCATTTCCACGCTCCACGTTCCGGTCAAACACCGCTCAGGCTGTGAGCCCACCCATAGGAGCCACGTCACATGCTAACGACGGTAGTAGCGGGCCGGGGGCGCCCGCAGCGGGCCGGGAGTCGACTGAGCGGCCTCTGACCAGGGCGTCCTGCGTACCGGGGTAGTACGTCACATCATTGCGCCCAGCCATGGCCGCCGCTAACCCTTGCTGAAGTTCCGGAGAGCCGGGATCGATCGGGTGAAATCACCCGCCTCGACCGAGCCCCTCCCCAACAACTTCGCATTGGAGAGTTACCCCCGCATGGCCATTACTCAGACGCAGACCAAGCCCGGCCGCATCACCCGACTGCGCAAGATCTCCGTCGCAGGTATCGCCACCGCAGGTGCCGCGGCCGCCGCCCTCACGCTGGTCCCCACGCAGGCCCAGGCCGCCGAGCCGGCCGCCGCGAGCAAGAAGGTCTCCCAGGCCGCCGCCGCCGACAAGAACTACGCTGACAACCTCGACGGCTGGATCAAGGAGTCCCTGGACATCATGAAGTCCAAGGGCATCCCCGGCTCCTACGAGGGTCTGCACCGCAACATCATGCGCGAGTCCGCCGGTGACCCGAACGCCCAGAACGGCTGGGACGTGAACGCGCAGAACGGCACCCCCTCCAAGGGCCTCCTCCAGGTGATCCAGCCCACCTTCGACGCGTACCACGTGTCGGGCACGCCGAACAACCTGACGGACCCGGTCGCCAACATCACCGCGGCCGCGAACTACGCCGCCGACAAGTACGGCTCGATCGACAACGTCGACTCCGCCTACTGAGCCACCGGACGAGGAACCCACTGAGCCAGCGGTCAAAGAGAAGGGGCAGCGCATGCCGCACGAGAGCAGCAACGAGCAGCAGGCGCACACGGCCGACGGCCCCGCGGTGCCCGGCTACGGGCCCCCGCGGGTGCGGCGCTCCCGGCGCAAGCCGAAGAAGAAGACCCTGCGTTACGCCACATGGGGTGCACTGGGACTGGTCCTGATCGGCGGAGGAGGTGCCGCCTACGCCTGGCAGCACCTCAACGGCAACATCCAGGGCACGGACGTGAACGCCGCCCTGGGCAAGGACCGGCCCAGCGAGCAGAAGGACGGCTCGATGAACATCCTCCTGCTCGGGTCCGACTCCCGGGCGGGAACCCACGGCCGCTACGGCAGCGGCATCAGCGGGGCCCGCGCCGACACGGCGATGGTCCTGCACGTCGACAAGACCCACAAGAAGGCCTCGGTCGTCAGCATTCCGCGCGACACGATGGTCAAGCGGCCCCAGTGCGCCAAGCCGCACGGCGGCACGGCGCCCGGCGCGCGGCAGGCCATGTTCAACTCGTCCTACCAGGTGGGCGGCCCCGCCTGCACCGTGAAGACGGTCGAGAAGATGTCGGGCGTGCGCATGAACCACTACCTCGAGGTCGACTTCAAGGGCTTCCAGAAGCTCATAGACGAGCTCGGCGGCGTGGACATCACCACCCGCAAGGCCATCCACGACCCCAACAGCGGGCTCGCCCTGAGCGCGGGCAAGCACACGCTCAAGGGCAAGCAGGCCCTGGAGCTCGTCCGCACCCGGCACGGCGTGGGTGACGGAAGCGACCTGGGCCGCATCCAGCTCCAGCAGGCGTTCATCAAGGCGCTGATCCACCGTGCCGACACCGTCGACCCGCTGGGCAGCCCCGCCAAGTCCTACGACCTGGCGGACACCGCGACCAAGACCATCAGCGCGGACTCCGAGCTGGCCTCCGCGGACAAGCTCCTCGGTCTGGCCAAGGAGCTGAAGAACATCAGCCCCGAGCGCACCGACATGGTCACGATGCCCGTCACCTATGACTCCCAGGACGCGGGACGGGTCCTGCCGCTGAAGAAGGCCTCACACCGGGTGTGGGACGCCCTGCGGCACGACAAGCCGATCCCGAAGTCCGCGACGCGGGAATCGGTGGGCGATCAGAGCGACTCGCCGGTGTCAGCGGGTACCTGACGTACGGCTGAGGGCCCCCGGCCACCACGCCTTCGGGCCGATGTCGCGCACGAGCGCCGGCACCAGGAGCGACCGTACGACCAGGGTGTCCAGCAGGACGCCGAAGGCGACGATGAACGCGATCTGGACGAGGAAGGCCAGCGGGATGATGCCGAGGGCCGCGAAGGTGGCCGCGAGGACCACTCCGGCCGATGTGATGACACCGCCAGTCGCGGTCAGTCCGCGCAGCACTCCTTCGCGCGTCCCGTGGCGCAGCGATTCCTCGCGGACCCGGGACATCAGGAAGATGTTGTAGTCCACGCCGAGCGCCACCAGGAACACGAAACCGTAGAGCGGTACGGAGGAGTCGGTGCCGCTGAAGCCCAGGACGTGCTGGAAGACCAGGGCCGAAACGCCCAGGGTGGCAAGGAAGTTGAGTGCCACCGTCGCCACCAGCAGCACTGGCATGAGCAGCGACCTGAGCAGTCCGATCAGGATGACGAGGATGATCGCCAGGACCACGGGGACGATGAGCATGCGGTCGTCCTCGGCGGTCCGCTGGGTGTCGTACTGCTGGGCGGTGTAGCCCCCGACGAGTCCGTCGGCGCCGTCCACCGCGTGCACGGCCTCGCGCAGTCGTGCCACCGTGGCCTTCGCGGCGTCGCTGTCGGCGGCGTCCTCCAGCGTGGCGTCGATCCGTACGCGGCCGTCGACGACGAGGGGGCGCGCGCCGGGCCGGCCGGACTCGCCCACGGCGGCGGCAGAGGACACCCCCTTGGTGCGCTCGACCGCGGTGGTGACCTGCTCGGCCCTGTCCGCGTCCGCGATCACGACGGCCGGGTTGCCCGAGCCGCCGGGGAAGTGCTTGCCGAGCGTCTTCTGCGCGGCCACCGAGGGCGCGTCGTTGACGAAGATCTCGTTCAGGGGCACGCCCTTGGACTGGAGCGAGGGGACGAAGGCGGCGCAGACCAGCAGGCCCAGGAGAGTGGCGGCCCAGACCTTGCGCGGTGCCCGGTCGACGAGCGCGGCGATGCGCTTCCACACGCCCTGTCCGGCGGACTTCTCCGTTGCCGACCTGGGCTTGGCGGGCCAGTACGCCACGCGCCCCAGGAGGATGAGGACCGCGGGCAGGAAGGTCAGCGTGCTGAGTACGGCGCAGACGATGCCGATGGCTCCGACGGGCCCGAGCGCGCGGTTGTTGGTGAGGTCGCTCAGCAGGAGGGCGAGCAGTCCGAGTGCGACAGTCGCCCCGCTCGCGACGATGGGGCCGAGCGAGCGGCGCAGTGCCGAGCGCATGGCGGTGATCCTGTCGCGGCTGACGGCGAGTTCCTCGCGGAAGCGCGCGGTGAGCAGCAGGGCGTAGTCGGTGGCGGCGCCGATGACCAGGATGGACAGGATTCCCTGGACCTGGCCGTCGACGCGTACGACGTCGTGGTCGGCGAGCACGTAGACGATTCCGCAGGCGAGACCGAGGGCGAAGACGGCCCCGATGATGATCACCAGCGGGAGCAGCAGGCTGCGGTAGACGAGCAGCAGGATCACCAGGACGGTGATCAGGGCGACCCCGAGCAGCAGGCCGTCGATGCCCCCGAACGCGTCGGACAGATCGGCCTGGCTGGCCGCGGGCCCGGCGACCTGGACCTCTGTCCCGGGCACCTGGTCCGCCGCCTTCTTGACGTCCGCCAAGGTGGTTTCCAGCTGGTCGCCGAGGTCGGTCCGCAGGGGCACGACCCCTTGCAGGGCTTGGCCGTCCTTGGAGAGCACGGCGGGGGACGGGGGTCCGGCGGTTCCCTCGGCGTCCTTCAGGGAGGCCAGTGCCCGGGTGGCGTCGGCCTTCTGTGACCGGTCGATGCCGCCGGAGCGCGCGTCATCCTCCGCGGTCCACACGACGATCGCGGGCAGGGTCTCGTCCTGCCTGAACGTGCGTTGGGCGTCGATGACTTGGGTGGACTCGGCATTCTGCGGCAGGAAGGCGGCCTGGTCGTTCGTGGCGACCTCCCCGAGCTTTCCGGCGTACGGCCCGAGTGTCCCGCCGATGCCGAGCCAGGCGACGAGAAGAACGACGGGGACCAGCCAGCGTGCCAGGCGCGTACGTGTGGACATGGATCTCCTTGCGAACACGATGCTTCAATAGATAAGTATCTCAATGATTGAATCATCTGGTCCGTCACGGGTGCCCAGCGGGTGCACCAGAGAAACGTCCGTCACCCGGACGAGGTCACGGCGCGGGCGGGCGAAGGCCGCCCGCGGTGGCGGGTGGAGCTAGCGCTGGCGACCGCGCAGCTCGGAGAGCTCCTCGTTCATGGCGGCCAAGAAGCGCACCACCACGTCGAGTTCGTCGTCGCTGAACCGCACGCGCGCGTTATCGGTCGCCGCGGCGAGAGGCTGGAAGAAGGTGCGCGCAGCCGATTTGGCTTGGGGTGCGTAGTGCAGATGCACCACACGGCGGTCCTCGCTGTCACGCGATCGGCGGATGTGTCCCGCCCGTTCGAGCCGGTCCAGGCACGCGGTGACGGCGCCCGACGTCAACCCCAGATGATCGCGCAGTCGCCCCGGAGTGAGCGGATCACTCGAATCCAGGATCGCCGCGAGGGCCTGCACGTCCGTGGCGTGCAGGCCGTGGCCGGCGGCGAAACCATGGATCAGGCGGTTGAGCTCGCCGTTCATGCGCCGCAGCTGCACCGCGAACGACTGCAGATCCGTCGGCACAGGAGCCGGCGCCTCATCCGACGCCGCACTGCCGCTGATCGCTGATTCCTCTGTACTGGCCACATGAGCAGCCTATATATCCCGCACTCCAGAGCGACAAGGCGGCGCGGAGTCCATGCGCCGCACCACCGTGAAATATCCGGATGTGTTGGGGGTCTGTCGCCCAGGGCCCTTACGCGAGTACTCTGTTGACATAGTCCGTGGAAGCTCTGCTCGCCGTCAGCGCGGCAGCGGTCTTCCGGCGATCTTTCGGGCCCGGGTTGGGGCCCTCACCCGTCAGCGGCTGAACCTACGGGGCTCTGAACCCGTCACCAGGCACCGCGAGACGCATCGTTTCCCTCCAGGGCGGACCCTTCTCCTTCGAGTTCCGTTGTATCTCTGCCGGTGCACGGCATCCGGGACTACTCATGCGTGGCTACTTCGCCGACGACCTGCTCCTCATCGTGCCCTCGACCGCCGCCGAGGGCGTGTGCCTGTACGGGGAGGTCCTGGGCGCGCACAAAGGTGCGCTCGCCATGGCCCTGACCGCACAGAGCCGCAGCACCCAAGAGATCACCATCGACCTGACCGGGGTTCACTACCTGGCCAACAGTGCCCTGGAGATCCTCGTGGCCCTCGCCAACAACCTCCAGCCCCCTCAGGGCCTCGTCATCCGTGCCGCCCCCCAACTGGCGCTGCAGGAAAGGCTCACCGCACGCGGCTGGGACGGCATCGAGACGCTGCGCGTCGTCGACGCCTGACCACACAGCAGTCGGCTCCCACCGTCAGCGCGTCGCGCTGATCCTGACGCCGGCCACAGTGCCCTCGCCCCTCAGGCTCAACGCTCCGGCACCTTGGTGACGTACGCAGTCGAGACGGCTGAGCGCGATGTCCCGCCCGTCCTGAGCGCCGAGGCTGATCCCCTCGGTGACGGCCATGACGAGCAGCGTCTCGTCCTCGGCGCACACCATCTCCGCACCCCGCGCGGCAGCCACGGTGAGCATCCGCACCTGTGCCGTCGCCCGGCCCCTGCGGGTCATCACGTTCATGTCGCGTACCGCGCCCGCCTTCAGCAGGCAGTCCGTCGTCGCGTCACCGGGGAAGGCGAAGGGGCTCAGCGGCTCCACCAGCTGCGAGGCGCCGTCCACTGTCAGCACCATGCCTTCGCCCTCGACCAGGGTGATCACACGGTCGATCCCGGGAAACGGCGAGAAGGGGCCGCCCGCATCGACGTCCGCGATGCTCACCCGCCAGTCGAACCCGTCCGCGGGTTCCTGCGCGGGTTCCCGCGCCGGTTCCTCCGTGGCGACGGGTGCCGGCACCGTGCCTGACGCGACCTCCCTCGTCACACCGCCGCCGTTCTTCCACGGCATGCTGCGGTACTGGCTCCAGCGCAGAACATCCCCGCCCATGAGAGGCCGCCTCCTTCTTCCGTCGTCCGTCCGGGCGCCAGCCTATGGCGTCGCGGCGAACGGGCCTCAGGGCAGCTGCTCGGCCAGTCCGACGATGATGCCCTCCGGGCCGCGGACGTAGCAGAGCAGATAGCTGTCCTCGAACCGGGCGATCCCACCGACGAGTTCGCCGCCGTGGAGGCGCAGGCGGGCGACGGTGTCCTCTAGATCGTCGACCGCGAACATCACGCGGTGCGTGCCCAGGATGTTGTGCGGCTGATTGCGTGGCCCGGCGCTGATCGCCGCGGGCGTGCGGTACTTCGCCAGCTCGAGCCGGCTGAGGCCGTCCGGGGTCCGGACCATCGCGATGTCGCAGTGGACGCCGTCGAGTCCGGTGCACTGGTCGGCGAAGGGGCCCTGGACCTCCGCCCTGCCCTCCAGCTCCAGACCGAGTTCCACGAAGAACGCGATGGCGGCGTCGAGGTCCTCGACGACGATGCCGACGTTGTCCATCCGCTGAATCGCCATGCCGATCTCTCCTTCTTCCTCGTGCGGCTGCCTCACCGGGGCGCCGCCCACGGGAACATTGTGTCCGAGGGGGGTGTCAGTGGCGGGTGCCATGATCTCGGGATGGCCGCAGATTCGCTCACCTTCCAGCAGCTCACCACATCCGGTGACGTCACCCCCCGAGTCCGCCGCGCTCTTGTCGAGTGCTGGGTCGAGGTCACCAACGCGGGCGGCGCGGCCGGCTTTCCGTTTCCTCCGGTCGACACCGCCACCGTGACTCCGGCCCTCGACGGCATCATCGACGGGCTGTCCCCCGACACCAGCCGGCTCCTGACGGCAACGGCGGACGGCGCACTCGTGGGCTGGCTCAACGTCCGCCGCGACCGGTTCGAGCTGATCGCGCACTGGGGCACCCTGCACCACGTCCAGACCCGCACCGTCGTACGCGGACGCGGCATCGGACTCGCCCTCATGCGGGAAGTACGAAGGATCGCCCGGGACGAGATGGGTCTGGAGCAGCTCCGCCTCGCCGCCCGCGGCGACGTCGGCCTCGAGGACTTCTACGGACGCCTGGGCTGGCGGGAAGTCGGCCGGTGGCCGGCCGCCCTCCGGCTCGCCCCGGACGACGACCGCGACGAGATCCTCATGCTTCTCGCTCCCCTTTGAGCTCAGGGACGAGGAGGGGCGCGGGGGGCGGGTAGCTCACCCCGTACACACGGGCGAACCGGTTGGCCGGTGCCGCCGATCCGCCGAGCCGTTCGAGGAAGAACGCGCGGGCCATCGACTGCATCTGCTCGCCGCTGACATACACGACCCACCTGTTGGACGCGGCGTTGAAGCGGGCCGCCTCCACCGCCGACCGCAGGCCCGGTGCGGGCCCGTGGTGCAGTCGTCCGCGCAAGTCGATGAACCGCCTCAGGGCGTCCAACTCCGAGCGGCGCAGGCCCACCTGCTGCAGCCCCGGCGCTGGTTCCTCGACGGCTGGGTCAGTGGCGCGTGCCTGCGCGTAGAGCAGTGCGTCCCAGCCGTCGGCCGTCAGCTGCACCGCCCACAGGACGGGCCGGCCCGCCTTCGCCGACAGCTCTGCCTGTTCCTCGCGTGGCGCCACCCGGGCCAGCCCGAGTTTCACCAGGGGACTCGTGGTGCGTTCATCGAGTCCGGGCCCCGCCGTGGCCCATCCATCGGTGCCGCGCTGTACGTCAGCCACCCGTTGCAGCAGCGCGAAATGCCCGGCCGAGCGTCGCATCCCTGCCCCTCCCGCCCAACAGTGCGTTGCCGCGACGCTAGCGTGCATCCGCGCCCCGGGGGGCGCTGTTGAGACGGTCTCCCCCTAAAAGAACCGGTGTTCTGATGGTGTGCGCCAGAGTGCCGGCTCAGGGCTCCTGACGCGTGGTCGCAGCCAGTGAGCCCAGCAGCGCGAGCGCCTCGCTGCTGGGGGAGGCCGGTTCGGCGTGGTAGACGACGAGCTCCTGGCCGGGGGCCGAGCGGACGTCGAACGTCTGCATGGTCAGCGTCAGCGGCCCGACCTCGCGATGCGCGAAGCGCTTGCGTTCCAACGCCTTGCCCCGGGCGTCGTGCCGGGCCCAGAGCTCGGCGAACTCCGGGCTGCGCTCCAGAAGTTCACCCAGCACCTGCCGAACCCGCGGATCGTCGGGTGCGACGCCGTGGCCGAGCCGGAAACCGGCCACGGAGTTGCGCGCGACGTCGTACCAGTCGCGGTAGAAGGCGCGGGCGGCGGGATCGGTGAACACGACGTGCAGGAGGTTGCGCGAGTGCGCCCAGCCGTGAAAGAGCGCGTCGGCGATGGTGTTCGAGGCGAGAACGTCGTACGCCCGGTTGTAGACGACGGCCGGATTGTGCGGCCAGGCGTCCATGAGGGCCAGCAGACTCGGCTCGACCCGGTCCGCCACGGCCGCCGCCCTGACACGGGGACCGACCCCGGCCACCCGGAACAGGTGCAGCCGCCCGTCCTCGTCCAGGCGCAGGGCGGTGGCCAGGGCATCGAGAACCTGCGCGGAGGGCGAGCGCTCCCGTCCCTGCTCCAGGCGTACGTAGTAATCGGCGCTGACCCCGGCGAGCAGGGCCACCTCCTCGCGCCGCAGCCCCGACACCCGGCGGTGTCCGGTGACGGGGAGATTCACCTCGGCCGGAGTGACGAGGGCGCGCCGGGCGGTCAGGTATGCGCCGAGCTCAGAGCGTGCCATGCGCCCATGCTAGGTCCGCGCCCGCCGCGCTTCCTGGGTGCGCCGCACCCAGGAGAACGCCGCCTCTCCCACCCACGCCGTGGCCGGGCCAGCCTCGACGACATGACCACACAACACCCGGAAAACACCGCGCCCACCGACCGCAAGGTCATCCTCGTCACCGGCGCGAGCAGCGGCATCGGAGCGGCCGTCGCCGCACGTCTGGTGACCGAGGGACACCTGGTGGTGGCCGGCGCGCGCCGCACCGACCGCCTGCGGGAACTGGCCAAGAGCACGGCCGAAGCGGCAGCCCGCTCCGGCGGCGCCCTGGAGCCGGTGCAACTGGACGTGACGGACCGCGCGGACGTCGCGGCCTTCGTCCAGGGCGCCCGCGACCGCCACGGCCGCGTCGACGTCCTCATCAACAACGCCGGCGTGATGCCCCTGTCGCGGCTGGACTCCCTGCTCGTCGACGAGTGGGACCGGATGATCGACGTGAACGTGCGCGGCCTGCTGCACGGCATCGCCGCGGCCCTGCCCGTGTTCGACGGACAGGGATCGGGGCACTTCGTCACGGTCGCGAGCATCGGCGCCCACGAGGTCGTTCCCACCGCTGCCGTCTACTGCGGCACCAAGTACGCGGCCTGGGCGATCACCGAGGGCCTGCGCCAGGAAGTGGACCCCTCGATCCGGGTCACCACCATCTCGCCCGGCGTGGTCGAATCCGAGCTGGCCCACACCATCACCGAGGCCGGCGCCGCCGAGGCCATGCGCAGCTACCGTGCGCACGCGATGGGACCCGACGCCATCGCGGCCGCCGTCTCCTACGCCCTGGCGCAACCGGCCGACATCGACGTCAACGAGATCGTCGTACGCCCCGCACGCCAGCGCTGAGCCGGATCCAGCCGTCCTGTGCCCCGGCGCGGCGACGAATACCGCGCCCGTTTGAGATCAACGCAGGTGGCTACCCGATCTCCACGTAAGCACAGCGCTGTGCGACGTAGGCGCCGGTTGGTTGGGACAGACAGCCACCGGCGCCGCCGCATGCACAGAACCGCAAACCATGGCCATAGATGTGGAGAATCTGCGATGCTCGGCTCATCAGCGGTTCTGCCGGCCGGACAGAGGCAGCCCGAGTAGACGAGAGGCAGAGCAGGTGGCTTCCTCACCGGACTCTCTCAACACATCGGCCCTGAAGCCTCGGGATGACACCGAACAACAGGCCAACGACGAGTGCGCGGACGAGGTCGCCGAAATCAAGGCGCTGCGCACGGAGGTCAACGATCTTCATCGCGCCATGGAGTCCCACCCGTCCATCGACCAGGCGCGGGGGATGCTGATGACGCTGGGTCCGTGCACCGCGGACGAGGCGTGGGAGATCCTGGTCGAGGTGTCGCAGCACTCCAACACGAAACTGCGCGCGGTGGCGGAGGAGCTGATCGCCACGACCGAGGGCGAACCGCTGCCGAGCCCGGTCCGTACGGCGCTCGGCGAGGCACTGAGGAAGCGCCGAGCGGCCACGGGGTGAGCGAGGGCGAGAGCGCGCCTCGCCCGCCCGCCCGCCGCTCGCGCCCCGTGTCCGTACCCTCAGCCCCTCAGCTCAGCGAGGTCGGCCGCGTCGAGGTGCAGGCCCGCCGCCTCGATGTTCTCGGTGAGGTGGGCGGGGGAGCCGGTGCCGGGGATGGCCAGCATGTTCGGTGAGCCGGCGAGCAGCCAGGCGAGTGCGACCTGCGCGGTCGTCGCGCCGTGCCGCTTGGCCACGTCCGCGAGGCGGCCGTGCTCGATCGGGTCCAAGCCGCCGCCGAGCGGGAAGAACGGCACGTAGGCCATGCCGTGTTCCTCGCAGCGCGCCAGTACGGCCGCATCGTCGGGGCGATGCACGTGGTACTGGTTCTGCACCGCGACCACGGGCGCGATGCCGCGCGCCTCGTCGAGTTGTGTCACATCGACATTGCTGACCCCCAGGTGACGGATCAGCCCCTCCCGGCGCAGTTCCGCCAGCGCCGCGAACCGCTCGGCGACGCTCTCGCCCCCCGGCTCACTCATGCCGCCGACCCGCAGGTAGACGAGGTCGAATCGGTCGAGCCCGAGGGCACGCAGGTCCTCTGTCACCAGCTCCCGCAACTGCTCGGGGCCGGCCTGGCCGGTGGGCATGCCGTCCGGGCCGCGCAGCGGGCCCACCTTGGTGGCGATCAGCAGATCGGCGGGGTAGGGCGCGAGCGCCTCGCGGATCAGGTCGTTGGCGCTCACGTCGCCGCGCGCGTAGAAACCGGCCGTGTCGATGTGGTCGACCCCCGCGTCGACCGCCTGCCGCAGCACCTCGACACCGGTCCGGGGATCGCGTGCCGGTCCGGCGAACGTGCCCGCCGCCAGCCGCATCGCGCCAAAGCCCAGCCGGTTGACGCGGAGGTCGCCGCCGAGGGTGAACTGGCCGCTCGCAGCGGCCGTGATCTGTGTGGTCATGTTTCCAGCCTCAACCTGTCAGGGCCGTCGACGGACCGGATGGCAACCTGTTGCCACGATCGTGAGGAAGACTGGGAGGGTGACCGACCAAACGACGCTGACGGTGCACGGCGAGGAGGAGCTCGTGGCGCGGACCGCCCAGCTGTTCAACGAGACGACGCGGGAGTTCTTCTGCGCGGCCAACGACCTGCACACCTGGTCGCGGCCCGAGGCCAGGGCGACGATCGCGCGCCGCCTCGGCCCGCGGACCGCCGAGGGCATGGTCGTGCGCAAGCTCTACACCCCCGCCGTACTGTCCGACGAGGAACAGCGGCTGCACCTGTTCGCCGTCGCGGCGGCCGGTGGGCAGGTACGGGTCCGCGCCGCGACGCTGCCCCACGAGACGATCATCCTGGACCGCAGGGTGATGATCCTTGCCGGGCGCAGTGGGGCCCGCGGCCGGGAGTTCACCATCACCTCCGCACCGGCCCTCGTCGGGGGCGTACACGCGCTGATGCGTGCCACGTGGGACGCCGGGACGCCTCTCGCGGACTATCTGCGGCGCGAGACCGAGGGCCTGGACGCCGACTCGCTCGCCGTGCTGCGCGCACTCGCGGACGGACTCACCGACGCCGTGGGCGCGCGCCGCGTCGGCATGTCCGTACGGACCTATCGCAGGAGGGTCGCCGAGTTGATGACGGCACTGGAGGCCGACTCGCGCTTTCAGGCCGGAGTCAACGCGAGCCGCCGCGGCCTCACCGGCAGCTGACCGGCACCCGCCGGGGCGCCGCCTGTCAGGCACCGCTGCCCTGAGCGCAGCCGCCGTCGGCTACTGTCCCCAAGGGATGATCACGGGGGTGAGGGAGTCATGATCGGACGGTGGTACACCGCGTTCGGCATCAACCTGCTGCTCGGCGGCCCGGCCCTCGTCCCGCTCTTCATGCTCTACTACATCGGCGCGACCTGGGTGCGCCCCGCACCGGAGGAGAACGACGGCCTCGGCATCGTCCTCATCGGCTTCGGACTCCCCGTCGCCGCCTGCGGCTTCCTCTGGTGGGCCGTCAACCGCCCCTTCGCCCGCAGGACCCGGCTCTCGCCCGCCCAGTACTGGGCGCTCAGCCTCCTCGGCACCCTCGCCTCCGCCATCACGCTCCTCTGCATCGATCCCTGAGCGCGAGTTGCCGGCCCGTTCCCGCGCCGGACACCGCCTCGATCACCGGCACCACGTCGAGGTGACCCACGTCACAGTCGGCTCCTGTCAGCAATCGCGGCGCCATCTCGTTCAAGGGGCACGCGCGAACGAGACAGGAGCAACGCCATGAAGCACCGCATCGTCGTCCTCGGCGCCGGATACGCCGGGGCCTTCGCCGCCGGGAACCTGGCCCGCCGGCTGTCACCCGCCGACATCGAGATCACCGTCGTCAACGCCCAGCCCGACTTCGTCGAACGGATGCGGCTGCACCAGCTCGCGACCGGTCAGGACCTCGCCGTCCGCAAGCTCGCCGACATCTTCGCGGGCACCGGGGTGCGGCTGCGCCTCGCGCGGGTGACCGGTGTCGACCCCGAGCGCAGGACCGTCGCGGTGAGCGGCGAGGACGGCGAGGGGGAGATCGCGTACGACACGCTTCTGTACGCGCTCGGCAGCTCCGTCGCCCACCACGGTGTCCCCGGCGTGGCCGAGCACGCCTTCGATGTCACCGGCCGGACCTCGGCGCTGCGACTGCGCGAGCGCCTGGCGGGCCTGAGCGCAGGCGGCACCGTCCTGGTCGCCGGCGAGGGGCTGACCGGCATCGAGACCGCCACCGAGTTCGCCGAGTCGCGGCCGGACCTCGACGTCGCCCTCGCGGCCCGCGGCGAACTGGGCGACTGGCTCTCCCCGAAGGCCCGCCGCCACCTGCGCCAGGCCTTCGACCGGCTCGGCATCACCGTCCACGAGCACACCGACATCGAAGCCGTCGAACCGGCACGGGCGCTCGCCGCCGACGGCACGTCCATCCCGGCCCAAGTGACGGTGTGGGCCGCCGGGTTCGCCGTGCACCCCATCGCGGCCGCGAGCGGCCTGGAGGTCGCCGACACCGGCCAGATCGTCGTCGACCGCACCATGCGCTCGGTCTCGCACCCCGAGGTCTACGCCGCCGGTGACTGCGCCTACGCGATCGGCGAGAACGGCCGGCCGCTGCCGATGTCCTGCGCCTCGGCCGGTTTCACCAACATGCAGGCGACGGCCGCGATCATCGCGCGCCTGACCGGCGGCGACGTCCCGACCGTCGGGCTGAAGTACTACGGCAACCACATCAGCCTGGGACGGCGGGACGCGATCTTCCAGATGGTGGACGGCGAAGCCAGCTCGAAGTCCTGGTACCTGGGCGGCAAGACCGCCGCGCGGCTCAAGTCGGGCGTCCTCAAGGGCGCCGGATGGGGCATCGTCCACCCCACCTTCGGCATGCCGAAGCGCAGGCGCCGCCTGAGCGCCGTGCCCGGCCAGGTGCCGGTGAGGGCCACCGCATAGGTTGTTCCGCATGGACAGTGCAGCCATCGATCGGTTCGAGGCCAGCCGGGGGCGGCTGGCCTCGCTCGCGTACCGTCTGCTCGGTTCGGCCGCCGACGCCGAGGACGCCGTACAGGACGCGTTCTTGCGCTGGCAGGCGGCCGACCGTGAACGGATCGGGGTGCCGGAGGCGTGGCTGACCAAGGTCGTCACCAACCTGTGCCTCGACCGGCTCCGCTCGGCGCAGGCGCGCCACGAGCGGGTGGCCGGTGCCTGGCTGCCCGAGCCGCTCCTGGAGGGCGACCCGATGCTCGGCCCGGCGGACACCTTCGAGCAGCGCGAATCGGTCTCGTTGGCCGTGCTGACCCTCATGGAGCGCCTCTCACCCGTCGAGCGGGCGGCGTACGTCCTGCGTGAGGCCTTCTCGTACGCCCACGCCGAGATCGCCGGGATCCTCGACATCACCGAGGCCGCGAGCCAGCAGCATGTCCACCGGGCCCGGCGCCGGGTCAGCGCCGAGCGCCGCGGCAGCGACGAGGTGGACCCCGCGTCCGCGCGCCGCATCGTGGAGGAGTTCCTTGTCGCCGCGACATCGGGGCGCACCGAGCGGCTGGTGGAGATGCTCACCGCCGACGTGACCGCTGTCTCGGACGGCGCCGGACTGGCCAGGCGGCTGCTGCGGTACAAGACGCGCGAGCGCGTCGCCTCCTTCGTGGCGGCCGGTTTCAAGCCCACGCCCGCCAAGCGGCGGCTGGCAGGTGGTTCCCCCGCGCTGCATGTCGCGCTGGTCAACGGCTCCCCGGCCGTGGTGGCGGTGATCGAGGGCCGGGTCGTGGGCGCCGTGTCGTGCGAAGTCAGCGACGGCAGGGTCGGGTCCCTGCACGGCGTCGCCGCCGCGAGCCGCCTCACGCGCCTCAACGAGGCCTGGCAGCAGTACGATCCCGGCGCGCCGGTCGTCAGTGCGTGGTGACCGGGGCCGCCACCTGAGCCGGCGTCAGGGTCACTCCAGGCTCTGAGCGATGGCCCGGGCCACCTCTTCCGGGTGTGTGAGCTGGGGGTGGTGACCCGCGCCGTCGAGCACCGTGACGGCGGCCCGCGGGAGAGCGGCCAACAGGGCCTGGCCCTGCGGTGTGAGCGGATCACGGGAGCCGATGATGAGGTGGACACGTCCCGCATAGCGCTGCAGTTTGGCCTGGAGGTCCGCGCGCCGGTGCGGGTGCGAGGTGCGGGCCAGCAGCCGGGCGGTGTTGGTGGCGACGGAGCCGCGGCGCAGGTCCGCGACAGCGGATCGCAGCGCGTCCGCTTGGTCCGTGGTGCCGGTCAGTCTCCTGGACAACGCCTGCGAGGTCGTCCGGCTCAGGTGCCGGCGGGTCAGGGGTGTCCATTTGGTGCTGCGGGGCGGGGGTGCCTGGAGGAAGAACGGTGACACGAGCGTGAGTTGGGCCACCGCTTCGGGGTGGGCGGTCGCGGCTTCCACGGCTGCCGCGCCGCCGATGGAGTGGCCCACGAGGTGCCGGGCGCCGGTCTGAGTCACCAGTGCGCTCAGCCAGGCCGGCCAGTCGTGAGGGCGTCCCGCGCTCATGCCCAGGCCGGGCAGGTCGACGGCGCGGGCATGCCCGAGCGATGTGACGACCGGGGCCCAGGTGTCGGCGTTGACCGGCAGGCCGGGCAGCACCACCGTCGGGGCTCCCGCCTCGCCGAGTTCGAAGGTCCGTATGCCGCCGTGTGCGGTGAACCGCCTGTCGCCTGCCGGGGCTTCGCCGAAGCGGCGGGCTGCCAGATGGTCGGCCCAGCGGTGGATCGTCGTGACGGTGTCCGGCATGGTGAGTCCGTGCCGGGCGGCGAAGGCCCGGGCCGGTCCGGTCGGGTAGCGGTCGGCGGACAGGAAGGTCAGGGTCTCCGGATCAGCCTGGGTGAGCCGTCGGGGCAGCCGCTTGAGCAGCGGCACCGGGATGCGTGCCCGGGGTGCCTTGACGCCGTAGCGCTCCGCGACGAGCGTGAGCAGGTCGGGCAAGGCGGGCGTGTCGTCGGCCAGCGGCCAGTACGCGCTGCGTCGGGTCTCCGCGTCCGTCGGGAGCAACGTCATGAACCGGGCGAGGTGGTCCGCCGCGACCACGGGGACGAACGTCTGCCCGTTTCCCGGCAGCGCCGGCAGTGAGCCCTGCCAGATGTCTTTCAGGTTGGAGGCAAGCCCCAGGTACTGGTCCGACTCCCCGGTGACGCTGTCCCCGATCACGCTGGACGGGTTGACGATGCTCCAGGGAACCCCCAACCGGTCCGCGTCCGCCTGGAAAGCGGCGTCCGCCTCGGCCCGGGACGCTTCGTAGGCGCCCAAAGCCCGGTACTTCTCCCGGCGTTGCTCTTCGTCCCACAGGACGGGCGGCTGCCCGCCCACGCGATAGCCGGAGACCTGCACCAGGCGGCGCAGATTCGGCAGGCGCGCCGCGAACGTGACGACCGCACGGACGCTGTCCACGTTGGCGCGATGGGCCTCGTCCACCGACATCCCGAACCGGTAGGCGCCCGCGCAGTTGTAGATCTCGGTGAGGTCGTCGAACTCGCCCTCGCGCGGGAGGATCAGCGACGCCGCGGTGAAAGCAACCCTCAGGTCGGCCGGTGCCTGATCGTGCCCGTGCTCCGACAACCACCCCACCAGGCGTGCGTAGGACTCCGCGCTCCGGCTGCCCGCACTCACCCTGACTCCGCTCCGGCCGAGCGCGAGCACCAAGTGGCGTCCGATGAAGCCGCTCGCGCCCAGTACGAGTGCGTGCCGGTCGCCAGAGCCCGTGTCATGGCCGTCGTACCCAGTTTCCTTCATGCCGAGAGAATAGACCGGTCTATATATTTGGCAAGCCGCTCAAGCCGATCCGTGGGGTGATGCGCAGGTGGCCCGGCAGGTGACCGGCACTGTCCGGTGACGACCGGGACCGTCGCCGGGGTGCACGGCTCCTCTGTGAGCATCGGGCTTCCGACGGCGGTACGCGGCTCAGGAGGCCGGAATGCGGACGTGTCAGGAATGGACGGCCGCAGTGCGGCTGTTGTGGCGGGCCGGCCCCCGGCATACGCTCGCGCTCGCCGCGACCGTGGTCTGCGGGGCGCTCACGGGCCCCCTCATCGTGGTCGCGACCGGACGGCTCGTGGGCGCGCTGCCCGGAGCCGTGGAAGCGGGCGCCGGATCAGAACAGGCCCAGAGCGCGCTGGTCGCCCTCACCGTGTTCGGCGCGCTGACCCTCCTGCGCACGGGGCTGCGCGCCCTGGAGAGCGGGCTCGCGGCGGTGCTGCGACTACGGGCGGCCAGTGTGGTGGAGGACCGGGCCATCGCGGCGGGGACCGGCCCGGACGGCATCGGACACCTGGAGGAGCCTGGGTACGCCGACACCCTGCGCCTGGCCACCGAGCAGGGCACCCGGCCGGACCAACTCGCCTCCCTGCTCCCGGAGATCGTGCGCCCGCGCCTCGAAGGGGTCGGTCTGCTCGTCCTGTTGGCGCCGCTGGCGTGGTGGGCACCGCTCCTGCTGGGGCTCGCGGCGGTGCTGACGTATCGCTCGTATCTGCGCTTGTCGCGTCAGGTGCACGGCAGCATGGAGGCGGCGAGCGCGGTGATCCGCAAGGCGGCCTATCTGCGCTCGCTCGCGCTGGATCCCGAACCGGCCAAGGAGGTACGGGTCTTCGGGCTCGGCGACTGGCTCGCCGAGCGGATGACGGCCGTGTGGCGGTCGGGCATGGCCAAGGTCTGGTCCACCCGCGGGACGGCCGCGCGGCGGGCCTATGGCGCGGTGGGTTTCGTGGTGCTGGGGGAGGGGCTGGTCCTGGGATACGCGGCCTATGCCGCCGCGCGGGGCGACCTGGGGCTGACCGAGCTCGTGATCAGCGCCCAGGCCGCGCTCGCCCTGCCCGCGCTGGGCTGGGTCGGCGACGACGACCTCATGGTGCGCGACGCGTTGCTCGGGCTGCGGTCGCTCGTGGCGCTGGAGGCACGGGGAACGGCCGACAGCGGGGCCGGGGTGGTCCGCGGTCGGGGGAGCGCCTTTGGGAACGGCGACGGGTGGGCCCGCCGGGCTCGCGTCAACGGCCATGGGGCGGCCGAGAATGGCCACTGCGACGGCCGGGTTCCGGCCGTGCGGCACGGCATCACCTTCGAATCCGTGGACTTCACCTACCCCGGCACGGAGCAGCCCGTGCTGCGCGGCCTCGACCTGACGATCCCCGCCGGTTCGTCCGTGGCGATCGTCGGGGCGAACGGTTCCGGCAAGACGACGCTGATCAAACTCCTCGCCCGGCTGTACGAGCCCGACGCCGGGCGCATCACGGCGGACGGCGCGGACCTGCGCGCGTACGACGCGCGGCAGTGGCGGCGAGGCATCTCCGTGGTCTTCCAGGACTTCGTGAAATATCCGCTGACGCTGCGCGACAACGTGGCGATGGGTGCGCCCGGCGTCGGCGCCGACGCGGCTGCCCTCAAGCGCGCCCTGGAACTGGCCGACGGCGCCGAACTGCCCGGCAGGCTCGGCGCGGGCTGGGACACCGTGCTGTCCCGGCAGTTCGCGGGCGGCGCCGACCTGTCCGCCGGTCAGTGGCAGCGGGTCGCGCTCGCCCGCGCGCTGCTGGCCGCACGGTCGGGAGCCGTGCTCGTGCTGGACGAGCCCACCGCGCATCTCGACGCGCGGGCGGAGGCCGACTTCTTCGACCGTTTCCTGACGGTGAGCGGGGAGGCCACCACGATCCTGGTCTCGCACCGCTTCTCGGGCGTACGCAAGGCCGACCTCATCCATGTCATGGACGGCGGGCGGATCGTGGAGAGCGGCTCGCACGACGCCTTGATGGCGCTGGGCGGCAAGTACGCCCGGATGTACCGGCTCCAGGCCGAGCGTTTCGTCGACGGCGACACGGAGACCGCCGTTCGTGAACCCGGCGGGTCCGCGCCGCCGCCCCGGCCGAGCACGCGACCGGCGGATCACGCGCTGCCAAAAGGCGCGCTGCCAAAAGGCGCCCTGCCGAAAAGCACCGACGACCCCGACCTTCCCGAAGGCGCCCCACGTGGCCGGCGCGGCGTGCTCGACGCGCTGCGCACCCTGGTCGTCGAGTCCTTCCGTGAGTCCTGGAAACTCGCCGTACTCGGCTTGCTGCTCGTACCCGCCGCGGCCGGACTCGCGGCCCTGCAAGCCCTGTGGCTGAGGTCCATGGCCGAGGGAGCCCAGCAGGGACTGCTGGAATCCACGGTGTCGGCGGCCCTTCTGCTGGTGGTGAGCCTCGGCGTGTGGGAGGCGGTCGAACTGGCGGCGATCGGCGCCAGGATCGGGCTCAGCGAACGGGTCGGCTTCGCCTTCGACCGGCTCCTGGCACGGCTGGCCGCGGGGATACCCGGCCTGCGCCACCAGGAGTCTCCCGCGTTCCAGGACCGGCTCCACCTGCTGCGAGACCGCACCCTGGCCATGGGCGCCCTGCTCAACTGGGTGCTCAACCTGCTCGAACAGCTCGGCGGCTTCCTGGTGACCGCCGCCCTGCTGGCCACCGTCCACCCGGCCCTGCTCGTGCTCCCGCTCATCGGCGCGCTCGCCCTGCGCCTGCAGATCGCCGCCCGAGGTGTCATCGCCCGCGCACAGGAGACCACGGCGGCCGACTACCGGCTGGCCGCACGCCTGGCCCGCCTCGCGACCTCGCCGGACGCGGGCAAGGAACTGCGCGTCTTCGACGCGGGGCCCGAACTGTGGTCCAGGGTGGGCGAGTTGCGTGGCCGGGCGGACAGCGTGACGAGCCGGGCGCAGTGGCGGTTCGCCGCGATCGGGTGTGTGGCCGGACTGCTCAACACCCTTGGTCTGATCGGCGCGGTCGCCTTCGTCGTGCATCTCGCGGTGACCGGGCAGACGGGCCTCGGCGCCGTCCTGCTCGCCGTCGTCCTGGCCGGACGCTTCACCGGACATGTCGGCGGGCTCGTGCAGGCCACGGGTGCCGTCGTCGAACTCCTGCAGAGCGCCGAGCGGTTGCGCTGGCTACGGACGTACGCCGAACAGGCGAGCTTGGCGCCCACGGCGACCGACGCGGATTGGACACCGGTGCCGCCGAGGCTGCGCCATGACATCACCGTCGAGGGGGTGACCTTCCGCTATCCCGGCACCGCGGTGACCACGCTGCACGATGTCGAACTGCGGCTGCCCGCCGGGGGAGTGGTGGCCCTGGTCGGCGAGAACGGCTCAGGGAAGTCCACGCTGGTCAAACTGTTGTGCCGGATGTACGAGCCGACGCGGGGCCGGATCACGGTCGACGGGGTTCCTCTCGACGCCTTCGCCCCGGAGCGGTGGCGCGAGCACATCGGCGCCGCGTTCGAGGACTTCGTGCGCTACGAACTGGCCCTCCGCGAGACCGTCGGCGTCGGCGACCTGTCACGGATCGCCGACCCGCGGGCGATCGCCGACGCCGTGGACCGCGCCGGCGCGACCGACCTGCCCGGCACGCTGCCCGACGGCCTCGACACACAGCTCGGCGGCCGCTGGGAGCGCGGGGTCGACTTGTCGACGGGCCAGTGGCAGAAACTGGCGCTCGCGCGGGCGCTGATGCGTCCGGAGCCCTTGCTGCGTGTCCTGGACGAGCCGACCGCGTCCCTGGACGCGGAAACCGAACACGTCATCTTCGAGCGCTACATCGAGGCCGCGCGGCGTCCGCGGCCGGACGGCGGGCATCCGGACACGGTCACGCTGCTGGTGACCCACCGTTTCTCGACCGTACGCGGCGCCGACCTCATCGTCGTACTCGACCAGGGCCGCGTCGCCGAGACGGGCGGCCACGAGGAACTCCTGTCGCGAGGCGGCCTCTACGCCCAGATGTACGACCTCCAGGCGCGCGCCTACCGGTGACAGGCGGCCCACCGCATACACGCGAGCCCCGGCCACAGGGACCGCGGGCACACGAGAGGGAGCGCCGGCCCGGGCCGGCGCTCCCTCGTCCTACCCGCCACTGGTTACGCGGCAGCGTCCTGCGCGATCACCCACGCCGGGTCCCGCGGCTCCACCTTGTTGGCGAAGGCGACGAGTTGGGCGTACGCGGCCAGGTCCGCCATCGCGGACTGGATCCGCGGCAGCGCGGTGTCCGCCGCCGGGACGTCGATCCGCTGCAGCCACTCACCGATCAGGGCGGCCACCGCGAGCGTGCGGTCACGCATGTCGTTGGCGATGCCGAGCGGGCCACCGGTCCTGGCCTGCCGGGTGAACGCCTCCCACAGCTCGGCCGACTGCGGCACCTGACCCAGGCTGACGCCCGAGCGGTAGAGCCGGTCGTAGTCGAGCCTGCTGTACCAGGCCGCGGTCTCCTTGGTGAGGGTGCCCGTCGCGAGGATGTCGGCCACCTGCTCCAGCATCCTCGCGGCGCCGCCCAGCCGGTCCTGTGCCGCCGCGGCGTACACGGCGGCACCGGCCACCCCGTCGCCGTGCTCGGCGAGTTCGAGGGCCCGGCACAGCTCGCTGGTGGCCGCGTTCAGTTCGGTGCCCGCAGCCAGCGCGAGCTGCTTCTTGTTGCGCAGGTCCTCCTCACTGAGACTGAGGAGCTTGTTGCAGACGGCGCTCATATCCCGTTCCTCCTTTCCTGGCCGGCACCGGCGACGGCGACGGCGCTGGGGGTCATGCCGAGGATGTTGATGACGGCCAGGGCCTGACCGTAGATACGGATGCGGTCGAACCCGGTGAGCAACTGCCAGGCCACGCGCTGCCAGTCCGCGGCACCCGCCTCGGACGCGTGGGCCGCGAAGCCCTCGAGTCCCGCCGCGAACCCGGTCAGCTCGGACACGAAGTGGCCGAACGCCGCTTCGTCGCCGCCCTCTTCGTAACGCAGCGCGATGGCCTCGACGGCAACCTGGTCCAGCTGGACCAGGTCCGCCTCCCGGGCCGCGCCGAGCGTCTCGCGCACCGGGGCGGCCCCGCCGCCCGCGACCCGCAGCCGCTCGTCGTGGACCGGGTAGAAGCCCAGCTCCTGGGCGACGCGGTGCGAGGCGCGGTACTCCACCAGCGCGGCCCGCACGGCGGCGGCAGCGCAGCGCACCCGCAGGGCGGCCTGGCGCATGTCGTTGAGCTCCAGGTCGGAGTGCATCAGGTGCAGCTCGCTGCCCGCCCGCATGAAGTGGGCCGAGCCGGTGGCGATGGGGCCGTCCACGCGCTCGTACAGGGACTGTTCGGCCACGCTGCCATCCGGCAGGCTGGGGGCTTTGTTGCAGACCCTACTCATATAGGTCGTGCCTCCTTGGTTGTCCGATGTCGGTCGTACGGTGTTGCCACGCCCGTCCTCCGGCGTCCGACGGGAAGCCGCACCAAACCGGCGGACGGCGTTTCACGAATGCCGTAGTGACAGCCGGTGTGGTGCCCGGTCGCCGGTGCGCGGGATCCGAGCGGTAGCTGGATGCTCGCCCGCGTTCCGGGAGGAGATCCTCGAAATCGGGCACCGCCGGACAGGTCCGGATGGCTTCGGCCAGGCGGCGGCCATACGGCCTCGCCCGGTGCGGGCCGGTACGGAGGATGCGATCCATGCCAGCGGGAACGGGGGCGGCGGGACACCCGCCGGACGGGGGATCGCGGGAGGCGACGGCAGACGTCGGCCCGGTCGATTCCGTGGACACGGCTGATGCGCTGGCCGCGCTGCTGCGCCAGTTGCGCAGGCGCGCCGCGCGCAGGGACGGGGGCGCGCAGATCACCTATCGGCAGCTGGCGGCGCGCACGGGATGGGCGCACGGGGTGATCGGCGACTACTTCGCGGGCAAGACCCTGCCGCCGACGGACCGCTTCGACGCCCTGGTCCAGCTGCTCGGCGCCACCGGGCACGAACTGCGCCAACTCGCCACCGCCCGCGACCGGGTGGAGGAGGCGCGCCGCTCCCGTACGGGCGCCAACGGCCGCGCGGGTCCATCCGGGAAGGCGGGCGCCGCCTGTTTGCCGCCGGTGCCGCGCCAGTTGCCCGCGGACATTCCCGAACTCCCCGGCCGGACAGGGGAGCTGGACGTACTGGGCGTGCTGCGCCCGGCCGCGCGGGGCAAGGGGCCACTCGTGGTCGCCCTCGACGGCCCCGGCGGCGTCGGCAAGTCCGCGCTCGCCGTGCACGCGGCCCATCGACTCGGTGAGCGGTTTCCCGACGGCCAGCTCTACGCGGACCTGCGGGGCTCACGCCGCGACCAGCACCCGGTTCCGGCCGACGTCGTGCTCAGGCGCTTCCTCGCCGCCCTGGGTGCGCCGCGGCCGTATCCGGGAAGCGCGGCGGACGCGGCGGCGGCCTACCGCACGCTGCTCACCGAGCGGCAGGTGCTGATCGTCCTCGACAACGCCCTGGACGCCGCCCAGGTGCGTCCCCTCCTGCCCGCCGCGCACGGCTGCGCGGTCCTGGTCACCAGCCGTGGTGTCCTCGCCGCCCTGAACGGCGCCGTCCACCTCCACGTGACGCCACTGCCGCCGGCGGCGTCCATCGAGGTGCTCGGCCTGTGGGCGGGAGCGGGGCGCCTGAAGGGCGAGTGTGCCGCCGCCGAGGCGATCGCGCGCCACTGCGATCACCTGCCGCTGGCCCTGCGCATCGCGGGCGCCCGCCTGGCGGCACGGCCCCGGTGGCCGGTACGCGAACTCGCCGACCGCCTGACCGACCCCGAGCGCCGCCTGGCCGAGCTGTCCTTCGCGGACCTGGACATGCACGCGGCCCTCGAAGCGGGCCACCGGGAACTCCTGACCCGCGGCCCCACCGGCCGGGCGGCAGCGCTCGCGCTTCCCCTGCTGGCCGCCGTACAGGGCGAGTTGACGGTGCCGCGGGCTGCGGCGACGACCGGCGGGGCGCCCTCGGAGACCGAGGTGATCCTGGAGCAACTGGTCGACGTGCAGTTCCTGGAGTCCCGTGCCCCCGGCCGCTACTGCTTCCACCCGCTCACCCGGCTGTTCGCCCTGCGATCGTGTGGGGCATGAGTGAATGGGTGGATCGCGTCGACGAGCGGGACGAAGTGCTGGCCGTCGTGGACAGGGCTGAGGCGATACGGCACAAGTGGCTGCACCGGGTGGCGACCATCGTGTGCCGTGACCCGGCCGGGCGCATCTTCGTGCACCGCCGCCCCGACGACATGTCCCGCTTCCCGGGCCAGTTCAACTGGATGATGGGCGGGGCCGCGGACGCCGGGGAGTCCTACGAGGAGGCCGCCGCGCGGGAACTCGCGGAAGAGCTCGGCGTTCAGGGGCAGCCACGGTTCGTGCTCAAGTTCTGCTGCGCGGGGGTGATCAGCCCGTACTGGCTCGGCCTGCACGAGGTCGTGGTCACGGAGCCGGTGCGACCAGATCCCTCGGAGGTCGCGTGGCACGCCTGGATGACGGAGCGCGAACTGGCTGACTTGGTGCGCCACGAGGACTTCGTCCCCGACGCCCGTGAGGCGTACGAACACTACGACCGGTACCAGCACGGCGGGCACGAACGCCCTTATATGTCCCAGTAGTTGAGCGGAGCCGACCCCACGCTGTGCCCTCTGCGGTCAAGGACCCGCCCCACATGCTTGACCGTGCGCAGCACCACGGCGCGCTCCGTGATGCGCAGATCCAGGTGCGCCAGGCGGCTGTTGAGCAGCGCCTCGGTGGTGTGGACCTCGGACAGCGTCGGCAGCCAGATGTCCAGCACCAGGTTGTGCGCGCCCGCGGTGATGCTGCACATGCGCAGACCGGGCAGGGTGCGCAGCGCGCTCACCGTCTCGTCGAGATGCTGGGCGGGCACCGACCCGAAGTAGACGACCGAGACCGGGAAACCGGTCAGCGGCCTGGCCAGCGCGCAACGCAGCGAGAGCCGCCCCGTACCGATCAGGACGCGGAGCCTGCGCCGGACGGTGGCGGCGGAGGCGCCCACGGCCGCGGCCAGTTCCGTCAGCGGCATCCGGCCGTCGACGCCGAGCGCCAGAGCGATCCGGCGGTCCAGGGGCCGCAGAGGTTCGTCGGGCATCGCCGGCCGGTCCACGGTCAGGGCGGCGCGCTGCCGGCGGGTGAGGCTGCGCAGCCGCCAGGAGGCTCCCTCGAAGGGGGCCGCGGTGATGACGTGGCTGCGTACGGCGCGCACGCCGGGCAACTGCGACACTCGGTCGCCGGTGAGCCGGGCGAGACCGTCGAGATCGGCGGCACCGACGATCGCGAGCAGATCACGCCCGCCCGACGTCTGCTTGAGGCTCAGCACCTGCGGATCGCGGGCGAGCCGGCCGATGGTGTCCTCGCTCAGGCGCCCGTGCATGTCGATCTCGATCTGGGCGTAGACACCCTCGTCGTGGCCGGGCGAGAGGTAACCGTCGACCCAGGCCACGCCCGCGTTCACCATGCGCTCCCAGCGGCGGGCGACGGTCACCGCGTCGACCTCAAGGACCTCGCCCAACCGCACCCAGGGCACTCGGGGCTGGATCTGCAGGCCGTGCACGACGGCGAGGTCGAGTTCGTCCAGGGCGTGCGTGCGCTGCGCGCCCTGGGTGTCCGGGCCCGGCGTGGTGTGCTTCTCCCGCGTGTCCATGAGGTGTGCCGAATCCTGCGTAGAAGGCGTCGTGCTGAAGGATTCCGGCGATTTTACATAGTCGTGATCCCTGATACCGAGGATCGTCGGCCATGAGCCACGCACAGTTCTCCTCCTTGCGCATCATCCGAGCCCGCCTCGTGGACGGCACCGGCGCGGCGCCCGTCACGGACGCCGTCATCGACATCGACGAGGACGGCACGATCGTCCACGCGGGCCCCGCCGCCACCGCACCGCAGGCGCCCGCCCGGGCCCGCACCGTGGACGCGGCGGGACGCACGGTCCTGCCGGGCTTCATCGACACCCATGTCCACCTCGCCATCGAATCGCCCCGGCAGATGGTCCGCCGCCACGAGAGCGACCAGACCCTGGAGACCTTCCGCACCGCCGAACGCCTGCGGATCACCCTGGAGGCGGGCATCACCACCGCCCGTGACCTGGGCGGGCTGCCGGCCGGCTACCGGGACGCGGTCGCCGCGGGCCTCACCAACGGCCCCCGGCTGCACACGGCGGTCCGCATCCTCAGCCACACCGGCGGCCACGCGGACTTCCACACGGAGTGCGGCTTCGACCCCAGCGCCGGGGTGGGCGAGATCGCCGACACCCCCGACGAGGTGCGGGTCGCGGTGCGCCGCCTGCTCCGCTCCGGCGCCGACGTGATCAAGGTCTGTGCGACCGGCGGCATGAGCAGCCCCTACGACCAGCCCGACGACGAGGGCCTGACCGTCGAGGAGATCCGCACGGTCGTCGACGAGGTGGCCCGGCACGGCGGCCGCCCCGTGGCGGCCCACGCCCAGGGCACCGCGGGCATCATGAACGCGATCCGCGGCGGCGTGAGCAGCGTCGAGCACAGCTACGGCCTCACCGCGCAGGCCCGCGAACTGGCAGGGGAGAACGGCACGTTCGTGGTGCCGACCCTCTCGACGGTGTTCGACGGCATCGACCGCTCGACCATGCAGCCCTTCCACTACGAGAAGAAGGTCCGCTGGTCCGGCATCACCCGGGAGAACATCGCGGCGGCCATCGCCGACGGCGTACGGATCGCGATGGGCACCGACGCCGCGATGGTGCCGCACGGCCGCAACCTGCGCGAGCTCTCCCACCTCGTCTCCCTGGGCATGACCCCGGAACAAGCCATCGAGGCGGGCACCCGCAGCGCCGCCGAACTCCTGGGCCTGGCCGCGGAGATCGGCACCCTCGAACCGGGCAAACACGGTGACCTGGTGATGTGCGACGGCGATCCGCTCGCGGACATCTCCGTCCTCGCCGACCCCGCCCGCATCGTGCTCGTCGCCCAGCGCGGCGCCGTACGCAAGGACCCCCTCGGCCTGGCGCGGACCGTGCCCGCGGCCGGCGGCGCGCCATCGCAAGGAGCAGCCGGATGAGCACCTCGGCCACCCCCACGAAGACTCCGGCGGGCGGAGCGCCGCAGCGCTCCGTGCTCGACAAGGTCCTGAACGGCATCGAGCGCGCGGGCAACAGGCTGCCGCACCCCGTGCTGCTCTTCCTCGGCCTGTTCCTGATCATCGGCACGGTCTCGACGGTCCTCGCCGCCGCCGACACCGCCGTCACCGTGCCCGGTGAGGACAAGACCCTCGCGGTCAAGGGCCTGTTCAGCGGCGAGGGCGTGCGCTGGCTGCTGGAAAACTTCATCCCGAACTTCACCGGCTTCCCCTCGCTCGGCACCGTCCTGCTGATGATGGCCGCGGTCGGCGTGGCCGAGAAGACGGGCCTCCTGGAGACAGCCGTACGCGCCTCCATCGCGCGCGCCCCCAGGCGACTGCTGCCCTACCTGGTCGCCTTCGTGTCCTGCCAGGCGCACCTGATGAGCGACGTCGCGATCCTGGTGATCCCGCCCCTTGCCGCACTCGCCTTCAAGAACGCGGGCCGCAACCCCATCGCGGGCCTCATCGGCGGCTTCGCCTGCGTCTGCGCGGGCTACGCGGCGGGCTTCTCCATCGGCGCGCTCGACGCGCTCTACACCGGCATCACGCAGCAGGCCGCCGCGGTCGTGCCGGGCGGCGAGAGCGCCCCCACCCACATCCTCATCAACTACTTCTACACCGCCGCGGCCAGCTGCATCCTCGCCCTGATCGGCGGCTTCCTGATCTCCCGCGTCCTGGAACCCCGGCTGCCGCAACCGGACCCGGAGGCGGAGACGCAGAGCGAGGGGAGTGAGGGCGGCGAGGCCACCCCACAACCCGCCGTCACGGTCACCGTCAGCGCAAGGCAGCGCACCGGCCTGCTGCGCTCGGGCATCGCCGTCCTGCTGTACGCGGCCGTCGTGGTCACCTGCTGGCTGCTGCCGGGCTCACCGCTGCGCGGCGAGGGCGGGGCACTGGTCCCCTCGCCGGTCCTCAACGGCATCGTGCCTCTGCTGTTCGTCGCGTTCGTCCTGGCAGGCATCGTCTACGGCCGCACCGTCGGCACACTCAAGCGCGCCGACGACGCGCCCCGCATGATGGCCGAGTCCATCACCGGAATGTCCGGCTACATCGTCCTGATCCTGGTGATATCCCAGGTCATCGGCGTCTTCGACTGGTCCAACGTCGGAACCCTGCTCGCGGTCAACGGCGCCAACCTCCTTGAATCCGCGGGCCTGACCGGCTTCACGGGCCTGGTCCTGTTCGTCCTCCTGGTCTGCGTCCTGAACCTGTTCGTCACCTCGGGCTCGGCCCTGTGGTCCCTGGTCGCGCCGGTCTTCGTCCCCGCGTTCATGCTCATCGGCATGGAACCCGCCGTCACGCAGGCGGCGTTCAGGATCGGTGACTCGGCGACCCAGATGATCACGCCGCTCAATCCGTACGTCTTCCTGATGCTGACCATCCTGCGCCGCTACGAACCAGGGGCGCAGCTCGGCACGGTCCTGTCGAGACTCTCGGTGTTCGTGGTCCCGTTCCTGATCGCCTGGCTCGCGGTCCTGGGCCTCTTCTACGGCCTTGGCCTGCCGCTCGGCCCCGGCGCGGACATCCGCCGCTGAGTTCGGCTCGCCAGGGGTGCGTGAAGCGGATTATGGAGGCTGGCCCTGTCTTGGTCTTCGTCTCCATAATTCGCTTGGCCCACCCACCACCGGCCCCTAGAGTGAACCCACTTCGACGAGACGTTCCCCAGAAGCACGCCGCAGAGCGGGAGCGTCCCACCTCGCTGAGGTGCAGGGGAGGCGGCAGTTTCTTTGTCGACCCTTCCTCCGGAGGCTTCCGTCATGAACGTCGGTATCGGTCTGCCCATCGGCGACCCCGCCAACTTGCTCACCTGGGCCCAGCGCGCCGACGCGGGCCCCTTCAGCACCCTCGGCCTGCTCGACCGGCTCGTCTACGACAACCCCGAGCCCCTGGTCGCCCTCGCTCTCCTCGCGGGCGCCACCTCGCGCATCCGCGTCCAGACCGAGGTCCTGCTCGCCCCGCTGCGCGACACCGCCCTCCTCGCCAAGCAGGCCGCCACCCTGGACCAGATGTCCGGCGGGCGCCTGGTCCTCGGCCTCGGCGTCGGTGGCCGCGACGACGACCACCAGGTCACCGGCATCGACCTCCACACGCGCGGCCGACGCCTCGACGAGCAGATGGCGGTCATGCGCCGCCTGTGGTCCGGCGAACCGTACGGAGCCGGCATCGGTCCGATCGGCCCCGCGCCCGCCAGGCCGGGCGGCCCCGAGGTCCTCTTCGGCGGCTTCAAGCCCGCCGCGATCGAACGCGTCGCACGCTGGGGCGACGGCTTCCTCGCCGCCGCGCCGCCCGCCTGGGCAGGCGGTCTGTTCGACACCGCCCGCAAGTTCTGGAAGCAGTACGACCGCGAGGGCGAACCGCGCATCGTCGCCCAGATCAACGTCGCGCTCGGCCCGGACGAGGTGATCGAGGACGCCCGTAGGAACATGCACGCCTACTACGCCTTCACCGGCACACCGGACCGCATGGTCGCCGGCCTGTGCACCACCGCGCCCGCCATCCGCGAAGCCATCGCCCGCTACGCCGACCTGGGCGCCGACGAGGTCATGCTCTACTGCTACGGCCTCGACCCCGACCAGGTGAACCGGCTCGCCGAGCTTGTGTGACGGGTCATCAACCGCCGGAAGGACAAGACGTGGGCAACGGACTGCGCTGGATAGCGAACGGGTACGACGGGAGCTACACCTTCACCCTGTGCCAGGGCATCACGCCGCGGGAACTGCTGGTGCGGATCGGAGCGAAGCCACACCACATCCACGAGCTGACCGACCTGGCGGTCGCAGAGTTGTCGGTGCGGCCGGAGGACGGCCATCTCAGCGACCTGGAATTCCTCGACTGGGAGGACGAAGACCTGGTGACCCGGCTGACCGAGGCCGGGTTCCTGTCGCACCCGGACGTGATCGTGCGGGCCGGGGCCGTCCCGGGCTGGGCGTACGCCATCGAGAGCTTCACCTCTCGCTCGCGCAACCACCTGGGAGCACTCTCGCGGGGCACCCGGGCCTACACCGTCTTCAGCTCCGGCGCAGGCATGCAGCGGGTAGGCCATGCTCGCGACGGCCGGGTGCTGAGCGACTACGAGCCTTGGGAGGCGGCGGGCCCGGGGGGAGCCGCGACGGAGCAGCAGGTACCCGGGTTCACCTACACCGGTGAGGAGGCAGCCGACGTCGCCTTCCTCGACTTCCTGGAGGTAGAGCTGGGAGTTCACATCGCCTGGGAAAACACCCTCCCGCCGCTGCCCACCGCCGCCTTCGCGGACGCCTTTTCCTGACGCGGGTGCGAGACGCACGCGCGGTTGCCGGTCGTGGTGTCCTGGAGCAGGATGCGGGGATGCGCTTCTCGGTGAACATCCCGAACTTCGGTGACTTCGCAGATCCCAGGACCGTGGCGAAGTTGGCCGTGGCGGCGGAACAAGCGGGGTGGGACGGGCTGTTCGTCTGGGATCACGTGCTGCATCGCAAGCATGCGGGCAGGCCCTTCGGCGACCCGTGGATGCTGCTGACCGCCGCCGCGCTCGCGACCTCCCGGATCAGGCTGGGCACGCTGGTCACGCCGGTCGCGCGGCGGCGCCCGCAGCAGCTGGCCCGGCAGGTGGCGACCCTGGACGTCCTGAGCGGAGGGCGGGTCACCTTCGGCGCGGGCCTCGGCGGACCCGTCGAGGACGAGTACGCGAGCTTCGGCGACACCACTGACCCGAAGGTGCTTGCCGAGCGCCTCGACGAGGGCCTGGACCTGTTGCGGCGCTACTGGTCGGGCGAGCCGGTGCACCACGACGGACGCCACTACCAGGCACGCGACGTGACCCTGCTGCCGGCCACGGCGCAACGCCCCCGGCCGCCGATCTGGGTCGCCGGTTTCTGGCCGAACCGTCCGCCCATGCGCAGGGCCGCGCGCTGGGACGGCGCGGTCCCGCTGTTCACCGATGCCAAGCACGGACATGTGCCGCCGATCAGTCAGGTCCACGACTTGGTGGCGTTCTTGGAGAAGCAGCGCGAGGACCGGTCCGGCACGCCCTTCGACATCGTTCTCGGCGGCGCGTCGCCGGGCGGGAACGCGGCCAAGGCCCGTGACCTGATCGGCCCGCTGGCCGAGGCGGGAGTCACCTGGTGGGACGAGCGGCAGATTCAGACCAGCGACGGACTCGACCGGTTCGAGCCTGTACTGCGCCGCGTCGAACAGGGCCCGCCGACTCTGTAGAAGCAGCTCGCGGACGGCAGCGGTCAGGCAGCTGCCCTCAGCGTGGCGGTGCCCGGGCCGTCCAGCTCGGCCAGTGCTTCCCTGCGTCCGGAGATGGCCAGCAGCAGGGCGAGGGCGGTTCCGTGCACCTGCGGTCCTTCGCCGAGTGTCAAGTCGGCGTCGGTGGGTGCCAGTTGCAGCCCGGCGACCTTCTCCTTGGCCCCGCCGAAGGACGTCGACGTACGAGCCTGGAGGCGCAGTGATCTGATGACGGCCTCCGGCAGGTAGGTGTGGGTGAGCCCCAGGGGGCGACGAATGTCCTCGCCGTGGACGACCTCCTCGACGAGCCGGGTGTCGAGGGGCGCCGGAGGCGCCGATGTACGCGTGGCCACCTGCCGCAGGCGTTCCAAGGTCTCCTGCGGTGTGGCGCCGCGCTCGCGCCGCACCCCGCGTGTGTTCTGCCGGTCGAAGTCGAAACGCGCACGGATCATGCCGCCCACGAAACCCAGGCGCGTGGTGCGAGCCGTGTCGACCAGGTGGGCGACCACGTCGTGCACGGTCCACCCCGCGCACAGGGAGGGATGATCCCACTGCTTGTCGTCGAGGCGCGTGAGATCCTCGACCAGCGCCGCACGCTCCGCGTGGACCATCGACCAGACATCATCGTTCACGGCTGTTCCTTTGCTCGATCCCAGTGTCTGTCAGGGGAAGACCTGTGGCGCGGCAGGAACTCATCGGGGTGGGCGTCGAGAGGCGGCCGGCGGGAAGGATGGCAGGGATGAGTTTCAGGCTGGCGGCATACGCGGTGTGCGTCGAGGACGGACGAGTGCTGCTCGCCCGTCACGTATCTCCTCATGGTGAGTCCACGTGGACGCTTCCGGGCGGCCGGGTCGAGCACGGCGAGGACCCGTTCGACGCGGTCATCCGGGAGATCGCCGAGGAGACCGGCTGCCAGGCGGTGGTGGAGAGCTTGCTGGGCGTGGACTCACGAATCATCCCCGCGGCCGAGCGCCGGATCCCCGGCGGGCCGGATCATCAGAACCTGGGCATCTTCTACGAGGCGCGCATCACCGCGGGTCAACTCCGCCCCGAACCGAACGGCGCGATCGCCGAGTCGGTCTGGACCCCGATCCCCGAGGTCGCCGGCCTGCGCCGGTCATCGCTGGTCGACATCGGCCTCGCCTTGGCGCTGACCCGGCCCGCCACCGGTCACGTCGCTCCTGTCCCGGTCGGCGGCCTGATCCAGCACTGAGGTCTGCTGTACGGCGCGGTGTGCGGTTCACGTCGGCTCCCACACCGAGCAGTCGTGCGCGAAGAGCACTCTGCGCGGGTCGAATGCGGTGAGCCGTTCCATCCAGGGCCGGTAGGCAGGCAGGGGTGGCTCAAGGCCGTCCCGGATCGCCCGGTGAGCCATGTGTTCCGAGGCGAAGTCGGAGGCGAAATCGTGTGCCTGGCCGGCCAGGACGACGGTTCCGTCGGCTCGCCGGATCACCAGCGATTGATGCCCCTCGGTATGGCCGGGGGTGGGGACGATCCAGACGCCGGGCCACAGCTCCGCTTCACCGGTGAGCTCCCTGTAGGCGGCGCCGGGGAAGTCGACGAGCGCGTCGATGGTGTAGCCATCTCTGCGGGCATCGGCCAGCTCCGTCGCCTGCACCACGATGGGGGTGCCGGCGAACAGTGGGTTGCCGCCGCAGTGGTCGAAGTGCAGATGGCAGTTCACCACCACGGAGACATCGGCGGGGGCGACGCCCGCCTCCGCGAGCGCGGCGTCGAGCGGTCTGCGCCGGGGCCGGTAGTGGCTCTCGGTTCCGGGATCGGCGGCGCCGACACCGGTGTCGAAGAGGAGCAGCCCGTGCTCGTGCCGCACCAGATATCCGAGTACGGGCTCCACGCGCGGCCGCTCCGTTCCGGCCTCCGCCGCCGGTCGAACGATGTACCCCAAATCGAGCCGCCGCACAGCCACTTGCTTCTCCATCACCCCAGCCTCCCAGGCCCCGCGCCCCGCCCTACGAAGGTTCTGCCGACAGCAGACCGGGCCGGAGTCCGGGCCTGACTCTGTACGCGGGAGCCATGAGGCCACGCTTCGGGGGTTCGCTCACGTCATGGACCGCAGGGGCGGGTGCTGCGTGGTTATCCCCGGGGGCTGAAGCAGGGGAGGAGGCTCGGGCCCGGGATCCTCGGCGACCATCACGCCTGCGCCACAGTGGTCGAAACCGACGGGCCAGCGCGTGAGTTCGCTGGCCATCGCACCGGTCAGCCGTGTCTGTCGCAAGTCGGCCGTGCTCAGGTCGGAGCCACGTAGGTCGGCCAGCCGCAGGTCGGCCCCACGGAAGACAGCGTGGCCCGCGTCGGCCTTGCGCAGGTTCGCCTCGCGTAGGTCGGCTCCCGTGAAGTCCGCGTCACGCAGGTCGGTTTCGACCAGGCGCGCGCCCCGTAGATCGGCAAGTACGCAGCGGGCCCGGCGCAGGATCGCCGTCGTGAGGTCGGCGTGCCGCAGGTTGACCGCGACGAGGGACGCCTGCGTCAGGTTGGCGTGGTACAGGCCTGCCGCCTCCATGCAGGAACGGTCGAGGTTGACCTCATGCAGCCACAGCCCGTCGCAGTCGGCTCGGCGCAGGTCCGTGACACTGAGATTGAGCCAGGAATGCTCCCGGGGCTGCAGCAACAACACGCCGAGCCCGGTCAGCGCCACCTGGGCGTCGGCGGCGCGGACCTCCAGCGGCACCACGTCATTGATGGGCGCGTCGGCCCGCGGAGCTTCCGGTCCAGCGGGCGGCCAGGGCAGATGCGTGCGCAAGTACGCGGCCTGGATGGAGATGACAGCCTCCCGGTCGCGGGCGGAGTGCTCCGCGATCCGCCACAGCGCGTGGAGTCCGCCGATGCGTGTTTGCAGCTTGTCACTGCCGAGCTGATCGACGGCCGTGCTGAACCGGTCGGTGACATGGCCTTCCTGGGTGGCACGCAAACCGTCCTGGCTGACGCGCAGTTGCCGCCAGGTGGCGTATGCGCCGAACAGCAGGACCATGCCGCCCACGGCCTGCAGGAGGGTCGTACGGACGTCGTTCACGGCCTTCAGCCGGTCTTGCGCGGCCACGCTCGCCCCGGCCAGGTCGTGGTCGACCACCATGCCCGGCAGGACGATCAGCAGGGCGCCCAGAGCGGCCAGCCCCGCTGCCGTGGCCAGTGACGCCGTGAACGCACGTTGCCAGGACGGCCGCTCGCGCCACGGCCTGCGACCGCGGCCCGGCTCCCCCATCTCCATGGTCATGGGAGCCTATGCGCGCCGCGAAAGTCGATCAAGGCGCGCGAGCCGGACCGTGAGCCAGCCCGCGGGCGGGGCGTCTTGCTCGTTGCCCCTGACCCCGGCCCGCACATCAGCGCCTGCTGGAGCCAGGTCTAGGCTCAGGCTCGCGGAGTGCTCACCGAGCGAGGGGGGAAGTCCGATGAAGGTCGTGTTGGCCGGAGGGACCGGGCAGGTCGGAGCTGTCCTGGAGCGGGCGATGACCGCCGCGGGGCATGAGGTCGTCGTACTGACCAGGAATCCCGTGCGTGAGCATCACGTGGGCTGGGACGCGCGGACACCGGGTCCCTGGACCGCGGAAATCGACGGCAGTGATGTCGTGGTCAACCTGGCGGGGCGCAGTGTGAGCTGTCGCTACACCGAGGCCAATCTGCGCGACATGATGGACTCGCGGGTGCAGTCCGCCGAAGCCGTCGGCGCGGCCATCGCCGCAGCCGCCAAGCCGCCCGCGCTCTGGCTGCAGATGAGCACCGCCACCATCTACGCGCACCGTCATGACGCACCGCACGACGAGGCGACCGGTGTCATCGGCGGTACGGAGACCGGCGTCCCGGACTACTGGGAGTACAGCGTCCGGATCGCCAAGAACTGGGAGCGCGCCCAGCAGGACGCCGACACCCCGCACACCCGCAAGGTCGCTCTGCGCGCGGCCATGGTGATGAGCCCCGACCGGGGCGGTGTCTTCGACGTCCTGCTGCGGATGACGAGGCTGGGTCTGGGCGGGCCGGTCGCGGGCGGAGCCCAGTACCTCTCCTGGATCCACGACCAGGACTTCGTGCGCGCGGTGGAGTTCCTGATCGCCCGCGACGACATCACGGGCCCGGTGAACCTGGCCGCGCCCGGCCCACTCCCGCACCGCGCGTTCATGCGTGCGCTGCGGGCCGCGGCAGGTGTCCGGTGGGGACTTCCCGCCACCAGGTGGATGGCGGAGATCGGCGCCTTCGTGATCCGCACGGACACGGAACTGCTCCTCAAGAGCCGCCGAGTGATCCCGGGCCGGCTGCTCGAAGAGGGCTTCGTCTTCGAGCACGCCGCTTGGCCGGACGCGGCGACCGATCTCGTACGTCGCCGTGCGCGGGCCCGCGCCGGGAGCTGACTCAGCCCTCGGCGCCCTCCGGCTGCGATGCGGCTGCCGCGTCCGCCGGGGCCACCGCGGTGTAGAAGACCGAGGAACCCTGCTTGGTGCGCTGAGCACGGCCCTTGGCGACCAGACCCTCCACCGTGGTGCGCACCACGGTGGTCTTGATGGTGCGGTCCGGGAGCTCCTGGGAGAGCGCGCCGGTGATCTCGGCGGCGGAGCGCGGCTCCTTCTGGCGGCTGAGGTGGTTGCCGATCAGCTCGACCAGCGTGGGCCCAGCCGTCGTTTCGGCGGACTTCTTCGCGGTTGCCTTGGGCGCGCTCTTGGCCGCCTTGTCCTTGGCCTTCTCGGTGCTCTTGGCCTTGGCGGCCGCGGGCTTCTTCGTTCGGGCCGCACCGGAATTGTTCGCACTTGCCCGTGGGGCGGGTACAGCCTTCTTGCCGGTTGACGCGCGGCTCGCCGCCGCCTTCGCGGTGGCCGTCGGCGTTCCGGAGGCGCCGAGCGCCTGCTGCATGCTCAGCAACACCGCGTGGTCGTCCTCCAGCGTCTGGAGCTGCGCCTGCAATGCTGCCAGCTCGGCCCCGACGCGCTCTTGTTCCTTGCGGTTGCTCTCCAGATCCTCGGCCACGCGGGTGGCGTACTGGGCCTGTACTCCGGCGGTTTCCGGCTGAACGTCTGACATGACAGTGACCTCTTCGTGAGCGCACGCGGTCGTGCGGATGGCGGATCGTGCTCACGACTGAGCACTCCTGATGTGGGGCACATCTGATGTGCCCCTGAATGTTGGCTGCCCAACTTGCAACTGCAGTAACTCATGTGTGGGGCCATGAAGGCTACGTTCTGGAGTCCGCCGACGAAACACCTCAAAGGAAAACTGACCCTCACCCACACTCAAGTCGATACCGCGTTCGAAATTGTGCTGGGTGATGAGTCGAAAGGTATGCACCTATGTGGCATGCGGGAATTGGCAGTTGCATCACCTGCGACGCCGTTCCTCAGGTGACCGCCGAGCCCATCCGCCGGACCGCCTCGGTGAGCACCTCAGGTGAGGCCGCCAGGTTGAGACGGACGAAACCCTGACCGCCGGTCCCAAAGGTGTTGCCGGAATTCAGGGCGACGCGGCCGCGCCGCAGGAAAACCTCGGCCGGGTCATCGCCCAGGCCCAACTCCCGGCAGTCCAGCCAAGCCAGGAAGGTGCCCTGCGCGGGCGTGTAACCAACGGACGGCAGGTGCTCCGCCAACAGGTCGGCCAGCAGCCGGCGGTTCTCGTCGAGGCCCGAGAGCAGGGCGTCTAGCCAGTCACCTCCGTCGCGCAGGGCTGCCGTGTGGGCGATGATGCCCAGATGGCTGGGGCCATGGCTGACCTCTTCGGGCATGCGGGCGAGGTCGTCGGCGGCCTCGGGTCCCGCGATGGCGAGGGCGGCCTTGATGCCGGCCAGGTTCCAGGCCTTCGACGCGGACATCAACGACAGCCCGTTCTCCGCTCCGGGCACGCTCAGGAAGGGCGCGAAGGACGCCCCGGCCGCCACGACCGGCGCATGGATCTCGTCCACCACGACGCGTACGCCGTGCTCCCGCGCCAAGTGCGCGATCCGCGTCAACTCGGCGGCGGTGTGCACGGTGCCTGTCGGGTTGTGCGGGCTGCACAGCAGATACACCGGCCGCGCGGCACGTCGTACCGCACGCCGGAACACATCCTCCAGCACGGCGAAGTCGACCCGCAGGTCCGGGCCGAGCGGCGCCTCGACGACGGGCCGGTCGAGGTTGCCGACGAACTGGTAGAAGGGCGGATAGACGGGGGAGTTGACGATGACGGGGTCGCCGGGCGAGGAGACCAGCTTGAGCATCTCGACGGCGCCGAGCATCACGTCGGGCACGATCGCCGTACGCTCGATGGCGGGTCCGTCCCAGGCCCACCGCTTGAGGGCGAACTCGGCCAGCGCCTCGGCGTAGGCCGTCCCGGCGGGATAGCCGGTGTCACCGAGCCGCACGGCCTCGGTGATCGCCTCGGCGACCGGCTCCGCCAACGGGACGTCCATCTCGGCCACCCACAGCGGCAGCACGTCGTCGGGGTAGGTCCGCCACTTCATGCTCGTACGCCGCCGTAGCTGCTCCAGTGAGAGTCGGCGCAGTGGATTCGCGCCGTCCGGCGCGACGGGTTCATGCGACACATTTCCCATAGGGAGAAAGTAGGCAGGGCCGAGCGGATTCATGCCTGCTTCGACGCGATCAGGTGTCGGTGCGGGGGCGGCGTGGTGAGCGCGCCGTCCATGGCCGCCCCGTCAACGCGTCGTGCGGCAGAGCGAGCACCGGCCCGTCGGTCCACTTTCAGCCGCGGAATTGCGTTCAAGTAAGGTGCGCCTTACTGGTTGGATCTTCGGTCCGTCCGCCAGCCCGCCGACCTTTGAGGAAACCCGTGCCCGACGCCGTGACACCCGCAGCCGTTCCGCCCCTGAGCGGTAGCGCCACGGCGCCGTACGCCTGGCAGGAGCTCGGCTCGGAAGACGAGCTGACCGAGCTGCTCGGCGAGCCGTACCCGATCGTCATCGACAAGGTCCACGACGAGCTGACCGAGGGTGACCTGGGCATCTTGGCCCGCTCCCCGTTCTGCCTCGTCTCCACGTCGGACGCGGAAGGCAACTGCGACACGTCCCCGCGAGGCGACGCACCGGGTTTCGTCCAGGCGCTCGACGCGCGCACCGTCGTCCTGCCCGACCGGCCCGGCAACCGTCGCGGCGACAGCTTCCGCAACATCCTGCGGAACCCGCACGTGGGCCTGCTGCACCTGGTGCCGGGCAGCGGCGACATCCTGCGCATCAACGGCCGCGCCCGCATCCTGACGGACGCCCCGTTCTTCGACTCGATGACCGTCAAGGGTCAGCGGCCCCGGCTGGCGATCGTGGTCGAGATAGACGAGATATACCTGCACTGCTCGCAGTCGCTGCGGCGCGCGGGGCTCTGGCAGCCGGAGTCATGGGAGCGGGCAACTCCTCGGTCCTGAGAGCGACCACCGGACGGACGCGCTCGGCCGCCACCTCGCTGGGCGGCGTGCCGCAGTCGCAAGGAATTTCTGCGACGGGGCACGAGTGCTGACCTTTTCGTGCGCGAGGGGCTCAAGAACGGTTCGATCGACGTTGAGAACGGCTCGATCCACCTTGAGCGCCCAACTCCCACCCGCCGGAAAGAGTCCGCACATGAAGATCGTCGACGCGAAAGTCATCGTCACCAGGCCGGACCGCAACTTCGTCACCCTGAAGCTGACCACCGACGAGGGCATCACCGGACTCGGCGACGCCACCCTCAACGGCCGTGAACTCGCCGTCGTCAGCTACCTCGACGACCACGTCCTGCCCCTCCTGACCGGACGCGACGCACACCGGATCGAGGACACCTGGCAGTACCTGTACCGCGGGGCGTACTGGCGGCGCGGGCCCGTCACCATGGCCGCGATCGCCGCCGTCGACGTCGCCCTGTGGGACATCAAGGCCAAGGCCGCGGGCCTGCCGCTCTATCAGCTCCTGGGCGGCGCGAGCCGCGAACGCATCCGTACCTACGGGCACGCGAACGGCCGCGACATCCCCGAACTCCTGGACTCCGTAAGGGCCAGACTCGCCGAGGGCTACCCCGCCGTGCGCATCCAGTCGGGCATCCCCGGCCTGAAGGCCGTGTACGGCGTGCACGGCACCGACGACGGCGGCGAAGCCGTCCAGCACCAGCAGGCCCGCCCTCTGGTGGAGGACTGGGACACCGACGCCTACCTGCGCCACACGCCCACCGTCTTCGAGGCGGTGCGCGCGGAGTTCGGCGCCGAACTCCCGCTGCTGCACGACGCGCACCACCGGCTCACCCCCGTACAGGCGGCCCGGCTCGGCAAGGACCTGGAACCGTATCGGCCGTTCTGGCTGGAGGACTGCACACCGGCCGAGAATCAGGAGGCGCTGCGTCTGGTGCGGCGGCGCACCTCGACACCGCTGGCCATCGGCGAGGTCTTCAACACGGTGTACGACTACCAGGCCCTGATCACCGAGCAGCTGATCGACTACGTGCGCTCCGCGGTCACCCACTTCGGAGGCGTCACGCCCCTGCGCAAGCTCTTCGACTTCGCCGCGCAGTACCAGATCAAGACCGCGGTGCACGGCCCCGAGGACATCTCCCCGGTAGGAATGGCGGCAGCCCTGCACCTGGACCTCGCCGTGCACAACTTCGGGATCCAGGAGTACTCCGGCCACACCCGCCTCACCGACGAAGTCTTCCGGCACGCCTACACGTTCACGGACGGCCATCTGCACCCGGGGGAGGCCCCCGGCATCGGTGTGGAACTGGACGAGGAGCTGGCGGTCGCGCACCCCTACGAAGCGGCGTATCTGCCGGTCAACAGGCTTCAGGACGGAACCGTGCACGACTGGTGAGCGAGCGTGCGGCTGACCTGACCTGACCTGACCTGACAGGGCACGGCACGGCACGGCATGCCGTTGGGGCGGCCCCCATAGGTGTGGGGCCGCCCCAACGGCGATCTCTGGCGTGGGCGCGTCAGTGCTTGCCCATGTCCTTGGTCTTCTCCTTGGCCTGGCGCGCGTCGCCCTTCATCTGCTGGGCGCGGCCCTTGGCGGCAAGGCTTTCGTTGCCCGTGGCGCGTCCGGCGGCCGCCGCGGCGGCACCGGTTGCCTGCTCGAACTTTGCCTTGGCCTTCTCGTTGGTGGCCATGCTCCGCTCACGCTCCTTGGCATCGACATCATGTGCTGTCAGTTCGCCTGGCCGCTCAGCCGCCCGGCAAACATCATCACCGCGATCGGATCACGCGGCCCTCCGGTGTCACGGCTGTGCGCATGACCGTGGCGGAAGGGGGTACTCCGCACTGCGGGCGCGTGCCCTTCATTTTGTGTGGAAAACGCAACTTTTATGCGTTTGCGGAGAAGATCTGGGAGCACCAGAGGGACTGGAGGTTGATAACAATGGTTCCCCTGATTCTGGTGCTTCTTCTGGCTCTGCTTCTCTTCGGTGCGGGTTTCGCGTTGAAGGCGCTGTGGTGGATCGCGGTCATCGTGCTGGTCGTGTGGCTGCTCGGCTTCGTGCTGAAGCCCGCCGCACGGGGCGGCCGCAGGGGCCGCTGGTACCGGTGGTGACCCGAGCCTGACAGCAGCACATGCCTGACAGCAGCACATGCCTGAAGGCGGCACAGAGCGGCACGACGCCACGGGCGGTGGCGTAGGTGCCCGAGGGTGGGCCCCGACCTGGGACGGTCGGGGCCCACCCTCTTTTGTGTCGCGGTGCCCTTTCGGCGGGACGTGCTTGACCCTCACGTGGCGTCATGCCGCAGGGTCGGTGCCGTGGAAGAACATCTGACGGTGGGGCGCGTGGCGGATCTGGCCGGCGTGACGTCCGCACCCTGCATCACTACGACGAGATCAGGCTCGTGCAGCCGTCCGCGCGGACCGGGGCCGGTTACCGGACCTATTCGGCGGCCGACGTGGAGCGACTGCGGGAGGTGCTCGCCTACCGGCGGCTCGGCTTCGGACTGCGCGAGATCGCGGACCTGGTCGACGACCCGGCCACCGACACGATCGCGCGCCTGCGCCGACTGCGCGGCCTGCTCCTGGAACAGCGCGACCGCGCTGCCGCCATGCTGACGGCCATCGACGGGGAACTGGAGGCACGCGCCATGGGGATCAGGACGACACCCGAGGAACAACTGAAGGCGTTCGGGCCGCAGTTGTACGACACCATCGGGTCCGCCTACCCGGCGACGCGGCGTACCGAGCCGCGCATCGCCGCGCGGGTCTGGGACGCGCTCGGCGACGCGCGGACGGTACTGAACGTCGGGGCCGGCACCGGCTCGTACGAGCCCTCCGACCGCGATGTCACCGCCGTCGAACCGTCGGCGGTCATGCGGGCACAGCGTCCCGCGGGCGCCGCGCCGTGCGTGGCCGCCGCCGCGGAGAGCCTGCCGTTCGAGGACCAGTCCTTCGACGCCGCGATGGCCTTCAGCACCGTGCATCACTGGCAGGACCCGATCGCGGGGCTGCGCGAGATGCGGCGCGTGGCCCGCCGCGTCGTGGTGTTCACCTACGACGCCAGTGTCACCGGCTGGCGTCAGCGGTTCTGGCTCACCCGCGACTACCTGCCCGAATTCGCCGGCCTCCTCTCCGACTGGCCTTCGCTCGCCGACCTGACTCATGCCATCGGAGGCCGCGCGGAGCCGGTGCTCGTCCCCTGGGACTGCGCCGACGGCTTCTTCGAGGCGTACTGGCGCCGGCCCGAGGCGTATCTGGAGGAACATGTGCGCCGGGCGGTGTCGGTGTGGACCCGCGTCGGCCCGGAGGCCGAGCAGCGGGCGGTCGACAGTCTCCGCGAGGACCTCGCCTCAGGCCGGTGGGCCGAGCGCAACCGCGACCTCGTCGCCCTCGACGCGGCAGAACTCGGCCTGCGCCTGCTCGTGGCCTGAACCGCCGCCCCGCCGTCCGGTCCTCTGCTCATCCGGTCGTCAGGCGCGGCAGCGCAGCGTCTCCAGCGGAGGGTTGGCGTGGAAGTCCGCCCAGTAGTCCGCGCCGCACTCGCGCAGGCCGGCTTCCGTGACTGTCAGGGACACCCAGGCCAGGTCGCTGAAGCCGGCCGCCTGAAGGCATTTCTCGTAGACCTCGCGGCGCGGCAGGTTGGCGATGAACGAGACCGGTTCCGGGTCGAGCAGTGCCGTGGTCCGCACCTGCCGCCCCGTCTCCACTTCCGCACCGGTGAGTTCGGTGCGGAAGCCGTACTTGTCGGGGCCCGGCCCGTCGAAGCGGAAGTCGGGCGACTGGTTGAGCAAGAACAGCTCGCCGCCCGGCTTCATGCTCCGGTGGATGTTGCGGCACATGCGTTCCGTCGTGGCGATGTCCGAGGCGTAGTTGAGCAACTGGACGGCCAGTGCGATGTCGAAGCGGCGGCCGGGCGGCCGCAGTTCGGCCACGTCACCGACCTCGTAGCGCACCCCCAGCGGATCGCGCTCCTCCAACTGCTGTGCCACGGAGACCATTTCACCGGAGATGTCGATGCCGAGGACATCGGTGGCGCCGCGCCGCTTGAACTCCCGGCTGTAGAAGCCGGTGCCGGAGGCCAGGTCGAGGACCGCCTTGCCCCGCACCTCGCCGACCATCGCCAGGAAGCTGGGCACTACGGCGTACTGCTCGAGCGGCAGGGCCTTGAACCCGTCGTACGCCTCACCGATCTCGTCATACTGCTGGTGCTGCTGCGCGCTCATGGTGCGGTCCTCCGTAGGTGTGCCCTTCGCCCTTGGACGCGGACCCCGTCGCCGGGACAAGCCGCGGCCCTTGTCGGGCAGTCTCTACGGGGCCCGGCGCACCTCTGTATGGGCAGAAGCCACGAAGATCCGGGCACCGTCCCGGCTCCGGGCACAAAAGAGCCGCCTGACGCCATGCCGAGGGGGGCCGCCTTTTGAGGCGGCCCCCCTCCACCTTCACTGCGTCAGGACGGCGGGGCAGGCTTGGGCTCGCCGGGGTTGACCACCGCGATGCCTTCCCCCTCCAGCTTCAACTGCACGGCCTCGCCCGAGCCGCCCTTCACCATCGAGCCGACGCTCTGGGAACGGTGCAGCGACGCGCGCAGCGGGGGGCTCCAGGCGACGACGGCGTCGGTGTCCACGTAGACGGGCGCGTCCGGGGTGACAGGCAGAACCAGCGGGATGCCCGCACTGGTCAATGCCAGGCGGCCGGTGCCGGTGAACGTGCAGTTGAACAGGCCGCCGCCTGCCATTCCGGCGCCCTTGACCGTGGTGATGTCGTAGTTCAGCGAGGCATCGAAGCACAAGACGTTCTTGCCGTTGACGGTGAGGCCGCGGTCCTCGTCCACATCGACCAGGAAACAGTGCGCCGCGTCGGAAGCGAACCACGCCTCGCCCTCACCGCTGATCGTCATCAGGGCCAGTCCCTCGCCGGTCACGGCGCGCTTGAGGAAGTTGCCCACGCCCTGGCCCTGCCGCTCGAACTCCAGCGAGCCCCGCCAGGCGACCATCGTCCCCTGCCGAGCTCGTGCCTCGCCCTTGACGGCGTAGCGCACCGCCATGGCGTTGTCCTGCGTGAGCCCGGGGGCCGACGCGGGTTGGATGAGATTCTCGGGATCGAAGAGATTTCGCTGCATGCATCCTCCGATACCCCGTCAAGTCACCCTCAGGCACGCGGAGTTGGGCGACAGGCCGTACGTATTACTCCGTGCCTGCCCGGGGTGAGGCGCGGAGAGGCTACGCGCCGAGTCCCGCCTTCTGCGCGTCCTCGATACGCGTTCTGCGGCCCCAGGAGGTGAAGGGCGGCCGCGCGTACAGCAGTTCGTCCCCATCCGGGTGGACGAGGACGCCGCGGCCTCCGGGGCCCGGGCACCACCACACCGAGCCGTCTTGCTCCCCGACGGCTTGCCGGGCCCGCTTCCGGGTCGCGAGGACGAGCAGCGGGCACAACTCGCCGGACGAGTCACGCAGGACGACCCCGGCACCCTTCCAGCGGTGGGGCGGGAACTGATGGGCGCGCCGGGAGAGCCACGGGCCTGCCTTCAGGAAATGCCGCATCCGGGCATTGGCATACAGGCCGCCCGCACCCACCCCGATGCACACGACACCGCCGGTGGCCAGCCGACCACCCACGCCTTCGACCCACTCGATGCCCCGGGATGCGCCCATCCAGGCCGCGACCACGCACACAGCGGTACCGACGACACCGATCGCCAGCCACCGCAGGGAATGGCCGCGGTGGCGCGCCAACGCGCGGGCGGTGCGCGCAGTGTGCAGTGCGGGTGAGCTGGTCTCAGGCGTCACTGTCTCAGGCGTCACGCGCGCCGTCGCCTGACCCTCTGTGCGCTCGCTCATGGTTCTCCCACCATGTGACACTGCGAAGGCGTCCAAGTGACTCCCGGTTACCCGGTTGCGGGTGCTCCAATCGGGGTTGTGTCGTCGCGCAGTCTGCGGGTACTTGCTCGGGCCAGGACCCGAAGGGCCAAGGAGGAGACACAGTGAGCGATCGGATTCCGGCTTCCCCCGGCGAGGACGGCAGCACGCCCATACCCAGGGACACCCCCGACCAGCAGGCGACGGGTGAGCCGGACGCCTGGGATCTCGACGTGGGCAAGGCCGCCGCGGAGGCCGAAGGCGGCGACAGCGACAAGACGTCCGACGTCCCCGACACGAACGAAGGGGGCACCGCCAGGCGCGGCGAGTCCCGGGCCCTGGAGAGCCACGCGGAAGAGCCGGTGCCGGACGAGCCCTCGGGGTGACGCGAGGCTGCCTGCAGGGATAGAAGGGATAGAGCTGAGCCTGGTCTCCACCCAGGCCTCAGCCCTCCCAGTCCTCCCGGCCCTCCGAGCCCTCCCAGTCCTCCGGGACTACCAGTCCTCCAGGCCCCCGCAGTCGACAACCCGGTCCAGCGCCAACCGGCTCTCCTCGTCCGCGGCGCGGTAGATCACCAACTGCTGGTCCGGGTCCTGGAGCGGCAGCAGCGTCTCGAAATGCACCGCGATCTCGCCGACGACGGGATGCCGCATCACCTTGCTGCCGCGGCCGGTGACCTTCACGTCCCGCGCGGCCCACAACCGCGCGAATTCCTCGTCGCGAGCCATGCACTCGGAGATGAGGTCGGCCAGCACCTGATCCTCCGGATGCGCGGCCCACGCAGTGCGCAGGTGGGCGATTCCCTCCCGTACGACACGTTCGCGGTCGACGTAGAACTCCCGCATCTCCGGACGCACCAGGCACAGCCACATCGCATTGCGCCGCTCCGGCGGCAGGGTGTCGATTTCCAGCAACAGCCGGGCCATTTCGGCGTTCCAGGCCAGGATGTCGTAGCGGCGGTTCATCACCATGGTCGGCAGCGGCGACAGGTCGGCGACCAGCCGGGTCAGCGGTGGCGCGGCAACGGTGGCGGGCTTGTCGGTGTCGCGGCGGCGCTGTCGGGTCAGGTCGAAGAGGTAGCCGCGTTCATCAGGGGCCAGACGAAGTGCCCGGGACAGCGCCTCCACCACGTCCACCGAGGGGCGCAGCCCGCGTCCCTGCTCCAGCCGCACGATGTAGTCGACGCTCACCACACCCGGCTTTCCGCACGAGATGCTCGCCGGCGAGAGGGTACGCACACTGATCCGCGGCGACTGGAAGGTGGAAAGCCGCCCCTGATACGCACAAGAACGAGGGAGGGCGCCTCCGCGTGGCCTGAGTCAGGAATTGCCGTCTGCCTCCAGCCGGCGCAGGCAGTCCTCCCAGCGCTCACGCCGCTCGGCGGGGGACTGCTCCCACCAGGCGGTGCCGCGTTCCCCCAGCCCAGTCTTGGCGAGCTGCACGCGGGCGCGCGCCGCTTTCCGTGCGTCCTCGTCCTCGCCCGCGGCGGCGACAGCCCTGCGGGCCGCCATGAGGTGGTGCGTCAGGCGCTTTTCGACGTCGTCGGGCAGATGAGGGTCGGTGGCCCGCCAGCGTCGTCCTTTGATGACGATGAAATGGCCGTCTTCGGTGTACTGCTTCTTGTCCGTCGCCACGTGGCAATCATTACCCGGAGCCGGTGCTGTGTGGGGCCCGCCAACCGGCCGTCCTGTCCTTCCTTCAGGTTGCCGACCGGAATTGCGTGAGCGAGCTTGGTGAAAGCAGAGAGGGCTCTGCTTGGAGACAGCAGAGAGGGCTCTCTAGGGTGTGCCCGATCCCAGCCGTTCGATTCTCAGGAGGAACGATGACCAACCCCGAGCAGGATCCGAACCAGAACGAGGGTCCCGCGGACGGCGGTGCGGCGGGCACGCCGGGCGTCCACGACGGTGGCGCTGACGGTGGGGCCGAGGGTCCCGCGGACGGCGGTGCGGCGGGCACGCCGGGCGTCCACGACGGAGGTGCCGATGGTGGGGCCGAGGGCCCTGCGGACGGCGGTGCGGCCGGTACCCCGGGCGTCCATGACGGTGGCGCTGACGGTGGGGCCGAGGGTCCCGCGGACGGTGGTGCCGCGGGCACGCCGGGCGTTCATGACGGAGGTGCCGACGGCGGAGCCGGCGGCTCTTGAGCATCCCCGCGACCGAGCTTCAGGACGCCGACGCCACAGAAGGTGTCGGCGTCCTGAAGCCACCCCAGAAGCCATCCCTGAAGTCACTCCTGGAGACACGGCTGACCGGCCTGCGTCAGGACGAGTTCGCCCGTGACGTCTGGGCGCGCACCGCGCTGCTCACCCGCCGTGCGAGCGACTTCTCCGACCTGTTCTCCGCGGAAGCCGTGGACGAACTGACCTCGCGTCGCGGGCTGCGTACGCCCTTTCTCCGCGTCGCCAAGGACGGGGCCACGCTCCCCGAGTCGTCCTTCACCTCACCCGCCGGTGTGGGCGCCACCATCGGCGACCAACTGGACGACACAGCTCTGTGGCGCATGTTCGCCGACGGCGCCACCCTGGTCCTGCAAGCTCTGCAGCGCACATGGGGTCCGGTCGCGGACTTCAGCGCACGGCTGAGCACGGAGCTGGGCCATCCGGTGCAGGCCAACGCCTACGTCACTCCGCCGCAGAACCGCGGCTTCGACGACCACTACGACGTACACGACGTGTTCGTCCTGCAGATCGAGGGCACCAAGCGCTGGCTGGTCCGCGAGCCGGTCCATCCCGACCCGCTGCGCGATCAGCCCTGGACCGACCGCCGCGACGCCGTCGCCGAGGCGGCGAAGAGCGTCCCCTGCATCGACACCGTCCTGGAGCCCGGAGACGTCCTCTACCTGCCGCGGGGCTGGCTGCACGCCGCCCAGGCGCAGGGTGAGGTCTCGATCCACCTGACGCTGGGAATCCACGGCTGGACGCGTCACGCCCTGGCCGAACAGCTCGCCCAGGCCGCGCTGGCGATACTGCGCGAGGACCCCCACATGCGCGCCACCTTGCCGCTGGGCGTGAACGGGCCGGACGGCGAGATCGACGTCGTCCGTGAACGCCTCGTCGCCGCCCTCACCAAGGCCGATCCCGCTCCCCTGTTCCACCGCACCCGCCGGGGCCAGGGACGGCCCGCGGCGCTGGGACCGCTGGCCCAGCTCAAAGCCGTCGACGGCCTCGGACCCCGTTCACGGGTGAGGCTTCGCGGGGAGCTGGAAGCGCGGCTGGAGGGCCGGCGTCTGGTCACGCGCGTGGGCTGGCTGGACTTCCCGGAAACCGATCTGCCGTCGGTGGCCCGCCTGCTCGACGGCGAGGTCCGCACCGCCGATGCTCTCGGCGTCGAGCTCGTCGAGAGACTGCTGCGCGCGGGCGTACTGGTGCCCGCGGAACAGTGACGTGGCCCCGGTGACAGCGGCAGAACGCTTCTTCTGCGCTGAGGCCGCGCGTAAACGCGCCGATGCACTCGCGGGCACCGCACCGTACGGCTCCGTCTGGGTCCTCATCGAGCACCGGGGCGGCTGGCCGCCCAACGGCTTCGACGGCCTCGACCTCGACCCTTCCACCAAGGATCTCGTGTTCTCCGCCGCCCAGGCGGTACGGGCACGGGTACTGCTCATCAGGCGTCCCGGGCGCCGCAACCACGACGGTCCGAAACGCTGGGCGGTGCTGCGCCACGAGAACTCCGGTGCCCACCGCCAGAGATGGGGCACCTGGAGCCACGACCGGGACCTGTCGGACATCGCCGATGCCCTCGACACTCCCGGAGAGCTCGGCTGCCCACCCGTCGTCCTCGTCTGCGCCCACGGCCAGCACGACACCTGCTGCGCCGTGCGCGGCCGCCCGGTGGCAGCTGCTCTGGGCGAGCGATGGCCACACCTGGTGTGGGAATGCACCCATGTCGGTGGCGACAGGTTCGCGGCCAACGTCGTCGTGGCTCCCGACGGTGTCTACTACGGCAATCTCGACGCCGCCTCATCGGTGGAGGTGATCGAGGAGCACTTGGCCGACCGCATCGACGCGCGGCATCTGCGCGGCTACACGGACCTCTTCCCGCCGCAGCAGGCCGCTCTCTCAGCCGTACTGGAACGCTTCGGCCCGGCGGGCCGGCACGACTACGAGGTCGTCGACACGGCCCGCGAGGACAACCACTGGCGCATCCGCTTCACCGGCCGCCCGCCCCACCCGGCGGCCATCGACGTCGAGGTGCACTCCCACCGCACACCACCGTGCCAGCTCACCTGCCGCGGCCTGTCCATGAGCTCGGCCGCGGTCTATGAGGTCACTTCGATCGGCGTCGGGTGAGCCGGCGTGGGAGAGCCGGCAGACAGACAAGCGAGCGTGCCACCGAAAAGGAGGGTCGGTGGCACGCTCGCTCGGGCCGTGTCGAGCCGGCGGGCTCTTACGGTGTTACGCGGCTGGTCAGCGGTTGACGCAGGTGTTGCCGAACGCCGGGTTGAGCAGGCCGATGACGTCGACGGTGTTGCCGCACACGTTGACCGGGATGTGGATCGGGACCTGAGCCTGGTTGCCCGAGAGCACGCCCGGCGAGCCCACGGCAGCACCCTGGGCACCGGCGTCAGCGGATGCCAGGCCAGCAGCGCCCATCACGAGGCCACCGGTGGCCAGCACCACGCTCATCGTCTTCTTCATGGCAGACATACTTCTTTCTCCTTGGGGTCGATCAGGCAATAGGCGCCAAGCCAGCCTCAACAGACATCACGCGGCCGGAGCACCCCGCTTCTTTGGCGCCTGCGCTGGTCAACGCCCTGACCGGACTCCAGACACGCCCATTCCCCCAAATGCCGAACCCGAGGCTGAATCGTTCGTCAGTTCTTGTCGGCGGGGCGGAGGATGACCGGCAGTTCCCGATGCCCGTTGGAGATGAATGACTCCCCGGGGCGCAGCGCGGACGCGGGGGCGGCCAGGGCGAGATCCGGGTAGCGGGTGAACAGCGCCCGCAGCGCGGTCTCGGCCTCCATCCGTGCCAGGGCGGCACCGAGGCAGACGTGGACGCCATGGCCGAAGGCGAGGTGGCTCTTGCTGACCCGGGTCAGGTCGAAGGTGTCGGCGCTCGGGCCGTGGAGGTCGGGGTGCCGGCCCGCCGCCGCGTAGGAGGCGAGGATGGCCTCGCCCTGACGGATGGTGAGGCCCTGCGCCAGCGTGATGTCCTCGACCGCGAACCGCATGGGCAGGTGTGCGACGGGCGCCTCATAGCGCAGCGTCTCCTCGACGACGTCCGTCCACGTGCTCTTGCCCTCACGGATCAGGGCGAGCTGTTCGGGGTGGCTGAGCAGCGCCGCGATGGCCTGGTCAAGGAGGTTGACGGTGGTCTCGTAGCCCGCGCTGATCACGAGGAGGAGGGTGTCGAGGAGTTCCTGCTCGGTCAGCGCGGAACCGTCCCCGCCCTCGGCGTCGTCGCGGGTGGCGATGAGTACGGAGGTCATGTCCTCGCCGGGCTCGGCGCGCTTGGCCGCGACCATGTCCGCCAGGATCGCGTACAGCTCCTTGGTGTTGTCGGCGGCCTGATCGGGGCTCAGCGTGGTGTCGAAGACGCCGTCGACGGTACGGCGGAAGTCCGGCTGGGAGTGGTCGGGAAGCCCCATGAGTTCGCTGATGACCCGGATGGGAAGCGGATAGGCGAAACGGTCGCGCAGGTCGGTGGCTTCTCCGGCGGGGATGGTGGCGAACTCGTCGAGCAGCGTGTGGGATATCGCCTCGATGCGCGGCTGCAGGGCGGCGATGCGGCGCGCGGTGAAGGCCGGGCTGACCAGACGCCGCAGGCGCCGGTGGTCGCCTCCGAAGGCGGTGAACATGTTGTCGACGGCCACCCACAGCGCGAGCGGCCAGGTGCCGAGGATCTTGTCGGGGAACAGTGGCCAGTGCTGCCGGGGATCCTTGGAGACCCGCGGATCGGTCAGGAGCTGTTTGAGCAGGGCCGGGTCGGTCACGGCCCATGCCTCGACCCCCAGGACGTCGACGCGGGCGGCCGGTCCGCGCGAGCGTAACTCGGCGTCCTCCGCGTGCCGGTCGCTGCCGGTGGCGTCCAGGACGAGGATCTGGTGCTGGTCCATGCGGGAGCTCCTCAAGGTGTGGGGGATACGGAGGTGCGCGGCGCTCGGCGGCAGGGGATGGCAGGCTCCATCTCGGCCTATGGGTCGCGGAGTTGCTCGGTGGTGGCGGCCTGAGGGTCAGGAGCCGGTCGGTGGTCTGGGCCGGGCAGGAGACACAGTAGTTGTCCATCTGCGGGCGGGTGAAGGCCACTTCGGGGCGGGTGACTCCGGGGGGATGCGGGTGGCTCGGGTGGTGAGGATGCCGCGGCGGGTGCGGTTACATCCGGGGCCGATGACTCCGCCGTAGCGGCCGAATGGCGGCGTCCTTCAGCCTTGATCTAGCGCGGAACCCCGGGCCTTCAGGGCCGGGAGGAAGCGCTTCTCAAGATAGGGGTGACCCGCGCGGGTGCACGGGTCTGCACTGTGGGCCTCAGCCGGGGCGTTTCTGGTTCTCGATGTACTCCTTGATGATCGCGAGGGGTGCGCCGCCGCAGGACGCGGCGAAGTAGGACGGGGACCAGAAGTGGGCGCCCCACAGGTATTTGCGGATGTGGCCGGGGAACTCCTGGCGGAGCCGGCGGGCGGAGACGCCTTTGAGGGAGCCGACCAGCCGGGAGACGGCGACCTTGGGCGGGTAGTGCACGAGGAGGTGGACGTGATCGCGCTCGCCGTTGAACTCCACCAGCTCGGTTTCGAAGTCGGCGCACACGGCTCGCATGATCTCTTCGCAGCGCGTCAGGATCTCGTCGGTGAACGGGCCGCGCCGGTACTTGGGTGTGA
>NZ_JBSGUA010000020.1:23093-118722 GCF_053607685.1 Streptomyces sp. NPDC055099 | reverse complement strand
GGCCCGGGCCGCCGAGAGGCGGACCGGGCCGACGTACGTTTCGGTTTTGCTCAGGGAGAAGCCGGCGGATACAGGTCGCGCGGCAGCTGCGAGGCCGCCGCCTTGTCAAGGAGCCACAGCGTCCGCGACCTGCCGTACGCGCCCGCGGCGGGCGCCTGCACCTCGCCCGCGCCCGACAGGGCCATCGCCGCGGCGTTCGCCTTGTCCTCGCCGGCGGCCAGCAGCCACACCTCACGCGCCGACCGGATCGCCGGGAGCGTGAGCGTGATGCGCACGGGCGGCGGCTTGGGCGCGCCGTGCACGCCCACCACCGTCCGCTCCGTCTCACGGACCGCGGGCAACTCCGGGAAGAGCGAGGCGACATGGGTGTCGGGGCCGACGCCCAGCATCAGCACGTCGAACGTCGGCACCGGGCCGTGGTCCTCGGGCCCCGCGGCCGCGGTGAGCTCGGCCGCGTACATCCCGGCCGCCGCGTCCACCTCGTAGGCGCCGTCCGACGCGGGCATCGGATGCACCCGGGCCGGGTTGAGCGGCACCGAGTCGAGCAGTGCCTCCTTGGCCTGGGTGTAGTTGCGCTCCGGGTCGCCGTCCGGCAGGAAGCGCTCGTCGCCCCACCACAGGTCCAGGCGCGACCAGTCGATCGCGTCCTTCGCCGGGGACGAACTCAGCGCCGCGAGCAGGCCGTTGCCGTTGCGTCCGCCGGTGAGGACCACCGACGCGAAGCCGCGGGCGGCCTGTGCGTCGACGATCTTCGTGATGAGGCGGGCCGCGGCGGCCTGCGCCATCAGCTCCTTGTCGCGGTGCACCACCAGCTGCGGGGCCGCGCTCACTTCGTCGCCGCCTTCTTGGCCGCGGTCTTCTTCGCGGGGGCGCTCTTCTTCGCCGCCTCCGCGGGCTCCTCCACCGCGGGGACCGCGGTCTCCTCGTACTCGCCCAGGCGGTCCACGCCGTACCTCAGCGCGGACGCGTAGGTGTCGTCCGGGTCGAGACGGCGCAGCTCCTCGGCGATCAGCTCGGCCGTCTCGCGGCGCTTGAGCGCCACCGCACGGTCGGGCTGCCCCTGGATGGAGAGCGTGGCCAGCGAGCCGTCGGCCCGGCCGAGCACGATGGGACCGCAGTCGGTGTCCATGCGTACGCCGGTGAGGCCGGGGCCCGCGGACAGCGAGCGCTTCACGGGGACGGAGAGCCGGTCCGCGAGCCACATGGCGAGCAGCTCGCAGCTCGGGTTGAACTCCTCGCCCTCCACCTCGACCGACGTCACCTTGCAGGCGATCTGGTCGAGAGCGGCCGCGAGCATCGAGCGCCACGGAGTGATCCGGGTCCAGGAGAGGTCCGTGTCGCCGGGGTGGTAGGCCTCGGCGCGCGCGGTCAGCTCGTGGATCGGCTGCTCGGCGGCGTACGTGTCGGTGACGCGGCGCTGGCCGAGCGCGCCGAGCGGGTCCTTGGCCGGGTTGAGCGGCGCGTTGACCGGCCACCACACGACCACGGGGGCGTCGGGGAGCAGCAGCGGCAGGACCACCGACTGGGCGTGGTTGATGACCTCGCCGTACAGCCGCAGGACCACCGTCTCGCCGGTGCCCGCCTCGACGCCGACCCGCACCTCGGCGTCGAGACGCGACGTCGTGCGGTCACGGGGCGAGCGCGCGGCGCGCTTGATGACGACCAACGTGCGCGAGGGGTGCTCGCGGGACGCCTCGTTGGCGGCCTTCAGGGCGTCGTAGGCGTTCTCCTCGTCGGTGACGATGACGAGGGTGAGCACCATGCCGACGGCCGGGGTGCCGATCGCCCTGCGCCCCTTCACGAGCGCCTTGTTGATCTTGCTGGACGTGGTGTCCGTAAGGTCGATCTTCATGGGCGACGCCAGCTCCGTCCGTCTCGTGCGAGCATTTCGTCCGCCTCGGACGGGCCCCAGGTCCCGGACGAATACTGCGCGGGCTTGCCGTGCTTGTCCCAGTACTCCTCGATCGGGTCGAGGATGTTCCAGGACAGCTCGACCTCCTCCGTGCGCGGGAAGAGGTTGGCGTCGCCGAGCAGGACGTCCAGGATCAGGCGCTCGTACGCCTCCGGGCTGGACTCGGTGAAGGACTCGCCGTAGGCGAAGTCCATCGACACGTCGCGGATCTCCATCGAGGTGCCGGGCACCTTCGAGCCGAACCGGACCGTGATGCCCTCGTCGGGCTGAACGCGGATGACGATCGCGTTCTGGCCCAGCTCCTCCGTCGCCGTGTGGTCGAAGGGGGAGTGGGGCGCGCGCTGGAAGACGACCGCGATCTCGGTGACGCGGCGGCCCAGCCGCTTGCCCGTACGCAGGTAGAAGGGGACGCCCGCCCAGCGGCGGTTGTCCACCTCCAGCTTGATGGCCGCGTAGGTGTCGGTCTTCGACTTGGGGTCGATGCCGTCTTCCTGGAGGTAGCCGACGGCCTTCTCGCCGCCCTGCCACCCCGCGGCGTACTGACCGCGGACCGTGCTCGAACCGAGGTCCTTGGGCAGCCGCACGGCGCCCAGGACCTTCGCCTTCTCGGCGACCAGCGCGTCCGCGTCGAAGGAGGCGGGCTCCTCCATCGCGGTCAGCGCCATCAGCTGGAGCAGGTGGTTCTGGATGACGTCACGGGCCGCGCCGATGCCGTCGTAGTAACCGGCACGGCCGCCGATGCCGATGTCCTCGGCCATCGTGATCTGGACGTGGTCCACGTACGACCGGTTCCAGATCGGCTCGAACATCTGGTTGGCGAAGCGCAGCGCCAGGATGTTCTGGACGGTCTCCTTGCCGAGGTAGTGGTCGATCCGGAACACCTGGTCCGGGGCGAACACCTCGTGCACGATCGAGTTGAGCTCCTTGGCGGACGCCAGGTCGTGTCCGAAGGGCTTCTCGATGACCGCGCGGCGCCAGGAGCCCTGCGGGGCGTCCGCGAGCTCGTGCTTCTTGAGCTGCTGGACGACCTGCGGGAAGAACTTCGGGGGCACCGACAGGTAGAAGGCGAAGTTGCCGCCCGTGCCCTGTGCCTTGTCGAGGTCCTGAATGGTGGCCTTGAGCTGCTCGAAGGCGGCGTCGTCGTCGAAGTTGCCCTGGACGAAGCGCATCCCCTGGATGAGCTGCTGCCAGACCTCTTCGCGGAACGGCGTACGCGAGTGCTGCTTGACGGCGTCGTGGACGACCTGGGCGAAGTCTTCGTCCTCCCAGTCGCGGCGCGCGAAGCCGATGAGCGAGAAGCCCGGCGGCAGCAGGCCACGGTTGGCGAGGTCATAGACAGCGGGCATCAGCTTTTTACGGGACAAATCGCCCGTGACGCCAAAGATGACCAGGCCCGACGGCCCCGCGATACGCGGGAGCCGTCGGTCTGCGGCGTCACGCAGCGGATTGCTGCTTGACAAGATGGTCAGCCCTCCGAAGGGGTGAGGCGCTTGAGCTCCGCCTCGGTGGACTTGAGCAGGTCGTTCCAGGACGCCTCGAACTTCTCGACGCCCTCGTCCTCGAGCAGCTGCACCACGTCGTCGTAGCTGATGCCGAGCTTCTCGACGGCCTCGATCTCGCCGCGCGCGGTGTCGTACGTACCGGCCACGGTGTTGCCCGTGATCTGGCCGTGGTCGGCGGTGGCCTCCAGGGTGGCCTCCGGCATCGTGTTCACCGTGTTCGGCGCGACCAGGTCGTCGACGTACAGGGTGTCCTTGTACGCCGGGTCCTTGACGCCGGTCGAGGCCCACAGCGGACGCTGCTTGTTGGCCTGCGCCTTGTCGAGCGCGGCCCAGCGGTCGGACGAGAAGACCTCCTCGTACGCCTCGTACGCCAGGCGGGCGTTGGCGAGCGCGACCTTGCCCTTGGCGGCCTTGGCCTCGTCGGTGCCCAGCGCGTCCAGGCGCTTGTCGATCTCGGTGTCCACGCGGGACACGAAGAAGGACGCCACCGAGTGGATCTTGGAGAGGTCCAGGCCGCGCTCCTTGGCCTTCTCCAGGCCGGCCAGGTACGCGTCCATGACCAGGCGGTAACGCTCCAGCGAGAAGATCAGCGTGACGTTGACGCTGATGCCCAGGCCGATGACCTCGGTGATCGCGGGCAGGCCCGCCTTCGTCGCCGGGATCTTGATGAGCGTGTTCGGGCGGTCCACCAGCCAGGCGAGCTGCTTGGCCTCGGCGACCGTCGACTTCGTGTTGTGCGCCAGGCGCGGGTCGACCTCGATCGACACGCGGCCGTCCTGGCCGTCCGTCGCGTCGAAGACCGGGCGCAGGATGTCGGCGGCGTCACGGACGTCCGCCGTCGTGATCATGCGGATGGCTTCTTCGACGGTGACACCGCGGGCGGCGAGGTCGGAGAGCTGCTGGTCGTAACCGTCGCCCTGCGAGATCGCCTTCTGGAAGATCGACGGGTTGGTCGTGACGCCCACGACGTGGCTCTGGTCGATCAGCTCGGCGAGGTTGCCGGACGTGATCCGCTTGCGCGACAGGTCGTCCAGCCAGATCGCGACGCCTTCGTCGGAAAGGCGCTTGAGTGCGTCTGTCATGAGGATTACATCTCCTACTTGGTCGTATGTCGGCGTCAGCGCTGAGCGGCGTCGATCGATTCCCGGGCGGCCGATGCGACCGCGTCGGCGGTGAACCCGAACTCGCGGAACAGCACCTTGCCGTCGGCCGAGGCACCGAAGTGCTCCAGCGAGACGATGCGCCCGGCGTCACCCACGAAGCGGTGCCAGGTCAGGCCGATGCCCGCCTCGACCGCCACGCGCGCCTTGACGGACGGCGGAAGGACGCTGTCGCGGTACCCCTGGTCCTGCGCCTCGAACCACTCGACGCACGGCATCGAGACGACGCGCGTGGGAACGCCCGCGGCCTGCAGCTGCTCGCGCGCCTCGACGGCGAGCTGCACCTCGGAGCCGGTGCCGATGAGGACGACCTCGGGGGCGCCGCCGTCGGCCTCGAACAGGACGTAGCCACCCTTGACGGCGCCCTCGGTGACCTCGCGGTCGTACGTCGGCACGCCCTGACGGGTCAGCGCGAGGCCGTGCGGGGCGCCCTTGCCGAACTCCTTGGTGTAGCGCTTGAGGATCTCGCGCCACACGACGGCGGTCTCGTTCGCGTCCGCCGGGCGGACCACGTTCAGGCCCGGGATGGCACGCAGCGAGGCCAGGTGCTCGACCGGCTGGTGCGTCGGGCCGTCCTCGCCCAGACCGATGGAGTCGTGCGTCCACACGTACGTCACCGGGAGGTGCATCAGCGCGGAGAGACGCACGGCGTTGCGCATGTAGTCGGAGAACACCAGGAAGGTGCCGCCGAAGATGCGGGTGTTGCCGTGCAGCGCGATGCCGTTCATCTCCGCGGCCATGGAGTGCTCGCGGATGCCGAAGTGGATCGTGCGGCCGTACGGGTTCGCCTCCGGCAGCGGGTTGCCCGCCGGGAGGAACGACGACGTCTTGTCGATCGTGGTGTTGTTCGAGCCCGCGAGGTCGGCGGAGCCGCCCCACAGCTCGGGGATCACCGCGCCGAGCGCCTGCAGGACCTTGCCGGACGCGGCACGCGTCGCGACGCCCTTGCCCGCCTCGAAGACCGGGAGCTTCTCCTCCCAGCCCTGCGGCAGCTCGCCCGCGGCGATGCGGTCGAACTCGGCGGCGCGCGCGGAGTCGGCGGTGCGCCAGGCGGCGAAGCCCTTCTCCCACTCGGCCCGGGCGTCACGGCCCCGGTCGAGCGCGGCGCGGGTGTGCGCGAGGACCTCGTCCGAGACCTCGAAGGTCTTCTCCGGGTCGAAGCCGAGGACACGCTTGGTGGCCGCGACCTCCTCGTCGCCGAGCGCCGAGCCGTGCGCGGCCTCGGTGTTCTGCGCGTTCGGCGCGGGCCAGGCGATGATCGAGCGCATCGCGATGAAGGAGGGGCGCTCCGTCTCCGCCTTCGCGGCCAGGATCGCCTTGTAGAGGGCGGCCGGGTCCAGGTCGCCGTTCTCCTTGGGCTCCACGCGCTGGACGTGCCAGCCGTAGGCCTCGTACCGCTTCATGGTGTCCTCGGACACCGCGGTCTCCGTGTCGCCCTCGATGGAGATGTGGTTGTCGTCCCACAGCAGCACGAGGTTGCCGAGCTTCTGGTGCCCGGCCAGCGACGACGCCTCGCCGGAGATGCCCTCCTGGAGGCAGCCGTCACCGGCGATCGCGAAGATGTGGTGGTCGAACGGCGACTCGCCCGGGGCGGTCTGCGGGTCGAACAGGCCGCGCTCGTAGCGGGCGGCCATCGCCATGCCCACGGCGTTGGCGACGCCCTGGCCGAGGGGGCCGGTCGTCGTCTCCACGCCCGTGGTGTGCCCGTACTCCGGGTGGCCCGGGGTCTTCGAGCCCCAGGTGCGGAACGCCTTCAGGTCATCGAGCTCCAGGCCGAAGCCGGCCAGGTAGAGCTGGATGTAGAGGGTCAGGGACGAGTGGCCCGCGGAAAGGACGAACCGGTCGCGTCCGGTCCAGTCGGCGTCCGCGGGGTCGTGCCGCATCACCTTCTGGAAGAGGGTGTACGCGGCGGGCGCGAGGCTCATGGCCGTACCAGGATGGCCGTTGCCGACCTTCTGTACGGAGTCCATGGCCAGGACGCGGGCAGTATCAACAGCCCGCTGGTCCAGTTCGGTCCACTCGAGGTCTGTGGTGGTCGGCTTGGTGCTCACCCTGAGTCAGGGCTCCTCTCCACATGTCGAATGCCGGCGATGTAGATCCCACCGGCCGATGTCGAGCCTACCGCTGTAAAGACGTGCATTTTTTCGAGTCATTCCAGAGTGCCGGGGTGCGCCGCCATCCGCCTCCCGAAAGGGATCCACGGTGTTCACCATGTGATCCGCGAGCCGCTCATCTGGACTCTCACAACGAGTGCGGGACCGCTCATCTGAACGGGTGTCGGGCCGTGTTTCGGGCGCACCAACACGCCGCTCAACACGACCCCACCCCCGCGAAGGGCGAGGTATGGGCAACGTCTACAGTGGCGTGGTACGCGCGAGCCTTTACCGGATCTTCATGTCTGAACGTCCGATGCGGCTTGCTGGGAAGTCTCTGTCAGGGGTGTGCGTGACGGCCGTTGAATCCCGTCCAGCGGGAGCAATTGGGACGAGCTCTAGCCCAAGCCACCGGCCGCTCGGGGCCCGTGTCATGGCGTTCGTGGCGCTGACCAAGCCGCGAATCATCGAACTCCTCCTGATCACCACCGTTCCGGTGATGTTCCTCGCCGAGCAGGGGGTGCCCGACCTCTGGCTGGTTTTTGTGACCTGCCTGGGCGGTTACCTCTCGGCGGGCGGCGCAAACGCGCTCAACATGTACATCGACCGTGACATCGACGCCCTGATGGACCGTACGTCCCAGCGGCCCCTGGTCACGGGAATGGTCAGCCCCCGGGAGTGCCTCGCGTTCGGCATCGCGCTCGCGGTCGGCTCGACGCTGCTCTTCGGTCTCGCCGTCAACTGGCTGTCCGCCTGGCTCGCCCTGGGCGCCCTGCTCTTCTACGTGGTCATCTACACGATGATCCTCAAGCGCCGCACCTCGCAGAACATCGTCTGGGGCGGCATCGCGGGCTGCATGCCGGTGCTCATCGGCTGGTCCTCGGTGACCAACTCCCTCTCCTGGGCGCCGGTCATCCTCTTCCTCGTCATGTTCTTCTGGACGCCGCCGCACTACTGGCCGCTGTCGATGAAGGTCAAGGACGACTACGCTCGCGTGGGCGTGCCCATGCTGCCGGTCGTCGCGTCGAACAAGGTGGTCGCGCGTCAGATCGTCCTCTACAGCTGGGTGATGGTCGCCGTCTCGCTGCTGCTGCAGCCGCTGGGCTACACCGGCTGGTTCTACACCGTCGTCGCCTTCGTGACCGGCGGCTGGTGGCTGTGGGAGGCGCACGGCCTGCAGAACCGTGCCAAGGCCGAGGTCACGGGCGGCAAGCTCAAGGAGATGCGGCTCTTCCACTGGTCGATCACCTACGTCTCGCTGCTGTTCGTGGCGGTCGCGGTGGACCCCTTCCTTCGCTGAGCCCAAGACTTTCCCGACGGGCGGGGCACGTGGTGTTGAACGCCACGTGCCCCGCCCGTCGCCAGTTGATCTACCCGTCGGTAGCATCCTGCACATGGCAGAGACGCAGCAGGTCGAGGACAGCAAGCAGGCAGCCCGCGCGGACAAGAAGGCGGCCAAGCTGGCCAAGCAGATCGGTGCCTTCGCCCGGGCGCACGGCGGCGCCGAGGGGCAGGTCGCGTACATCGGGCACGAGGGCACCCGCATCGTCCTGGTCGGTGACGACGGCGGCTGGGGCGACCTGGTGGCCCCCACCTACGAGATCGCGCAGAGCGCCGTCGAGAAGGCCGGGATCACCGTCCACGAGGACTTCGACGGTGACTTCGCCGCCAAGGTGGAGACCGGCCCGTACGAGTGGTCGCGCATGGCCGGCATCCAGCTCGGCGGCAAGAGCAACCGCTGACGGCGTAGAGGCCGTGGCCAACAGAACGGCCGTGAGCAACACCTGACACCCGGGTCACCCGTTAGGACGGTAGGAGCACGTCCGTCTACAGGGAGCCCGGATGATCGAAACGCCGTCCCTGGTGGACCAGTACTGCCACGGTGTGCTGCGTACGGAGCTGGGCCTCGGGACCTTCGAGGCCCACCTCGGCCGCGGCGAGGGCCCGCCCGCGCCCGGCACCACCTTCTTCGACACCCAGACCGGCTTCGCCGTGCGCCGCTGGTGCCCGCCGCTGCTCGGCCTCGAACCGCACTGCCCGCCCGCCCGCTACCTCGCCCGCCGCCGCGACCTGGGCGTCCTCGAAGCGGGGCGGCGGCTGCTGCGGGGGAGCGGCATCACGACGTATCTGGTCGACACGGGGCTGCCCGGCGATCTGACGGGGCCCGGCGAGATGGCGTCGGCCGGGGACGCCGACGCCCATGAGATCGTCCGCCTGGAATTACTGGCCGAACAGGTGGCCGACACCTCCGGCACCGTCGACTCGTTCCTCGCCAACCTCGCCGAGTCCGTGCACGCGGCCGCCGCGAACGCCGTCGCCTTCACCTCCGTGGCGGGCGTCCGGCGCAGCCTCGCCCTGGCGCCCGAACCGCCGGGTCCCGGGGAGGTGCGAGGGGCGGCGGGACGCTGGCTGGCCCGGCGGCAGGTGGGCGGGGCGCTCCAGGACCCCGTACTGCTCCGGCATCTGCTCTGGATCGCCGTCGCGTCGGGGCGCCCGCTGCAACTGCACGCGGGGGCCGGTGACCCGCAGGGGTACTTCGGCGGTTTCGCGCGGGCGACCGCGGGGCTCGGCACCGATCTGGTCCTGCTGCACGGCTATCCGTACCACCGCAACGCCGCGGACCTCGCCGGTCTCTTCCCGCACGTGTACGCCGACCTGGGCCCCGCCCTGGTGCGCACGGGCGCTCGCGCGGCCGCCGTGCTCGCGGAGATCCTGGAGCTCGCGCCCTTCGGCAAGCTGTTGTTCTCCAGCGGCGCGCACGGGCTTCCCGAGCTGCACGTGGTGGGTGCGCGGCTCTTCGGGGAGGCGCTGGGGCGGGTGCTCGGCGGATGGGTCGCGGAGGGCGCGTGGTCGCTGCCGGACGCGCAGCGGGTGGCGGGACTCATCGCGGCGGGCAACGCCCGCCGCGTGTACGGCCTGACCGACGGCTGAGGTCAGACCGCCGAGAGCTGCGAGTCGTCGGCCTGGGCCGGCAGGCCGGCGGTGGTGTACGGCCGTTCGCGCAGCGACAGCAGGACACGCATCACGGCGATCCAGACCACGCACGAGCCGAACATGTGCAGGCCGACCAGGACCTCGGGCAGGTCCGTGAAGTACTGGACGTAGCCGATCGCGCCCTGGGCGAGCAGGATCAGGAAGAGGTCGCGGGTGCGGTGCAGCGGGCCCTTGGGGGCGTCGACCGCCTTGAGGACGAACCACAGGGCGAACGTCAGTGTCACCACGATCCAGGCGAGCACGGCGTGCAGCTTGCTGACGGTCTCCCAGTCGAAGCCCATCCGCGGCACCTCGCTGGAGTCACCCGCGTGCGGGCCGGAACCCGTCACGACGGTGCCGATCGCGATGAGCAGCACGGACGCCGCGACCAGGAACCACACCAGCTGCACCACGGCCTTGCCGACCAGCGGGCGGGCGTCGGCGTCGCCCTCGCGGGTGCGCTGCCACATCGTGACGGCGACCGCGATCAGGGCGGTGGAGAGCAGGAAGTGCGCCGCGACCGTCCACGGGTTGAGGCCGACGAGCACCACGATGCCGCCGAGCACCGCGTTGCCCATGACCAGCCAGAACTGGGTCCAACCAAGCCGGGTGAGGCTGCGCCGCATCGGCTTCTGCGAGCGCGCCGCGATGATGGCCCAGCCGACGGCCGCGCACAGCACGTACGTCAGCATGCGGTTGCCGAACTCGATGGCTCCGTGGAAGCCCATCTCGTGGGTGGCCGTCAGGGAGTCGTCCGTGCACTTGGGCCAGGTCGGGCAGCCGAGGCCTGATCCGGTCAGGCGGACGGCGCCCCCGGTGACCACGATGCACACCGTCATCGCGAGCGAGATGAGGGCGGCGCGCTGGACGGTCCGCTGCTGCGGGGTCCAGCGTCCGGCGATGAAGGCGAGCGGGTTGCGCACGGCGGAGACGGCGTCGGCTCGGGTCACGTTTGGCACGGGGACCATCGTAGGGGGCCGCTTGTGCACGGCTTCACGAGGGGGACGTATCCGGTGCTTCTGTGACGCCGGTTACGCCCTCTGCTACTCCCAGCGGAAGAACCTGCCCGCGGCGCCGAGGCCGACGACGGCCCACACCGCCAGGATCGCGAGGTTCCCCCACGGCATCCCCGCGCCGTCCTGGAGCACGTCCCGCAGGCCGTCGGAGAGGGCGGAGATCGGCAGCAGGCCGAGCACCGACTGGGCCGCGTCGGGGAACTTGTCCAGCGGCACGATGACGCCGCCGCCCACCAGCAGGAGCAGGAAGACCAGGTTCGCGGCGGCGAGCGTCGCCTCGGCCTTCAGGGTGCCCGCCATCAGCAGGCCGAGGCCCGAGAAGGCCGCCGTGCCGAGGATCAGGAGGAGGAGCACGGCGAAGGGGTTGCCGTGCGGCGACCAGCCGAGCGCGAAGGCGATCGCCGTCAGGAGCGCGATCTGCAGGACCTCGGTGACCAGGACCGACAGGGTCTTGGCCGCCATCAGCGCCCAGCGGGGCAGGGGCGAGGCACCGAGCCGCTTGAGCACGCCGTAGCGGCGCTCGAAGCCCGTGGCGATGGCCTGCCCGGTGAACGCCGTCGACATCACGGCGAGGGCGAGGATGCCGGGCGCGAGGAAGTCGACCGCCTTGCCGTCGCCCCCCGCAGTTTCAGTGGGCACAGTGACGATGTCGACCGCGCTGAACAGCACGAGGAGGAGGGTCGGGATCACCACCGTGAGGAGGAGCTGCTCGCCGTTGCGCAGCAGCATCTTCGTCTCCAGCGCTGCCTGCGCGGCGATCATGCGGGGGAGCGGGGCGGCGCCCGGCTTCGGCGTGTACGTACCGGCGGCGCTCATCCGCGCAGCTCCTTGCCTGTGAGCTCCAAGAAGACGTCTTCCAGGGTGTGGCGTTCGACGGCGATCTTCTCCGGCATCACGCCGTGCTGGGCGCACCAGGAGGTGACCGTGGCGAGCAGCTGCGGGTCGACCGTGCCACTCACGCGGTACGCGCCCGGGGTGAGTTCGGCCGCAGCGGAGTCCGGCGGGAGGGCCTTGAGGAGGGAGCCGACGTCGAGGCCGGGGCGCCCGGAGAAGCGCAGGGTGTTCTCGGCGCCGCCACGGCACAGCTCTTCCGGCGTGCCATGGGTGATGACCTTGCCCGCGTCGATGATCGCGACCTCGTCGGAGAGCTGCTCGGCCTCGTCCATGTGGTGGGTGGTGAGGATGACGCTGACGCCGTCGGTGCGCAGATCGCGTACGAGATCCCAGGTGGCCCGGCGTGCCTGCGGGTCGAGGCCCGCGGTCGGCTCGTCCAGGAAGACCAGTTCGGGCCGGCCGACCACGGCCATGGCGAGCGCGAGGCGCTGCTGCTGGCCGCCGGACAGGCGCCGGTAGGTGGTGCGGCCGCAGCTCTCCAGGCCCAGGCGCTCGATCAGCGCGCCCACGTCGAGCGGGTGCACGTGCAGCTTCGCCATGTGGCGCAGCATCTCGTCGGCGCGGGCGCCGGAGTAGACGCCGCCGGACTGGAGCATCACGCCGATGCGGGGGCGCAGCGCGCCGGCCTCGCGGACCGGGTCGAGGCCAAGGACGCGGACCGAGCCCGCGTCCGGCCTGCGATAGCCCTCGCAGGTCTCGATCGTGGTGGTCTTGCCTGCGCCGTTCGGCCCGAGGACCGCGGTGACGGTGCCCGCGCGGACGCGGAGGTCGAGGCCGTCCACCGCGGTCTTCTTGCCGTACCGCTTGACCAGGCCGGTGACCTGGACGACGGACTCAATTCCCATGCCGGGAAGTCTAGAGAGGGGCGGGGGGCCCGTGGGCAGGGGGCTGCTACCCGGCCCACTCGGCGCGCGAGCGGTGGGTGCCGAGCCAGCGCTCGGCGTACGCGACCGCGTCGGCCACCGGGAAGAGGCGGGCTGTCGCGGCGCCCACCTTGCCGCGCACCACGGGGCGGTCCCGCTCGAAGTCCGCGCCGAGTTCGTCGAAGCGTTCCTCGGAGATCGAGGTCTCGCTCACCGTCATCCAACGCCGGCCCCGCGGGGTCATGGCCGCGAAGGAGTTCTCGACCCGGGGAGCGGGGAGGCGGTACTCGGCCAGGTGGAAGGAGGTGCAGGAGTCGAAGCCCGCGCCGAGCAGCAGGACCCGGGCGCCCGATGCCTCCAGGCGGGCCAGCGGGCTGCGCTCGCCGAGGCGGCAGTCGAGCGCGTGCCCCTCCATCAGCGCCTGCGCGCGGGGGCCGACCGCCGCGAAGGACGTCTGGGGGTGGGCGCTGCGCAGGGCGCCGGGCCAGGTCCGTACGGTCTCGGGGATCACGCCGACGCCTCGGGTGGGGGCGGTGCGCGGGTCGTAGGCGGGGATGGAGGCGCGGATCTCGGGCCACCAGGACTCCGGCACGGGAGGGTTCTCCCACTCGGCCGGGTCGGAGTTGTCGCTCGACTGCGTGGGAACCACGAGCGTGCCCGTTCGGCCCAGTGCGTCGAGCAGTGCCTCGACGACGGCGATCTGGCCTCCGACGACCCAGCCCAGGGAGCTGAGCGAGGAGTGCGCGAGGAGGGTCTCGCCGGGGCTCACACCGAGCTCGCGGAGGTCGGCCGCGAGGGACGCGCGCGTACACAAAGGGCCGGTCGGAGGGGGTGTCGACATGGTCAGGGAGTCTCCACGGCCCCGCCGTCACGCGCCACCGATTTGATCGATCAGTGATCATTTCCGCAGGTCAGCTTAGGTATGCCTAAGTGATGCAGCGCACCGGACCGTGATCCCGACGCGGGTTGTCAGGCTCTGAGGAATTACGCAACAATGGCGTTGTGAAAAACGTCGGCGAGGCTCCGCAGGAGGAACTCGCGACCGGGGAGCGCTCGACGCGCAACCGGGTCGCGCGCTCCATCCTGGACCACGGCCCCTCCACGGTGGCCGACCTCGCCGGCCGCCTCAAGCTGACCCAGGCCGCCGTGCGCCGGCACCTCGACACCCTCGCCCACGAGAACGTGGTCGAGCCCCGGGAGCAGCGGATCTACGGCGCACGTACGCGCGGGCGGCCCGCCAAGGTCTTCGCGCTCACCGACTGCGGCCGGGACGCCTTCGACCAGTCGTACGACAAGCTCGCCGCCGACGCCCTGCGCTGGATCAGCGAGCGGCACGGCGAAGGAGCGGTCGTCGAATTCGCCCGCGAGCGGATCGCGGCCCAGGCCGAGGTCTACCGCAAGGCGATGGAGGCGGCGCCGCCCGAGCAGCGCACGGAGGCTCTCGCGAAGGCGTTGACCGCTGACGGGTACGCTGCTACGGCCCGCACGGCCCCCGTAGGCGAGCAGCTGTGCCAGCACCACTGCCCGGTCGCCCACGTCGCCGAGCAGTACCCACAACTTTGCGAGGCGGAGACAGAGATGTTCTCCGCCCTCCTCGGGACGCACGTCCAGCGGCTCGCCACCATCGCCCACGGCGACGGCGTCTGCACGACGTTCATCCCGCGCAACACCCCACAGTCTTCACAGACCACTGATAAAGCATCCGCAAGCAAGGCCGGGAGGAACCCCGCATGACGCTCCCCACGGAGACTGCCCACCCCGAACTCGAGGGTCTGGGCACGTACGAATACGGCTGGGCCGACTCCGACGTGGCCGGGGCGTCCGCCAAGCGCGGCATCAACGAAGACGTCGTGAAGGACATCTCGGCCAAGAAGAACGAGCCGGAGTGGATGACCAAGCTCCGTCTCAAGGGCCTGCGCCTCTTCGACAAGAAGCCCATGCCGAACTGGGGCTCGGACCTCTCCGGCATCGACTTCGACAACATCAAGTACTTCGTGCGGTCCACGGAGAAGCAGGCGGAGTCCTGGGAGGACCTGCCCGAGGACATCAAGAACACGTACGACAAGCTCGGCATCCCCGAGGCGGAGAAGCAGCGCCTCGTCGCCGGTGTCGCGGCCCAGTACGAGTCCGAGGTCGTCTACCACCAGATCCGTGAGGACCTGGAGGAGCAGGGCGTCATCTTCCTCGACACGGACACCGCCCTGAAGGAGCACCCGGAGCTCTTCAAGGAGTACTTCGGCACGGTCATCCCCGTCGGCGACAACAAGTTCGCGTCGCTGAACTCCGCCGTGTGGTCCGGTGGCTCGTTCATCTACGTCCCCAAGGGCGTGCACGTCGAGATCCCGCTCCAGGCCTACTTCCGCATCAACACGGAGAACATGGGCCAGTTCGAGCGCACGCTGATCATCGTCGACGAGGACGCGTACGTTCACTACGTCGAGGGCTGCACGGCGCCGATCTACAAGTCGGACTCGCTGCACTCCGCGGTCGTCGAGATCATCGTGAAGAAGGGCGGCCGCTGCCGCTACACGACGATCCAGAACTGGTCGAACAACGTCTACAACCTGGTCACCAAGCGCGCCGTGGCGTACGAGGGCGCGACCATGGAGTGGATCGACGGCAACATCGGCTCCAAGGTGACGATGAAGTACCCCGCCGTCTACCTGATGGGCGAGCACGCCAAGGGCGAGACGCTGTCCATCGCCTTCGCGGGCGAGGGCCAGCACCAGGACGCCGGATCCAAGATGGTCCACATGGCGCCCAACACGTCCTCCAACATCGTCTCGAAGTCCGTGGCGCGCGGCGGTGGCCGTACCTCCTACCGCGGTCTCGTCGAGATCGGCGAGGGCGCCGCCGGATCGAAGTCGAACGTCCTGTGTGACGCGCTGCTCGTCGACACGATCTCCCGCTCGGACACGTACCCCTACGTGGACGTCCGCGAGGACGACGTGTCCATGGGCCACGAGGCGACCGTCTCCAAGGTCTCCGACGACCAGCTCTTCTACCTGATGAGCCGCGGTCTGACGGAGTTCGAGGCCATGGCGATGATCGTGCGCGGCTTCGTCGAGCCGATCGCCAAGGAGCTGCCCATGGAGTACGCCCTGGAGCTGAACCGGCTGATCGAGCTGCAGATGGAGGGCTCGGTCGGTTAAGACCGGCCGACCGTCCCCCGCAGCGACTGACTTCTTGACCCAGAGAGAGAGCACGACGACAGCCATGGCTGAGGCTCAGAACATCCCGGTCGGGTCCACGACCGCCGGATCCATCGCGGTGGCCGCCGAGTCCACCGTCGCGACCCGCATGAGCGCTCCCCCGTCCTTCGACGTGGCGGACTTCCCCGTCCCCCACGGCCGCGAGGAGGAGTGGCGGTTCACGCCGCTGGAGCGCCTGCGCGGGCTGCACGACGGCACCGCGGTCGCCACCGGCGGCATCCGCGTCGAGGTGACGGCTCCGGAGGGCGTGACCCAGGAGACCGTCGGCCGTGACGACGCGCGCGTGGGCAAGGCGGGCAAGCCCGTCGACCGCGTGGCCGCGCAGGCCTACTCGTCCTTCGAGAAGGCCTCGGTCGTGACCGTCCCCAAGGAGACGGTGCTCACCGAGCCGATCCGCATCGCCGTGCACGGCGAGGGCGGCACCGCCTTCGCGCACCAGGTCATCGAGGTGGGCGCGTTCGCCGAGGCCCTCGTCGTCATCGACCACACCGGTGACGCCGTGCTCGCGGCCAACGTCGACTACCTCCTGGGCGACGGCGCCAAGCTCACCGTCGTCTCCGTCCAGGACTGGGACGACACGGCCGTGCACATCGCGCAGCACAACGCGCTGATCGGCCGGGACGCCTCCTTCAAGTCGGTCGTCGTGACCTTCGGCGGCGACGTCGTCCGCCTGCACCCCCGCGTCGAGTACGCGGGCACGGGCGGCGAGGCCGAGCTCCTCGGCCTGTACGTCACCGACGCCGGCCAGCACCAGGAGCACCGCCTCCTGGTCGACCACAACCAGCCGCACTGCAAGTCGAACGTCATCTACAAGGGCGCGCTGCAGGGCGACGACGCCCACGCGGTGTGGATCGGCGACGTCCTCATCGAGGCCGCCGCCGAGGGCACGGACACGTACGAGATGAACCGCAACCTGGTTCTGACCGACGGCGCCCGCGTCGACTCCGTGCCGAACCTCGAGATCGAGACCGGCGAGATCGTCGGAGCGGGCCACGCCTCGGCGACCGGCCGCTTCGACGACGAGCAGCTCTTCTACCTCCAGTCGCGCGGTATCCCGGAGGACGAGGCGCGCCGCCTCGTGGTCCGCGGCTTCTTCGCCGAGCTGGTCCAGCAGATCGGTCTGCCGGACGTCGAGGAGCGCCTCATCGCGAAGATCGAAGAGGAGCTGGAGGCGACGGTCGCATGACCTTCGTACGCGCCTGTGGCCTGAGCGAGCTGATCGAGGACACCCCGAAGCGGGTCGAACTCGACGGCACGCCGGTCTCGGTCGTCCACACCGAGGGCGAGGTGTTCGCGATCAACGACATCTGCTCGCACGCGAACGTCTCCCTCTCCGAGGGCGAGGTGGAGGACTGCCAGATCGAGTGCTGGCTGCACGGCTCCGCCTTCGACCTCCGCACCGGCAAGCCGTCCGGCCTTCCCGCGACGCGCCCCGTCCCCGTATACCCCGTAAAGATCGAAGGGGACGATGTGCTCGTCTCCCTCACCCAGGAGTCCTGAGGCACATGGCAACGCTTGAAATCCGAGACCTGCACGTCACCGTCGAGGCCGACAACGCCACGAAGGAGATCCTCAAGGGCGTCGACCTCACCGTGAAGCAGGGCGAGACGCACGCCATCATGGGCCCGAACGGCTCCGGCAAGTCGACGCTCGCCTACTCCATCGCGGGTCACCCCAAGTACACGATCACCCAGGGCACCGTCACCCTCGACGGCGAGGACGTCCTGGAGATGTCCGTCGACGAGCGTGCCCGCGCCGGCATGTTCCTCGCCATGCAGTACCCGGTCGAGGTCCCCGGCGTCTCGGTCTCCAACTTCCTGCGTACGTCGGCGACGGCGATCCGCGGCGAGGCCCCCAAGCTGCGCACCTGGGTGAAGGAGGTCAAGGGCGCGATGGAGCAGCTCCAGATGGACCCGGCCTTCGCCGAGCGCAACGTGAACGAGGGCTTCTCCGGCGGTGAGAAGAAGCGCCACGAGATCCTCCAGATGGAGCTCCTCAAGCCGAAGATCGCGATCCTCGACGAGACCGACTCCGGCCTGGACGTCGACGCCCTGCGCCAGGTCTCCGACGGCGTCAACCGCGTCCGTGAGACCGGTGAGGTCGGCACCCTGCTGATCACGCACTACACGCGCATCCTGCGCTACATCAAGCCCGATTTCGTGCACGTCTTCGCGAACGGCCGCATCGCCGAGTCCGGCGGCGCCGAGCTCGCCGACAAGCTCGAGGCCGAGGGCTACGAGGCCTACACGAAGGGTGGCGTATCCGCGTGACAGTGGCCCACCAGGGGCTCTCCGGCCTCCTCGACACCGAGGCGATCCGCAAGGACTTCCCGATCCTGGATCGCACGATCCACGACGGCAAGAAGCTCGTCTACCTGGACAACGCGGCGACATCCCAGACGCCGCGCCAGGTGCTCGACGTACTCAACGAGTACTACGAGAAGCACAACGCCAACGTCCACCGCGGCGTGCACGTCCTCGCGGAGGAGGCCACGGCGCTCTACGAGGGTGCCCGTGACAAGGTCGCGGCGTTCATCAACGCGCCGAGCCGCGACGAGGTGATCTTCACCAAGAACGCCTCGGAGTCGCTCAACCTCGTGGCCAACATGCTGGGCTGGGCCGACGAGCCCTACCGCGTGGACCACGAGACCGAGATCGTCATCACCGAGATGGAGCACCACTCCAACATCGTGCCGTGGCAGCTGCTCTCGCAGCGCACGGGCGCGAAGCTGAAGTGGTTCGGTCTCACGGACGACGGCCGGCTCGACCTGTCCAACATGAACGAGATCATCACGGAGAAGACGAAGATCGTCTCCTTCGTCCTGGTCTCGAACATCCTGGGCACGCAGAACCCCGTCGAGGCGATCGTCCGCCGTGCGCAGGAGGTCGGCGCGCTCGTCCTCATCGACGCCTCGCAGGCGGCACCGCACATGGTGCTCGACGTGCAGGCGCTGCAGGCCGACTTCGTGGCCTTCACCGGCCACAAGATGCTGGGCCCGACGGGCATCGGCGTGCTGTGGGGACGCCAGGAGCTCCTGGAGGACCTCCCGCCCTTCCTCGGCGGCGGCGAGATGATCGAGACCGTGTCGATGAACTCGTCGACCTACGCTCCCGCGCCGCACAAGTTCGAGGCGGGCACGCCCCCGGTCTCCCAGGCCGTCGGCCTGGGCGCGGCCGTGGACTACCTCTCGGCCATCGGCATGGACAAGATCGCCGCTCATGAGCACGCGATCACCGAGTATGCGGTCAAGCGCCTCCTGGAGGTCCCCGACCTCCGGATCATCGGCCCGGCATCGGCCGAGGACCGCGGCGCAGCGATCTCCTTCACGCTCGGCGACATCCACCCGCACGACGTGGGCCAGGTCCTGGACGAGGAAGGCATCGCGGTCCGCGTGGGTCACCACTGCGCCCGCCCCGTCTGCCTCCGCTACGGAATTCCTGCGACCACGCGAGCGTCGTTCTATCTGTACTCCACGCCCGGCGAGATCGACGCTCTCGTCGACGGCCTGGAGCACGTACGGAACTTCTTCGGCTGAGGGGCTGGCTGGGAACGTGAAGCTGGATTCGATGTACCAGGAAGTCATCCTGGACCACTACAAGCACCCGCACGGGCGCGGTCTGCGTGATGGCGACGCCGAGGTGCACCACGTCAACCCGACGTGCGGCGACGAGATCACGCTGCGCGTCAAGTACGACGGGTCGACGATCGCCGACGTGTCGTACGAGGGGCAGGGCTGCTCCATCAGCCAGGCCAGCGCGTCCGTCCTGAACGACCTCCTGGTCGGCAAGGAGCTCGCCGAGGCGCAGAAGGTCCAGGAGGTCTTCCTGGAGCTGATGCAGTCCAAGGGCAAGCTGGAGCCGGACGACGCGATGGAGGAGGTCCTGGAGGACGCCGTCGCGTTCGCCGGGGTCTCCAAGTACCCGGCGCGGGTGAAGTGTGCTCTGCTGAGCTGGATGGCGTGGAAGGACGCGACGGCGCAGGCACTGGGTACCGGAGACGTCGCTGAGAGGAAGACCGCATGAGCGAGAACGAAACGCTGACCAAGCCGGCCTCGGAAGAAGAGGTCCGCGAGGCGCTGTACGACGTGGTCGACCCCGAGCTGGGCATCGACGTCGTCAACCTCGGCCTGATCTACGGCATCCACGTCGACGACGCGAACATCGCGACGATCGACATGACGCTCACCTCGGCGGCCTGCCCGCTGACGGACGTCATCGAGGACCAGGCGAAGTCCGCCACCGACGGCATCGTCAACGAACTCCGGATCAACTGGGTCTGGATGCCGCCGTGGGGCCCGGACAAGATCACGGACGACGGCCGCGAGCAGCTTCGGGCGCTCGGGTTCAACGTCTGAGGTTCGACAGGTTGTTTTCGGTTCGGCCCCCTGCGCTGGTGCGCGGGGGGCCGAACCGCGTTCAGCTCCCCTGCGGGGAGTCGGCCTGCGCCAGTGTGTGCGCGAGGCCCTCCTTGCGGATGCGCCGGTCGATGTAGAGCAGGGCGGTCACCAGGGGCAGGAACACGCTGGCCGCCAGTTGCGTGACGAGCGTGGCGACCAGGGAGAACAGGGCGAACAGGCCGAACTGGGAGCGCAGTTGGTCCAGGAAGAGGGCCGACGTGGAGTCGTCCGGGTCGACCGACGGCGGAGTCGGCGCGGCGAACTGCAGGGGGATGCGCAGGGCGAGGGAGACGCCCATCACGATGAGACCCGCGAGCAGCGAGATGCCGAAGGTGCGCCACCAGGCGCCCTTGACCAGGCGTACGGAGCGCCGCAGCGCCGTGAACGGACCCGCGGTCTCGAGAGCCGCGGCGGCCGGGGCGAAGGCGAACAGGACGTACAGCCAGGCCGCGAGCGGCAGCGTCACCAGGAACAGCGGGAAGACCAGGCCGATGGGGATCAGCGACTGGGTCATCATCAGGAAGAGCAGCGAGAGGAAGAGCAGGGCGAACGCGGCCACCGGCAGCATCAGGACGATCGAGAGCAGCAGCGTCACGGCCAGCACGGACGGTGTCCGCGACCAGGCCCTGCGCCAGACCGCACCGAACGTCGCCGGGCGGCCGAGGACCGCCTCGTGCAGCGTGGCGGCGCACGCCGCCTGAATGAACGAGTTGACGACGAGCGTGGCGAGCATGAACACCAGCCACACCAGGCCGAACGCGACCAGGAGCGGCCTGCCGTCGTCCCAGGAGAAGTCCGCGCCGGTTTCGTGCAGGACGCGGATGTGCTCCCGGGTCGCGAAGTAGGCGAGCACCCCGCCGGTCACGGCGACGACGGTGAGCAGGCCGTAGGCCGCGGCAGCGGTGCCGAACAGCGGCTTGGCGTAGCGCCGCATGGTGGCGAACGCGCCGCCGATGACGTGGTTGGCGCCCAGCGGCGCGAGGGGTATGACGCCGGGCTTGGGCGGCGGCGGTGGCGGGGTCCAGGCGTAGCCGTTCCAGCCCCAGCCGGGCGGTGCTCCGTACGGCCCCGGCGGTCCGCCCATAGGCGGCTGGGGTCCCCACCCCGATGTGTCTGACATCGCTCTTGCGCTCCGTGGTCTCGTGCGGTTCTCGCCGCGTTGCCCCTGTGGCCCCCCACAGTGATCGCGTCACCATAGCCCGCTCACCGTCACCGCCGTTATGTACGGCCGTACGCAACGATGTGTACCCTCGTACGCATGGGATACGGACTGCTGGCCGGCGCGATCGTGGCGGAGGTGGCCGGGACCACGGCCATGAAATACAGCGAGGGGTTCAGCAGGCTCTGGCCCTCGCTGATCACCGTCGCGGGCTATCTGATCGCCTTCACGCTGCTCGCGCAGACCCTGAAGACGCTCTCCGTCGGCACCGCCTACGCGATCTGGGCCGGGATCGGGACCGCCGCGGTCGCCGCCATCGGCATGATCTTCATGGGGGAGTCGGCGGGCCTGGCCAAGATCGCGGGGATCGCCCTGGTGATCGCGGGCGTCGTGCTGCTGAACCTCGGCGGGGCGCATTGATGGCCCGCCGTTACGACCCCGAGCGGCGTACCCGGATCATCGACGCCGCGATCCGGGTGGTGGGGGAGAAGGGGATAGGCGGGCTCAGCCATCGCTCGGTCGCCGCCGAGGCCGATGTGCCGCTCGGGTCCACCACCTATCACTTCAAGACACTCGACGAGCTGCTCCTCGCCGCGCTGGAGAAGGCCAACGAGGGCTTCGCGAAGGTCGTCGCGAGCCGCGGCGGCTTCCAGGACGCCCGGGTCGACCTCGCCGGTGAGATCGCCGAGGTGCTCGGGATGTGGCTCGGCCAGGAACGCACGGGGATCGAGCTGGAGTACGAGCTGTATCTGGCCGCCCTGCGCAGGCCCGCCCTGCGCCCGGTCGCCGCCTGCTGGTGCGACGGCCTCGCCGGGGTCTTCGCCGAACGCACCGACCCGGCCACCGCACGGGCACTGGTCGCCCTGATGGACGGAATCTGCCTCCAGGTGCTGCTGACGGACGGCACGTACGACGAGGCGTACGCCCGCGAGATGCTGGGCCGGCTGATCCCGCGCGAGGGCTGACCGCCGCCGGGGTTGGCCATGATCTTGAAAGCCCTCCGGCCCGGAGGCTGAGACCGGTTCGCTCGGGTGGTGGGGTGAACGTTAGGTTTTCCCCATGACCGACACGAACGCTTCCCGCACCACCGGCGCCGTCGCCGCAGGCCTCGCCACCCTCACCGCCGACGGCACCGTCCTCGACACCTGGTTCCCCGCGCCCGAGCTCGTCGCCGAAGCGGGCCCCGCAGGCACCGAGCGGCTCACCGCCGAGCGTGCCGTGCAGCTGCTCGGTGAGGGCGCGGCCAAGGCCATCGGCCTGGACGCCCGCCGTGGCGTGGAGACCGTCGCCGTCCGTACGGTCATCGCGTCCCTCGACGAGAAGCCGGTGGACGCCCACGACGTCTACCTGCGCCTGCACCTGCTCTCGCACCGCCTGGTCAAGCCGCACGGCGTGAACCTCGACGGCCAGTTCGCCTTCCTCGCCAACGTCGCCTGGACCTCGCTCGGCCCGGTCGCCGTCGACGACGTCGAGAAGGTCCGGCTCAACGCCCGCGCCGAGGGCCTGCACCTCGCGGTGACCTCCGTCGACAAGTTCCCGCGCATGACGGACTACGTCACGCCGAAGGGCGTGCGCATCGCCGACGCCGACCGCGTGCGGCTCGGCGCGCACCTCGCCGAGGGCACCACCGTCATGCACGAGGGCTTCGTGAACTTCAACGCGGGCACGCTCGGCACCTCCATGGTCGAGGGCCGCATCTCCGCCGGTGTCGTCGTCGGCGACGGCTCCGACATCGGTGGCGGCGCCTCCACCATGGGCACCCTCTCCGGCGGCGGCAACGTCCGCATCGTCATCGGCGAGCGCTGCCTGATCGGCGCCGAGGCGGGCGTCGGCATCGCGCTGGGTGACGAGTGCGTCGTCGAGGCCGGCCTGTACGTCACCGCGGGCACGCGCGTGACCATGCCCGACGGGCAGATCGTGAAGGCCCGCGAGCTCTCCGGCGCCTCGAACATCCTCTTCCGCCGCAACTCGGTCACCGGCGCCGTCGAGGCCCGCCCGAACAACGCGGTGTGGGGCGGCCTGAACGACGTGCTGCACAGCCACAACTGACGTACCGCGCGTCCCTCTCGTCCCGCGCGGCTGCGTATGCTGCGCGGGACGACAGGAGACTGACATGCGCGGAACGGGGACCAGGGCCATGGCCCTGGGCGCGGTGGCGGTACTCGGCCTGGTGGCCGGGTGCGGCGAGAGCGCGGGGCAGGGCGAGGGCGGCGACAGCAAGGCGGCGCAGAGCATCAGCCGGGACGCCGCCGCCGGCGACCACGGCCATCCGCTGGAGAAGAGCGACATCCCCTGGAGCGGCAGCCCCAGCCCCTTCAACGCGCAGGTCAAGCTCGCCGACGGCCGACGCGTGGCGATGCACTACATGAAGGGCAAGGGGCTCTTCGTGCAGGACTACAGCCCCCAGGCCAAGGGCTGGTCCAAGTCGGCCGTCGTGTACGGGACGAAGACCGACGCCTGTCAGGGCATCACGCTCAAGGCCAAGGACGGCACCGTCGCGGCCTTCGGGGACTTCGGCCTGTACTGCGCCGACGGCGAGCCGCCGACCGAGTCGGTCGCCGCGGTCGCCACGGGCCCGCTGACGAAGTGGGCCACGCACCTCACGAAGGACTTCGACGGCTGGGAGAAGATCGCCGTCGCCGCCGGGGGCAAGAAGGTCACGTTCAGCAGGGGCGGCGAAACGCTCCTGTGGACGAAGCGCGGCGGCTTCCCCGCCGCGGGCTGACTCACCGCCGCCGGCCGCGTCACAGCGCTTCGTACGCGGCGAGCAGCCTGTCGGTCGCCTCGCGGCCTGCGGGGCGCAGCGGGGCGCGGACCGGTCCGCCGGGCAGGCCGAGCGCTCCCAGCAGCGCCTTGGAGGTGACCGTGCCGGGCAGGCCGGCGCCCATCATCAACTCGATGAGTTCCATGGACTGTTGCTGGAGCCGGCGGGCCCCGGACGTGTCGCCCGCGTCGAACGCGTCGATGATCGAACGGAGTTGGCCCGGAACGGCGTTGGCCACCGTGCTGATGTAGCCGACGCCCCCCACCGCGTACAGCGCCAGGATGAACTCGTCACAGCCGGTGTAGTAAGCCAAGTCGGTGCGTGACAGGACCTTCTGAGTCCCCATCAGGTCGTACGCGCAGTCCTTTACGGCGACGATCCGCGGATGCTCCGCGAGCCGCAGCATCGTGTCCGGCTCGATGCGCGTCCCGGTGCGCCCAGGGATGTCGTAGAGCGCGAGCGGGAGTCCCGTCGCGTCGGCGACCTCCAGGAAGTGTGCCTCGACGGCGTCCTGCGGCGGCTTGCTGTAGTAGGGCGTGACCACCAACAGGGCGTCCGCGCCCGCCTTTTCGGCGGCCAGCGCCATCTCGACCGTGTGCCGGGTGGCGTAGCTGCCCACGCCCGCGACGATCGAGGCCCGGTCGCCGACCGCCTCGGCGACGGCGCGCACGAGCGCGGCCTTCTCGTCGTCGGACGTGGTGGGGGACTCGCCGGTGGTGCCGGACAGGACGAGCCCGTCGCAGCCTTCGGCCACCAGACGCTCGGCGAGCACCTGGGCGCCGTCGAGATCGAGCACGCCGTCGTCCGTGAAGGGCGTGACCATCGCGCAGAGGGCGCGGCCGAGGGGAGGGGCCGGAGCCGTGGATGAGGGTGAGGTCATAGGGGCAGTGTCGGTACGCCGACGCTGAAGCTCCACTTAATTCTGCTACGAGGTATGCGACAGGAACACTAAGAAGTGGCCGTGAGTCGACGGTGGGCGGGGCGGGGGCTAGTGCCAACTCGCCCCCGTATGCGCCACCATGGGCCGACGGTAGTCGACGGGCGGCCGCGCGGCGGCCGGCCACAGGAGGCGTCATGAGGCTGGGCAAAGCACTCGCCACCGGGATCGCCGAGGAAGACCCGCAGGAGCGGCTGCGGCAGAAAGATCTTGGCAGCACGTGGAGTCCGAGCCCGAACCGGCGCCGACGGCCACGGAGCCGACGGCCGGGGTCCCGGCGCCCGGGGTCCCGGCGGCCCGGTGAGACTGCGGCTCCCCGCGGAACACCCGAAGGAGCCGCCGACCGGATACAAGATCGCCCGCCTCGCGCTGTCCCAGGACGGCGCGCGGGCGGGGTTCACCGGCGTCTCCCTGGGTGCCGCCCTGCCCTACGGCGTGCTCGACGAGGCCCGCTGCGTCTACGGGCGGCGGCACGCGGCCCCGCACCGCCGCTGCGACTGCGGGTTCCACTGCGTCCACGAACGCGCCACGGCCCAGGCTCTCCTGTGCACCGCCGAGCACCGCGGGGCGGCGCTGCTGCGGGTCACGGTGCTCGGCGCGTACATCCTCCCCCACTGCTTGAGGCGTGGGGGTGCCCCCAGAGCGGGGCTTCCGGTACGCGCGCCAACGGGTGCGCGCCGTGACGGTGCAGCCCTGTCGCTGCGGGGCGCGGGCCTCGGTCCTCGCGGACGCCGGGTGGGGCAGGCCGGGGTGGCGCGTGGTCGAGGGGGCGTGCGCGGTGTGCGCGGGCAGGCGTACGTCGATGCGGCTCGCGGAGTTCGCCCGCCTCGCCGGCGAGGGCCTCACGGTCGCCGCGGAGGGTCCCGAGTCCGTGCCGGGGTCGCCCTCCGAGGCCATGGGGGTGCCCGAGCTGGTCGCGGAGGCGGCGCTGCTGCAAGCCCGACTCGACCTGTTCCAGGGGGAGTTGGCCCGCCTGTCGGAGGACGAGTAGAGCCGGTGGCGCACTGTCCGGCACGGTCGCAGCGGCCTCCGTCGCGTTGACGTGCCATGGCTGCGGGGAGAGGCTCTGGCCATGACGACGCATGCGTACGCCCGTTATGTCGCGATCGGCGACAGCCAGACGGAAGGGGTCGGCGACGGTGACGAGGTGCACGGATACCGCGGCTGGGCCGACCGGCTCGCCGAGATCCTGGCCGAGGGGAACCCGGGGTTCGGATACGCGAACCTCGCCGTACGGGGCAGGCTGACGGCCCGCATCAAGGCCGAGCAGCTGGCCCCGGCCCTCGCGCTGCGCCCCGACCTGGTCACGGTCATGGCGGGCATGAACGACCTGGTGCGCCCCGGCTTCGACGCCGCGCGGGTGGCCGGCGACATCGAGGACATGTTCACGGAGCTGACCGCGGCGGGCGCGCGCGTGGCCACCGTGACCTTCCCCGACCTCGGGCGGATCTCGCCGCTCGCGCGCCGGGCGCTGCCCCGCGTCCTGGACCTGAACGCCCGCACCCGCGCGGCCGCGGACCGCCATGGAGTCGTCGTCCTCGACACCTTCCCGCACCGGGTCACCACGGACCCCCGGCTGTGGAGCACCGACCGTCTCCACGCGAGTCCGCTGGGACACGCCCGGATCGCCGCGGGCATGGCGGACGCGCTGGGGGTTCCCGGCCACCAGGACTGGACACGGCCGCTGCTGCCCCCTGCGCCCCCGGTCTCCGCGCTGCGTGCGGTGGTGGCGGAGACGTCGTGGTTCGCGGGGTTCATGGGCCCGTGGTTGTGGCGACGCGTCCGCGGGCGCTCCTCGGGCGACGGGCGGGCGGCCAAGCGTCCCGAGCTCGGACCGGTCGCCGCGTCTCCCGAACGGGCTTGACCTCAAGTTAGCTTGAGGTCGCAGGCTGTGGGCAACGGGCCGAGCAGGGCCCGTCCACACGCTGAAGGAGCAGGCCATGAAGGCACACGTCGACGCCACCACCCTCCCCGACCCGGCCCGAGCGGACGGCGGCCTCGTCTTCCTCAGCACATGGAGCACGGGCACACCGGAGCGGCAGCGGGCGACGGCCGACGCGATCGCCACGGCCTGGGGGAGCCGCCCGTGGCCGCACGAGGGCCTGCTCTCGTACACCGTGTACGCCGGGGCGGACGGCTCGACGGTGGCGCACCGCTCGCACTGGCGGGACGACGAGGCGTACCAGGACTTCTTCGCCCACGGCAGGGACGAGCGGAACGCCGAGATCGACGAGGCGGTGCCGGGCATCGAACGGCTGGGGCTGCACAAGACGCGGCTGCGGGACGGGACGGCGCGTGCGGCCGGTGACGGCCGGGCGGCCCAGGTGGTCGTGATCGCCGAGGGGGAAGCGGGGACGGTGGCGGCGCCGGGCCTGATCTCCGTCCACTTCCACGTGACGACGGACGGCGGGCGGGTGATCCGCTACGAGGAGTGGGAGAGCGGCGAGGGGCTGCCCGATGAGGGCAAGTACCGCCTGGCGTACGGGATCGAGCCCCGCTGACACCTCGTGGCCGTGTGCTCCGAAGCGGCCGGCGATTTCTCACCCATCACGCACTCCCTGCCCGGTCGTCGCGCGCCCCTTCCCCGGCACCACCGTTGCCCTGGACGGGAAGGGGAGCCGGTGGGATGTTGAAGCGATCTGGGACGTCAGGGGGTCGCCATGGCCGCAGGCAAGGAGTTCGAGATCGAGCGGGAGTTCGAGGTCGATGCCTCTCCCGCCGAGGTCTGGGACGCGTTCACCACCGGCACCGGCGGCTGGTTGTGGCCCATGGTGGAGTACGAACCCCGCGAGGGCGGAGCCGCCCCCCACGGCGGCACCGTCATTCACTGGGAGCCGCCGCACCGCCTCACCGACCGCGTCGACGACCCCGAGGGACTCCCGCCCGGCCAGACCGTCAACCGGCTCGACCGCACCATCGAGCCCCGCGACGGCGGGCGCCGCTCCTGGGTCCGCTACGTGCACAGCGGCATCCTCACCGACGACTGGGACAACCAGTACGAGGGAGTCAGCAAGCACACCGACTTCTACCTGCACACCCTGCGCCAGTACCTGACGTACTTCATGGGCCTGCCCGTCACCTTCACCACCCTCGACGGGCCCGCCCCCTCCACCGCCCCGCACGCCTTCGTCAAGCTGGGCCGCCGTCTCGGTCTGCCCGACGACGCGTCCGAGGGCGCCCGCGTACGGGTGGACGCCCCCGGTGAAGCCCTCGACGCGATGGTCGACTTCCGCAGCAGGCACTTCATCGGCCTGCGCACGGACACCGCGCTCTACCGCTTCTTCGGCCGCAACCACTTCGGTGCCCCGGTGGGCATCAGCATTCACGACTTCGCGCCGCAGGCGGACGCCAAGGGCACCGAAATGGCATGGCGGGACTGGCTGCTCAGGCTCTACGCGTAACCCCTGGTTACGGCTTGAACCTCAGCACCTGCGGGTCGTGGTCACTGTTCTGCTCGGCGAACTCCGCGTTGATGTGCACGCTGTCGTACGAGAAGCCCTTCGACCCCGGGCGCCCCACGCCAGGGCTGGTCAGGATCTGGTCGAGGACCTGCGAGTTGCCCTGGTAGACGTACGAGTAACGCTCCGACCGGGGCAGGGACTTGACCGCGGACTTCAGGGCGCCGCCCGCCTCGAGGGCGGCCGTCGTCGCCGAGAACTCGAAGTCGTTCACGTCACCGACGACCACCACGTCGGCGTTCTTCTCGACCTTCCGCACGTCCCGCACGAAGGAGTTCACGGCCTGCGCCTGCCGCAGCCGCTTCGCCTCCGATGACCGCACCGGCGGCTGGTGCCGAGAGGTGAGCCCCTCGTCGCCGCCCTTCGACCCGAAGTGGTTCGCGACCACGATCACGCTGCGCCCCCGGAAGCGGAACTCCCCGGCCAGCGGCTTGCGGCTGTCCGCCCACGCGGTGTTCGCGGGGTCGACACGCCCGGGGGAGAGCGTCAGCGCGGCACGCCCGGAGGACCGTACGACCTCCGTGCCCGTCGTCGCGTCGCCCTCGCCGCGGTCCGTGAAGGAGACCCGCTCGGGGTTGAACAGGAAGACCTGGCGGATGTTGCCGCCCGGCTCCCCGCCGTCCTTGTTGTTCTCCGGGTCGATGGACCGCCACTCGTAGCGCGGCCCGCCCGCGGCGACGATCGCGTCCGCGAACTTCTTCAGGGTCGCCTCGGCCGAGACGGTTCCGTCGTTCTTCGCGCCGTTGTCGTCCTGGATCTCCTCCAGGGCGAGGATGTCGGGCGAGGCGAGATTCGTGACGACGGCCCCGGCCAGCGCGTCGAACTTCGTCTGCGGGTCGCCCGGGTCGAGGTTCTCGACGTTGTACGTCGCGACGGCGAGCTCGCCCTTGGCCTGGCGCCGCGTCTTCTCCCGTACGAGCCCCTTGTCCTCGACCTCGCCGAGCGTCCGCGCGACCAGCGTGTAGCCGCCGAACTGGTTGAAGTCCAGGGGTCCTTCGGCGCCGCCGGACAGCGAGTCGCCGACGTTCGCCTTCGGGAAGGGCCGCTCGGAGACCGGGGCCAGCTGCTGGATCTGCAGCCGCCCGGTGTTCTGGTCGTCGTAGGACCCGTACACCGTGCCGCCGCGCCGGTTCGCGTTCTCGTGCGGCTTCACGGTGACCCACAGCTCCGAGTACGGATCGGTGGCGCCGACCACGCGCGAGGTGCCGACGCGTACGTTCATGCCCTCCAGGGACTCGTACAGGTCGAGGGCGTACGAGCGGGGCTTCAGGGGCAGCGCGTTGATGCTCCCGCCGTCAGCGGGGTCCCCGGCGGGCGCGTACGCGGACGGCACCGACTTGGCGCTCACCGTGACGGGCGCGGGCAGCGTGTTGCCGGACGACTCGACCGTCACCGTCGGCTTGGTGAGCTGGGTCAGGGACTGGTTGCCGGACGCCTCGCCGCCGGGGACGTACTCGCCGACGGTCCCGGAGACGCGGACCGCGTCGCCGGCCTTCACGGTCAGGGCGGCCGAGCCGGTGTAGACGAAGACGCCCTCGCTGGTCGCGGGGTCGGCGTCGGCCTTCGGGTCCTGGATCCAGAAGCCCTTCGAGCCGTAGGTACGGACGCCGGTCACGATGCCCGTCACGTCCGTGACCTGCTGCCCCGCCAGGGGCGAGAGGCGGGTGGTGCCCTGGATGTCGTGGACGCGCACCTCGGCGGCGGACGCGGAGGAGGTGCTCACGGCGAGCAGACCGGCGGCCAGGGCGGTGGCCACGACGGTGGAGACGGCGGCGGATCTCACGGCGGGCCGGGTGGCACGGGATATGTGCGGCATCAAGGAACTCCGGATGAGGGTGAGGTCGTATGACGAGGGTGAGAGCGAGCGGGACGGGCCGGTGGGCACCCAGCGCTCTACGCGCGTCAATCTCTTGTGTGCCCAGGGGAGTTGTCAAGGTTCGGCGGGTGTTCTCACCGTGTATGTCTCCTGACAGGGACATGAACCGGGCGGCATGGGGCGAAATCCGTCTAGGCTTCGGTCCAGCAGACCTTTCCCCGGGTGCTCGGCCCCGCCCGAGCAGGGGACGCCCCATCCTTCGGAGGAGAACCAGCCGATGTCCGTAAGTCCCGCCACCCTGCCGCCGGTGCTGCTGCACTCCGAAGCGGAACTCGCGCGGGCCGCGCTCGCCACGCCGCTGCTCTCCCGCGCCGCGCGGCTCGCCCGCTGGGCGGGCCCCGAGACGCGTGTCGGGGCGGGCGGTGAGCTCATCGAGGAGCAGCTCCCGGCCGCCGCGGCCGAGCTCGGCCTCGCGGTGGACGACCCGGATGCCGCCGCGTACGCGAGCGAGGCCTGGCGCGTGGCCGTCGACGCGGGCCTGGTGGACGTCACGGACGCGGACGAGTCGGAGGGTGAGGACGCGCCGGGCACGGTGGCCGCGGGCGAGGACCTCGCCGCGCTCACCTCCGGCAGCCCGCAGGACATCCTGGCCGTCTGGCTCAACGCCCTGGACACCGTCTACTCGGACGCGACCGTGCCTGACATGGACAACCTCCTCGACGTCCTGGAGGAGAAGGGCGAGGTCGACTTCGAGGAGCTCGGCTGGGACCCGCAGGCCGAGGCGGACTTCCTGGACGGCGTGCTCGGCAACCTCTACCTGCTCACCGCGGGTGACGCCGGGGCGGGCGAGGGCCCGGTGCCGTTGCCCGCGCTCGCCGCGTCGATGATCGTGCCCGACGACATGGGTGAGCCGACCGACGACATCCTGGAGCAGGTGTCGGACGCGATGATGAAGCTCGACGACCAGTTCCGGCTCTTCGAGCCGCTCGGGCTCGTCGAGTACCAGCCGGTCGACGAGGCCCTCATGGTGGACATCGACGAGGCCGAGGCGCCGCTGCCGGACGACGACGAGGACGTCACGCGGTACGGCATGGTCCGCCTCACCCCGCTCGGTGTGTACGGCATCAGGGCGCGGATGCTGGAGGCGGGCGTGGACGCCCCCGCGGTCGGCGACCTCACTGACAAGGGCGCCGACGCGCTGCTCGAAGGGACGGCCGGCTTCCCGCAGGCCGCCGCGCAGGCTGAGATCGAGCAGTGGCTCGCCCGGCACGAACCGCTGGGCGCGGCACGGGAGTTGCTGACCGCCGCACGGGGCGGCGACGAGGGTGCGCCGCTGCGGCGGCTGCGGTGCCAGCAGGCGCTCTCGCTGGTCGGAGACGAGGCGGAGCCCGCCCTGCGGGAGGTGCTCGACGACGCCGAGCTCGGCGGGCTCGCCCGGGTGTGGCTGGCCGAGCACGGGGCGGCCGACGTGCCCGCGCCCTCCGAGGCGATGGTCTTCTGGCTGACCATCGACACGATCGCCGCGCAGCTCGCGGCCGAGGGCAACTCGGACGAGCTGCAGGGCCTCGTGGAGGGTCTTTCAGAGCAGCACAGCGGCTTCTTCGCCGCGGCCTGGCGGGTCGAACACCCCGCCACCGCGGACGTCCTGGAGGCGATGGGGCGCCTGCACCCCGACAAGAAGGTGGCCAAGGAAGCCCGCAAGGCGGCCTTCAAGGCCCGTTCGCAGCAAGGGATGTGACCGCCGCAGCCGCCGGGCCGGAACTCCCGGCCCGGCGGCCGTCCGGTTCAGCTCAGCACTGATACATCGTCGTGTGCTTGAACGACGACGTCGCGCCGTCGAAGCCGTACGTCCCCCGGTACGCCGGAGGGTTCTGGTACTCGCCGACGATCGTGATCGTGCCGGCGCAGGGGCCCTGGCCGGCGCGCTTGGCGTCCAGCCGGATGGTGTCGCCGATGAATCCGCCCGTGATGTCCCACGGGGCGCCGCAGATGCCGGAGGTGATCTGCCCGCCGAGAACCACGTGCGGGTAGGTGTTCGGGTTGAACTTCACCTCCATCGCGAAGGTGACCGCGCCGTTGTGCAGCTCCAGCTTGGAGGTGGTGGACACCGCCTCGGCGGACACCTCCTGGGGCGCGGAGAACGCCTCGTCGCGGGTCTTGACCTCGGCGCCCTGCGGATTGTGGAAGCGGTGCTCCGCGCGGGCCTGGCCCTTCTGCTTGCGTGCCTGAGTGGTCATGGAAGCCCTCCTCTCGTGGTGCGACCGGTCAGGCCAGCTGTTCGGAGACCTCGACCCGCAGCAGCGCGCGGACGTTCTCGAAGTGGTTGAGCACGGTGACGGTCGAGGAACCGGCGAACAGCAGGCCGAGCGCGACGTTGTCGAGCGAGGTCACCAGGGACCCCGAGTCGCCGCCCGCCGAGATGTTCGTCGTCAGGATCTGGTCCTTGAAGCGGGCCGTGCCCGCCGTGCCGTAGTTGACGTCGATGGTGGCGTCGACGGCGATGATCCGGCCGAAGGAGATGTTGGTCGTACGCCCGGTCTTCTTCACCAGGTCACCGACCGCGACATTGGCCTTGCGGCGCCAGGCGCGCGGGGCGCCGCTGAAGTACGTCTCGCGGGTCGCGTCCTGGAAGTCGACGGTGCCGAGCGCCGCGTCGACGACGTTGTTGTGCCGATCCAGCGGGATCTGCGGGGCGAACTGGATCGTGATGAAGCGCTCCAGGGTCGCGATGCGGTCGGCCGGGTCCTGGCCGCCGTCGAAGACACCCGGCTGCACGATCGCGCTGCCGAGCTGGGCGCGGTTGGAGTCGGCGAGCACGTGGTTGTTGGACAGGATGTAGAACTTCGCCGGGATGCCGAGACCGGGGCCCGGCGGGTCGACCGAGGCGCCGGGCAGGAAGTCGTAGACCACGCTGCCGAGCGTGCCGGCCGTCACGCGTACGTTGCCGACCGAGGCGCCGGAGGGGCACGGGCGCATCCGGCGCTTGAGGAGCTGCGGCTCGAACGCGCCGAGCCCGGAGAGCTCTTCGAGCATGGGCCGCGAAAGGCCCGCGAGCTGCTCGCTCACACCGCCGTCGGGGCCGTACGTCACCGAGCGGTCGTCGGTGCGCCCCGCCTTGCGCTGCTGCCGCTGCGCGGCGACGTGACCGACCGCGACCACGTCGGTGGGGGTGCCGTCGTCCATCTGGGAGGGGATGACGTCCCGCTCCGGGAGCATGGACTCCGGAACCTTCTGGGTCACGAACACGATGACCGCGGGTTCGCCCGTGGGCTCTCCCTCGATCCACTTCACGCCGTGGCCGAAGCCGACGACGTTGGCCAGTGACGTCTGGGTGCCCAGGAAGTCCCCCGCCGCCTGCCGGCGCGAGCTGTCGCTGAGCTGACCGCCGGTGGGTCCTCGCATCAATTCGGGCTGGCTCACCACGCCAGACCACCTCTTCCCCTTGGTTGAAGGGTGGAGTTCCGGTCGGCTTCCGCGGGTCGTCCTACTGCGCCGCGGGCTCACCGATGGCGAGTACGCGTACGGGGACGCCTTCTAGCACTGCCGGAACCACATCTTCGTCCCGGAGCCGGTCACGGGGGACCTTGCGGGTCACGAACACGACGATCACGTCCGCTCCCGACCGGTCGTCCTTGCCGATGCCGACGCCGTTGACATTGGCCAGCTTCATCAGCCGGTCCTCATGGAGGCTGCGTGCCTGCGATGCGTCCACGCGGCTCGCCTCCCCCAACGGGTGATGCAGGTAGGGGATGTCTATTGCCGTGTGGAGGGCGGGTCAAGGCGTTCCGCACGAAATCTTGGCTTTACGGGTGATCTGCTCCTGTTGACCTTGTTTACGAAGATTCTTCCGACCACTGGCTCGGGGGCCCGGGAGCACCCGCTCACGTACGCAGATGTGAGGCGCCGTTCAGGTCGAGGACCGTGCCCGACGCCCACTCCGCGACCGGCGAGGCCAGCCACAGCACCGCCGCGGCGATCTCGTCCGCCGTACCCGCGCGGCCGAACGGGCTCTGCGCGCGGATCGCCGCGCCCTCGTCACCGCTCAGCCGGTGGGCCACCCGTTCGGTCTCGAAGAAACCGGGGGCCACCGACGCCACCGCGATCCCGTACGGCGCGAGCGACACCGCGAGGGACTGGCCGAGCGCGTGCACGGCCGCCTTGGTCGCCCCGTAGGCAGGGTGGTCGGGCTCCCCGCGGAACGCGCCGCGCGAGCCGATGTTCACGATCCGGCCACCCGTGCCCTGGTCGATCATCCGGCGCGCGGCCAGATGACTGAGGTTCGCCGTCGCGAGAAGGTTCACCGACACATGCCGCTGCCAGAGCGCCGCCCAGTCCTCGTACGACGTGTCGGCGAGGGGGTGCGGCAGATTCACGGCGGCGTTGTTGACCAGCACGTCGAGCCCGCCGAGCGCGTCGGCGGCCCGCCCCGCGACGTCCGCCGCGCCCGCCGGATCGGACAGGTCGCCGCCCACCAGGACGTGGCCCTCGCCCTTCAGCGAGGCGAGCGTGGCGCGCGCGTCGTCCTCGCGCGAGCCGTAGTGCACCGCGACGCGGTCGCCGTTCGCCGCGAAGGCCCGGGCCAGGGCCCTGCCCAGGCCGCGGGAGGCGCCGCTGATCAGGACACGGCGGTCGGTGCCTGGCAGGTTCATGGAAGGAAGCCCCTTGACGTCGGACGGCGTTCAACCGCCGTTTATACGTGAGCGGGAACGTGACGCCGACAGCAGCCCGGCCGGAACCCGCCCCAGGAGACATCATGTCGCTCACCCGCAGGGACTTCGCCAGACGCTCCGCGATCACCGGAGCGGGGGTCGCGCTGACCGGCAGCGTCGGCGCGCTCGCCACCGCCCCCCATGCGCTCGCCGCGGAGGAGACGACGGAGGGCGGGGCCGACCGGCTCGGCCGCGACCCCGGCTACGGCCCCCTCGTACCCGACCCGAAGGGCCTGCTGGCGCTGCCCGCCGGATTCTCGTACCGCGTCCTCACCCACAGCGGCAAGACGAAGCTGGAGACCGGCGAGTTCACGCCGTCCAACCATGACGGCACGGCCGCCTTCGAGGGCCCGCGCGGCGTCACGCTGCTCGTCAACAACCATGAGCTCGGCGGGCCCCGCTCCAAGTGGGCGCACCCGGTCCCGCTGACCGAGGGCCTCGTCTACGACCCGGCCGCGGCCGGCGGCTGCACCGTCGTCGAGGTCCGCCGCGGCGGACATGTCGCCGAGTGGGTGGGCATCGCGGGCACCGCCACCAACTGCGCCGGCGGCAGCACTCCCTGGGGCACCTGGCTGACCTGCGAGGAGACCGAGGACAAGGCCGGCCAGAACGGCATGACCAAGGACCACGGCTACGTCTTCGAGGTCGACCCCTACGACCGGCGGGCCAACCGCGCCCCCAAGCCCATCAAGGCGCTGGGCCGCTACGCCCACGAGGCCGTCGTCGTCGACCCCAAGCGTGGCCACCTCTACCTCACCGAGGACGCGTCAAAGCCGAACGGCCTGCTCTACCGCTGGACCCCGCCGCAGGGCTTCGAGCACGGCCGCGGCAAGCTGCGCACCCTCGCGGACGACGCGGGCGTCCTGAAGGCGCCCAAGTGCTTCGACTCCGGCGGCCGCTTCGTGGACGACCTGTCCCGCGCGACCAGGATCGGCACCGTGTACGGCGTGGACTGGGTGGAGGTCCCGGACCGCGACGCCCGCACGGTCCCGGTGCGCGAGCAGTTCGACGACGGCGACATCACGCGCGCCCGCAAGCTCGAAGGCATGTGGTGGGGTGACGGCGGCGTCTACATCGTGGCCTCGTTCGCCCGCGACGAGAGCCCTGTCGCGCACGACGGGCAGGTGTGGTTCTACCACCCCTCGCGCCGCACCCTCACCCTGAAGGTCCTCCTCGGCGTCAACCCCGATCCTTCCAAGGACGGCGCCTTCGACGGCCCCGACAACATCACCGTCTCCCCGTACGGCGGCCTCGTCATCGCCGAGGACGGCGACGGCGTCCAGCACCTCTTCGGGGCGACCGAGCGCGGCCGCACCTACCCCATCGCACGCAACGAACTCAACGCGGGCACCCCCGAAAAACCCTCCTACAGCGAATTCTGCGGCGTCACGTTCTCCCCGGACGGCAAGACCCTCTACGCCAGCATCCAGTCCCCCGGAATCCTCCTGGCGATAACCGGCCCGTGGCGGCGCCGGCGCCCTTGATCGCGGGCCGCGGGCCGCGCCGCCGAAAAAGCATTGGTGCCCCCTGAGTTCACTCTCCTAAAGTGGGACTCGTCCAGGTGCGAAGGCAGGACTTACTTCCACTCATAATGGGGAGCGGACGGGTTCGAGTCCCGTCTCCGGCACCAACAGGCCGGAGTAGCTCAGGGGTTAGAGCACCATCGTCAGTTCAGCCGAATGGGATCTCTGGACACCCGAACTCGCCGTGCCGTCTTCCCCAGCGATGTAATTCGGGGGAATTCACATGGCACGCTTCAACACCAAGGCCGCGAAGGCGCTCGTCACTTCCGCCGTGAAGTCGACCGGGCGCATCGCGCCGACCCACGAGGGCGGCCGAGGCCACCTGCGCGACCCGCGCTCCGAGCTGTTTCTGCTCGCGGTCGCGAATTTCGTGTCCCAGCGGACCTTTTACGAGGACGGGGTCGACCGCGACGACCGCTTCTCCGCGCTCGTGCGGCGCCTCGCCGTCGAGGACCCGGAGTGGACCGCGGGTCTGCTCGGCTGGCTGCGGGGCGAGGGCAACATGCGTACGGCCTCGCTCGTCGGCGCCGCCGAGTACGTGAAGGCGCGCCTCGACGCGGGCGTCACCGAGGGCCCCGCCAACCGCCAGGTCGTCGACTCCGTGCTGCGCCGCCCGGACGAGCCCGGCGAGCTGCTCGGGTACTGGACCGCGACGTACGGCCGCAACGTCCCCAAGCCCGTCAAGCGCGGCATCGCCGACGCCGTGCGCCGCCTGTACGGCGAGAAGGCGCTGCTGAAGTACGACACGGCGCCCAAGGGGTACCGCTTCGGCGACATCCTCAACCTCGTGCACGCCGCGCCCGACGCGGACAAGCCGTGGCAGGGCGCCCTGTTCCAGTACGCGCTCGACCGTCGCCACCACCCCGAGACCGCGGTCCCGCCCGAGTCCGCCCGCGTCCTGGCCGCGCACCGCGCGCTGATGGCGGTGCCGGTCGCCGAGCGGCGCGCGGTGATCACCGGGGCGGGCGGGGCCGAGCGGCTCGCCGCGGCGGGCATGACCTGGGAGGCGCTCGCGGGCTGGCTGCAGGGGCCGATGGACAAGGCGGCCTGGGAGGCGGTCATCCCGTCCATGGGCGTGATGGCGCTGGTCCGCAACCTGCGCAACTTCGACGAGGCAGGCGTCTCGGACGAGGTGGCCGGCGTCGTCGCGGCGAAGCTCGCGGACCCGGCACAGGTCGCGAAGTCGCGGCAGTTCCCCTTCCGCTACCTCGCCGCGTACCAGCACGCGCCGTCGCTGCGCTGGGCGTATCCGCTGGAGCAGGCGCTCGGCCACTCGCTGGCCAACGTGCCCTCGCTGCCCGGACGTTCGCTCATCCTGGTCGACCGCTCCGGCTCGATGTGGTCGCCGCTCTCGGACCGTTCGCAGCTCGACCGCGCGGACGCCGCGGCGGTCTTCGGCACGGCACTCGCGATGCGGGCGGCCAAGGCTGACCTGGTCGAGTTCGGCACGACCAGCGCACGGGTGACGTACGGCAAGGGCGAGTCCGTCCTGAAGGTCCTCGAGCGCTTCGGCAGCCTCGGCGGCACGAACACCACCGAGGCGGTGCGCCGCTTCTACAAGAAGCACGACCGGGTCCTGATCGTCACCGACGAGCAGGCGACGTACAACTACCACGGTGACCCGACCGAGCAGGTCCCGGCGCACATCCCGGTCTACACCTGGAACCTCGCGGGCCACCAGGTGGGCCACGGGGCGTCGGGCACGGGCAACCGCCATGTGTTCGGCGGGCTCTCGGACGCGGCTTTCCGGATGGTGCAGTTGCTCGAGACGGGCTCCTCGTGCGACTGGCCGTGGGTGCGGGCGTGGGTGCGGGCGTGAGTGCGGGTGTGAGTGCGGGCGCCCAAGACCATTGCCCGCACCGCCAGTTGACATCTAACATTTCAGTGCATGGGAGCCATGCAGCCGGTGCGGCGCGTTCTTCTCAGGGATCAGGCGTACGCGTCGATCCGTGACGCGATCGTCGGCGGGGACATCGCGCCGGGCAGTGTCGTGCGGGACGCCGATCTCGCCGCGTCGCTCGGGCTGTCGAGGGCGCCCGTCCGGGAGGCGTTCGCGCGGCTCGTCGACGAAGGGCTCCTGGAGACGAAGCCGCAGAGCCACACCCGTGTGACGCCGCTGGACGCGGCCGACGTGCGGGACGCCGCCGCCGTCGTCCGCGCCATGCACGAACTCGCCGCCCGCGGCGCGGTGCCCCGCCTGGAGCCCGCGCACCTCCAGGCCATGCGGGAGGCCAACCGGCGGTTCGCGGCGGCCGTCGCGTCCGGTGACGTGGAGGGTGCACTGCGGGCCGACGACGAGGTGCACGGCGTCCTCGTCACGGCCTGCGGCAACGCCGCCGCCGCGGCCACCATCGCCCGCTACACCCCCCTCATCCGCCGCCTGGAGAGGCAGCGCTTCGGCGAGGGCGTGTCCTGCGGCTCCGCCGCACTGCACGAGCGCCTCATCGACGCGTGCGCGGACGGCGACGCGGAAGCCGCGGCGGCCGTCACCACGGAGATCTGGCGCGTCCTGGAAGAACTCGTCCACCCCTGAAGCCCTGAACCGGCCGGAGGCCCACGTGTCCACACCTCTCGACTCGTACTCCCGCTATCCCCTCCTCTTCGGCCCCTCGCCCGTCCACCCCCTGGACCGCCTCACCCACCACCTCGGCGGCGCCGCGCTCTGGGCCAAGCGCGAGGACTGCAACTCCGGGATCGCGTACGGCGGCAACAAGACGCGCAAACTGGAGTTCCTGGTGGCCGACGCGCTCGCGCAGGGCTGCGACACCCTCGTGTCGATCGGCGGCGTCCAGTCCAACCACACCCGCCAGGTAGCGGCCGTCGCCGCCCGCGCCGGACTCAAGTGCGTGCTGATCCAGGAGAGTTGGGTCGACTGGCCCGATTCCGTCTACGACAAGGTCGGCAACATCCTCGTCAGCAGGCTCGCGGGCGCCGACGTGCGCCTCGTGCGCGCCGGGTTCGGCATCGGCATCAAGGAGAGCTGGGAACAGGCGGTGCGCGAGGTCGAGGAGGCGGGCGGCAAGCCGTACGCGATCCCGGCTGGCTGCTCCGAGCACCGCCTCGGCGGTCTGGGCTTCGCCCGCTGGGCGTACGAAGTGGCCGAGCAGGAGGAGGAGTTGGGGGTGTTCTTCGACACCGTCGTGGTCTGCTCGGTGACCGGGTCCACGCAGGCGGGCATGGTCGCCGGCTTCGCCGCGCTCGCGGAGGAGGGTGCCCGTCCCCGCCGCGTCCTCGGCATCGACGCCTCCGCCGATCCCGGCCGTACCCGCGAGCAGATCGCCAGGATCACCCGCGGGACCGCCGAACTCATCGGCGTGCAGGCAGAGGTGAAGGACGCCGACATAGAGCTGGACGCGCGCTATCACGCGGGCACCTACGGACTGCCCGACGAGGCCACTCTCGACGCGATGCGGCTGGCGGCCCGCACGGAGGGCATGGTGACCGACCCGGTGTACGAGGGGAAGTCGATGGCCGGGATGATCGATCTGGTGGACAGGGGAGAGATCGCGCGCGACGCGACCGTCCTGTACGCCCACCTCGGTGGGCAGCCCGCCCTGAATGCCTACAGTGCCCTGTTCTGATCCCTCCTGTCCCGGCCGGTGGATCAGGGGCTCCGTCGGGGGCCGTGGGGCACGTATGTGCGCGTCGTGCGCGTGGTGCCACGGGGCAACTACGTACCGCTACGAGGAACCTGCAGTTGTGTGTCGGTTTGATGCCGATGTGAGGACCGTGTGAGCTCGGAGCATGGTGCGGCGGGGTCCGGAGGGCGCATACTCAGAACATGACGAGGCCCCCCGGTACCCGACGCCACCTGCCGAACAGCCCTTTCAACGTTCCGCCGCCCCCCGCGCCGCCCATCGAGCAGTTCGCCGTGGGCGACCGGGTCTCCCACGATCAGTACGGACTCGGACGGATCGTCGGAGTGGAAGGCGAGGAAGCAGTGGTCATCGACTTCGCAGGCCGCCAGGGAAGGTTCCTGAGCCCCTATCCCAAGCTGGCCAAGCTCTGACCTGACGCACGCCCGCGCGCGCGTCCCCACGTACGACAAGGGGCGGCCGACGGGGAAGGTTCATCCCTTCCCGGCGGCCGCCCCTGCGCTTGCCCTCAGCGGTCTTACGCGTCCGCCGGCGGTCTCTCGTGACCGTCGGCGGACGCGCGGTGGCTACAGCGCCTGCGCCGCCGGCTTCACCATTCCGCGCACGGTGCGTGACTTGACGAAGTCACCCATGGCGGTCATTTCCCACTCGCCGGTGAACTGCTTGATGAGCTTGGCCATCATCACGCCCGTCTGCGCCTCGGCGTTCGTGAGGTCGAAGCGGACCAGCTCCTCGCCCGTCGCCGCGTCGAGCAGGCGGCAGTACGCCTTGGCGACCTGCGTGAACTTCTGGCCCGAGAACGAGTTCACCGTGAAGACGAGACCCGTCACGTCCTGCGGCAGCCGGCCCAGGTCCACGACGATCACCTCGTCGTCACCGCCGCCCTCGCCGGTGAGGTTGTCGCCGGAGTGCTTGATCGCGCCGTTCACGATCGACAGCTTGCCGAAGTAGCAGCTGTCCACGTGGTTGCGCTGCGGGCCGTACGCGATGACGGAGGCGTCCAGGTCGATGTCCTTGCCGCGGAACGCGGGCTCCCAGCCGAGGCCCATCTTGACCTGCGAGAGGAGCGGCTTGCCGCCCTTGACCAGGGACACCGTCTGGTTCTTCTGGAGGCTGACCCGGCCCTTGTCCAGGTTGATCTTCCCGGCGCCGGGCGCGGGGGCCGCGGGCGCCGGGGGAGCGGCGGGGGCGGCGGGCGCGGCGACGCGGGGGTCCGCGACCGGCGGGGGCGGACCCTGGACCGGGGCGCCGGACGGGGGCGCCATCGGAGCGGCGGGCGCCGGGGCGGCCGGGGCGGCGGGCTCCTCGACCGAGACACCGAAGTCCGTGGCGATGCCCGCCAGGCCGTTCGAGTACCCCTGACCGACGGCGCGCGCCTTCCACGCGCCGTTGCGCAGATAGACCTCGACGATCACCAGAGCGGTCTCGCCGCCGAGCTGCGGGGGCGTGAACGAGGCGAGGACGGTTCCGTCGTCCGCGTTGCGGATGGTGGCGGTGGGCTCGATGCCCTGGAAGGACTGGCCCGCCGCGTCCGGGCTCGCGGTGACGACGATCTTCTCGATGCCGGCGGGCACGGCACTGGTGTCCACCGTGATCTTGTCGGGCGTGGTGCCGCCACCCGACTGATAGGTCACACCGGGGCCCGAGGGCTGGTTGAAGAAGATGAAGTCGTCGTCGGAGCGCACCTTGCCGTCGGCGGTGAGCAGCAGGCCCGACACGTCGAGCCGCACCGGAGCGGCGACGTCAACCGCCACACGGGTGGCGGAGAGAGGGATGTTCGAGCCGGGTGTCATAGCGGTCATGTCCGGGGTAACGAACGTCCCGGCTTTGCCGTTCCCTTACCCGCGGAAGTTTCTCTCTCCGCCCCGCGGCCTCTCTAGGGCACCACCACGATCTTCCGGCCCACACCCGAGGCGAACCGCTCCAGTGCCTGGGGGTAGGTGTCCAGGGGGAGCCTGTCGCTGATGAAGACGTCCGGGTCGAGGACACCCCCGGCGAACAGCTCCGCCGCCCGCTCGTAGCTGTGCAGGACCGCCATCGACCCGGTGATGGTGATCTCCTGGTTGTAGATGCGGTACGGGTCGATGCTGACCCGCGTCGCGTAGTCGGCGACGCCGAACTGCAGGAACGTCCCGGCCTTGGCGACGCGTCCGATGCCGTCCTGGATCGCGTTCGCGTTCCCCGTGGCGTCGACCACGATGTCCCAGCCCTGCGGCCGGTCAAGATCGTCGGCGCCCGCGGCCGACCCCGAGACACCCAGCTGCCGGGCCGTGGCGAGGCGGTCCGGGTTGAGGTCCACGATGTCCACGCTCGCCGCCCCCGTCCGCTTGGCGAGCTCCAGCATCATCAGGCCCATCGTCCCGGAGCCGTAGATCAGGACGTGGGCGCCGAGCCGGGCGCGCAGCACGTCGTGGCCGCGCACCGCGCAGGACAGCGGCTCGATGAGGGCCGCGTCCTGGGTGCGTACGTGCTCGGGGAGCCGCACGCAGTTGGCGACGGGCGCGACCGCGTACTGGGCCGCGCCGCCCGCCGTGGTGACGCCGATCGCGGCCCAGCGCTCGCAGAGGTTGTTGTGGCCGGTGCGGCAGTAGCGGCACTCGTGGCAGTACAGCGAGGGATCGACGGCGACCCGGTCGCCGACCGCGAGCTCCGTGACCTCGCGGCCGAGCCCCACGACCTCCCCGGCGAACTCGTGCCCCGGCACCACCGGCAGCGTGGGCGCGAACTCGCCCTGCAAAATGTGCAGATCGGTTCCGCACAGACCGCACGCGGCGACCTCGACGACGACCTCGCGCGGCCCCGGGGTGGGGTCGGGCACCTCGCCGACGACGGCCTTGCCGACGGACTCGATGATGGCGGCCTTCACTTGACGGCTCCCAACGACAGGCCCTGGACCAGCTTGTCCTGGGCGGCGAACCCCGCGGCGAGCACCGGCAGGGAGATCACGAGCGACGCGGCGCACACTTTCGCCAGGAACAGGCCTTGGCTGGTGATGAAGCCGGTCAGGAACACGGGCGCGGTCTGGGCGACGACGCCCGTCAGGACCCGCGCGAAGAGGAGTTCGTTCCAGCTGAAGATGAAGCAGATCAGGGAGGTCGCCGCGATGCCCGGCAGCGCGATGGGGGCCACCACGCGCGCGAGGATGGTGGGCAGCCGCGCCCCGTCGATCTGCGCGGCCTCGATGATCGCGACCGGCACCTCGGCGAGGAAGGACTGCATCATCCACACCGCGATCGGCAGGTTCATCGACGTGTAGAGGATGACGAGCAGCCAGATGTTGTCGAGCATCTCGGCGTTCTTGGCGAAGAGATAGATCGGCAGGAGGCCCGCCACGACCGGCAGCATCTTGGTGGAGAGGAAGAAGAACAGGACGTCCGTCCACTTCTTCACCGGCCTGATGGAGAGCGCGTACGCGGCGGGCAGCGCCAGGACCAGCACGAGCAGGGTCGAGGCCACCGAGGCGACCGTCGAGTTGATGAGCGCGGGCCAGGGGCTCGCGCCGCCGCCCGAGCCGAAGAACTCGCGGTAGCCGTCCAGGGTGAGGGAGGCGGCGACCGAGGGCGGATTGGTCGCCGCGTCCTCCTCCGAGTGGAAGGAGGTCAGCGTCATCCAGGCGATGGGCAGGAAGAACAGGATGCCGGCCAGCCAGGCGGCGAGGCCGAGGCCCGCGGAGCCCCGGATACGAAAGCGGCTCCCGGGCTGTGACTGCGGCTGTGGCTGTGGCCGGGTACGTGTCTGCGTCGCGACGGTGCTCATGCGCGGGACGCCTCCTCACGGAACAGGGACGAGACGACCCGCAGCGCGAAGGTCGCGATGATGATGGAGCCGATGACGACGAGGACACCGGCGGCGGACGCCAGGCCGTTCTCGTGGGCCTGGTAGAAGCTCTGGTAGACGGTGTAGGGCAGGTTGGCCGTGCCCAGACCGCCCGACGTGATCGTGAAGACGGCGTCGAAGTTCTGCACGATGTAGATCGAGCCGAGCAGCGCCCCCAGCTCCAGATAGCGGCGCAGATGCGGCAGCGTCAGATACCGGAACACCTGCCAGTTGCCCGCGCCGTCCATCCGGGCCGCCTCGATGAGCTCACTGTCGCGGCTCTGCAGCCCGGCGAGCAGGATCAGCATCATGAAGGGCGTCCACTGCCAGATCAGGGAGGCCTCGATGGCGATCAGCGGGGTGTTGGACACCCAGTCGGGCTGCGCCGCGCCGTCACCGCCCACCCAGTGCAGCAGGCCGTTGAAGAGGCCGTACTCGGGGTTGTAGAGCGCGTGCTTCCACAGCAGCGCGGCGGCCACCGGCACCAGCAGGAACGGCGCGATGAGCAGCGTGCGCACCAGTCCGCGCCCCCGGAACTTCCGGTCGAGGAGCAGGGCGAGCCCGAGGCCGATGACGAGGCTCGCGAGCACCACGGTGGCCGTGAGCACGATGGTCGTCAGGACGGACTTGCGCAGGTCGGGGTCGGTGAGGACCTCGGAGTAGTTGTCGAGCCCGGCGAAGCTGCGGGCATCGGGGTAGAGGGCGTTCCAGTCGAAGAAGGAGATCACCAGCGTGGCCACGAAGGGGAGCTGGGTGACGACGACCATGAAGATCAGGGCGGGCAGGAGCGGGGCCCTGGTGGCCCAGGCGCGCAGCCTGCCGCCCGGCTTCCTGGCCGGGGACACGTGCGCCTGCGTGGGCGCGACGGCGGGGGTACTCGCGGTGGCGGTCATCGTCCCTCGTACTCCTCGGCGATCTTCTCGGCGAGCTTCTGTGACTTCTTGAGGGCCGAATCGACGGACTGGCGTCCGGCGATGGCCGCGCTGATCTCCTGGGAGACCTTCGTGCCGAGGTCGGTGAACTCGGGGATGCCGACGAACTGGATGCCGGGCGCGGGCCGGGGCTGCACGCCCGGGTCACGCGGTTTCGCGCCCTCGATGGCGGCATGGGTGACGTCCTGGAAGGCCGCGGCTTCCTTGCGGTACTCGGGGTTGGCGTACGTGGAGGCGCGCTTGCCCGCCGGGACGTTGGACCAGCCGATCTTCTCGCCGACCAGTTCCTCGTACTCCTTGCTGGACGCCCAGGAGACGAACTTCCAGGCCTTGTCCGGGTTGCGCGACGCCTTCTGCAGGCCCCAGGCCCAGGTGTAGAGCCACCCGGAGCTCTCGGTCTTCTCCACGGGCGCGGGTACGTAGCCGATCTTGCCCTTGACCGGGGACTTGGCGGACTCCAGCGAGCCGGCGGCGGCCGTGGCGTCGTACCACATGGCGGTCTTGCCCTGGGTGAGGTTGTTCAGGCACTCGGCATAGCCGGACTGGGCGGCGCCGGATTCGCCGTGCTCGCGGACGAGGTCCACGTAGAAGCGCGTCGCCTTCTTGAACTCGGGGGAGTCGAGGCGCGCCTTCCACCCCTTGTCGAACCACGTCCCTCCGAAGGTGTTCACCACCGTCGTCAGGGGCGCTATCAGCTCGCCCCAGCCCGGGAGCCCGCGCAGACAGATGCCCTTCATCCCGGGCTCGGCGCCGTCCACCTCGGCCGCGAGCTTGGCCACCTTCTGCCAGGTGGGCTTCTTCGGCATGGTGAGGCCGGCCTTCTCGAAAACGTCCTTGCGGTACATCAGGAAGGACGACTCCCCGTAGAAGGGCTGTCCGTAGAGCTTGCCGTCGTCCCCGGTGAGGGACTGGCGCATGGACGGCAGTACGTCCTTCTCGTCGTACTCCGTGTCCTTGCGGGTGTACGAGCCGAGTTCGTGCAGCCAGTCGTTCTTGGCGTAGATCGGGATCTCGTAGTTACTGAGGGTGGCGACGTCGTACTGGCCCGCCTGGTTGGCGAAGTCCTGGCTGATCTTGTCGCGGACGTCGTTCTCGGGCAGGACCGTGAAGTTCACCTTGATGCCCGTTTCCTTGGTGAAGTGGGCGGCGGTGAGCTTCTGCAGTTCGACCATCTGCGGGTTGTTCACCATCAGTACGTTGATGGAGTCGCCGCCTGAACCGGTCCCGCCCGCCCCGGCCCAGCAGCCGGAGAGCAGCGGGGCAAGCAGCGTCCCTGCGGCTGCCGCGGCGAGTGCGCGCGGCCTCCGTCGGCTCTGGGTTCGCATGGATGCTCCTGGACGTATGGGGACTTATGGGGTGCGTGAGAGGTGGGTCGGGATGGATGCGGGCGTGCGAGATCACGAGAGTGCGAGAGGGGAGCGAGGCCGGGCGAGGGGGAGGGGGAGGCGAGCGGGGGTGTCAGACGCGGATGACCTGGGGGCCCTGGAGCGAGTAGCGGTGTGCCTCGGAGGCGGGCAACTGCGTGCTCGTGACGATCGCCTCCAGCTCACCGACGTGCCCGAACCGGCAGAAGCTCGTCGCCCCGAACTTGGTGTGCACGCCCGCGAACACGGTGCGCCGTGACGCGCGGATGGCCTGCGTCTTGACCTCGCTGACCGCGGGGTCGGGCGTGGTCAGGCCGTGCTCGCGGGAGATGCCGTTGGCGCCGATGTAGGCGAGGTCGATCACGAACCCGGCCAGCATCCGCGTCGTCCAGTGGTCGACGGTCGCGAGGGTCCCGGGGCGGACGCGGCCGCCGAGGAGCAGCACGGACATGTTGTCGGCCTCGGCGAGGGCGCCGGCGGTGGCCAGGGAGGCGGTGACCACGGTCAGCGGGCGGCCCTTGGCGGCCTCGGGGAGTGCCTCGGCGATGAGCTGCGGGGTGAAGCCCTCGTCCACGAAGACCGTTTCGGCGTCGCCGAGGAGGTCGGCGGCGGCGGTGGCGATCCTTCGCTTCTCCGGGACGTGCATGGTGGTGCGGAAGGCGAGGGTCGTCTCGAAACCGGCGCTCTCCACGGGGTAGGCGCCGCCGTGGGTGCGGCGGACCAGGCCGTGGTCCTCCAGGGCGCGGAGGTCGCGGCGGACGGTTTCCTTGGCGACGCCCAGTTCGGTGGCGAGGGCGGTGACGTCGACGGAGCCGGAGGTTCTCGCGGCCCGGACGATTTTTCGCTGCCGCTCTTCCGCGGTCATGGCCACCGCCTCCTTCCCTCGCTGTGCCCGTTCGGGCCCTGGGGGAAAGTTCTACAGCGGGGCGGTCTGTGTGAACAGGCTCGGAGCGGGGGCGATGGTGCCCGTCTCTGCCCGTTTGCCGGGGCTGCGGCCTCTGGTTCGGGCTTGGCCGGTGCCCGTTCGGGGGGTGGAGCGTGCCCGTTCGCTGCCCGCTTGGGGGTTCAAGGCCTTCCTTTCCCCAACCCCGCCCCTTCCCGAAAACCCGCTGCGCGGGGGCGTCCTCAAACGCCGGACGGCTGAAAGTTCAGGCCGTCCGGCGTTTGAGGACCCTCAGTACGGCCACACCGGAGGGTTCGTGCAGAAGTGGCCCCCCAGGTTCGCGTGGTCCGGGTTGGCGGGGTCAAGCTCTCCCTGCTCGGCGACCAGCTTCGCCGCGTACCGCTCGGAGTCGTCCTGCGGCGAGTAGCCCAGCGCACGCGCCGACGAAAGGTCCCACCACAGCCGCGTGTTGGCGGACGAGCCGTACACCACCGTGTGCCCCACGGACGGAGCGGTCAGCGCCGCGTCGAAGAGCCGGGCGCCGTCCCCGGGGCTCATCCAGACCGACAGCATCCGCACGCTCGTCGGCTCCGGGAAGCACGAACCGATCCGCACCGAGACGGTCTCCAGGCCGTGCTTGTCCCAGTAGAACTGGGCGAGATCCTCGCCGAAGGACTTCGACAGGCCGTAGAACGTGTCGGGGCGGCGCGGCGTGTCCACCGCGATCAGCGGATCGTCGCCGACGGGCCGCGGGGTGAATCCCACCGCGTGGTTCGACGAGGCGAAGACGATCCGGCGGACGCCCTCCTCGCGCGCCGCCTCGTAGAGGTTGTACGTCCCCTCGATGTTCGCCCGCAGGATCTTGTCGAAGGAGGACTCCAGGGAGATGCCCGCGAGATGGATGACCGCGTCGACCCCCCGCACGGCCTCCCGCAGCGCCTTCTTGTCGGCGAGGTCCGCCGTGATCGCGTCCGGCTCGCCCTCGACGGGCCGTACGTCGAGCAGCCGCAGGTCGTAACCGTGGGCCGGGAGGAGCCCCCGCATCAGGGTGCCGAGGCCGCCTGCGGCGCCGGTGAGCAGGACGGTGCGGGGAGCGGGCATGAGGAGGTCTCCTGTGTATGTGTACGTACAGCATTCACATTTGTGGACACGCTAGGGATCGACGGCTCGTCGCGTCAAGTGTCGTGCGGAGGTGGATGGTCCGCTCGCGAATCGCTCTCAAATCACGGTTCTCTTGCCGACCTTGACGCTTGACCGGGGCTCGACGGGCGCCTTAGCGTGGCATCGTTCAGAAATATGGACGTGGATCAGAAACGTGGATCGGAAAACGTGCACGCTAAGGGAGAGCCCGTGACGTCAGCACCCCTCGCCGCTCGACTCGACATCCCCAGCGGGCCGCTGTTCTTCCCGGTCACCGCGTACGCGCCGGACGGCTCCGTCGACCTCGACGTCTTCCGCGCGCACGTGCGCGCGGGCGTCGAGGCGGGTGCGGCGGCCGTGTTCGCCTGCTGCGGCACGGGGGAGTTCCACGCCCTGACGCCCGAGGAGTTCCGGGCGTGCGCCGCCGCCGCCGTCGAGGAGACGGCTGGGCGTGTGCCGGTGGTCGCGGGAGCGGGCTACGGCACCGCGCTCGCCGTCAGGTACGCGAAGCTCGCCGAGGAGGCGGGCGCCGACGGGCTGCTCGCGATGCCTCCCTATCTCGTCGTGGCCGGGCAGGAGGGCCTGCTCCGGCACTACGCCGAACTGGCCGCGGCCACCTCCCTCGAAGTCATCGTCTATCAGCGCGACAACGCCGTGTTCACCCCCGAGACCGTGGTCGAACTCGCCCGCACCGAGGGCATCATCGGGTTCAAGGACGGCCTCGGCGACATGGACCTGATGCAGCGCATCGTCAGCGCCGTACGGGCGGAAGTCCCGGAGGATTTCCTCTACTTCAACGGCCTGCCCACCGCCGAGCTGACCGGGCTCGCCTATCGCGGCATCGGCGTGACGCTCTACTCGTCGGCCGTCTTCTGCTTCGCGCCCGACATCGCGCTCGCTTTCCACCGGGCCTTCAACGCCCGGACCGCCGAGGGCGACGCCACCGTGAACCGCCTCATCGACGGCTTCTACCGCCCCTTCGTGGAGCTGCGCGCCGAGGGCAGGGGGTACGCCGTCTCCCTCGTCAAGGCGGGCGTACGCCTGGCCGGGCTCGACGTCGGCGGGGTGCGGTCGCCGTTGCACGAACCTGCCGACGAGCACATCAAGCGCCTTGCCGAGCTGACCGAGCGCGGGCGCGCCCTGCTGCGGGAGGAGAGCGCGTGAGGACCTCCGCCTTCCTGTACCCCTGGGACGTCGTCGGCGACCCCGCGGCGCCCTCGCGCGTCGCAGGCCTCGGCGTCCGGCAGGTCACCCTCGCCTCCGCCTATCACTCCACCCGCGCGCTCACCCCCCGCCACCCGCGCCACCGCATCGTCACCGCCGAGCACGCGGCGGTCCTGTACGAGCCGGGCGACCGGTGGCAGGGGCGCGCGCTGCGCCCGTACGCGGCCGGAAGCTGGGCCCCGGGCGATACCTACGGAGAGGCCGCCGAAGCCCTCGCGGCCGCCGGGCTCGACGTGCACACCTGGGTCGTCCTCGCCCACAACTCCCGTATGGGCGCCGAACACCCGGACACCTCCGTCGTCAACGCCTACGGAGACCGCTACCCCTGGGCGCCCTGCATCGCGCAGCCCGCCACGCGCGCGTACCTCGTCGATCTCGCCGCCGAGGCCGCCGTCCGGCCCGGAGCGCGCGGCACCGAGCTGGAGTCCCTCGGCTGGTACGGCCTCGCGCATCTGCACGCCCACGACAAGATCGCCGGGGTGCCGCTGGGGGAGGCCGGGCAGTACCTGATGTCCCTGTGCTTCTGCGCGGACTGCCGTACGGGGTACGCCGGGGAAGGCCTCGCCCCCGACGAGCTGGCGGCCGGGGTCCGCCGCGCCCTGGAGCCCGTGTGGCGTGGCGAGGAGCCTTCCGGCGGCTGGGAGGCGGTGGAGAAGCTCCTGGGCGCGGAGACGGCGGCCGCCACGCGCGCGTGGCGCGAGGAAACCGCCCGCACGCTCCAGGAGGCGGTGATCGCGGCCGTACGCGCCGCCGCCCCGGACGGCTTCCAAGTGCTGCTGCACGCCGACCCGGTGGCCTACCACTGCGGTGCCAACGCCGGTGTCGACCCCGCGCACATCCTCTCCGTGGCCGACGGCGTGGTCGTGCCCTGCACGGGCGGCGCCCAGGCGCTTGCGCCCTTCCAAAAGCACCACTCCGACCGCACCGTCCTCGCCGCGAACCTCACCGTCGTCTCCGGCATGGGCGGCAGCCCCGCCACCCTCGCCGCCGACGCCGAGAACGCGGTCGCGCTGGGCGCGGACGAACTGCGGCTCTACCACGCCGGGTTGGCGTCCGACGCGGACCTCGCACACGTGACGACGGCGCTGGAGCGCCTCGCGTAGCCCCTGTCGCACCGCGAGTGGAAGCGCCCGGCATCCGCGCCGCGGACCAGGCCGAGGCCATCGCCGCCATCGCCGCGATCAAGCGTTGGGCCGACGTGAGGTCTCGCCGATGAGTTCCGGGTCTCGGGCCGGTCTACAGGGCAGGACAGCGGTCCATGGGGAAGGGCCGCCGAGATTCAGGAGGACCCATGACGAAGATCGTCGACTTCGAGCGGCAGGCCCGGCTGGTGGCGGCCGTCGCGGAGGGCGTCACCGACGAGCAGCTCGCGGGACCCACCCCCTGCCCGGAGTACCAAGTACGGCACCTGCTGGGCCATCTGGTCGGTCTCACGGGCGCGTTCCGGGACGCCGGGCGCAAGGACCTGGGACCGCGGCTCGACCAGAACCCAGGGGACTCCCTTCCCGACATCGGACCCGAGTGGCGCGCCGAGCTGCCGAAGCTGCTCGACGAGCTGGTGGAGGCGTGGCGCGACCCGGCCGCGTACGAGGGCATGACGAGGGCGGGCGGCATCGATCTGCCGGGTGCCGTCGCCGGGGCCGTGGCCCTGGACGAACTCGTCGTGCACGGGTGGGACTTGGCGCGCGCGACCGGGCAGGCGTACGCACCTGACGAGGCGAGTCTCGCGGTGGCGCTGGAGCTGCTCACGCCCCAGGAGGGCGACGCCTCCGAGGACAGCCCGTTCGGGCCCCCGGTCCCGGTGCCTGACGACGCCCCTCTCCTCGACCGCGTGATCGGCCTCAGCGGCCGTGACCCGGGGTGGACGCCCGGAGCGTGACCCCAGGCTTTCCCCGGATCAGGTATTGATCGGGTAAAGGGTCTCGCAGGGTGACGTGTGATGCGCGTAGACAGTGCGCGTAGACAGGCCTTGACCTGCCTGAACACGTGAACACGCATCCCCGCAAGAGACTCTGATCCGGAGAAATCGTCCTATGCGCAAGTCCCTTCGGGTGGCCGGCATCGCCACCGCCTGTGCCGTCGCCGGCGCCGCGCTGTACGGCACCGGCGCGGCCACCGCCGACAACGCGGCGGCGCGGCACACCGCCGAACCCCAGAACATCGGCCTGCTCGTCGGCGAGATCGATGACTACTACGGCGCCCACGAGGACGCCGACGGCGTCTGGCGCTCCTCGCCCGACAGCCCGTACGCCAAGGATCTGGCACGCATCCAGGCGAAGGCGAAGAAGGACATCAGGAAGGCCGCGGCCGTGCACGGCAAGAAGCCCGGGAAGGCCAAGAAGCCCGCGATCGTCCTCGACGTCGACGACACCTCGCTGCTCAGCTTCGACTACGAGAAGCGCACCAACTACACGTACAACAGCGCCACATGGGACGCGTACGTGAAAGCGGCCAAGCGCCCCGCCGTCTTCGGCATGCCCGAACTCGTCACGTACGCCAAGAGCAAGGGCGTCGAGGTCTTCTTCCTCACCGGTCTGAGCGAGTCGCAGCGCGAGGGCGCCGTCACGAACCTCGCCAGAGCCGGGTACGACACGCAGCTCGACACCGCACACGTCTTCACCAAGAACAAGACGGCTCCGCCCGCCTACCTGAGCGACTGCGCCACGCCCGCCAAGTGGGAGTGCACCACCGTGCAGTTCAAGGAAGGCACCCGCAAGCACATCGAGTCGACCGGCTACAACATCGTCGGCAGCTTCGGTGACCAGGTCTCCGACCTCGCGGGCGGATACGCGGACAAGACCTACAAGCTGCCGAACCCGACGTACTTCGTGGAGTAGTCCGGGGTGGGCCCCGGGGTTCACGCGCCGCACGGCTCGGCATCGCTAGATAGGTTGTATTCCTGACTAGGTCGCTCTACGGTCTAGGTAGCTCACATGCTCATGGGGCCGTGCGGCACGCGCCGCGCGGCCCCTTCGGGAAGGGGGGATCCCACCATGACCGCCTCGCTGTCGCCGGAGTTCTCGGCCGCCTCCACGGTCGTCACCGTCGTACTCGGCGCCTATCTGCTGCTCGGCGAGCCCTGGCTCGGCCGCCGTCTCTACGGCTCGCTCGCCCGCCGCCGTGACACCGAACCACGCGCCCTCGTCGGCTACTTCACCTTCGTCCTCGTCTTCTGGTGGGTCCTGGCCGCGCTCGCCGGGGCGGTCCTGCTGCTCTCGCCCGCCATGGCCGCCGCAGATCTCGGCATCGCGGCGCCCGAGTCACCGGTGACCACGATCGTCGTCATCGTCACGATGGGGGCGGTCACGGTGGTGTCGGGGCGCAAGATGCGCGCCCTCGCCGCGGGCGGCAGGAACGTGCCGGGGCTCGCCTCCATCCAGGCGATGCTGCCGCGCACGGCCAAGGAGCGCCGCCTCGCGATCGCCGTCGCCGTGACGGACGGCATCTGCGCCGAACTCGTCTACCGCGGGCTCCTGATCGCCTTCGCCGTCGGCGTGCTCGACCTCAACCTCTACGTGGCGGCGGCGCTTTCGGCGCTCGTGTACGCCGTCGCCGGCGTCTACCAGGGCCGCAGCGGCGTCATCGCCTTCGGCCTCGTCGGGGCACTGTTCGCCGGGCTCTACGTGTCGACCGGCAGCCTGCTGCTGCCCGTCGCCGTCCACATCGCCCTCTCCGTGCGGGACCTGACCCTCCCCGAACCGGAGCCGGTCAGCAGCTTCCCCACGTACGAGCCGACCCCGAAGGGCAGCTGACCATGACCCCACCCGCCTCCGGCGGCGCGAAGACCGACCGCCGGGCCAGCTGGTTCAAGGGCGTGCTCGATCTGCTCGTGCTCGCGAGCCTCACCGACGGCGAGAGCTACGGCTACGAGATCGCCAAGCTGCTCGGCGCCGCCGGCTTCGGCCAGATCAAGGGCGGCACGCTCTACCCCGTGCTCAACCGCCTCGAAGAGGCGGGCCTGGTCGCCGCCGAGTTCCGGGCCACCGAGAAGGGGCCGGGCCGGCGCTACTACTCCCTGACGGACGCCGGGCGCGCCACGCTCGGCGAGCAGGGCGGGCTGTGGCTCGCCTTCGACGGCTCCGTGCGCGAGGTCCTGGCGAAGGCGGGTGTGCGATGAACGAGGGTTACGTGCGCGACAGCTACCTCCTCGACCTCGCCGACCGGCTGCGGGAACTCGGGCTGCCCGCCGACCGCGTCGAGACCACCGTCGCGGATCTCGGCGCGCACCTGGACGAGTCGGACGGGGCCGATCCGGAAGCCGAGTTCGGCCCGGTCGACGAGTTCGCCCGCGAACTGGCACCGGCCGGGGCGCAGCGGCCCGACACCCCCGAGGCGCACGTCGAGACGTGGCGGTGGACCGCCGACACGTACGTCGACGAGGAGCTGCTCAACCGCTTCGGCGACGAGGGGTGGGAGGTGGAGCGGGTCGACGCGCTCGGCCGTTTCGTCAGCCACCGTGACCTGGAGCGGCCGCAGCGCTGGGAGTACCGCCGTGAGCTGGTCACCCGGGGGCGTGAGGGGCTCGACGAGCGGCTGGCTCCCGAGGGCTGGGAGGCCTGCGGGAACTGGATCGTCTACGCGTGGTTCAAGCGGCCGCTGGCCGCGAGCCTCGGGCCGGGGGCGGAGGTGGGGTCGCCGCCGCCTGCGCCGGGGCGGCGGAACTTCTTGAGCCGCAAGTTCTACCTGCTGGTGGCCGCGATGGTCGTTGTCGTCGTCCTGGCGGGACTGACCGTTGCCGTGAACGACGGTGACACCGAGTCGGGGCTCGGCTTCGCCGGTGGGCTTCTTGTAGGGGCCCTGGTCCCGCTCGCCGCCCTGTGGAGCCGGCAGGTCTGGCGCTCGCGCCGTTGACCCCGCGGGGTGCCGTCACTCCTGACCGGCACCCCGCGGACACCGCCGTCACGACTTCAGCGCCGCCGACATCATCGACTTCGCGATCGGCGCCGCCAGGCCATTGCCGCTGACCTCCGACCGCGCCGCGTCCGAGGACTCGACGATGACCGCCACCGCGACCTCCTTGCCGTCGCCGCCCTTGGCGTACGAGGTGAACCAGGCGTACGGCGTCTTGCTGTTGTTCTCGCCGTGCTGGGCCGTGCCCGTCTTGCCGCCCACGTCCGCGCCGCTGATCCGCGCGTTCGTGCCGGTGCCCTTCTCGACGACCGTCTCCATCGCCGACTGAAGCTGATTCGCCGTGCTCTCGCTCATCACGCGCTCGGAGTCCGCGTCGTCGAACGAGTCGAGCACGTCGCCGTTCGCGTCGGTGATCTGGGACACCATGTGCGGCGACACCAGCTCGCCGCCGTTGGCGATCGCCCCCGAGACCATCGACATCTGCAGCGGAGTCGCCGTGACGTCGAACTGGCCGATGCCGGTCAGCGCCGTCTGGGCCTTGTCCATGTCGGACGGATACACGCTCTCGGAGGCGCGTACCGGCACGTCCAGCTTGTCGGTGTTGAAGCCCATCTTCTCGGCCATCGACTTGACCTTGTCCTGGCCCAGGTCGACCGCCATCTTCGCGAAGACGTTGTTGCACGAGTACTGCAGTGCCGTACGGATCGTGGCGTTCTCGCAGGGCGCGCTCGCGCTCTCGTTCTTCAGGACCGTGCGCGTGCCGGGCAGCGTGTACGGGTTCGGGCTGTCGGTCCCGGTGTCCGCCGAGCCGTAGAGCCCGTCCTCCAGGGCCGCCGCCGCGACGACCAGCTTGAACGTCGAACCGGGCGGCAGCGGCTGCCGCAGCGCGCGGTTGACCATCGGCTTCTCCTTGTCCTTCAGGAGCGCCTGCCACTCCTTGGAGTCCGTGGAACCGCTGATGTCCGAGGGGTCGTACGAGGGCGTCGACACCATGCCGAGGATCTTGCCCGACTTCGGGTCGACGGCGACGGCCGCGCCCTTCTTGTCGCCGAGCGACTTGTACGCGGCCTTCTGCACCGCCGGGTCGATCGTCGTGACCACGTCACCCGGGTCGGCGCGCTTGTTCGTCAGCGTGTCCAGCGGGTTCTTCAGCCGGTTGTCGGTGCCGTCGAGGACGTCCTTGTAGATGCCCTCCAGCTGCGTGGCCCCGTAGACCTGCGAGCTGTAGCCCGTGACGGACGAGTACAGATCACCGTCCTTGTACGTGCGCTTGTACTTGAGGTCGCCGCCCTTCGTCCGCTCGGAGCCGGTGACGGCCGCACCGCCCACGATGATGTCGCCCAGCGGGTTCGCGTACTGCTCGATCGCGTTGCGCCGGTTCAGCTTGTCGTCCGCGAGAGCCTTCGAGTCGTAGAACTGCACCCACGTCGCCCGCACCAGGAGGGCGACGACGAGCAGCAGCGTGAAGACCGAGGCATGCCTGATCGTCTTGTTCATCCCGTGAAAGGACGAGCGGCGCGGATGTATTCGTTCCGTTCTGCCGGGTTTCTTAGAGATTCCTCATACTGCGGGGGCGTCACGGCCAGGGCCTCAGTCGGCGTTCATGAAGCCCGCCTCGTACGCCGCGATCACCGCCTGCGTGCGGTCCCGCGCCCCCGTCTTGGCGAGGACCGAGGCCACGTGCGTCTTCACCGTCGCCGGGCCCACGCCCATCCGCCCGGCGATCTCCGCGTTGGTCAGGCCCGCGGCCATCAGCCGCAGCACCTCGCTCTCGCGCCCCGTCAGCCTGCCCACCCAGGCCGGCGGCGCGGGCTTCGCGCGCGCGTGCTCGGCGGCCAGGGCGCGGACCGCGGCGGGGAACAGCAGCGAGTCGCTGCGCGCGACGAGCCGCACCGCCTGTACGAGCGAGTCCGCGTCGGCCCGCTTGAGCAGGAACCCGGAGGCCCCGGCCCGCAGCGCCTCATACACGTAGGAGTCGTTCTCGAAGGTCGTCACGACCACGATGCGCGGCGGTTCTGCCTGCGTCCGCAGGATCCGCTCCGTGGCCCGGATGCCGTCGATCTCCGGCATGCGTACGTCCATGAGTACCACGTCGGGCTTCGCCTCGCGCACGACGGACACCGCCTCGGCGCCGCTCGCCGCCTCGCCGACGACCTCCAGATCGGGCTCGGCGGAGAGGATCACGCGCAGGGCGGTGCGCACCATGCGCTCGTCGTCGGCGAGCACGATGCGGATCGGGCGGCCGGCTGCCGTCTCGGTCATGCGGGTCCCTTCAGGGGAAGTCGTACGTTCAGTCGCCAGGTGCCGTCCGCGGGTCGCGCGTCGGCGGTGCCGCCCAGGAGCCGGGCGCGATCGGTGATGCCGCGCAGGCCGTGGCCGCCGCCTGGGCGGGATGCGGGGGCGCCGTGGGGCAGCGGGTTCTCCGCGAGGATCTCCAGGTCGGTGCCGTCAAGGGCGATCCGCAGGGTCACCGGGGCGTCGGGGCCCGCGTGCCGCAGTGCGTTGCTCAGGCTCTCCTGGACGATGCGGTACGCCTCGCGGGACACCATCGCGGGCAGGGCGTCCGGCCCGTCGGGGCCGAGGTCGACCGTGGCCTTCACCCGCAGGCCGCCCGCGCGGGTGCGCTTGAGGAGCCCGTCGAGATCGCCCGCGAGTGTCGGGGCGGGGGCGGTCGGGCTCGTCCGGTCGTCGCCGCCCTCCCGCAACACCCCGAGGACCGCGTCGAGTTCGCCCACCGTGCGCCGCGTGGTCTCCTCGATGGCGGCAAGGGCCTCGCGGACGAACTCCGGGTCACGGTCCAGGACCCTGCGGGCGGCGCTCGCCTGGAGCGTGACCGCGCTCAGGGCGTGGCCCACCGAGTCGTGCAGCTCCCGGGCGAGGCGATTGCGTACGGCGAGGTCCGCGGCGCGCTGTTCGGCCGCCGCGAGCCGGTCGGCGGGCGAGGGCCCGAGGAGTTCCGGCGCCCAGCGCGCGAGCAGGCCCCCGGCCGCCGCCGCGCACCCCGCGAGGGCGACCAGGGAGAGGATGCCGATGACCGGGGAGAGCGCCAGCATCCAGCTCTCGCCGAAGACTTCGGGCATCCCGATCCGGTCGTCCCGCAGTGCCGCGGCGAACGGCAGCGCGATCAGCACCGCCGCGAACGGTGGCAGGGCGAGGGACATTCCGCTGATGAGCCCGCCGAGCCCGAGGTGCAGCGTGAACCACGCGACGGTGCGTCCGCGTGCCTGCCGGGACCGTGCGGGCCCGTCGGCGAGCGCGTCGCCCGGCACGTCGCACAGCGCGCGCACCGCGGCCACCGACATGGGCCGGGTGAGCGGGAAGAGCGCGGTGATCGCGGCGAGCGGCAACCCCACCACGAACGCGAGGAGTTGGGAGGTGAGCGAGCCGAACACGTTGTCCTCGCCGAGCAGCGGTCCCACCGCGACGGAGCCCACGAAGACGTACGGCATGGCGAGCGCGCCGCCGAGGATCAGATGGATCCACCGGCGCCGCGTCCGCCGCCCGAACAGGGCCGGGAGGGCTGCCGCGAGAGGTCTCACGCCGGTTGCCGCGGGGCACGGACGGCCGCGCCCGCCCGCTCCTTGAAGAAGACCACCCCGAGGGTGGCCACCAGTGCCCCGACGATCATCTGGACAGAGTAGGTCAGGAGCATCGCCGCCGTCGGCTGACGGGCGATGTCGTCCACGCCGATGACCGAGGCGAACAGCAGCCACCCGCCCCAGCAGGCGACCGCGCCCGAACCAAGCCAGGCCAGGGCAAGCGGCACCATGAGGGGCAGTGCGGGAGCCCGCCGGAAGGTGAGGAGCAGACCGCCGGCGACCGCGGAGCCGAGGTAGACCATGTCCATCGCTTCGAGGACGTAGAAGTCGGTCGTACGCTCGTCGATCCGCGCCTCGTTGAGGCCGGCCGTGGAGCCGGTGGCCCAGAGGAGGTGCATGGCCAGGGGCGCGAGGGCGAGGAGGGCGGCCGCGAGGGCGACACCTCGGGGAAGGCTCCGGCGGCCGGTTGTCCCGGGCAGGTCCCGGACGAGGCCTCGCCATACATGACCCCAGCGGTCTCGCGCGTAGAGCACGAACAGGGCGCCCAGGGCGAGGCCTTGGAGGATGAAGCCGCCGTAGACGACGCCGAAGACCCACTCGTGGAGGAAGTCGCCGCTGCCGTCGCCGCCCTGCGAGGGGTTGTCGACGCTGCCGCCGAGCGCCTTGACCAGGAGCTGGAGCGGGAACCCGGCCATGATCGGCGTGAGCAGGCCGGTGGCGGCCCACATGGGGAACGCGAGCAGCCAGGCGGGGGTGCGCAGGCCCCAGGGGCGGGTCAGGAGCAGCGCGAGGACGATGACGCTCGCATCCATCAGCAGGGTGAGGCCGTTGGCGAAGATCATGGTGGTGCGGTGCTCGAGGAGGCTGCTGCCCTCGGGGATGCCGATGTGGCTGCCCGCGATCCACGCGATCTTCAGGGCGAGGTAGGGGAGGGCGGCGAGGATGGCGGCGGTGCGCAGGACCTGTCTCATGCGCCCCAGCCTTCCGGCGGGCGGTCCCGGGCACCTCCTGCCCGGCGATGATCCGGGTCCGCCGTGCGGGGGAGGGGGCTTTTCCTTTCCCCAACCCCGCCCCTTCCCGAAAACCCGCTCTGGCGGCGCGGGGGCCTTGGCGGACCTCATCACCGGCTCCGCCGAGTTCGTCCTCAAACGCCGGACGGGCTGAGATCCCTACGCCAGCACCAGCACCGCCTCGTCGATCTCCTCGCCCCGCGCATGCGCGAAGCCCCGCGCCGCGGCGGTCACACGGAAGCCGCACTTCTCGAGCACCCGCAGGGACCCTGCGTTGTCCGCCGCGGCACGGGCGTACAGCGGGCGCTCCGGGACCTCGGTGAGGAGAGCCCGCAACGCCGCCGTGGCGAGCCCCCGGCCCCAGTAGTAGCGGTCGATCCAGTACGTGACCTCGCGCTCGCCCGGCTCGCCGTACACCGACACGTTGCCCACGACGTCGCCGTCCGCGAGGACCGTCCGCACGACGACGTCGGCCGACTCCCGGATTCCCTTCCAGTGGGCTTCGAAGAGCGTGCGGTCCGCCGTCTTCGGCGACGTGAACGCGGCGAGGCGGCTTGCCTCCGGATCGTTCATCTCGCGGTAGAAGACCGGCAGATCGCTGTCGTGCACCGGGCGCAGACTGACATCCATGCTCATTGTGCTCACCATGCTCAAAGCCTACGAGTCGCCAGTGTCAGCCGGTCCCGCGCGTCGAACAACGCGTCCTTCACCATCTGTTCGTGCGCGGGCGTCAGCCGGGCCACCGGCACGGAGCAGCTGATCGCGTCCCGCGCGGGCGTGCGGTAGGGGATCGCGACGCCGAAGCAGCGCAGGCCGAGCGTGTTCTCCTCGCGGTCCACCGCGAAGCCCTGCTCGCGGACCGTGCGCAGCTCCTCGATCAGCTTCTCGCGGTCGGTGATCGTGTGCTCGGTCAGCGCGGGCAGCGTCTCCGGGAGCATCTTGCGGACCTGCTCGTCGGTGTGGGTGGCCAGGAGCGCCTTGCCCAGGGACGTCGAGTGCGCCGGGAGGCGGCGGCCCACCCGCGTGAAGGGCCGCAGATAGTGCTGCGACTGGCGTGTGGCCAGATAGACGACGTTCGTGCCGTCCAGGCGCGCCAGGTGGATCGTCTCCGTGGTGTCGTCCGAGAGGCGGTCCAGCGTCGGACGCGCCGCCGCCACCACCTCGTCACCGTCGATGTACGAGGTGCCGACGAGCAGGGCCCGCACCCCGATGCCGTACCGCGTGCCGGTCGCGTCCGTCTCGACCCAGCCGAGCTCCACCAGCGTGCGAAGGAGCATGTAGAGGCTGGACTTGGGGTAACCGACGGCTTCCTGGACGGCGGCCAAAGAGTGCATTCCGGGACGTCCCGCAAAATACTCGAGCAACTCAACCGTCCGCACAGCGGACTTGACCTGTGCCCCGCCAGTCTCGCCAGCCGACATCGCCCTTGACCCCTTAGTTCGACGAGAAATAGTCTCCGAAGTCTCCGGTTCATCATCGGAGACAGCGTTCAGCATATCGAACAGCCCAGGTGGGTGGCAGCACATCTGTGGCATCACCTCTGGAGGACCCCGCGGTGGCAGCAGCACCAGTCTGGAGTGTCGACCCCCGAACCGGGAAGCAGCGCGAACAGGTTGCGGTCGAAGCCACAGTCCAGGAGGTGGACCAGGCGGTGCGTGCCGCCCTGGCCGCCCAGGACGCCCTGGCCGACCGCACCGTACGCGCCGCCTTCCTGCGTACCGCGGCCGAACTGCTCGACGCGGCCAAGGACCACCTGGTGGAGGCCGCGGACGCGGAGACCGCGCTCGGTCCCGTCCGGCTCACCGGTGAACTCGCCCGCACCTGCTACCAGTTGCGGGCCTTCGCGGACATCGTCGACGAGGGCGGCTTCCTGGGCGTCGTCATCGACCACCCCGACAACAGCGCCACGCCGCCCATCCCCGACCTGCGGCGCTACAAGATCCCGCTGGGCGTCGTGGCCGTCTACTCCGCGTCCAACTTCCCCTTCGCCTTCTCCGTCCCCGGCGGCGACACCGCGAGCGCGCTCGCCGCGGGCTGCCCCGTGGTCGTCAAGGCGCACCCGGACCACCCGGCCACCTCCGAGCTGGTGGCGTCGACGCTGCGCCGGGCCGCGGCCCGGCACGACATCCCCGAGGGTGTCCTCGGCCTCGTGCACGGCTTCGACGCGGGCGTCGAGCTCGTCAAGCACCCGCTCGTGTCCGGCGCGGGCTTCACGGGCTCGATCCGCGGTGGCCGCGCCCTCTTCGACGCGGCGGCGGCACGCCCCGTGCCGATCCCCTTCCACGGAGAGCTCGGCTCGCTCAACCCGGTCGTCGTCACCGAGGCCGCGGCCGTCGAGCGCGCCGAGGAGATCGGTGCCGGTCTCGCGGGCTCGATGACGCTCGGCGTCGGCCAGTTCTGCGTCAAGCCCGGCCTGGTCTTCGCGCCGTCCGGCGCGGGCGGCGACCGGCTCCTGAAGTCCCTGACGGAGGCGGTCAGCGACACCGAGGCAGGGGTGCTCCTCGACCACCGGATGCGGGACAACTTCGTGGCGGGCGTGCGCGAGCGCGTCGAACTCCCGGACGTGGACGCCCCGGTGACGCCGGGCGCGGGCAGCGAGCACACGGTGAGCGCGGGCTTCCTGACGGTTCCCGCGGCGAAGCTCGCCACCGAGGGCGAGCACGACCTGCTCCTGGAGGAGTGCTTCGGGCCGGTGACGGTCGTCGCGCGCTACGAGGACAACGCGGAGATCACCGCCGCCCTCACCCGGCTCTCCGGCAACCTCACGGCCACGGTGCAGCTGTCCGCCGAGGAGGCCGCGGGCGAGGGACGCGGGGCCGAACTGCTCGCCGAACTGACGCCGCTGGCCGGGCGCCTGCTGGTCAACGGCTGGCCGACCGGGGTCGCGGTGGCGCCCGCGCAGCACCACGGCGGGCCGTACCCCGCGACGACGTCCACCTCCACCTCCGTGGGCGGTACGGCGATCGAGCGCTGGCTGCGGCCCGTGGCGTACCAGAACACGCCGGAAGCGCTGCTCCCGCCCGAGCTGCGCGACGACAACCCGCTGGGGCTCCCGCGTCGCTACGAAGGGCGCCTGGAACACTGACGTCCATGGACGTCAACATCCCCGAACTGCCCTTCTCCCTGCGCACGTACGGCCCGGACGGCAACTGGTCGTACGAGGACGGTGTGCTCACCGGCTGGGCGGGCGCCCGGCAGGACCGCTTCGTGCCGCCGACGGGCGAGGCGCTCGACCCCGCGTCGGACGCGCCCCGCCTTCTCGGGGCGCCCGAGGGCGACTTCCAGCTGATCGCGCGGGTGACGGTCGGGTTCGCGGCGGCGTTCGACGCGGGCGTGCTGTACCTGCACGTGGGCGACCGGGAGTGGGCCAAGCTCTGTCTGGAGCGGTCGCCGGACGAGGCGACGGTCTGCACGGTCGTCACCCGCGGCCGTTCCGACGACGCGAACGCGTTCGTGGTGGACGGCAGCAGCGTCTGGCTGCGGATCAGCCGCACGGGTTCGGCGTTCGCCTTCCACGCATCCCTCGACGGCAAGCGCTGGACGTTCGTGCGGATCTTCTCGCTGGGCGAGGAGAAGACCGCGGGCGCGGCCCTGGTCGGCTTCATGGCGCAGTCGCCGGTGGGGGAGGGGTGCGTGGTGACGTACGACGGGATCGAGTTCCGTCCGAACTGGCCCCAGGGTCTGCGGGACGGCTCGTAGGGGCCGGGCTCCGGGCCGTCCGGCGCTCGCGCGTCCGGTTCTGCCGCCGCGGAACTCAAGGCTTCCGGAACACGTCTATGGCAGCGTGATCCACTCAGCACTTCCCACGACGATGCGGACCGTGATGCCGACCGTCATACGCAGCGCCGTCACCGCCGACGCCCCGGCCCTCGCGGCCCTGCACGCCCGCGCCCGCGCCACGTACTACCCCGAGGGGCTGCCGGACGAAGCCGTCGACGCGACGGCGATGTGGCGGGCGGGCATCGAGCGCCGCGGCGGGCACGTGCTGTGCGCGGTCCGCGAGGGCCGGATCGTGGGCCTCGCCTCGTTCCGTACGCCCGAGGACGAGGCCGCGGACACCGTGACGCTCTTCCAGTTCCACGTCGACCCCGACCACTGGCGCGCGGGGGTCGGCGCGGCGCTGCACGCCGCGTGTGTGGAGGAGTGGCGGGCCGACGGCATCCGGCAGGCCTCCCTGGACGTCCACCGCGAGAACACGCGGGCCCAGGCCTTCTACGCCCGCCACGGCTGGCGGGAGGCGGAGCCCGGCGAGGGCGCCGGCACGCATCTGCGGATGCGGCTCTCCGTTCCGGCCGGGGAATGAGCGGGGCAGGTCGTACGTTCTTCAACTGACCGGAGGGACCCTCCGCACTACCGTTCGATTGAAGAGAGCTAGTCACATGCGCGTCGAGATCTGGTCCGATATCGCCTGTCCCTGGTGCTATGTCGGCAAGGCACGCTTCGAGAAGGCCCTCGCCGCCTTTCCGCACCGCGACGACGTCGAGGTGGTGCACCGCTCCTTCGAGCTCGACCCCTCGCGCGCCAAGGGCGACAGCGGGCTCGTGATCCCGATGCTCGCCAAGAAGTACGGCATGAGCGAGGAGCAGGCCCAGGAGGCCGAGCGGAACCTCGGCGTGAACGCCTCCTCCGAAGGCCTCGACTACCTCACCGAGGGCCGCGACCACGGCAGCACCTTCGACATGCACCGCCTGCTGCACTTCGCCAAGGAGCAGGGCAGGCAGGACGAGCTGCTCGGGCTCCTGTACCGCGCCAACTTCGCCGAGGAGCGCTCCGTCTTCGACGACGACGAGCGGCTCGTGGAGCTCGCGGTCGCGGCCGGCCTCGACGCGGACGCGGCCCGCGCGGTGCTCGCCGACCCCTCCCGGTACGCCGACGACGTACGCGCCGACGAGCGCGAGGCCGCCGAGCTCGGCGCGAACGGAGTGCCGTTCTTCGTCCTCGACCGCAAGTACGGCGTCTCCGGCGCCCAGCCCGCCGATGTCTTCGCGCAGGCCCTGGAGCAGGCGTGGGGCAGCCGTTCGCCGCTGACCACGCTCGCGGACGGCGACGCCTGCGGCCCCGACGGCTGCGCGGTCCCGCAGGCCTGAACCGACCGGTGATGGACGTGGGTGCGACGGGGCGCGAGAGTTGATCCCATGGGGAACATCAACGGCGCCGAGTTCGCGCCCACGTCGACGTATCTGAACACGGCGAGCTGCGGCCTGCTGCCGGCCAGGGCCGTCGAGGCGATCCAGGGCCTCGCGGCGGAGAACGGCGCGGGCCGACGCGGCGGCTCGGGCGACTTCGGGATCGTGCAGGCCGCCCGTGAGTCCTTCGCGCGGCTCGTCGGGGTGCCGCACGCGCGCGTGGCCAACGGCGGATCGGTCGCCGTGCACGCCGGGCTGATCGCGGCGGCGCAGTCGCCGGGCTCCGAAGTCCTCTTCCCCGAGGGCGACTTCAGCTCGATCATCAACCCCTTCGTCGTGCGCGGCGACCTCAAGATCCGCTACGCGCCGCTGGAGGACCTCGCCGAGGCGATCCGCCCCACCACCGCCCTCGTCGTGTACTCCGTCGTCCAGTCGGCCGACGGCCGGACCGCCGACGACGCGGCGGTGCGCGAGGCCGCCGCCGCCCACGGCGCCCGTACCCTCAACGACGCGACACAGGCGGCGGGTTGGCTGCCCTTCGACGCGAGCCTGTACGACTACACCGTCACCGGCGCCTTCAAGTGGCTGCTCTGCCCGCGCGGCACGTCGTTCCTCACCGTGAGCGAGGAGGCGCAGGAGTCCCTCGTCCCGCTGCACGGCGGCTGGCTCGCGGCGGCGGAGAGCTGGAACGCCACCTACGGCCCGCTCTCCCGACTGGCCCCCGACGCACGCCGGTTCGACGAACCCCCCGCCTTCCTCGCGTACCACGGCGCGGCCCAGGCGCTCGCGTACCTGGAGGAGACCGGAATCGAAGCGGTCCACGCCCACGACACGGCGCTGGCGGCCCGCTACCGCGCCGGGCTCGCGGAGCTGGGACACGAGCCGGTGCCCGGCACGTCGCCCATCGTCTCCGTACCCGGACTCGCCGACAGTCAGGAGCGGTTGAGCCGGGCCGGGATCATCACGTCCGCGCGGGCGGGACACCTGAGGGCCTCGTTCCATCTGTACAACACCGAGGCGGACGTGGACCGGATCCTCGACGTGCTCTCCGGCTGAACCCTGGCGCGCCGGGCGGCGGGGCGCTAGGAAGGCATGACGGGGTGGCCTCACGAGGCGGTGGTGTCAGTGGCTCAGCAGCCCCATCCGGACACCGGCCTGCACCAGCGCCTGGTGTACGGCGACGAGACGGCGCTCGCCGAGGTCTACGACACGTACGGAGCCCTCGTCCACCGCGTCGCGGCACGCGTCACCCGCAGCCCCGCCGCGGCGGAGGACGTCGCCCAGGAGGTCTTCGCCCATCTCTGGTCGCGGCCCTACGCGTTCGACGCGCGGCGGGGCAGTCTGCGGACCTGGCTGTGCATGCTGGCGCATCGCAGGGCGGTGGACTGGGTACGCGGCGAGGAGCGCCACCGCAAGGCGGCGCACGCCGACGACGCGACCCTGCACACCATCCCCACCCCGGACCCGCCCCCGGAAGACGTGGTCATGGCACGAGAACGCTCCCTGCTCCTGCATTCGGCGCTGGCGAGACTGCCGCTCCCGCAGCGCCAGGTGGTGCACCTCGCGTACTTCGCGGGCTGCACGTACCGCCAGGCGGCGGTGGAACTCGGCATCCCCGAGGGCACGGCGAAGACCCGATTACGGGCGGCCCTGCGCAGACTGGCCGAAGCCCTGGCCGACCCACCGGACCCACCTGACCCACCGAACTCGTCCAACCCGGCCGACCCGGCACTTGCCGACGCTCCAGGCGAAAGAGGCGCGTGATGACCACGGATCACGAAGCCGTACGTGAACTTCTCGGGGCCTGGGCGTTCGGCGCGCTCATGCCGGGCGACGAACGAACGGTCGCCCCGCACCTGGCCGAATGCGACCCCTGCGCGGCCGAGGCGGGGCGGCTGCGGGCGACCGTGCGCGACCTGGACGGTCCGCCCCTCGCCGACGGGCCCGCCCCCGCGGGACGGGACGGCGCCCTCGCCCTCGCCCTGCGCACCCGCGCCGCGCCCCCGCGCACCGCTGCGCACGCCGCTCCGTACGCCGCCGCCGTGGCCGGGCTCCAGGCGCTGCTGCGGGAGATGGACGAGCACGGGCGGTGGGACACCCCCGTCGTGCACGACTGGGACGTGCACGACACGATCGCGCATCTGCTGGCCGCGGACGAGCCGCTGGCCGTGCGGCTCGGGCTGCGCGCGCCGGGACCGTGCGACGGCGTGGACGGCACACCGTGGCGGGTGGCGTGGGCGGCGCGTACGGAAAGGGTGCTCGCCCGCGAGCGGGCCCGCACGCCCGCACAGACCGTGGCGTCCTGGCAGGCCCAGGCCGCCGCGCTGCTCTCCTCCCCGGAGGCGCACGACGTCGAACTGGCCGGACGGGCGACGCAGTTGATGGGCGCCCGGCTGCCGCTTGCGGACCACTTCCTGGTCCGGGCCTTCGAGGCGTGGGTGCACGCGGACGACATCGGCAGGGCCCTGGACGTACCGGTGCCGCCGCCTCGCACCGCGCACCTCTGGCAACTGGTGCGCCTCGCCGTACGCATCCTGGAGCTGGCCCTGGGCTCCAAGGCGCCGGCCGTCGCGCTGACCGTCGCGGTGGAGGGAGGCGAGATGTCCTGGGTCCTGGGGAGCGGGGCGGAGCCGGTGAGCGCCGAGCTGGTCCTTGACCCGGTGGACTTCTGCCTGCTCATGGGCGGACGCGTGGACCCCGCGGTGGTGCCCCGCGGAGTGTCCGGAAGTGAGGCCGCCGCGTCGCAGGTCCTGACCCGGGCCGCTTCCCTGGCCTGGCTCTAGGGCCCGCCGTGAGGGCCCTGGCCCTTATGCGCCCCCGCCCCTCGCCTCCAGGGGGCAGTCCGCCGTCTCCGTGCAGAGGTTCGTCTCGACCTTGCCCAGGAGGCGCGCCAGCTCTGCCCTCTCCGTCCCGTCCAGGCCCGCCAGCGTGTGGGTCTCCAGTTCGCCCCAGGCCCGCTCCACCTGCGCCAGGAGCCCGCAGCTCGTGTCCGTGGCCTCGACCAGGACGGCCCGGCGGTCGTCCGGGTCGGGACGGCGGCGCACATGTCCTGCCTGTTCGAGGCGTTGCAGCATCTTCGTGACCGTCGACGGGTCCAGGTCGACCGCCCTGATCAGCTCCGACTGCCGTACGGGCCCCGCGTCCCAGAGGTACATCATCACGAACTCCTGGCCGGGATAGAGCCCGAGCCCCTTCAGCGCCTTGCCCGCCGCGATCCGGTGCAGCCGGGCGACCCGGCTCACGGTGTGGCTGACGGGTCCCTGCCGCGCGGCGGTAGGGAGCTCGGTACAGGCGGGGTCGGTGTCGGGGGCGGCCGAGTCGTTCATCGGGGCTCCAGTGGCGGGATCGGTGGCGGTGTTCCACAACATTAGCTTGGTCGGCCAAGGAATGAGTTACAGTGGCGTCCGGTTCAATTACTTGGCCGACCAATAACTTTTCCCTGGGGGCATCAGATGACCACCGCGTTCGACTCCCTCGACCTCGCGGGCACCCCGCTCGCCAACCGCATCGCCATGGCTCCCATGACCCGGAGCCGGGCGGGCGAGGGCGGCACCGCCACGGAACTCACCGCCGAGTACTACGCCCAGCGCGCATCGGCCGGCCTGATCATCACGGAGGGCATCCAGCCCTCCGCGGTCGGTCAGGGCTATCCCGACACCCCGGGCCTGCACTCCGACGAGCAGGTCGAGTCATGGCGCAAGGTCACCTCCGCGGTGCACGCCGCGGGCGGCAGGATCTTCGCCCAGATCATGCACGTGGGCCGCATCGGCCACCCAGTACTCCTCCCCGACGGCCTGGTCAACGTGGCCCCCTCGCCCGTCGCGGCCCAGGGGCAGGTCTACACGGCCGAGGGTCCGAAGGACTTCGTCACGCCCCGCGAGCTCACCGCCGAGGAGATCCGCGCGACCATCGCCGACTTCGTGACCGCGGCCCGCAACGCCGTCGACGCGGGCTTCGACGGGGTCGAACTGCACGGCGCCAACGGCTACTTGATCCACCAGTTCCTCGCGCCCGGCTCCAACAAGCGCACCGACGAATGGGGCGGCACCCCCGAGAACCGCATCCGTTTCGCGGTCGAGACGGCCAGGGCCGTTGCCGCGGAGATCGGCGCCGCCCGCACCGGCCTGCGCCTCTCGCCCGGCAACCCCTTCAACGACATCTCCGAGCCGCGGGAGGAGCTCGAAGCGACGTACACCGCCCTGGTGAAGGAGCTGAGCGCCCTGGACCTGGCCTATCTGCACGTCATGGAGGTGGGCCCGATCCGCGACCTGGTGACCACTCTGCGCCAGGGCTTCGACGGGCCCTTCATCCTCAACCCCGCGACCGAGGGCCCCACCGGGCACGACGCGCTCGCCCTCGTCGAGGACGGCACCGCGGACGTCATCGCGTTCGGCGCGCTGTTCCTGGCCAACCCCGACCTGCCGGCCCGCCTCAGGACCGAGGGCCCGTACAACACGCCTGACCCGGCCACCTTCTACGGCGGCACGGAGAAGGGCTACACGGACTACCCGGCGCTGTAGGCACAGAGCCAAGAACCAAGTGTGGCCCGGCACCCCCAGGTGCCGGGCCAACTCGCGTACGAGAGCGCTTACTTCACCGGCGTGAAGTCACGGGCCCCAATGAATTCCGGCCGCCGGACCGGCGCCGCGAACGGCTCCACCGCCGTGTTCTCCACACTGTTGAACACGAGGAAGACGTTGCTGCGCGGGAAGGGCGTGATGTTGTCCCCCGAACCGTGCATGGCATTGCAGTCGAACCAGGTCGCGGAGCCCGCCTCACCGGTGAAGAGCCGGATGCCGTAGTCCGAGGCGAGGCTGGTCAGCGTCTCGTTCGAGGGAATGCCCGCGTCCTGCATCTGCAGGGACCGCTTGTAGTTGTCCTTCGGCGTCGCACCCTCACAGCCGAGGAACGTCTTGTGCGACCCCGGCATGATCATCAGGCCGCCGTTGGTGTCGTGATTCTTGGTGAGCGCGATGGAGACGGAGACGGTCCGCATGTTCGGGAGTCCGTCCTCGGCGTGCCACGTCTCGAAGTCGGAGTGCCAGTAGAACCCCGAGGCCCCGAAGCCGGGCTTGACGTTGATCCGGGACTGGTGGATGTACACGTCGGACCCCAGGATCTGCCGGGCCCGACCCACCACGCGCGGATCGGCGGCGAGCTTCGCGAACAGCTCGCTGATCTTGTGCACCTCAAAAATGGTGCGGATCTCCTGGGAGCGCGGCTCCACGATCGAGCGCTCGTCCGCCCGCATCGTGGGGTCGTCGATCAACCGCGAGAGCTCCGCGTGGTAGACGCTCACCTCGTCAGGGGTGATGAGCTGGTCGATCGCCAGGAATCCGTCCCGGTCGAACCCCGCCAGTTCGTCGGCCGTGATCGGCCCCGGCGTACCCGGCTCGGACCACACGACGGGGTCCTTGCGCTCGATGAGGACCTCTTCGGTGCCTCGGGTCGGGTACAGATCGGCGGTGCGTTCGGGTGCGGTGGTCATGGTGTTGCCTGCCTCTCCTCTCGTACGGCCCTTTCCGGGATGTACACCCCCGCCGCCCAGAGGAAGAGGGCGGCGGGGGAGATTTTCGGGTGCGCGCTCCGGCTAGGCCGGCTCCGGCTCCGTGAGCAGCGGGTACACGCCGTTCTCGTCGTGGTCCTCACGACCCGTGACGGGCGGGTTGAAGACACAGATGCAGTGGAAGTCCTCCTTGATCCGCATCGTGTGCTTCTCGTGCCCGTCCAACAGGTACATGGTTCCCGGCGTGATCGTGTACTTCTCGCCGGTCGTGTCGTCGGTCAGCTCGGCCTCGCCCTTGGTGCACACGACGGCCTCGATGTGGTTGGCGTACCACATCGACGTCTCCGTACCCGCGTACAGGATGGTCTCGTGGACCGAGAAGCCCACCCGCTCCTTGGCGAGGACGATGCGCTTGCTCTCCCAGGTGCCGGACGCGGACTTCACGTGCCGGTCGGTGCCTTCAATGTCCTTGAACGAACGGACGATCACGGTGAGTTGGTTCCTTTTCTCTTACGGGGGTGAGGACGCGGCCCGGAGACCGCTCAGGCGGTCTCGCGCACCGCGCGGGCGAGCGTACGGAGTCCCTCGTCCAGCTCGTCGGCGGTGATCGTCAGCGCCGGAAGGAGCTTGACGACCTCGCTCTCGGGGCCGGAGGTCTCGATCAGCAGACCGAGCTCGAAGGCGCGCTTGGCGATGGCGCCCGCGCGTGCCTTGTCGATGAACTCCATGCCCCAGACCAGGCCGCGGCCGCGGTACTCCTTGATCGCGCCCGGGTTCTCGTCGGCGATCGCGGCGAAGGCCTCCTCGACCTGCTCGCCGCGGGCACGGGTCTGCTTCTCCATGGCCGGCCCGTCGGACCAGTAGGTCTCCAGGGCGGCGGCGGCCGTGACGAAGGCCGGGTTGTTGCCGCGGAAGGTGCCGTTGTGCTCGCCCGGCTCCCAGATGTCCAGCTCGGGCTTGAACAGCGTCAGGGCCATCGGCATGCCGTAGCCGCTGATGGACTTGGACACCGTCACGATGTCCGGCGTGATGCCCGCCTCCTCGAAGGAGAAGAACGCGCCGGTGCGGCCGCAGCCCATCTGGATGTCGTCGACGATGAGCAGCATGTCCCAGCGCTCGCACACGTCGGCGAGCTTGCGCAGCCACTCGGCGCGGGCGACGTTGATGCCGCCCTCGCCCTGCACCGTCTCGACGATCACGGCGGCGGGCTGGTTGAGGCCGGAGCCCTGGTCCTCCAGGAGACGCTCGAACCAGATGAAGTCGGGGGTCTTGCCGTCGAAGTAGTGGTCGAACGGCATCGGCGTGCCGTGCACCAGCGGGATACCGGCGCCGGCGCGCTTGAAGGCGTTGCCGGTCACGGCGAGCGAGCCGAGCGACATGCCGTGGAAGGCGTTCGTGAACGACACGATCGACTCGCGGCCCTTGACCTTGCGGGCCAGCTTCAGCGCGGACTCGACGGCGTTGGTGCCCGTCGGGCCCGGGAACATGACCTTGTAGGGCAGGTCACGGGGGCGCAGGATGATGTTCTGGAACGACTCCAGGAACGCGCGCTTGGCGGTCGTCGACATGTCGAGGCCATGGACGACGCTGTCGCGCTCCAGGTAGTCGATCAGGGCGCGTTTGAGGACCGGGTTGTTGTGGCCGTAGTTGAGCGAGCCGGCCCCGGCGAAGAAGTCGAGGTACGAGTGGCCGTCCTCGTCGAACATGCGGCTGCCCTGCGCACGGTCGAAGACAGTGGGCCAACCGCGGCAGTAGCTGCGCACCTCCGACTCCAGGGTCTCGAAGACGCTCAGGTCGGGCTGGGTGATGGTCACAGCAGATCTCCTGGGAGATGGAAAGACGTGGGAGGTGGGGGGATGACTGATGGTGCGTGGGGGGATCGGCGGAACTCAGCCGACCGGCTCGACCGGTTCGATCTGCGCGACTTTCCCGGTCTGGGCTATCGGCTCGATGAGGAACAGGACCTCGGGCTCGTGCCCCTCGTCGGGGAAGAGTCCGGCGTCGAAGAGCACCGTGCGCTCGACCGACGCTCCGTGGCGCTGTGCGTACGAGGTGAAAAGCCGCTGGGACGGTGCGTTGTCCGGCGTGATGGTCGTCTCGACCGAGACCAGCTCCCGGTCGGCGGCGACCTTGGCGGTGAGACCGTCGAGCAGCGCACCGGCAAGGCCGCGGCCGCGGTGCGCCTGGTCGACGGCCACCTGCCAGACCACCAGGGTGCGCGGCCGCTCGGGCCGGATGTAGCCGGTGATGAACCCGGCGGGCTCACCGTTCGCGTCCCTGGCCACCACGGAGGTCGCCGCGAAGTCACGGCACCACAGCAGGTAGCTGTACGAGGAGTTGAGGTCCAACACCTTCGAGTCGCGGGCGATGCGCCAGATGGCGGCTCCGTCGGCGACATCGGGGGTGTCGAGGCGCAACCCCTCGGGCATTTCCAGGGAATTCGCTAGCAGGTCGGTCGGTAGATCGGCTTGTGCAGCGGTCATGCGGATTGAATTTACCGAGCAATTTCTCGAATTGCATCGGCGGGAGGGGTTACGTCAGAACGTTCGATGTGTTATCACGCGGGGGTGCGCGCCCGCAGGAAACCTCGGCAGTTTGGCCTGATTTGATGGGGTCATACGGCACATACCGGGCGCGATGTGGAGTACGTCACAGAACCGTAACTCCCTCGAAGCATGTCCGAATTGTGAGACTTGGTGCTGTCGGAATCTTAGTGTTTAGGTCTCCGGAAAGCGGGCAGAAGAATACGGGAAGCTGTGCTGATAAAGTGGATAAAGAAGCGGTGAGAATTCGTCCGTGAATTTACGTAGAGTATTTACGGCCCCGTTACGACCACTTCATGCTCACGCGTGCGCCTCATGCCCCGCAGGCCCCTCAGGTCCTGGGTGAAGCTCCCCGCCTGACCGCCCGCCCCGCCCCCCGGGACCGCCTACTGCCAGGCGGCCGTCACCGCGCGCCGGGCCGCCTCGAGGTCGACCGTGAGACCGGCCTCGCTCATCGCGGCGCCCAGCGCGGCCAGCGAGGCGTGCACGACGCCACGGGTCGCGTCAGGACCGTAGTGGTTCACCCGGATCATCTCCTTGGCGAGGGCCCCACCACCGGCGACCAGCGGAAGCACCGGGTCCGCGGCGAGCGCCTTGGCGACGAGCGCCGACGCGTCGACACCCTCCGGGGCGCGCAGCGTCGTGGCGACCGGAGCGGCGTCCCGCGCCTCGTGGACGTACGGGGTCGAACCGCCGCCCAGCGCGATCGCGCCCGCGCGCGTTGCCGCGGCGGCGGTCGCGTGCCGCGCCGTCAGCGCGTCAAGACCCTCCGCCTCGATGCGCTCCACGCACGCTTCGAGGGCGAGCATCTCCAGCTGGGCCGGGGCGTGAAGCAGCGCCTTGCGGCCGCCGTCGATCCAGCGCTCCTTCCAGTCCAGGAGGGAGAGGTACGAGCGGCGCGGCGCCCGCGGGTTCGCGGCCAGGCGCGCCCAGGCCCGCTCGCTCACGGAGACGGCCGAGACACCCGCCGGGCCGCCCATCGCCTTCTGCGCGCCGATCACGCACAGGTCCACGCCCCACGCGTCCGGAAGCAGCGGCTCGGCGGCCACCGAGGCGACGGCGTCGAGCATGAAGAGGGCGCCGTGCTCGCGCACGACCTCACCGATCTCGGCCACGGGATTGGTGTTGCCGGTCGCGGCCTCGGCGTGCACGAGCGAGACGAAGTCGATCTCGGGGTGCGCGGCCAGGGCCTCGCGGACCTGCTCGGCGGTCACGGCCGTGTGGAAGGGCACGGCGAGGTCGACGACGGTCGCGCCGCAGTCCCGCAGCCAGTTCCCGAAGGTCTGCCCGTACGGGCCGGTGATGACGTTCAGCGCGGTCGTGCCGGGCTGGGCCGCACCTCGGATGCAGCCCTCCAGGGGCAGCAGCGCCTCGCCCTGCATGATCACGACGTCCTGCGAGGTGGAGAGCAGTCCGGCGACGCGCTCCTCGATGGAGGCGAAGTGCCGGGCACTCAAGGGGGCCAGGTCAAGGAATGGATGCGTCGTCACGTGTGTCGTACCGGTGCTGCTCACTTCGCTGCTCACTTCGCTCACGAGTTCGTTCGGGCTGCCGGACCGAGCGTACCGACAGGCTCCTAAGCTGCTGTACATGAGCGATCACACGGTGCTGCACGTGAAGGGGCGGGTGCTCGTCGGCCCGGAGGAGGTCCGGGACGAATTGTGGGTGGTCGGGGGCAGGGTGACGTACGACCGTCCGGCGCGGGCGGCGGACGTCACGACGATCGAGGGCTGGACGCTCCCGGGCCTGGTCGACGCGCACTGCCACGTGGGCCTGGACGCGCACGGCCCGGTGGAGCCGGAGGTGGCGGAGAAGCAGGCGCTGACCGACCGCGAGATCGGCGCCCTGCTGATCCGTGACGCGGGCTCACCGTCCGACACACGCTGGATCGACGACCGCGACGACCTGCCCCGCATCATCCGGGCGGGCCGCCACATCGCGCGTACGCGCCGCTACATCCGCAACTACGCCCACGAGATCGAGCCCGCCGACCTCGTCGCGTACGTCGCCCAGGAGGCCCGTCGCTCAGACGGCTGGGTCAAGCTGGTCGGCGACTGGATCGACCGCGACGCCGGAGACCTGACGGCGTGCTGGCCCCGGCCCGAGGTGGAGGCGGCGATCGCCGAGGCGCACCGCCTGGGCGCGCGGGTGACGGCGCACTGCTTCGCCGAGGACTCCCTGCGGGACCTGGTGGAGGCGGGCATCGACTGCATCGAGCATGCCACCGGACTGACCGAGGAGACCATTCCGCTCTTCGCCGAGCGGGGCGTCGCGATCGTCCCGACCCTGGTGAACATCGCGACGTTCCCGCAGCTCGCCGACGGCGGCGAGTCGAAGTTCCCCAAGTGGTCGCGGCACATGCGGCGGCTGCACGAGCGCCGCTACGACACGGTGCGGGCCGCGTACGACGCGGGCGTGCCGGTGTACGCGGGCACCGACGCGGGCGGCTCCCTTGCCCACGGCCTGGTCGCCGCCGAGGTGGCCGAGCTGCGGCTGGCCGGAATCCCGGCGGTGGACGCGCTGTCGGCGACGACCTGGGGAGCGAGGTCCTGGCTGGGACGCCCCGGCCTGGAGGAGGGAGCGCCGGCGGACCTGGTGGTGTACGGCGCCGATCCGAGGGAGGACGTCGGGGTACTGGCCGCGCCGCGGAGGGTTGTGCTGAACGGGAGGGTGGTGGGGTAGGGGCGCTCCTCTTGCCCCAGCCCCGCCTTTACCCGATCACTCCGGCTTCGCCGAGGTCGTCCTCAATCGCCGGAGTCTGGGGCGGAGCCCCAGTTCGGGAAGGGGCGGGGTCGGGGAGGAGAAAGCCCCATCCACCAGCACCGGCACCCCCTCCGAAGCCTCCACCTCCACGGCCACCGCCACATCCTCCGCGAAGCCGTAAGACCGCAGCTCCCGCCCCGACGCGCAGTCGGCGACGGCCGAGGCGACGTCTCCGCATGACGTGTACGTGGCGGCCGCCACCGCCGCCTCCGGCGAGAGCTCCGCCCCGCGGATCGCGGAGACGATCGCCCCCGCCCCCAGCGAATCCTCCAGGGCGGGGCGCAGACTCCCGTCGGCCCATCGCTCACCGGCGGCGATGACGGCGACCGGTCGGTCGGGCGCTCCGTACCCCTGCCCGGCCAGCCAACTCCCCACGGCCGCCGCGTTCCTGAGGCACCCCGCGACCACCACCCCGGAAGAGCCCGCCGCCGCGGCGATCGCCGAACCGTTGGGCGAGGGCAGCACGAGGCGGGGCGTGAAGGGGGCCCGGCGCAGGGCGGCGGGGGAGAGGGACCACGGGGACCCTTCGGTCACCCCGCGCCGCCCGACCGCGAGGGCCGCGTCCCGCTCGCGCGCGAAGGCCACGGCACTCTCGTCCCGCCACGCGTACGGGAAGACCTTCGTCCCCGCTTCCACGGCGACCGACACCGCCGTCGTGAACGACAGCACGTCGACCACGACCAGGCAGGCCACGTCCCCGCCCGCCATGAGTCGCCGAGCCCCTTCCGGCCCCCACTCGAACCGCACCGCGTACGCGTCTTGCGCGGACCACTCGTCGCCACGTTCGTGCCTCGTCCGTCCCATGGGACTCATATTGACGGAGCGTTACGTGCAAGGGCCTTGGTTCGTTGGACATCATTCGGCCACGGCGTCGGCGTCAACCGACGTGTTCGAGCCAGGGAGTTGCCCGGGTGACTTGAGGGAACGCCCGTGCCGGAAGATTCGAAAGCAGGGGCGGAAACCTCCCTTTGGAGTGAACTCACGCTTCGTCGCTGGCTATTCACTCTCAGTGCGTAAAGATTCCCTCTGTCGATGTTGCCGGTGTCGTGCTCATGCGATGTCCCCATCCAGCGAAGCGCGAGGCCGCCGGCGACTCCGTAACTCTTGTGGGGGTTCCACCACCTTGAACAGCAACGCCTTCCGCCTGCCCGCACGTCGCCTCGGCGTGATCGCCACCGCCACGGTGCTCGTCGCGGGACCCGCGGCGCTCGCCACCGCGGGACCCGCCGCGGCGACGGGCGGCGACAAGGGCCGCGCGAACGCCGTCGTGCTGCGCACCGGCCTCGACGTGTCCCTGCTCAACAAGACCCTGAACGTCCCGCTCAAGGTCTCGCTCAACGAAGTGCAGGCGCCGGCCGGCGCCGACAAGACCGCGCTCACCGCCACGCTGGACGGGGTCAACGGCGGGCAGCCGTTCAGCGTGCTGCGGGCCGACGTGGCCACCGCGAGGGCGACCGCCGACAAGGGCAGGGCGGAGGGGTACAGCAACATCGCGCGGGCGAAGGTGCATGTGCCGGGTCTGCCGCTGCTTTCCCTGATCGAGGTCGAGAAGGTGACGTCCAAGGCGGTCTGCGAGGCGGGCAAGCGGCCGGTCGCCGAGTCGAATGTGCTGGGCGCCGTGACGGTGCTCGGCAAGAAGGTCACGCTGTCGGCCGGGGGGACGACCCAGGTGAAGGTGCCGGGGGTCGGGGAGGTGCGGCTCGACCTGTCCAAGACGCATACGACGTCGCGTACGGCTGCGGCGTCCGCGCTGGAGCTGACGGTGTCCGTGAACCCCCTGAAGCTGAATGTGGCGGAGGTGGAGGGGACGGTGACGTTGGCGGGGGCGTCCTGCGAGGCGCCGCGCGCTGCCGCGGCCAAGCCTGAGCCTTCGGCTCCGGTGAAGCCGCAGGGGGGTGCGGGGGAGAAGCCGGTCGCCGAAAAGCCCGCGAAGCCGGCGGAGGCGAATCTCGCGGAGACCGGGGGGAACTCTTCGACGCCGTACCTGGTGGCGGGCGGGGCGCTGCTTCTCGCCGTGGGGGGCGGGGCGGTGGCGGTGACTCGCCGGGGGCGGAAGGTGTGAGGTAGGGCGTTCCCTGCGGGGCTCTCCCCAATCCCACCCCTTCCCGAAACCAAGGGGCTCCGCCCCCTGGACCCCCGAAAAGATGGCCTCAAACGCCGGCCGGGCTGAGATAGCCCGTCCGGCGATTGAGGGCCGGGGTCTGGGGCAGAGCCCCTGCGCGGCGAAGCCGCCAATCGATACAGCCGGGAAGGGGCGGGGTTGGGGAAAATCAACCCCGCAACAACCCCCGCACCGCCCCCACCAACCGATCCGAAGTCCCCCGATCCCGCACAGCCACCCGAAGCCACTCAGCCCCCAGCCCGGGAAACGTGTCCCCCCGCCGCAAGGCGAACCCCCGCTCCCGCAACCGCTCCCGCAGAGCCACGGCATCAGGAGCCCGCACCAGCACGAAGGGCCCCTCCGCAGGCTCGACGGCCCGCACCCCGAAGGGGGCGAACTCCCGCAGCCCGGCGAGGAGATGGGCCCGGTCAGCGGCCACCCGTACCGCCGCCTCCGAAGCCTCGGCAAGCGCCGCAGGAGCCACGCACACCTCCGCCGCCGCGAGGGCAGGCGAAGACACCGGCCACAGAGGCTGAGCCCGCGACAGGGAAGCGATCGTCTCCGGGTCGGCAAGGACGTAACCGATCCGCAGCCCCGCAAGTCCCCACGTCTTGGTGAGGCTTCGCAGGACCACGAGCCCAGGCACATCCGTGCGACCCGCCAGCGCCTCCCGCTCCTCCGGCACCGCGTCCATGAACGCCTCGTCCACCACCAACACCCGGCCGGGGCGGGCCAGTTCGGTGATCGAGGCGGCCGGGTGGAGTACCGACGTCGGGTTCGTCGGGTTGCCGATCACGACCAGGTCGGCGTCCTCGGGGATCTTCGCCCCCGTGAGACGGAAGCCGTTCTCCTCCCGGAGCAGTACCCGCCCCACCTCGTGCCCCGCGTCCCGCAGCGCCGCCTCAGGCTCGGTGAACTGCGGGTGCACCACGACCGGCCTGCGCACCTTCAGTGCGCGGGCGAGAAGCACGAACGCCTCCGCCGCGCCCGACGTGAGCAGCACCCGGTCCGGCGTCACGCCGTGCCGCTCGGCCACCGCCTCCCGCGCCGCCCGGCCGTCCGGGTAGGCGGCGAGGCCGTCCAGCGAGGCGGCGATGTGCCGCTTCAGCCAGGCGGGCGGGGTGTCCGCGCGGACGTTCACCGCGAGGTCGGTGAGGCCGGCGGCGCCCCGGACCTCGGCATCCCCGTGATGCCGCAGGTCCGGGCCACCCTCGTACGTGCTCTCAGGGGGAGTGCGGCCCTCAGTGGGAGTGCGCATGCGAACCGTGGTGGTGGCCGTGTCCGTGACCATGACCGTGCCCGTGCCCGTGCCCGTGGTCCCCGTCGTCGTCCGGGTGGAAGTGCGGCTGCTGCGGGGCCCCCACCTTGTCCTCGAAGCCGGGCAGGGCGATGCGGTAGACGCAGGAGTCGCAGTTCATCCGCAGGTCGCCCTTGACCGCCTCGCGGTAGCGCTCCATGACGAGGTCGAGCAGCTCCTCCTCGGGGCCGATCACGTTCGCCGAGAGGACCTCGGTGTCGGGGTGCGCCGCCGCCCAGCCGTCCGTCTGCTGGCGGACCCGGTCCGGCAGGATGCCCGTGAAGAGGAAGTAGGGCAGGACCACGATCCGCTTCGCGCCCAGGCGCACGCAGCGGTCCAGGCCCGAGGGCACGTCCGGCGCCGCCAGCGACACGAACGCCGTCTCCACGCCCGCGTAACCGCGCCCCTCCCACAGCAGCCGGGCCGCCTTGTACACCTCAGCGTTGGCGTCCGGGTCGGTCGAACCGCGGCCCACGAGCAGCACCGTGACGTCCGCGCGGTCCTCGGGCGTGCGGACCGAGCCGCCGAGCGCCTCGTCCAGACGGCGGTCGAGGACTTTCAGGATCGAGGGGTGCGGGCCGAGCGGGCGGCCGTAGGTGTACGAGATGCCGGGGTGGCGCTCCTTCTCGCGGGTGAGCGCCGCGGGGATGTCGCCCTTGGCGTGCCCGGCGGACACCAGCATCAGCGGGACCGCCGCGAAACGTTTGACGCCCCGGTCCACGAGGTCGGTGACCGCGTCGCCCAGCGGCGGCGGGGACAGTTCGATGAAGCCGCCGGCGACCGGGAGTTCGGGGTTGCGGCGGGCGAGCTCCTGCACGAAGTCCCGGAAGGCGGCCGCCCCGGCGTCGTCACGGGTGCCGTGTCCGGCGATGAGCAGTGCGGGCGGGGTGGTCACTGGGACTCCTTGGATGCTTCGGTGATTGTTTCGTTCGGGCCGGGCGTCGGCGCGGGGTGGTACAGGAGCGCGTTCAGCGCCGCCGCGGCCACCGCCGAGCCGCCCTTCTCCGACACGTTGCTGACGGCGGGCAGACCGCTCTCGCGCAGTGCCGCCTTGGACTCGGCCGCTCCCACGAAGCCGACCGGCAGGCCGATCACCAGCGCGGGCGCGGCGTCGAGGACGAGCAGCTCCTCCAGGGCGGTCGGCGCGCAGCCGATCACCCAGAGCGCTCCGGGGCCCACCTGCTCGTACGCGAGACGGATCGCGTGGGCCGAACGGGTCAGCCCGTCATGGGCCTTGGCGTCCTTGAGGCGGCAGACCGTCTGCCGCTTCGTGATGCCCGCCGCGACCATCTCCACGTCGGCGACCACGGGCGCGCCCGCGTGCAGCGCCGCGTGGGCGGCCACCAGGGCGCTCTCGTCGGTGACGAGATCCGTCGCGTAGTCGAGGTCGGCCGCGGAGTGGATGACGCGTTCCACCACCGCGCGGGTCAGCGACGCGAAGTGCGAGGTGTCCAGGCGGGCCCGCAGCCTCCGGAACGACTCCTGCTCGATGGGGTGGACGACACGGGTCACTTGGTCACCTCCGACTCGTCGGCCTGCTGCCAGCGGTAGCCGCGCGGGGTCACCATGCGGCCCGCGATCTCGCGGGTCGCGGTGTTGCCGACGGTCACGACCGTCATCATGTCGACGACCGCCGGGTCGAGTTCGCCGATGGTGCTCAGACGCGCCGACTCGTCCGGGCGGGACGCGTTGCGCACGACACCCACGGGCGTCGTGGGCTCGCGGTGCTCGGCGAGGATCGACAGGGCCTTCGGGAGCTGCCAGTCGCGGCCCCGGCTGCGCGGGTTGTAGAAGGTGACGATGATGTCCGCCTCGGCCGCCGCGCGCACCCGGCGCTCGATGACCTCCCACGGGGTGTGCAGGTCGGACAGGCTGATGGACACGTGGTCGTGTCCGAGCGGCGCGCCCAGGATCGCCGCCGCGGCGAGCGCGGCCGTCACGCCGGGTACGCCGATGACGTCGATGTCGTCGCTCGCCTCGGCGAGCGCGGGCGACGCCATCGCGTACACGCCCGCGTCACCGGAGCCGATCAGCGCGACCGCCTGCCCCTTCTGAGCCTCGGCGACAGCGGTACGGGCCCGCTCCTCCTCGGCTCCGAGCCCCGACTCGATGAGCTTCGTGCCGGGCCTGAGCAGGTCGCGGATCTGGTCGACGTACTGGTCGAGGCCGACCAGGACCGAGGCCCTGCGCAGCTCCTCGCGGGCACGCGGCGTCAGCAGATCGCGTGCGCCGGGGCCGAGCCCGACCACGGCCAGCCGCCCGCGGGGCGTGCGGCGCACGACCGCGCAGGTCGCCATCGGCGCACGGCCCTCGGGCGCCGACTTCCGCTTGGGCACGAGGAGTTGGCCGCCGCCGCGCAGTGCCGCTGCTTCCGCCACCGAGGGCGTACCGACGGCGGCGAGCGGCGCGTCGGAGGGGTTCGGGACGTCGACAGCGGCCAGTTCGTCGGCCGCGTACGTCACGACCGGCACCCCGAGCCGCGCCGCCGCCTCGACGATGCCCGGCTCCCCGGCCTTCGCGTCGACGGTCGCGAGCGCGGCGACGGACGCGGGGGAGAGCCCCGCGTCGCGCAGGGTGTCCTCGATGAGCCCGAAGACCTCATCGGCGGGCGCGTCCTTGCTGGCGCCCACGCCCACGGTGAGGGACGGCGGACGCAACACGACCTCACCCGGGCCGAGTTCGAGCACCCGGTCCGTCACCCGGATCACCGGCCCGCCCGGCTGCCGCTGCCCCTGCTGAGGTGCGACGTTGGACGGCAGCGGAGGCAGCGGGTGGCTGAACTCCGCGTCCAGGGCGACCGGTTCACCGTCGAGGACCGCGCGGGAGACCCCGGCGACGTCCCCCTCGACCGGCAGACCGAGCGTGTCGAGCCCCGGCACGTCCACGGCATCGGTCGCTGTCGTCACGACAGGCGTGGCGCCCAGGACGTCCGCCACCTCGTGGGCCAGCGCGTTCGCGCCGCCCTCGTGCCCGCCGAGCAGGGCGACGGCGAAACGCCCCGCCTCGTCGACACAGACGACACCCGGGTCGACGTCCTTGCCCCGCAGGAGCGGCGCGGCAAGGCGCACCACGGCGCCGGTGGCGAGGAAGCACACCACCTGGTCGCACTCCGAGAAGGCCAGCTCCAAGGCCTCCCGCACGGGACCCTCGTACACCCGCGTCCGCGAGGGCCACGCCGCGACGACGCGGTCGCGTGCCGCGCCGCCCGCCGATGTGGCGGAGATCAGGCCGATCACTGAACTTCTCCTTCAGGCAAGGAATCAGACATGGACTCAGACATGGACTCAGACATGGACTCAGACAAAGAAGACGCGGGGCGGGTGCCCCACACCAGGAAGACCGGGTTGGTCGCGGCGAGCCGCGAGACCTCGCCGGGCAGCGGCGCGAGCCGCGAGGACTGCAGGAGTACGCCGTCGCAGTCGTACCCGGCGTCGCTCAGCGCGGCCCGGACCGCGGGCACCCGGTCGATCGCCGCCATGGCGACCACGACGGTCCGCCGCGCCCGCCGCGCGCACGCGGCCACTATGGCGGGCAGCTCACGGCCGCCGCCCCCGATGAACACGGCGTCCGGGTCCGAGAGATCCGACAGGACGGTGGGCGCCGCCCCGTGCACCGCGCGTACGTCGACACCGTGCGCGGCGGCGTTGGCCCGCACCCGCTCGACCCCGTCGGCGGTCTTCTCCACGGCGACGACGGCCGCTCCGAACCGCGCGCACTCCACGGCGACCGAGCCCGAACCGGCGCCGATGTCCCACACGAGGTCACCGGTGCGCGGCCCGAGCCGGGCCAGGGCGAGCGCCCGCACCTCGAACTTGGTGATCATCGAGTCGCGGTGCGAGAACTCGTCCTCGTCCAGGGCCCATCGGCCGGGGGAGAGGCGCGGTCCGGCCACGGTGCGCACGGGCGCGAGGGCCCGCTCCTCGTCCAGGCACAGCACGACGCTCACCGCGGTGCCCCAGTCGCGGCCCGCGGCCTCGGCCGGGGTGACCCGCTCGATCCGCTCGTGCTCCGGGTCGCCCAGGCAGGAGGCGACGACGAGGGTGCGGGTGTCGGCGCGGCGCACCAGCTCGGCGCCGAGCTCGGCGGGGCCGCTGCCGGGGCCGGTCAGGACGGCCACCTTGGGGTGCGCGCGGCAGGCGTTCACGGCGGTGCGCGGATCGCGTCCGTGCGCGCTCACCACCACCGCGTCGTCCCACGGGAGCCCGACCCGCGCGAACGCGGTGGCCACGGACGAGACGCCGGGCCGGACGTCGAGCGCGGCGGACCCGAACCGCTCGGCGAGCGCCCGCACGATCCCGAAGAACCCCGGGTCACCGGAGGCGAGCACGACGACACCGCCGACGCCTGTCACCCCGTCCGCCTTGGCCAGCTGCTCCTCGATGGCGTCGAGTGCGGGGGCGAGCGGCCCCATCACGACCCGGGCCGTACCCGGAGCCAACTGGACGGCGTCGATGTGCCGCCGGGCGCCCACCACGAGCCCCGCGGCGCGCACGGCGTCCAGGGCCGCCGCGTCGAGCGGCGCCCCCGTGCCCGTACCGACGACGGTGATCATGAGGTGGCCCTCTCGGCGCGTAGCGCGGCCCGCGCCTGCGGGTCGGCCTTGCGGAAGCCGTGGAAGTGGCCCGGGTGGTACAGGTGCGAGCGGGTGCCGTGCGCGGCGAGGGCGGGGCCGACCAGGAAGAGGGTGTGCTTCCAGAGCTTGTGCTCCTTGACCGTCTCCTCGAGGGTCTCGATGGTGCAGTGCAGCACGAGCTCCTCGGGCCACGTCACCTGGTACGCGATGACGACGGGCGTGGTCGTCGGGTAGCCGCCCTCCAGAAGCTCCCGCACCAACTGCCCGCTGCGCGCCGTCGAGAGGAACAGCGCCATCGTCGTGCCGTGCCGCGCGAACTCCCGCACCTCCTCGCCGGGCGGCATCGGCGTCTTGCCGCCGCCGAGCCGGGTGAGGATCACGGACTGCGCGACCTCGGGGATCGTCAGCTCCCGCTGTGCGATCGCCGCGACCGCCGAGAACGACGAGACGCCGGGCACGATCTCGGTCTCCACGCCGATGTCGGCGCACCGGTCGACCTGCTCCTGCGTGCCGCCCCACAGAGCCGGGTCGCCGGAGTGGATCCGGGCGACCTTCAGGCCCTCGGCGGCGGCCCGCTCGTAGACGGAGACCACCTCTTCGAGTGACATCGTCGCCGAGTCGAGGATCTCTGCGCCTTCGCGCGCGTGTTCGAGGACTTCGGCCTGGACGAGGCTGGCGGCCCAGATGACGACATCGGCGTCCGCGATCGCCCGGGCGGCACGGAAGGTGAGCAGGTCGGCGGCGCCGGGCCCTGCCCCGACAAAGGTCACCTTGCCGGTGGTGGCTTCGGCGTCGGCCATGGGTGGGTTCCTCTCGTACGAAACAGAAAAACAATGGGTGTCGCCCCGCGCCGGATGTGCGGGGCGGGGGGTCAATCGGCTAGCAAGGGCGCATGGCGGTGTTCGTGGCGCTCGGCGCTTTTGTGATGACCCTGGTGGGCGGCTGGACGGCCCAGCGGGTCACTGACCGGCGCCACCTCGTCCTGGGGCTCGCGGGCGGTCTGATGCTCGGCGTGGTCGGCCTGGATCTGCTGCCGGAGGCGCTGGAGGCATCGGGCACCCCGGTCTTCGGCGTACCGGCGGCGCTGCTCCTGTTCGTCGCGGGCTTCCTCGCCGCGCACCTGGTGGAGCGTCTCCTGGCGGGCCGGCACGCCGCGCACGGGGCGGACGAGCACAACGGCCGCGTTCCTCAGGTGGGTCTGACGGCGGCCGGCGCGATGGTCGGGCACAGCGCCATGGACGGCATCGCGATCGGCGCCGCGTTCCAGGTGGGCGGCGGCATGGGCGCGGCGGTGGCCCTGGCGGTCGTCGCCCATGACTTCGCGGACGGCTTCAACACGTACACGATCACCAGCCTGTACGGGAACGCACGCCGCAAGGCCCTCGCGATGCTCTTCGCGGACGCGGTGGCCCCCGTGGCGGGCGCCGCCTCGACGCTCCTGTTCACCATCCCGGAGCAACTTCTCGGCGGATATCTCGGTTTCTTCGGCGGAGCACTGCTCTACCTCGCCGCCGCGGAGATCCTGCCCGAGGCCCACCACGAGCACCCGGCCCGCTCGACGCTGCTGTGCACGGTGGCCGGGGCGGGGTTCATCTGGCTGGTGGTGGGCATCGCGGAGTGAGGCGCCCGCGGAGGGTGTCACAGTTTTCCGCCCCGGCCGCTCTCGCGCCGTGCGGGAGCGATGAGGGTGGACAGGTAGGGCAGCGGCGCGTCGCCGAGTTCGGCGGCCCCCTGGATGGACTCCTCGGGCAGCCCCAGGGCCGACCCCCACACCGCGTCCTCGGTCCGCCCGGTCTCCCGCAGCGCGGCGGCCACCTCATGGGCGAGCCGGCCGAACTTGTAGGCGACGACCGTGCCGGGCCCGGCGAGCGCGTCCTTGAGCACGGCGGCGCCCGCGGTCACCGGCACCAGCGTCAACGGCTCGGTGCCCTCGGTGAGGACGGCGCCGCTGCGCGCGGCGAGGTCCTGCATGGCGGTGATGCCGGGCACGGTCTCCACCTCGACGCCGGGCACGAGCTCCGCGATGGTCTGCGCGAGATAGGTGAACGTCGAGTACACGTTGGGGTCGCCGATCGTCGCGAACGCCACCGAGCCGTGCTCCCGCAGCAGCGCGGCGACCCGCTCCCCGGCGGCGTCCCAGGCGGCCTCGCGGCGCTGCCGGTCACTGCGCTCGTTGAGCGCGAACACGACGCGTACGACCTTGTCCTCGGGCACGTAGTGCAGCACCGTCGACTCGGCGCGCCCGCGCTCGCCGCCGTCCGTGCCGTCAGGCGCGGCCATGACGGGCACGACGACGACAGCGGCGGCACGCAGCGCGTTGACGCCCTTGACCGTGACGAGCTCGGGGTCTCCGGGGCCGACCCCGACGCCGACCAGCTTGCTGCTCATGCTGCTGCCCATCCTCTGCACCTCTCTACGAACCGACGGGCGATACCGGGTTCGGCGGCCCAATGCGTGTGCAGGTAACTCGCGTGCACACCTTGCTGTACGAAGCCTTCGAGGCGCCGCTCGGGCGCGTGCATCCCCCAGGCGGCGACCGCCCCGGCGCCCGGTTCGACGACGGTGCGGTGGAACTCGTGCCCCCGCATCCGTGTCCCGGCGACGGCGAGGGAACTGTCGGACACGGCCACGGCGTCGCGGTACCCGAGCGTGAGCCGCTCGGACATCCGCGCGTGCGCGTCGAGCACCCCGCACATCGGCTTCCCGTCCAGCTCCCTCGTCAGGTACAGCAGTCCGGCGCATTCGGCGGCCACGGGCGCACCGCCGAGCGCCAGCTCGGCGACGGCTTTGCGCAACGGCTCGTTGGCGGAGAGCTCGGGCGCGTACACCTCGGGGAAGCCACCGCCGATGACCAACCCGGCGGTGCCGGGCGGCAGCTCTTCATCGTGCAGAGGATCAAAGGTGACGACATCGGCCCCGGCGGCGGTCAGCAGCTCGACATGCTCCGCATAGGAGAACGAGAAGGCGGGGCCACCTGCGATGGCGACCACGGGGTTGGCCGGATGGTGCAGTCCCTGGGGGGCACCCACCGCAACCGGATCCCACGCGTCACCCGACAACGCAGGCGCACTGCGCGCCAGCGCGAGAATCGCATCGAGGTCGCACCCCTCGCGGACCTGCGAGGCCAACGCCGCAACAGACTCCAAAGCCTCAGCCCGCCGCTCGGCGACCGGCACAAGCCCCAAGTGCCGCGACGGAGCCTGGACCTGCGGGGCGCGCCCCAGCGCCCCGAGGACCGGGACCCCCGACTCATCCAGCGCCTCCCGCAGCAACGCCTCATGCCGCGCAGACCCCACCTTGTTCAGAATCACGCCCCCGATCCGCACCTCCGGATCCCACGAGGCGAACCCATGCACAAGCGCGGCAACGGACCGCGACTGCGAAGAAGCATCCACGACAAGCACCACAGGTGCCCGCAGCAGCTTCGACACCTGCGCGGTGGAAGCGAGTTCGCCCTGCCCGGAGGCTCCGTCGTAAAGGCCCATGACGCCCTCGACCACGGCGAGATCACATCCCCGCGCCCCATGGGCGAACAAGGGCGCGACCAGCTCGGGCCCGCACATGAAGGCGTCGAGGTTCCGCCCGGGGCGGCCCGTGGCCAGCGCGTGATACCCGGGGTCGATGTAGTCGGGCCCCACCTTGTGCGGGGACACGGCGAGCCCGGCCGCGGCGAACGCGGCCATCAACCCCGTGGCGACGGTCGTCTTCCCGCTTCCGGAAGACGGCGCTGCCACCACAAGCCGAGCTACCACTCGATGCCCCTCTGGCCCTTCTGCCCGGCGTCCATCGGATGCTTGACCTTGGACATGTCCGTCACGAGATCGGCGAACTCGACCAGCTCAGCAGGCGCGTTGCGCCCCGTGATGACGACATGCTGGTTCCCGGGCCGCGCCCGGAGCGTCTCGACGACCTCGTCCGTGTCGATCCACCCCCAGTGCATGGGGTAGGCGAACTCGTCGAGCACGTACAGCTGGTACGTCTCGGCGGCGAGGTCTCGCTTGACCTGCTCCCAGCCCTCGCGGGCCTTCTCCTCGTTGCTCTGCTCGCCGTCGGCCGGCGCGCGCTGGATCCACGACCAGCCCTCGCCCATCTTGTGCCAGTCGACGGACCCGCCCTCGCCGGAGGCCCCGAGGACCTTGAGGGCGTTCTCCTCGCCGACCTTCCACTTCGCCGACTTCACGAACTGGAAGACCCCGATGGGCCACCCCTGATTCCAGGCCCGCAGCGCGAGCCCGAAGGCGGCGGTGGACTTCCCCTTGCCGATCCCGGTGTGCACGACCACCAGCGGACGGTTGCGCCGCTGACGCGTGGTGAGCCCGTCGTCCGGCACCACGCTCGGCTGCCCCTGAGGCATCAGGCCACGCTCCTCATACGAGTTCCCTGTACGTCCTTGACGAGCCCGGCGATGGACTCCGCCCGCAGCTCGTCGAGCGTCACGGCGGTCCCGCCGAGCTCACCCGCGAGCTGCCCCGCGAGACCGAGCCGTACGGGCCCTGACTCGCAGTCCACGACCACCGAGGCGATCCCCGCGGCCCCGAAGAGCCGCGCCGCACGCCCCGCCTGGGCCACCGGCTCCACGCCACCCGTGGCCCGGCCGTCCGTCACGACCACCACCAGCGGACGCCGCGCGGGATCGCGCAGCCGCTCCACCCGCAGCACCTCGTGCGCCTTGAGCAGCCCGGCCGCGACCGGGGTACGTCCGCCCGTGGGCAGCGTCTCCAGGCGGGCGGCAGCCGCGTCGACGGACGACGTGGGCGGCAGCGCCACCTCCGCGTCGGCCCCCCGGAAGGTGACCAGGCCGACCTTGTCCCGCCGCTGGTAGGCGTCGAGCAGCAGCGAGAGCACCGCGCCCTTCACCGCGCTCATCCGCTGCCGCGCGGCCATGGACCCGGAGGCGTCCACGACGAAGAGCACGAGGTTGCCCTCACGCCCTTCCCGCGTCGCCTGCCGCAGATCGTCACGCCGTACGACGAGCCCCCGCCCGGAGCGCCCGCGCGCCCGCTGATGCGGGGCCGCCGCCTGCACGGTGGCCGCCAGGTGCAGCTTGGTGAGCGCACCCTGGGGCCGCCGGGCCCCGGTGGTCCGCCCGTGCTCGGTCCGCGCCCGTGAGCGCCGCCCCGCGGCACCCTCGCCCAGGCCGGGCACGCTCAGCATCTTCGTGCGGAACGGCTCCGCGGCCCGCACGGGCTGCTGCTCACCGCCACCGGCTGCCGGAGCCTGCGCGGGGGACGCCTCGTCCTCCTGGCCCGTGTCGCCCTGCGTTTCCGGCTGTTCCGGCTGCGACTCCGGCGAGCCGGGCGTGTCGGGCGTGTCGGGCCCGCTCTCCGGGGGGTTGCCGCCACCGCCGGGGCCGTCCGGGTCCGGGTCGTCGTCGCCCTGGTCACCGTCGGAAGCCTGCTCCAGCGTGTCGTCGAGCTTGTCCTCGTCGAGTCCCGGCGCGTCGAAGGGGTTGCGCCGGCGCCGGTGCGGAAGCGCGAGGAGCGCGGCCTGGCGCACGTCCTCGGCGAGCACGTCCTCGCGGCCCGCCCAGGCGGCGAGCGCCGTCGCCGTACGCGCCATCACGATGTCGGCCCGCATCCCGTCGACCTCGAAGGCCGCGCAGGTGGCCGCGATCTGCCGCAACGCGCCGTCGCCGAGCCGCACGTGGGGCAGCAGCGCGCGGGCCGCGACGATCCGGGCACGCAGCGCGGCCTCCTCGTCGTGCCAGCGCGCGGCGAACCCCTCCGCGTCGTCGTCGTACGCGAGCCGCCGACGGACGACCTCCACCCGCTGATCGGTCTCGCGCGACGCGGCGACCTCGACGGTGAGCCCGAACCGGTCGAGCAACTGCGGTCGCAGTTCGCCCTCTTCGGGGTTCATGGTGCCGACGAGCAGGAACCGCGCGGCATGGCGCACGGAGACGCCCTCGCGCTCGACGTACGAGGCGCCCATGGCGGCGGCGTCGAGCAGCAGGTCCACCAAGTGGTCGTGCAGCAGGTTCACTTCGTCGACGTAGAGGATGCCGCGGTGCGCGTCGGCGAGCAGGCCGGGCTCGAAGGCCTTGACGCCCTCGGCGAGCGCGCGCTCGATGTCGAGCGCGCCGACCAGACGGTCCTCGGAGGCGCCCACGGGCAGCTCGACCATCCGCGCGTCCCGCACGGAGGCCCCGCCCGCCTCGTGCGGGCCGTCGGGGCAGGCGGGGTCGGGGGCGGCCGGGTCGCAGGAGAACCGGCAGCCGGCGACGACGGGCACCTGCGGGAGCAGCGCCGAAAGGGCGCGCACCGCGGTGGACTTGGCGGTGCCCTTCTCGCCGCGTACGAGGACACCGCCGACGGCGGGTGACACGGCGTTGAGCAGCAGGGCGAGCCGCAGGTCGTCCTGGCCGACGAGGGCGGTGAACGGATAGGGGGTACTCACAAGGCCTCCATTGCGTGTTCCAGGTCTTGGCAGGGGACGGTGGGCCTCACCCGTCCCCCTCAAGATCGCCCTCAAGCTCCAGGTAGGTGGCCCGCAGCCGCTCCAGCGTCCCCGCGTCCGGCTCGGCCCACAGGCCACGCTCGGCCGCTTCGAGCAGCCGCTCCGAAATGCCGCGCAGCGCCCAGGGGTTGGACTTCTGCATGAACTCCCGGTTCTCCGGGTCGAAGACGTACTCGGCGGAGAGCTTCTCGTACATCCAGTCGTCGACCACGCCCGCGGTCGCGTCGTACCCGAAGAGGTAGTCCACGGTGGCGGCCATCTCGAAGGCGCCCTTGTAGCCGTGGCGCCGCATGGCCGCCATCCAGCGGGGGTTGACCACGCGGGCCCGGAACACGCGGTGGGTCTCCTCGCCCAGGGTCCGCGTCTTCACCTGGTCGGGGGTCGCCGAGTCGCCCACGTACGCCTCGGGGGACTCGCCCGTCAGGTGCCGCACCATGGCGACCATGCCGCCGTGGTACTGGAAGTAGTCGTCGGCGTCGACCAGGTCGTGTTCGCGCGTGTCCACGTTCTTCGCGGCGACGGCGATCCGCCGGAACGCGGTCTCCATGTCGCCGCGCGCGGCCTTGCCGTCGAGCCCGCGCCCGTAGGCGTAGCCGCCCCAGACCGCGTACACCTCGGCGAGGTCGGCGTCGCTGCGCCAGTTCCGCGCGTCGATCAGCGGGAGCAGGCCGGCGCCGTAGGCTCCGGGCTTGGAGCCGAAGATCCGGGAGGTGGCCCGGCGCCGGTCACCGTGCTCGGCGGTGTCCTCGTCGGCGTGCGCCCGTACGTAGTTGGACTCCGGGGCCTCGTCCAGTTCCGCCACGGCCCGTACCGCGTCGTCGATCAGGCCGACGACGTGCGGGAACGCGTCCCGGAAGAACCCGGAGATCCGTACGGTCACGTCGATGCGCGGCCGTCCGAGCTCCTCCGCCGGCACGATCTCGAAGCCGGTGACGCGCCGGGACGCGTCGTCCCACACAGGACGGCACCCGAGGAGCGCCAGGATCTCCGCGATGTCGTCGCCCTGGGTGCGCATCGCCGACGTGCCCCACACGGTCAGGCCGACCGACTTCGGGTAGTCGCCGGTGTCCGCCAGATAGCGGGCGATCAGCGAGTCGGCGAGCGCCTGGCCGACCTCCCAGGAGAGCCGCGAGGGGATCGCCTTGGGGTCGACGGAGTAGAAGTTGCGGCCGGTCGGCAGCACGTTCACGAGGCCGCGGGTGGGCGACCCGGAGGGCCCGGCCGGGACGTAACCGCCGTCGAGCGCCCGCAGGATGTGCCCGATCTCGTCCGTGGTCCTGGCCAGCCGGGGTACGACCTCCTCGCACGCGAAGCCCAACACGGCCACGGCGGGCGGCAGTTCGACCCCGATGGTCTCGCGCACCAGCTCACGCACCGCGCCGAGCTCCCAGCCGCGCTCCTCCATGCCCTCGGCGAGGCGGCGGCACAGCTGCTCAAGGAGGTCCAGGGCGTCCGCGCCGGTCCGGGCGGGCCCGTCGACCAGCGAGGTCAGGCCGTCCGCGACCTTCACCGCCGCGCCCGGCTCGGCGAGCAGCTCCTTCTCGCTGAGCCCGAAGTGCTCGGCGAGGCAGGCCCGCAGACCCGGCAGGGCGTTCGCCTGACCGCCCCAGACCTGCGAGGCGCGCAGCACGGCGAGGACCAGGTTGACGCGCGCCTCGCCCTCGGGGCCACCGCCGAGGATGTGCAGGCCGTCACGGATCTGCACGTCTTTGATCTCGCACAGATAGCCGTCGATGTGCATGACGAACTCGTCGAACTCGCCGTCGTCGGGCTGCTCGTCGACATGCAGGTCGTGGTGCAGCTCTGCGGCCTTCACCAGCGTCCAGATCTGTGCCCGCACGGCGGGGGCCTTCGTCGGGTCCAGGTCGCTGACCAGCGCGTACTCGTCGAGCAGCTGCTCCAGCTTCGCCAGGTCCCCGTACGTGTCCGCGCGCGCCATCGGCGGCACCAGATGGTCCACCACCGTGGCGTGCCCGCGCCGCTTGGCCTGGGTGCCCTCGCCGGGGTCGTTCACGATGAACGGGTAGATCAGCGGCAGCTCGCCGAGCACCGCGTCCGGAGCGCAACCACCGCTCAGGCCGAGGCCCTTGCCCGGCAGCCACTCCATCGTGCCGTGCTTGCCCATGTGGACGACCGCGTCGGCGCCGAAGGACATCTCCAGCCAGCGGTAGGCCGCCATGTAGTGGTGCGAGGGTGGCATGTCGGGGTCGTGGTAGATCGCGATCGGGTTCTCGCCGAAGCCGCGCGGCGGCTGGATCATCACGACGACGTTCCCGAACTGCAGGGAGGCGAGCACGATGTCGTCGCCGTCCACGTACAGGCTGCCGGGCGGCTCGCCCCACGCCTCCAGCATGCCGTCGCGCAGCTCCGGGTCCAGCTTGTCGAACCACGCCCGGTAGTCGGCGAGCGGCACGCGCGCGGGGGCGGCGGCCAGCTGCTCCTCGGTGAGCCACTCGACGTCGTGGCCACCGGCGTTGATGAGCCGGTGGATCAGCTCGTCGCCGTTGTCGGGGTGGCCCTCGACGACGTACCCCGCGTCCCGCAGGGAGTCCAGCACACGCACCGCCGACGCGGGAGTGTCCAGGCCTACCGCGTTGCCGACGCGCGAGTGCTTGGTGGGATAGGCCGTGAAGACGAGCGCGAGCTTCTTCTCCGCGTTCGGCTTGTGCTTCAACTGGGCGTGCCGCAGGGCGATTCCGGCGACCCGCGCGGCGCGCTCGGGGTCGGCCACGTACACCGGTACGTCGTCGGGGCCCTGCTCCTTGAAGGAGAACGGCACGGTGATGACACGGCCGTCGAACTCGGGGATCGCCACCTGCATGGCGGCGTCCATGGGGGAGAGCGCGGCGTCCGACGCCTCCCACGTGGCACGCGACGAGGTCAGGCAAAGTCCTTGCAGGACAGGGATGTTGAGGTCGGCGAGCGCGCCGATGTCCCAGGCCTCCTCGTCGCCGCCCGCGCTCGCGCCCGACGGGTGGGTGCCGCCCGCCGCGAGGACGGTGGCGACCAGGGCGTCCGCCTTCCCCAGGATCTCGTACAGGCCCGCGTCGGCGCCGCGCAGCGAACCGCAGTACACGGGGAGCGCGTTGGCGCCGCGCGCCTCGATCGCGTCGCACAGCGTGTCGACGAAGCCGGTGTTCCCGGAGAGCTGGTGCGCGCGGTAGAAGAGCACCCCCACGGTCGGCCGGCCCTCGACGTACGCGCGCGTGCCGTGCACCCCGTACTCGGGCATCTTCCGCGGCTCGGCGCTCCGTCGCTCGTGGGCGTCACCGGAGCGCGCGTGCCCCGCCGCCAGGACGTCCTCCTTGAGGAAGCGCGCCAGCTCGCGCAAGTTCTCCGTGCCGCCCTCGACGAGATACCGCAGCGCCTCCGCCACGGACCCCGCGTGCACGGTCGACTCCGCCATCAGCTCCGCGTCCGGCACGGCCTCGCCGCCGAGCAGCACCGTCGGAATCCCGGCGGCCTTCAGCGCCGCGAGCCCGTCCTCCCACGCCCGCTTCCCGCCGAGCAGGCGTACGACGGCGATGTCCGCGCCCTCGATCAGCGCGGGCAGCTCGGCCTGCGCGTCGACCCGGGTCGGGTTGCCGATGCGGTAGGGGGCGCCGGAGGCACGGGCGGCAAGGAGGTCCGTGTCGGCGGTGGACAGAAGCAGGACGGTCATGAGGGTGCCCCCGGTGCGATGAAGGGGAGGCCGGCGGGTGTGCCGGTCTCGATCAGGCTGAGCAGCGCGTCCGTGTCCGCGTGTTCTTCGATCAGGTCTCCGAGCAGGTCGAGCTGCTCCTCGCGCAGGACGCCGAAACTGGTGTCGGGCGCGGGCACGAAGCGGCGCCCTGCGGCGCGGGCGACCTCGGTGAGGAAGCGCCGCCGGAACGCGTCGGACTCCAGCGAGCCGTGCCAGTGCGTGCCCCACACCTCGCCGACGCGGCAGCCGTCCAGGAAGGGCTCCCCGCCCAGGACTTCGGCGACGCCGTGATGGATCTCGTACCCCTCGACGGGTTCACCGAGCGCCTCGCCGACCGGCCGCGCGAGGGTCTTCTCGCGCGCGAAGCGCACGCGCACGGGCAGCAGCCCGAGCCCGTCGACGGCTCCCGCCCGCGACTCGACGTCGTCCTCGATGTGCTCGCCGAGGACCTGGAAGCCGCCGCAGATGCCGAGGACGGGGCGACCCTCGGCGGCGCGCCGCGCGAGGGCGTCGGCGAGGCCGCGCTCGCGCAGCCACTCCAGGGCGCGCACGGTGCCGCGCGTGCCGGGCACGACCACGAGATCGGCGTCGACGAGTTCCTCGGCCCGGTCCACGAACCGCACGACGACGCCGGGTTCGGCGGCCAGCGCGTCCACGTCCGTGAAGTTCGACATCAGCGGTACGGCGCAGACGGCGACCCGCAGCACGTCCTCGCCGACCGGGGGAGCGACGACGGACTCCCGTACGGCACCCCGCAGGGAGACCCGCAGGCCGTCCTCCTCGTCGATGCCGAGGCCGTGCCGGAACGGCAGCACACCGAACGTGCGCCGTCCGGTGAGCCCATGGAGCATGTCGAGCCCCGGTTCGAGCAGCGAGACGTCGCCCCGGAACTTGTTCACGAGATACCCGGCGACCAGCTCCTGGTCCTCGGCGCTCAGCAACGCCGTCGTCCCGAAGAAGGAGGCGAAGACGCCCCCGCGGTCGATGTCTCCCACCACGACCACGGGGAAGCGGGCGGCCCGCGCGATCCCCATGTTCACGATGTCCGTACGCCGCAGATTGATCTCGGCGGGACTGCCCGCGCCTTCGCAGATCACGGCGTCATAGCTGCCCCGAAGTTCCTCCAGGCATCCCACGACGGTCGACAGCAGCGCTTCCTGTCGCCCCCCGTGGTAGCCGCGCGCGCTCATCTCGCCCACGGGCTTGCCCATCAGGACGACCTGGCTGCTGCGGTCGCTGCCCGGCTTGAGCAGTACGGGGTTCATCAGCGCGGTCGGCTCGACCCGGGCGGCCTGCGCCTGCATGGCCTGGGCGCGCCCGATCTCGGCTCCCTCGCGCGTGACGAAGGAGTTGAGGGACATGTTCTGCGCCTTGAAGGGCGCGACGGAGACGCCCTTGCGGGCCAGCCACCGGCAGATCCCGGCGGTGACGACGCTCTTGCCCGCGTCGGACGTGGTCCCCGCGACGAGGAGTCCACCACTCATGAGGCCCTGCCTTTCCGTAGCGTGCTCACGGCGGCCGCGACGCCCAGGGCAAGCAGACCGACCCGCCGCGACAGCTTCACGGCCCGCTCGATGTCCGCGACGTCCACGCCCCGCCCGTCCCCGTTCAGGACAGGCCGGTGCTCGACCCGCCCCCCGTACGAGAGCGTCCCCCCGAGCCGTACGCCCAACGCCCCGGCGAAGGCGGCCTCGACGGGACCGGCGTTGGGGCTCGGATGCTTTGCGGCGTCCTGGCGCCAGGCGCGCACGGCACCCCGCGGAGAGTCCCCGGCGGCAGCCGCGAGCACGGCGGTGAGCCGGGCGCCCGGCCACCCCAGTACGTCGTCGAGCCGGGCGGAGGCCCACCCGTAGCGCCGGTACTTCGCGGACTTGTGCCCGACCATGGCGTCGAGCGTGTTGACGGCGCGGAAGGCGACGAGGCCGGGCACGCCCCCCAGGGCTCCCCACACCAGGGCGCCCACCACGGCGTCGGAGGTGTTCTCGGCGACGGACTCCACCACGGCCCGCGCGATGCCGTCGGCGTCCAGGGCCTGCGGGTCACGCCCGCACAGATGCGGCAGCCGCTCCCGGGCCACCTCGATGTCCCCGGCGGCGAGCACCCCGCCCACGGCCCGCGCCTCACGCCCCAGCGAGGTCCCGCCGAGCACGGCCCAGGTCGTGGCGGCGGTCAGCGCGACGGAGGCGGCGCGTGAGTCACGTACGAGAGAGGAGGCCAGGGCGGCCGCACCGGCAGCGCCTCCGGCACACACCACGGCGTGCAGGGCGCCCCACCCGCGGTGGTCACGCCACAGGACACGCTCGACGGCACCGGCGGCCCGCCCGAACGCGGCGACCGGATGCCCGCGGCGAGGATCGCCGAGGAACAGATCACCGAGAAGGCCGGCGGCGGCGCCGTACGCGAAGTCGCGATCGGCACGCATGGCTTCAGCCGGTCGCTGTGCCGAGAAGTGAGCTCACGCTCGGGAACTGGTCCGGCAACGGGCGGCCGCGCATGGCGATATGTCCTCACTCAGGGTGTCCGCGCCCTGGTTCGACGTGATCGGCGGCGAGAGTTCCTGGCTTCCGAGGAGTCAGCTCCTCGATGACAGTGGCGGGACCGCGCCGGATTCACACCGGCTTCCTCTCCTGCTGCCGTATTGGCTCCGGCAGTCCACCACGGCCCGCGAAGGCCCGTCAACTCGCCGTTGACCTGCGACGGGAGAGTGTGCGGAGGCCCACATACGAAGGTGGGGTGGGGGGGGGGGGGGGGGGCGCGGCGCCCCCCCCCCCCCCCCGCCGGGGGGCCGGCGTTGTATAATAAGGCGGGGGGGCGGGCCCCCCGCCGGCGGGGCGGTGGCA
>NZ_JBSGUA010000020.1:0-23083 GCF_053607685.1 Streptomyces sp. NPDC055099 | reverse complement strand
CCGCTGCGTTCGGTGTTTTGTTGTTGTGGGTGTGCCCGCGGTTGCGGGTGGGGGGTTGTCGCGATCCCCCCCCCCCCCCCACCCCACCCAGAAGCCCGGTCGTCAGGCGACGATCAGATAGATCCCGTACGCCACGGCCGCCGCGCAGAGTGCGAAGCAGACGTACGCGCCCGTGCGGGCCGCCGCGGCGCCGCCGCCCGTGGTCGATGAGGCGCCGGAGGTGGCCGCCTCGTGCTTGGAGAGGCCGACGATGCCGAGGGTGAACAGGCCCACCAGGGCCACCGTCACCGCGAGGCTGACTCCGAAGACGGAGCCGAGAGCTGCCCAGTCGATGTCCATGCTGACTTGTCCTTATACCGTGGCGGGCCGGGCGGGGTCCGCCACGGTGCCGGTCGGGGCCGCGATGGTGGCCTTGACGAGGTCGACGTCGGGGCTCGTCACCGCGGAGCCGGTGGGCGGCGGGGTGACGGCGGCGATCGCGGTGGTCACGACGCCGGCGGGCTCGTCGGCGGAGGAGCCGCCGATCTCGTCGTCGGCGACGTTCGTGTGGTCGACGGCGTTGCGCCGGGACAGCATCCAGATCACGGCCGAGCCGGCGACGAGGAGCGCGGCGGTCACCGCGACACCCCAGGGGCCCTGCTTGGTGAGGAACTCCGCGCCCGCGCCGACCAGACCGGCGGCCGGCAGCGTGAGGCCCCAGGCGACGAACATGCGGGTCGCCGTCGACCAGCGGACGACGCCGCCCTTGCGGCCGAGGCCCGCGCCCATCACGGCGCCGGAGCAGGACTGGGTGGTGGAGAGCGAGAAGCCCAGGTGCGAGGAGGCCAGGATGACCGTCGCGGCGCTGGTCTGGGCGGCGAAGCCCTGCTGCGGCTGGAGGTCCGTGAGGCCCTTGCCCATGGTGCGGATGATGCGCCAGCCGCCGAGGTAGGTGCCGAGCGCGATGGCGACACCGGCCGAGACGATGACCCACATCGGGGGGTTGGCGCCCGGGTTCAGGACACCGCCGGTGACCAGGGCGAGCGTGATGATGCCCATGGTCTTCTGCGCGTCGTTCGTGCCGTGGGCCAGCGAGACGAGGCCGGCGGAGGCGATCTGGCCCACGCGGTAGCCCTTGGCGGTGGCCTTGGTCTCGGTGTTGCGCCCGATGCGGTACGTCAGGCGCGTGGCCAGCGTCGCGGCGAGACCGGCGACGAGGGGCGCGGCGATCGCGGGGAGCAGGATCTTGGTGACGACGGTGCCGCCGTCGATCGACGACCAGCCCATCGACATGACCGCGGCGCCGATGAGGCCGCCGAAGAGTGCGTGGGAGGAACTGGAGGGCAGGCCCACCAGCCAGGTCAGCAGATTCCAGAGGATCGCGCCGACGAGCGCCGCGAAGATCACCTCTGTCTTCAGTCCGTCCTCGTTGACGATCCCTCCGGAGATCGTCTTGGCGACCTCGACGGAGAGGAAGGCGCCGACGAGATTCAGCACGGCGGACATGGCCACCGCCGTCTTGGGCTTGAGAGCGCCAGTCGAGATGGTGGTCGCCATCGCGTTGGCCGTGTCGTGGAAACCGTTCGTGAAGTCGAACACGAGAGCGGTAACGATCACGATCCCGAGGAGAAGCGTGATGTGTTCCATTTACCCAGGCTTCTGTTGGACGTCAGTGGCAAGTGGAACGTAGGCAAGCTGAGTGAACGGAAAGTGAACTGGGTCGGGCCGTGCGGTGACCCAATACGAGGCACCGCCGCTCCGGTTCTTCCGGAGCCCTGCCGAAGATCGCCCGGAGCGGCGCCACGAGGCCCGGAATCAGGGCTTCCCGAGGTACCCGGCTACCCACGGGAGAAGCTCTTCAACTGGCTCGCCGAGCCGTCGAGGAGATTCTGATCACCTGGCAGGATCACGGCATGACGGAGCAGCGGGACGAGCGGGCCGAGCGGAACGAGCGGGCCAAGCGGGAAGCGCGGGGGGAAGACCGGCGGGACGCGGTCGAGCGGACCTGGGACGAGCTGGTGGCGACGGCCCGCAGGACGGTGACGGACGGCCTGGTCGTGGGCACGTCGGGCAACGTCTCCGTACGCGTCGGCGGCACGATCCTGGTCACCCCGAGCGGCGTGCCGTACGACCGCCTGACCCCGCGCGACGCCATCGGTGTCGACACGGACGGCAACCAGCTCTTCGGCGACCTCGTCCCGACCAGCGAACTGCCGATGCACCTCGCCGTCTACCGCACCACGGACGCCGGAGCCGTGGTCCACACCCACGCGGTGCACGCCACCGCCGTCTCCACCCTGGTCCCGGAGCTCCCGCCCATCCACTACATGACGGCCGCCCTCGGCGGCCCGGTCCGCGTCGCCCGGTACGCGCCCTACGGTTCGGACGAGTTGGCCGAGAACATGCTCCGGGCCCTCAGGGACCGCTCGGGCTGCCTGCTCCAGAACCACGGGACCGTCACCTACGGAGACACCCTGAACCAGGCGTACGACCGCACGGCGCAGCTCGAGTGGATGTCCCGCCTCTGGCTCACGGCGAGCTCCGTCCCGGGCCACGCCCCGACCCTCCTGTCCACGGGACAGCTGAGGGAAGTGGAGGACAGGCTGCGGGGCTACGGCCAGCGGTGACCAATCGCCGCGAGGCAACGGTGACGGATCGCCGCGAGGCTCCGCGGACCAACTGACATCACCCCGCGGCCCCCGCCCACTGGCCCAAGCCGGGCCAGGGCCGGACACTGGGCAGGTGCGCCAAGCCAAAGCGACGGCAACGGCCGTCACCGCCGTCACCACCGCCCTCATGGGCGGCGCAGCCGCCGTCGCCGCGGGCCGGTTCGCCAGCAACGCGGCCCTGAAGGCACCGGCCGGCCGGCCGCTGCCCACCGAGCCCCGCCTCACGGTCCACTCCACGGCCGCCGGCCAGATCACCCTGACCCGTGCCCTGGCGAGCCTGCGCCCCGGCACGTACGGCCTCGGCGGCAACGGCAGCCATGCCGTGATCGGCCCGGTCCTGGACGCCGCGCCGCACGCGGCGGACACCGTCGTACGCCGCCTCGAGCGCGTCACGCACGGCTCCCTGGAACCCGGGGCGAAGGTCTGGCTCACCCCGCAGGTCCACATCGGAGACCCGCACGCCGCCCTGGACATCGACCACGCGGACGTCGACATCCCCGGCGAACTCGGCGGGCTGCCCGCCTGGTTCGTGCCGGGCGTCCGGGACACCTGGGTGATCACCGTGCACGGCCTTGGCACCACCCGCGAGCACCCCATGGTCGTCATGGACTTCCTGCACCACCAGCAGTTCCCGGTGCTCGACCTCGCCTACCGGGGCGACCTCGGCGCACCCCGCTCCCCGGACGGCCTCGGTCACCTCGGCGAGACCGAGTGGCGCGACCTGGACGCCGCCATCCGCTACGCCGTGCGCAACGGAGCCCGGAACGTGATCCTGCACGGCTGGTCCACCGGCGGCGCCATGGCCCTGCACGCCGCCGCGTACTCCGCCCTGCGCGACCGGATCAGCGGACTCGTCCTCGACTCCCCGGTCCTGAACTGGGAGACCACCCTGCGCGCGCTCGCCGCGGCCCGCCGCACGCCCGGCCCCCTCCTGCCGCTCGCGGTGCGCGCCGCCCAGGGCCGCACGGGCCTGCGCGGCGACCGCATCCTGGAGGCCGCCGACCCCGAGGTGCTCAAGGTCCCCACGCTCCTCTTCCACGGCCCCGACGACGTGATCGCCCCCTGGGGGCTCTCCCGTCAACTGGCCGAGAGGCGACCGGAACTGGTCACGCTCCACACCGTTCCGGATGCGCCCCACGGCGCCATGTGGAACGCCGACCCCGCGGGCTACGAAGAGGCGCTGCGACGCTTCCTCACGCCCCTCATGTAGCGCGCGAAAGCCCCCTCAGGCAGCGCCCCGCAGCCTTGCGCAAGCATTCCGTTTGGGTTTTCGGACCGTCAACAGGAAGACTGCTCCCGTGACGTCCCGTATCCCGCGCGACTCAAGGCTCCGACTCGTCCGCGCTCAGACCCCCAGGGCCGAGAGGCGAGCGGGGGTGGAGCGGGGCACAGCGCGGCCCCTGACCGCCCCCGGCGCAATGACGCAGCAGCGCGCGCGCCGTCCCGCGCCCCGGCCACCCGAGGGCACACCCGCCCCCGGCGAGCTGGCCCGGATGGCACGCAAGCGCCTCGCCGACGCCGTGCGGGTCGCGCGCTGGGCCGACGCGTCCCTGCGCCCGGGGCCCGGCCGCGGCGGGCCGACGCCCGACGGCAAAGGCACCCTCTCCGCGGCCACCGCCGAACGCGCCGCCGCCGAGCTGGCACTGACCCCGGATCAGGTGCGCGCCGACTGGGACACCGCACGCCTCGCCGGCCTCATCGAGGTGCACGGCGACAGCGCGCGCCCCGGCTGGCGGCTGCGCGCCTGGGACCGTGACGACGCCGCGGTGCTGCGCGGCTGGGTCGCCCTCTTCGACGCCTGGTCGCTCACGCACGCGGCATCGCGCGAGCTGCCGCCCGCCACCGTGGCCGAGACCGTCGAGGCCATGCCGCAACTCCTCACCCTGCTGCAGCTCTCCGCGGGCCCCGTGCCCGTCGCGCAGCTCCTCGACCTCCTCGACCAGCGCGTGACCGAACTGCGCACGGAACGCTGCGAGATCCCCTACGGCCCGCAGCCCGAGCCGGTCGACCCGGCCGAGACCCCGGCCCTGGCCACCCTTCTGGACTGGGCGCTGCGCGGCCTGGCCGCCGTCGGCGCGCTGACGTACGCCGACGGTCAGGCCACGCTCACGCCGCTCGGCAGCTGGGCGGTCTGGGTCAAGCTGGAGCAGATCTGCGTGGCCGCGCAGAGCCCGGCGGGCAACATCGAGCAGTCCGCCGAGGACATGCTCCGCGGCTGCGCCCGCCTGCGCCCGAACGCGGCCCGCTCCGAGTACCGCGCGTGGCTCGCGGCCCGGCCCGTCGGCAGCGCCGTCGCCGAGCTCCTGGACGCCGCCCGCGGCGAGGACGCCCTCCTGCGCGGTCTCGCCTTCGAGGCCCTGCGGGTGGTCGGCGCCCCGGCCGAGGCGGAGGTGCGGGCCGTCGTGGACGAGACCCCGCTGCGGCCCTACGCCCTGATCTGGCTCGCCGAACAGGAGGGCGCCGACCCCGAGGACGTCCACCTCGTCCTGACGCGGGAGGAGTCGACGTGGCTGTGGGTCGACACCGCCGCGGCCGTCGCCGACCACGGGGAGACCCACCTCCTCGTACGCCATCTGGAGTCCGCGGAGCAGCCCACGGTGCCCGCGCTCCTGGACGAGGTGCGCCGCATCGGCCACCCCCGCACGGTCCAGGTCCTGGTCGCGCTGGCCGCCGCCCACCCCGACCCCGCGCTCGCCAAGGCCGTGCGCCGGGCGGCCTTCCAGGTGCACACCGGCGGCTCCTGAGACCCGGGCCCGCGGCTCACCGGAAGGTGTCGCACTGCGCCATGTCGCCGGTCCGGTAGCCCTGGTAGAACCACTGCTGGCGCTGCTCGGCCGAGCCGTGCGTCCAGGACTCGGGGGTGACCCGGCCCTGGAACTTCTCCTGGATGCGGTCGTCGCCCACGGCGGCCGCCGCGTCCAGGCCGTCGCGGATGTCCGCGTCGGTGAGGCTGGTGATCAGCGATTTGCCCGTCTTGTCGTCGGGGGTACGGGTCGCGTGCCGCGCCCAGACGCCCGCGTAGCAGTCGGCCTGCAGCTCCACCTTCACGGCGTTGCTGTTCTGCCCGGTGCGCCCGTCCTGGGAGCGCCGCAGCGTCCCCATCAGGTTCTGCACGTGGTGCCCGTACTCGTGCGCCACGACGTACGCCTGCGCGAACGGGCCGCCGCTGGAGCCGAACTTGGTCCGCAGCTCGTCGAAGAAGCCCAGGTCCAGATAGACCTTCCGGTCGCCGGGGCAGTAGAACGGGCCGACCGCCGACGACGCGGCGCCACAGGCCGTGCCCACCCGGCTGGTGTAAAGGACGGTGGACGCGGGGGAGTAGGTCCCCTCCCTGCGCCGGAACTCGGGGCGCCAGTAGTCCTGGACGCTGTTGACCACCGCGACCATGCGGCAGTCGTCCTTGGTGTTCGCGTCCTCCCCCGTACGGCAGCTCTGCTGCACCTGCGCGAGGGACGAGGAGGTGGCGGCGGGCTCCTCGTCGCCGGAGGACAGGCCGAGCTGGTCGGGGCCGACCCCGAAGAACAGCCCGAGGAGCAGCGCGATCAGCCCCGCGATGCCGCCGCCGACCGTCGCCTTGCCGCCGGGGACCCGGCTGCCCCGCACGTCCTGTACCTCGGACGTGTCCAGACCGGCGTCGTCGTCGAACTGCATGGGCGCACCACCCTCTGCCTCGCATCCGGGACGGCGTCGCGCCGCCCTGTGCCGAGATGTCGGCGTCTTCATCCTGGTATGCGCCTGTCCGCGCGGCGCCGGACGGAGGTCCGAACGGGGGACCCTCGCCGCCCGGTGCGCCGTGTCGCGGCCGTCGCCCGGGGCCGCGCGGTGACACCGCCGCTACGCTCTGCGCCTGTCCCATGGGCAGAGGTACCGGCGGATGTGCCGAAGAGCGGCAGATGTGCCGAAGAGGGGGGCGTCGTGTCCGTAGTGCCGTTCGAGGTGTCCGGACCGGGGCCCGCGAGACCGGTGCCCGCCCGCCGCGGCTCCCGCCTCGCCCTGCCGGTGGTCCTCGCCCTGCTGGCCCTGCCGCTCATCACCGCGGCCCACCACTCGCGGCCCGCCCCTTACGGAGACCACCTCACCGTCCACGCGCGCGTGGACGGCGGCGCACCGGCCCCCGCGCTCCGCACCAAGGGCCGCGCCGTCCAGGCGTACGACCCGGCGACCGGACGCCCCCGCTGGACCTACAGCCGCGCGGGAGAACGTCCGCTCGCGCTGCTTCCCGTCCCCGGGCACGCCGTCGCGCTCTGGAGCGACGGCATGGTCACCGACACCGCGCGCGCCGACGGCAGCGCCGTGCGCTGGCACCGCGCCATCCCCGGCAGCGCGTCCTGGCTGCGCTCTCCCGCCGCCCGGGGCGCCGCCGGAGTCCTCCAGCCGCTCGACCCCCGCGGCCGCATGCTCGCCGTCGTCACCCCGCAGCGCATCGCCGCCTACCGCAGCGCGGACGGTGACCTGCGCTGGGTGCTGCCCGCGCACGGCGGCTGCGCCTTCGAGCCCGCCCGCTCCGTCCGCCGCGGGAAGGCCCTGATCATCGCCCAGCCCTGCGACGACGCCGCGACAGCATGGACCTCCCAGCTGATCGCCGTGGACGACCTCGGCCGGATCGTGCCCCGGCGCACGCCCCTGGGCAACGAACTGCCGGGCGGCGCCTCGGACGACGTACGAACCCGGGCAGAAAAAGCTGTTGCACCGCCCCGTTAGAATTGGCCGCATGGCCATTCTCCTCGTGCATTAGACGGCGTGATCGCCTTCAGTCCTTCCGCCGTCCATACCCACCCCTGCCCAGGAGTCTGTCCGTGATCACCGCTTCCGGCATCGAGCTGCGCGCCGGCGCCCGCATCCTCATCGAGAACGCCACCTTCCGTATCGCCAAGGGCGACCGCATCGGCCTGGTGGGACGCAACGGAGCGGGCAAGACCACGCTCACCAAGTGCCTCGCCGGTGAGGGCATCCCGGCCGGCGGCACGATCAGCCGCTCCGGCGAGGTCGGCTACCTCCCGCAGGACCCGCGCACCGGAGACCTGGACGTGCTCGCCCGCGACCGCATCCTCTCCGCCCGCGGCCTCGACACCCTCATCCGCAAGATGCGCGAGAACGAACAGCGCATCGCCACCGGCACCGGCGGCACGCGCGACAAGGCGATGAAGCAGTACGAGCGCCAGGAGACGGAGTTCCTCACCAAGGGCGGGTACGCCGCCGAGGCCGAGGCCGCCACCATCGCCGCCGCGCTCAGCCTCCCCGACCGCGTGCTCGGCCAGCCCCTGCACACGCTCTCCGGTGGTCAGCGCCGCCGCGTCGAGCTGGCCCGCATCCTCTTCTCGGACGCCGACACCCTGCTCCTGGACGAGCCGACGAACCACCTCGACGCCGACTCCATCGTCTGGCTCAGGGACTACCTCAAGTCCTACCGCGGCGGCTTCATCGTGATCTCCCACGACGTCGACCTGGTCGAGACGGTCGTGAACAAGGTCTTCTACCTGGACGCCAACCGCGCCCAGATCGACGTCTACAACATGGGCTGGAAGCTCTACCAGCAGCAGCGCGAGTCCGACGAGAAGCGCCGCAAGCGCGAGCGCCAGAACGCCGAGAAGAAGGCCGCGACCCTCCACTCGCAGGCCGACAAGATGCGCGCCAAGGCCACCAAGACCGTCGCCGCGCAGAACATGGCCAAGCGCGCCGACAAGCTCCTCGCGGGCCTGGAGGAGGTGCGCCAGAGCGACAAGGTCGCCAAGCTGCGCTTCCCCGACCCCTCGCCCTGCGGCAAGACCCCGCTGATGGCCGAGGGCCTCTCGAAGTCGTACGGCTCCCTGGAGATCTTCACGGACGTCGACCTCGCCATCGACAAGGGCTCGCGCGTGGTCATCCTGGGCCTCAACGGCGCGGGCAAGACCACGCTCCTGCGGCTCCTCGGCGGCGCCGAGAAGCCCGACACCGGGCAGGTCATCGAGGGCCACGGCCTCAAGCTCGGCTACTACGCCCAGGAGCACGAGACCCTGGACCCCGAGCGCACGGTCCTGGAGAACATGCGCTCGGCCGCCCCCGACCTCGACCTCGTGTCGGTGCGCAAGACGCTCGGTTCGTTCCTCTTCTCCGGCGACGACGTCGACAAGCCCGCGGGCGTCCTGTCCGGCGGCGAGAAGACCCGTCTGGCGCTCGCCACCCTGGTGGTCTCCTCCGCCAACGTGCTGCTTCTCGACGAGCCCACGAACAACCTCGACCCGGCGAGCCGCGAGGAGATCCTCGGCGCCCTGCGCACCTACAAGGGCGCGGTCGTCCTCGTCACGCACGACGAGGGCGCGGTGGACGCGCTCCAGCCGGAGCGGATCATCCTGCTGCCCGACGGCATCGAGGACCTGTGGGGCCAGGACTACGCGGATCTGGTCGCGCTCGCCTGATCCGTCGACGCCCCGCGGGGCGTCCACATTGGTTGATCGAATAACTGATCCACAGCGTATGGATCATTCGGCCGAGCCGTGATCCTTCATCTGTGTGAGGTCTCCTCGTACCGAAGTGTGGGATACACGGATTTCCGCGGCGGGCAGGGCATCGGACAAGGTCTTCGCCCGCCACCGCGCTGACCTGGCACTTCGGTCCACAACCCATTCGGCGGCGCGGAATTCCGTACGCGGAATCGTTCATTCCGCTCGTGGTGTCGCCTTCCCCGGCGGGAAACCTCGTCGTACGGACCTTGCCGAATGGGTGGCCAGGAAGCCCGGGAGGGGTGATCATGAGAAGTCCAGAGCGCACTTCCCATGAGGAGGCACGGGTGGCCGAGACTCTGAAGAAGGGCAGCCGGGTAACCGGCGCCGCGCGCGACAAGCTCGCGGCAGACCTGAAGAAGAAGTACGACGGCGGTGCGAGCATCCGGGCGTTGGCCGAGGAGACCGGCCGTTCGTACGGCTTCGTGCACCGCATGCTCAGCGAGTCCGGAGTCACGCTGCGGGGACGCGGCGGGGCGACGCGAGGCAAGAAGGCCGCAGCCGGCTGACGGCTGCGGGCGGTTCACCGGCTTCGACGGTGGCCACCCGGTCGATCGTCCTGCAGAGCCCTTAAAGGGACCTGGGGGTATGCACGGTCGACCGGGTGGTTACTGTGCAGTCACTTACGGGCGCGTCCGCGCGTCCGCACCGACTGCACACCACCATCGGAGGCTCCCATGGTTTCGCCCGGCAGTGAACTCGGCGGATCCGCACCGGTACTCGACAAGGACGGCGTACGCCTGACTGTCGACGAGGCCGTCGCCACGGTGACGCTGGCCAACCCGGCCAAGCGCAACGCCCAATCTCCCGCGCTGTGGAGGGCGTTGGCCGAGGCAGGCCGGATGTTGCCGGGCAGTGTCCGTGTCGTCGTGCTCCGCGGTGAGGGCAAGTCCTTCTCCGCGGGCCTCGACCGACAGGCGTTCACGCCCGAGGGCTTCGACGGTGAGCCGTCCTTCATCGACCTGGCGCGCGGCGACGACGACGTCCTCGACGCGACCATCGCCGAATACCAGGAGGCGTTCACCTGGTGGCGGCGCAGCGACATCGTGTCCATCGCTGCCGTCCAGGGGCATGCCATCGGTGCGGGCTTCCAGCTCGCGCTCGCCTGTGACCTGCGGATCGCCGCGGACGACGTGCAGTTCGCCATGCGCGAGACCAGCCTGGGCCTGGTGCCCGACCTCACCGGCACGCACCCCCTCGTGGGGCTTGTCGGCTACGCCCGCGCGCTGGAGATCTGCGCCACCGGGCGGTTCGTCCACGCCCCCGAGGCCGAGCGCGTGGGCCTGGCCAACCTCGTCGTGCCCGCCGACCAGCTCGACGCGTCCGTGAGCGACCTGGCGGCCGCGCTGCTCACCGCGCCGCGCGACGCCGTCATCGAGACCAAGGCGCTCCTACAGGGCGCCGCCGGTCGTACGTACGAGGAGCAGCGCACCGCCGAGCGTGCCGCGCAGGGGCGCCGCCTGCGGGATCTGGCGGGGCTCGGCGAGTAGGCGCTCCCGGCCGCGGCTCACTCCTCGACCGCCGTGATCAGGACCGCCACCGACGGGTGGTCCGTCAGGGCGTCACCGACCACCGCGCGGACCGCGAGCGCCACGTCAAGGGCGCGGTGTTCGCGGTCCGTCGCCAGTTCCACGCGCGCGTGGCGACGCGGCAGAGCGGCGTCCGCCGCCCGATCGCTCACGGCCTCGGCGAGGTGGACCGCGCGTCCGAAGCCGCCGAGGGCGCCGGTCAGCCGCCGCACACCCGGCACCTCGAGGGCGGCGCTCGCCACGCGGGCCTCGTCCCCGCCGCCCGTCGCCGCTTGCGCCCCGTCCGGCGGGGCCTGGGTGCTCCCCGGGTCCGCCGGTACGGCCACGGGCGCCTGCCCCGCGTCGAGCAGCGTCGTCACGCTGAGGTCCACCTCCGCGACCACCAGGCCGAGCCGCTCCCCGGCCGCCGTGAACAGCGCCGTCCGGAGCCGGTCCGCCACCGCGGGAAGCGGCTCGTTCGGCTCGGCCGCGAACTCCGCCGAGATCCGCAGCGGCCCCGGCGGCAGCGCGCTCGGCGGCGCGGGCACGGCGGGATCGGCCGCCCGCGACGGATCGGCGAGCGCGAGCCGCAGAGTTCCCAGCCGTACGCCGCTCACCCCCTCCGCCGCATGGCGCAGTACCCCGTCCGCGCACGCCTCGGTCAGCCAGGAGCCGTCACCCGGACCGCCCAGGGGGAGAACCCGCCCCAGGCCCAGCTGCCGCCGTACCGCCTCGGTCCATCCGTCACCCGTCATTGCCCCAGCCTGCCCCATCCCTGGCGCGCGCGGACGTAACCGCACTTAGTGTGGGCGAAGGAGTAGATCCCCTTTCGAAAGGGACGGACGGCGATGACCGACACCGGACAGCGGAACCTGCCCCAGGGAACCCTCGCGAAGGAGTCCACCGACGAGGCGGGGAAGAGCGGCACGACCAAGAGGGGCGGCGGCGACCCCGCCACCCGGGGGCGCACCACCATCGCGGACGGCGTGGTCGAGAAGATCGCCGGGCTCGCCGCCCGGGACGTCGACGGCGTGCACGCGATGGGCGGCGGACTCGCCAGGACCTTCGGGGCCGTACGCGACCGGGTGCCCGGCGGCTCGGGCTCCAAGTCCGTGTCGCGCGGCGTGAAGGCCGAAGTCGGAGAGGTGCAGACGGCACTCGACCTGGAGATCGTCGTCGAGTACGGGGTGTCGATCGCGGACGTCGCGCGCGACGTCCGGGAGAACGTCATCGGGGCCGTCGAGCGCATGACCGGCCTCGAGGTCGTCGAGGTCAACATCGCGGTGAGCGATGTGAAGCTCCCGGACGAGGAAGACGATGAGCCGCAAGGCCGCCTTCAGTGACATCCCCGTACGCGTCCGTGTACGGGACCTGCCCCACCCAAGCCGCGTCTTGCTAAGGAGCGCACGATGAGCATGGCCGTGATCGGCATGGTGGCCGGAATGGCGCTCGGCTTCGCCGGGTACTTCGGCGGGTTCGGGGCGTTCTTGCTGGTGGCCGCGTTGGGCGCCATAGGGTTTGTCGCGGGCCGGTTCCTCGAGGGGGACCTGGAGCTCGGCGACTTCTTCCGTACCCGTGGCGACGACCGGCGGCGGTGAGCGGTGGCGGCACAGGTCGGGCCCGGGGAGCGCGGCGCGACCCTGATCGCCGACCGGGTCGTCGCGAAGATCGCGGCGCAGGCGGCACGCGAGGCCCTCACGGAGTTGCCCGCGGACTGCTCGCCGCCGCACGCGACCGTCACCGTGCGCCATGACGTCGCCCGCGTCCGGGTCAGCGTCGAGCTGGACTACCCCTCGGACATCGGCGGGCAGTGCGGCGCGGTGCGTCGCCAAGTCGCCCAGCGGGTAAAGGCGTTGGCGGGGATGGAAGTGCCCGAGGTCGCGGTCCAGGTCGAGCGGCTGCACTCGGCACACGTGCGGGCCGCGGCGCAGGGGAGGACGCGATGAGCGAGGCTCAGGGGTCTCACAGGGCGGGCGGCGGTGGCGGCACGCAGCCGCTGCCCGTCGTCGAACGCGCCGAGAGCGAACTCGACCAGTCGGCCTCCGCGGCGGCCTACGACCCGCCGCCCACCCTGGCCGACGAGACGAAGGCGACCCGCTTCTGGTCACCGCGGCGCGTGCCCGCCGCCGTCCTCGCCCTGCTGGTCCTCGGCGGCGCGGGGCTCTTGCTGTACGACATCACCGCGGTGCGGGCCGGGCACTCCGCCATGGGCTGGCGGCGCGACCTCTCCCGCGAACTCGGCGAGCGTCCCCTGGACGACACGGCGGTCCTCATCGGCGCCGGGGTCGCCGCGGCCGCCGGGATCTGGCTGCTCGTGCTCGCCGCGACCCCCGGGCTCCGGGCGGTCCTGGCCATGCGGCGCGGGGACGTGGACGTACGGGCGGGGCTGCACCGGGGCGCCGCCGCGATGGTGCTGCGGGACCGGGCGATGGACGTGTCAGGGGTGCAGTCGGTGCGGGTCCGCATGACACGCTCGAAGGTGGACGTCCACGCGGTCTCGCACTTCCGTGAACTCGACGACGTACGAAGCGACTTGGACGCCACGCTGGCCGACGGCATCCGGGACCTGGGCCTCGCCCGCGGCCCCGCGCTCACCGTCCGGGTGGCACGGCCCGGCAGGAAAGGCTGAGCGCGATGCTGAAGACGGTCAACCGTGTGGTGCTCGGCCTGATCGGCCTGGTGCTCGTGGTCGGGGGCGGCTCGGTCCTCGCGGTCGGGCTCGGGGCGTCGCCGCCGTCGTGGTGGGTCCACGACGGGAAGCGTGACGTCCTGCTGAGCGACGCGGACCGGTCACGCTGGCGGGACGAGGGGTGGTTCTGGCCCACGGTGATCGCCGTGCTCGCGGTGCTCCTGCTGCTTGCCCTGTGGTGGCTGGTGGCGCAGTTGCGGCGGCGCAGGCTGGCCGAGGTGCTCGTGGAGACCGGGGACGGCGAGGGCGCGCTGCTGCGGGGGCGGGCCCTGGAGGGTGTGCTCGTGGGGGAGGCGGAGTCGCTGGAGGGCGTGCAGCGGGCCGGGGTTTTTCTGACGGGCCGCCGCAACGCCCCCGAGGCACGGGTGTCGCTGCTCCTCGAGCCCCATGCGACGCCCGGCGAGGCGCTGCACCGGCTCTCCACGGAGGCGCTGACGCACGCCAGGGATTCGGCGGGGCTGGCCCGGCTGCCCGCGGTGGTGCAGTTGCGGGCGGTGAAGCACCGGGCCGAGCGGGTCAGTTGAGGGCCCGGGCAGCTAGAACCCGTGCCGTGCCCCGCCGTCCACCGGCAGCATGACGCCCGTCAGGTACGAGGCCGCGGGCGAGAGGAAGAACGCCGCCGTGCGTCCGAACTCCTCCGGGGTCCCGTAACGCCGCAGCGGGATGCGCGACTCGTGGCCCGCCCGCGTCGCCTCGGGGTCGGCGGAGAGCCCGTCGAGCTGTCGCACCCGGTCGGTGTCGATACGGGACGGCAGCAGCCCCACGACGCGGATGCCCCGGGGGCCGACCTCGTCGGCGAGTGACTTCGCGAAGCCCGCGAGACCGGGCCGCAGCCCGTTGGAGATGGTCAGCCCGGGGATCGGCTCGTGCACGGAGGCGGAGAGGACGAAGCCGATGACGCCGCCCTCGCCGAGTTCCGCCGCCGCGGAACGGGCCAGACGTACCGCCCCGAGGAACACGGACTCGAAGGCCGACGCCCACTGCTCGTCCGTGTTGTCGGCGGCGAAACCGGGCGCGGGCCCGCCGACACTGATCAGCACACCGTCGAAGCCGCCGAAATGCTCGCGCGCGGCGGAGATCAGCCGTGCCGCGACGGCCGGATCGGCGTTGTCCGCCGCGATGCCCCGGGCGTTGTCGCCGAGCTCGGCCGCCGCCTCGGCGACGGTCTTCTCGTCCCGGCCGGTGATCAGTACCTTCGCGCCGTCCGCGACCAGCGCTCGCGCGGCGGCGTTGCCGAGGCCACGGGTGGCACCGGTGATGACGTAGACGCGGTCCTTCAGTCCAAGATCCATGGCCCCATCCTGCCGCGTCCCGGCCGTGGAACGCGAGGCCCGCTAGACGGCGGCCGGCGTCGACTCCGTGGCGGGCGCCGCCTCCGCGGCAGCGGCGCGGCGGTCCCGCACCTCCCTGCGCACCAGGACCACCCAGCCGATGGGCACGCCCGAGCAGAACAGCCACCACTGGACGGCGTACGCCATGTGCGGGCCGATGTCGCCGTGCTCCGGCTCGCCGATCAGCTGCGGGGAGCCGTCGGCGGGCTCGGGCGAGGTCAGTTCGACGTAGCCGCCGAGCACTTCCTTGCCGAGGCTGTGCGCCTGCTGGCCGCTGCTGATCAGCATGATCTGACGGTCCGGCAGACCCTGGACGTCCTTGATGCCGCTCTGCGCGGACGTCTCGTCGGCCATCAGGCGGCCCGTGACGGTGATCTCGCCCTTGGGCGCGGCGGGGATCTTGGGGAACGCGGTCTGCGGTCCGTTCGCCGGGATCCAGCCACGGTTGACGAGGAGGACCTTGCCGTCGTCGAGGACGAACGGGGTCAGGACGTGGAACCCGATCTCCTCGTCGGCGTTCGTGCGGCGCCGCACGACGACCTCGTCCTTCGTGTCGTACGTGCCGCGCGCGGTCACCCGGCGGTAGCGCTCGGAGTCCGTCACGGAGTGTCCGGGCGAGGTGAGCCGCTCGGCGGGGACCGGATCGGCGTCCAGGGCCTTGGAGATCTTCGCGTTCTGCGCGACGCGGTGCTCGTGGCGGTGCAGCTGCCAGAAGCCCAGCTCGATCATCGTGGGGATGAGAACGAGGCCGATGAGGGTGAGGATCACCCACTGCCGGGACAACAGGAAGCGGTACACCCCACGACGGTACAACTCGGTCGTGGGGTGCACGGGGGTGGGGTACTCCGGAACGCGGCCGGGGCGGGGCGTCGGGGCTCTGGGGGAGGGCCCGGGTCACACCCTGTCGACGATGCCCACCTGCCCCTCCGCCCGCGAGCAGTGCGCACCGCAGTACCACTGCCCGTCGGCCTCCACGCCCTGGCCGATGATCCGGCAGCGGCAGTGCTCACAGATGGGCGCCATGCGGTGAATGGCGCAGGAGAAGCAGTCGAAGACGTGCACCGCGCCTTGCGCGTGCACCTCGAACGACATGCCGTAGTCGTTTCCGCAGACCTCGCAACGTGCCATGCGCCACAGGGTGGGACGCGCGGCGCCCGCAAGCGAGCAAGCAGGCGGTCACCGGGCCGACAATTCACCCGTCTGACGCCCGCGGGCGGCTCAGCCCTCCGCCGCCGGAGCGACGTCCTGGAGGAGCTGGCCGAACGCGGCCTCGTCGACGACGGGGGTGCCGAAGGACCGTGCCTTCACGGTCTTGGAGGTGCCCGAGTCCGGGTCGTTCGTGACGAGCAGGCTGGTCAGGCGTGACACGCTCGTCGCGATGTGCAGCCCGGCCTCGACCGCGCGGTCCTCGAGGAGGTCGCGCTCGACGGAGGTGTCTCCGGAGAACGCGACACGCATGCCCTGTTGGAGCTGTTTGCCCGGTTCGTACCGACCTGGGTTGGGGTACGGGCAGGCGGGCCGCTTGCGCGAGGGACGCCAACTCGACGGGCCGTACGAGGAGTACGACGAGCCTGCCGAGCCGGGACCGGTGGGCTGGCGGACGATCCGGGGCGCGCCGTCGGACCACTCGGTGAGCGGACGGCACTCCAGGAGCGGCAGCCGCACCCCGCCGGTGGCGGCGGCCTTGAGGCTGGGCCGGAAGGCCTCGGCGAGCACGCGCGCGTCGTCCAGGGCGTTGTGCGCCTGGCGCTGCTCGACCCCGAAGTGCGCGGCGAGCGACTCCAGCTTGTGGTTGGGCAGCGGGAGCCGCAGCTCCTTGGAGAGGGCGATGGTGCACAGGCGCTGGCGCACGGGTGCGGTGAGCTCGGCGCGTGCGTACTCCCTGGCGATCATCGACCAGTCGAAGACGGCGTTGTGCGCGACCAGGACCCGGTCGGCCAGGCGCGACGCGAACTCCTCGGCGATGTCCTTGAAGAGCGGTGCGTCCGCGAGGAGGGCGCTGGTGAGTCCGTGGATCCAGACGGGCCCGGGGTCACGCTGGGGATTGACCAGGGTGTACCAGTGATCCTCCACCTCGCCCCGCGCGTCCACGCGGTAGACGGCAGCCGACACTATGCGGTCGTCGCGGGCGAGACCGGTGGTCTCGACGTCGACGACCGCGTACCCCGTTGGGTACGCGGCCGGCCAGGTGGCTGCGGACGCTGCGGTCGTCTGGTCTTCGAGCATGGTCCATGAGGATACGGGCCACGACTGACAGTCAGGTCCCTGGGCCGTGCGCCTCGCCGAGAAGTCCGGACACCAGTGCCTTGACCGACAGGGTGAACAGCGCCTCGTGGTCGGCGGGTCGGGCGAGCGCGCGGGCGAGCGCCGGGTCCTCTTCGGCCGTCTGCGCGCTCCACAGTTCCTCCTCGCCGGGCCGCTGAACGGGCGCGCGTTCGCGGTTGCGCTCGACCAGGAGATGGCCGACGACGTGGACCTGGACCGCGCGTACGGCGTCGGCGGCACGAGCGCCGCGCAGGCCCGCCGCGTGCACCTCGTGGACCAAGGCCTGCTGCGCGGGCAGGAACATCCGCTCGGTGAGGCCGCGTTCGTGGACCATCGCGATGAGGTGCGGGTGGTCGCGCAGCCGGCGGCGCAGGGCGCGCGCGACGGAGACGATGCGCCGGTCGGGGGTGCGGCCGGTGGGGTGGATCGCGCCGAGGTCGGCGAGGGTGCGCTCGACGAGGGCGTCCAGGAGCGACTCGCGGTTGCCGACGTGCCAGTAGATCGAGGTGACGGCGGTGCCGAGCTCGGCGGCGAGCCTGCGCATCGTCAGGGCCTGCGGACCGTGCTGCTTGACGAGCGCCGCGGCGGCGGCGAGGACCTGTTCCCGGTCGAGATGGCCGCGTTCCCGGTCCGGATGCGTACGCGTCTCTTCACTCTTCACGCCTCCTGTTGTAACTGTGTTACAGAACCGCCCGCAAGACCTCTTGTTGTCCTGACGAAGGGTGGTACGACATGGCACGCGTACGTTATGGAGCGCGCACCGAGGCGGAGATCGCCGCGGCGCGCAGCGCGAGTTCGAAGCTGCCCGACATCTGGTCCACGGGTGTGGTGGCCGTCTGGGAGAGCGCTCCGGACGCGGTGGCGGCCGTCCTTCCGCCGCCGCTGAAACCCACGGACCGGCCGCTGGTGCGGGCCAACATCAGCAAGGTCGACCTGCCCGGCTATCCGCTCGGCGCGGGCTCGGTGGCCGTCGCCGCCGAGCACGACGGGGTGGCCGGCTGGTATCCGCTCGTCATGCCGATGACCCACGAGCGGGCCCTGATCGGCGGACGTGAGGTCTTCGGGGAGCCGAAGAAGCTGGGCGAGGTCGAGGTGGAGCGCGACGGCCTGGTGGTGCGCGCCTCGCTGGCCCGGCACGGCATCGCCTTCGTGGAGGTGCGCGGCGCGGTCAGCGGCGCCCTGCCGCTTCCGGAGCCGGTCCAGAAGACGGACTTCTACTTCAAGTTCCTTCCCGCGGTGGACGGTTCGGGCTTCGACGCGGACCCGGTGCTCGTGCACTGCGTACGCAACGAGAAGGTCCGCAGGCTGGAGGGGGTCACCGGGGACGTCGTCCTGCGCGAGTCGATGTACGACCCGGTCGCCGACCTGCCCGTACGACGGGTCGTCGAGATCACCATCGGCGAGAAGACCACGGACCAGAAGGGCCGGGTGGCCGAGCGCGTCAGCGCGCAGGCGCTGCTGCCCTACATCCACCAGCGCTACGACGACCCGCAGCAGATCCTGGACGGCCCGCCCGAGGGGAGCGTCTGAGATGGAGCTGCGGGAAGGGCAGGTCGCCGTCGTCACGGGCGCGGCGAGCGGCATCGGGTTCGCGATGGCGCGGCGGTTCGCGGCGGACGGCATGAAGGTGGTCCTCGCGGACGTCGAGGAGGGCGCCCTGGAGAAGGCGGCCGCCGGGCTGCGCGAGGACGGGGCGAGCGTGCACGCGCGCGTGGTCGACGTCGGCTCGCGCGAACAGGTCTTCGCGCTCGCCGAGGCGGCGTACGACACGTTCGGCGCCGTGCATGTGCTGTGCAACAACGCGGGGGTCGGCTCGGGCGCCGAGGGCCGCATGTGGGAGCACGAGCCGAACGACTGGAAGTGGGCCTTCGAGGTCAATGTGTGGGGCGTCTTCCACGGCATCCAGGCCTTCGTGCCCCGGATGATCGCGGGCGGTGAGCCGGGCCATGTCGTCAACACCTCGTCCGGTGACGGCGGTATCGCGCCGCTGCCGACGGCGTCCGTGTACGCGGTCACCAAGGCGGCCGTCGTGACGATGACGGAGTCCCTGTACGCGCATCTGCGGGCGGAGCACGCGCGCGTGGGTGCCTCCGTGCTGTTCCCTGGGCCGCACATGCTGCGCACGGGGCTGTGGGAGTCGCACCGCAACCGCCCCGACCGGTATGCCAAGTCCCGCCCCCGCAGGACCCCCTACCGCTCCCTCGACCAGTGGGAGTCCGCCATGAAGGACGCGGGCAAGGAGGTCGAGTTCACGCCCGTCGAGCAGGTGGCGGACTTCGTGGCGGAGGGCATCGCGGCCGACCGCTTCTGGCTGCTCCCGGAGAGCGAGCACAGCGACCGGCAGATCAAGGCCAGGTCGCGGTCGATGCTGGACCGCGCGAACCCGGCGTATCTGGAGAGCTTCATTCTGGACTGAAGGGCACGTGATGACCGACCAGGACCCCTACCTGATCATCTCCTCCGACTGCCACGCCGGGCTCCCCACCGAGGAGTACCGGCCCTATCTCGACAGCCGCTTCCACCGGGACTTCGACCAGTTCCTGGGGGAGCGCGACGCCCGCCGCGCGGAGGCGACGCGGCTCGGCATCCGCAACGACGCGTTCGCCGCCAAGTGGTTCCAGGACAACGAGGAGGGCCTGCGCGGCGGCTGGGAGACCGCGCAGCGCCTCAAGGAGCTCGACGGCGACGGGGTGGCCGCCGAGGTCGTCTTCCCCGACGCGGACGCCGTGGACAGCCAGACGGCCGCGCCCTTCGGGGTGGGCCTCGGCCTCTCCGGGGACCAGGACCCGGAGCTGGGCATGGCGGGCGCCCAGGCGCACAACCGCTGGCTCGCCGACTTCGTGTCCGAGCACCCCGAACGGCACTGCGGGGTCGCCCTGTTGCCCATCACCGGAGAGGTCGACCGGGTCGTCGCCGAGGTCCACCGGGCCAAGGAGTCCGGGCTCGGCGCGCTGATGATCCCCTCCATGTGGGTCGACAAGGCGCCCTACCACGACCGGCGTTACGACCCCGTGTGGGCGGCGGCGGCCGAGTGCGCGATGCCCGTGGTGACCCACTCCGGGGCCGCGCCCCGGCACGAGTACGGCGACCATCTGGGGATCTACGTCTCCGAAGTGACCTGGTGGCCCGCGAGGCCCCTGTGGTTCATGCTCTGGTCGGGCGTCTTCGAGCGGCACCCGGGGCTGAGGTTCGGGGTCGCGGAGTCCGGCTGCTGGTGGCTGCCGAACCTCCTGTGGTTCATGGACCGCCTCTACCTGGGCGCGCATGGCGGCAAGAAGCTCTCCCCGTTCGCGGAGCTCAAACGGCCCCCGCACGAGTACCTGGACCGGCAGATCTTCATCTGCGCGACCAACACCAAGCGCCGCGAACTCGCCCAGCGCTACGAGATCGGCGTCGACAACATCCTCTGGGGCAGCGACTTCCCGCACCCCGAGGGGACCTGGCCCGACACGCGCGCGTGGCTGCGGAAAACCTTCCACGACATCCCCGTGGAGGAGACCCGCCGGATGCTGGGGCTGGCGGCCGCCGAGGTCTTCGGCTTCGACACGGAGCGGCTCGCACCGCTGGCACGCCGGATCGGCCCCACCCCGGCCGACCTCGGCCAAGACGCCGACCAGGGCGCCGTCGAGGCCTCCTGGGCGCGCTCGCGCGAGGTGGGCCGCCACTGGCTGACCGACCACGACTTCCCGGTACTGGGGGCCCAGACATGACGACTCATCCGGCCGAAGAGCGCTACACCGTCATCTCCGCCGACTGCCACGCGGGCGCCGATCTCCTCGACTACCGGCCCTACCTGGAGTCGCGCCACCACGACGCGTTCGACGCGTGGGCGGCCACGTACGTCAATCCGTACGAGGACCTGCTCGCCGACACCGCCGACCGCAACTGGAACTCGGACCGCCGCGTCGCCGAGCTGGAAGCGGACGGCATCGTCGCCGAAGTCGTCTTCCCGAACACCATCCCGCCCTTCTTCCCGAGCGCCTCTTTGATGGCACCGGCCCCGACCCGCGAGGAGTTCGAGCAGCGCTGGGCGGGCCTGCGGGCCCACAACCGTTGGCTCGCCGACTTCTGCGCCGCGGCTCCGGGGCGCAGGGCGGGCGTCTTCCAGATCCTCCTGAACGACGTGGACGAGGCCGTCAAGGAGATCCGTTGGGCGGCCGACGCGGGTCTGCACGGCGGTCTTCTGCTGCCCGGGACGCCGCCGGGCAGCGGGCTCGCCGAGCTCTACTCGGCGACGTACGACCCGATCTGGGCGGCCTGCGCCGAGCTCGGCGTGCCGGTCAACCACCATGCGGGGTCGGCCTCTCCGCCGCTGGGGGAGGAGCCGGCCGCGCGGGCCGTCTTCATGGTGGAGACGACGTGGTTCTCGCACCGGGCGCTGTGGCACCTGGTGTTCGGCGGCGCCTTCCGCCGCCATCCCGACCTGCGGCTCGTGCTCACCGAGCAGGGCTCGGGGTGGATCCCGGGCGTCCTCGAGATGCTGGACTACTACCACGGGCGCCTGGTCGCGGCGGCGTCGCGGAAGGACAGCTCCGGGACGGCCGAGTCGAAGTTCGGCGCGGGCCTCGCCGACTCGATGGGCAAGGGGCCGTCCGAGGTCTGGCGCGAGAACTGCTTCGTCGGCGCGAGCTTCATGCGCCCGCACGAGGCCCGGATGAGGGAGCGGATCGGCCTCGACAAGATCATGTGGGGCAGCGACTACCCGCACGACGAGGGCACGCACCCCTTCTCGCGCGAGGGTCTGCGCATCGCCTACGCGGGCCTGCCCAAGGACGAGATAGCCGCCATGGTCGGCGGCAACGCCGCCCGCGTGTACGGCTTCGACCTGGAGCGGCTCGACGCGATCGCGGCGAAGGTCGGGCCGACCGTCCAGGAGCTGGAGGAGCCCCTCAAGGAGACACCGGCGGGCGCGACCAGCCCGGTGTTCGCTCCGGGAGGGTCGGTACGCGTCTGGTGACGTACGGGGTGGGGGGATCCCCGCGCGACGGAAGCGGCGCACGACGGAAGCGCCGCGCGAAGGAAGCGGCGCACGACGGAAGCGGCGCGCGACGAGACGCTCGGCGTTTGAGCGCCCGCTTTTGGCGGGGATCACCAACATCCACTTCTTTACCGCTGGTAATACTTGTCGGTAACTACGTCTAGCGGCGGTCGCCCGGCGGCCTCTACGGTGCACGCATGCCGCCGAACCTGCCCGATGTCGTGCTGTGGTCCATACCTGCCTTCGTGCTGCTCACCGTCGTGGAGATCGTGAGCCACCGGATCCATCCGGACGAGGACGAAGCCGGGTACGAGACGAAGGACGCCGCCACCTCCGTCACCATGGGGCTCGGCAGCCTCGTCTTCGACTTCTTGTGGAAGATCCCCATCGTGGCGATCTACACGGCGGTGTACGCGCTGACGCCGCTGCACATCCCCGTCCTGTGGTGGACGATCCCGCTGATGCTGCTCGCGCAGGACTTCTTCTACTACTGGTCGCACCGCGGGCACCACGTCATCCGCATCCTGTGGGCCTGCCACGTCGTGCACCACTCCAGCCGCAAGTTCAACCTCACGACGGCGCTGCGCCAGCCCTGGACGAGCCTGACGGTCTGGCCGTTCTACCTTCCGCTGATCGCGCTCGGCGTGCATCCGGCGGCGCTCGCGTTCTGTTCGTCGGCGAACCTCGTCTACCAGTTCTGGATTCATACCGAGCGCATCGGGAAGCTTCCACGCCCCTTCGAGTTCGTCTTCAACACCCCCTCGCACCACCGCGTCCACCACGCGTCGCAGGGCGGCTACCTGGACCGCAACTTCGGCGGCATCCTGATCATCTGGGACCGGATGTTCGGCTCCTGGGTCGCGGAGACGGACCGCCCCGTCTACGGCCTCACGAAGAACATCACGACGTACAACCCGCTGCGGGTGGCCACGCACGAGTACGTGGCGATCGCCAAGGACCTCAAGAAGGCCACCAGTTGGCGCGAGCGGGGCGGAAGGCTGTTCCGGGGGCCGGGCTGGCAACCGCAGGAATCCGTGAAGCCTCAGACCGCCCAGGAGGCCGCGCCGGAGCAGGCGTCGAAGCCCGTCACGGAGAGCGCTGCCTAATGCTGAAGTCAAGCGGTAAGACGCAGTTGTGGCCGGGCTTCGTAGGGTGTGCGGTCGCGGAGCATTGCGTAGACGACGT
>NZ_JBSGUA010000019.1:90058-130497 GCF_053607685.1 Streptomyces sp. NPDC055099 | reverse complement strand
GGGGCGGGCGCCGGCGCCGGCGGGGGGGTGGCGCGGGGTGGTGTTGCGGGTGGGGGGGCCCCCCGCGGCGGTTCTGGCCCGGGGGGGGGCGCCCCGCACCTGCACGGTGCGGGGCCCCGACTGCGTACGGGAGTGGCGGTAGGTCAGTGGGCACCCGGCGACTTCGCCGGGTTGGTGCCCTCTGCGGCCGCCGTCTCGCTGTAGATGTCCGGCTCCAGGTAGATCACGCGGGCGATCGGGACCGCCGCGCGGATGCGCTCCTCGGCCGCGTTGATGGCGGCGGCCACCTCGGCGGCCGTCTCGTTCTGCTGGACGGCGATCTTGGCGGCGACGAGCAGCTCCTCGGGGCCGAGGTGCAGCGTGCGCATGTGGATGACGCGGGTGACCGTGTCGCCGTCGACCAGGGCCTTCTCGATCTTCTCGACCTCTTCCGTGCCCGCGGCCTCACCCAGGAGCAGGGACTTGGTCTCCGCGGCGAGGATGATCGCGATCAGGATGAGCAGGACGCCGATGCAGAGCGTGCCGATGCCGTCCCAGACGCCGTCGCCCGTCGCGAGCGCGAGGCTGACGCCGACCAGCGCCAGGATCAGACCGACCAGGGCTCCGAGGTCCTCCAGGAGCACGACCGGCAGCTCGGGGGCCTTCGCGCGGCGCACGAACTGCGTCCACGTGAGGTTGCCGCGGGTGAGGTTCGACTCCTTGATCGCCGTACGGAACGAGAAGGCCTCGGCGATGATCGCGAACACCAGGACGCCGACCGGCCAGTACCAGTGCTCGATCTCGTGCGGGTGCTTGATCTTCTCGTAGCCCTCGTAGATCGCGAACATGCCGCCGACCGAGAAGAGCACGATGGAGACCAGGAACGCGTAGATGTAGCGCTCGCGCCCGTACCCGAAGGGGTGTTGGGGGGTCGCTTCACGTTGTGCCTTCTTGCCGCCGAGGAGCAGCAGCCCCTGGTTGCCCGAGTCCGCGAGCGAGTGCACGCTCTCGGCCAGCATCGACGACGAACCACTGAAGATGAACGCGACGAACTTCGCCACCGCGATCGCGAGGTTCGCGGCGAGTGCCGCGACAATCGCCTTTGTTCCGCCTGACGCGCTCATGTGTGCCCGTTGTCCCTTCGCCTGCGTACGTTTCGCCTGCGTACGTTCTTGTCCACTGCCGCTTTGCCCGGCCTTTGCGGTGGGTCATTGTTGCAGCACGAGGCGCTGGTGGTGAGTCAGGCCACCACAGTGGCACGGAAGACCGTGCCCACTCCGGACACTTCGGCCTTTTCGTCCGCGGGTACGAACACGGACTGGCCGGGCGTGAGTTCGCCGGCGTCGCCCACGCTCACGGAGCCCGCGACGCAGAGCAGGATCTGCGGGGTGGCGGCGGTGAGGTCGTGCGGCGCTCCGCCCTCGGGCAGGACGAAGCGGGAGAGGCGGAACTCGTCGATCGGGGTTTCGTAGACCTCCTCGCCGTCGGGCGACGCCTCGGGGCGCAGGATGCCCGGAGCGGTCGGCTCGAAGCGGACGATACGCAGGAGTTCGGGGACGTCGACGTGCTTGGGGGTCAGGCCGCAGCGCAGCACGTTGTCCGAGTTGGCCATGATCTCGACGCCGAGTCCGTCGAGGTAGGCGTGCGGGACTCCGGCGCCGAGGAACAGGGCCTCGCCGGGCTGCAGTCGGACGTGGTTGAGGAGCATCGCCGCGATGACGCCGGGGTCGCCGGGGTAGTGCCGGGCGATGCCCGCGTACGGGGCGTAGGCGCCGCCGAGCCGCTGGGCCGCGTCGGTGACCTCGGTGACGGTCGCCGCCATCTCGTCGGGGTCCGCGGTCAGGACGGCCGTCAGGACCTCGCGCAGCGCGCCGTCCTCGGGCTTGGCGTGCAGCAGGTCGACGTACGGCTTCAGGGAGTCGACGCCCAGACCGGCCAGCAGGTCGGCGGCCTCGACGGGGTCGCGGAAGCCGCAGAGGCCGTCGAACTCCGTGAGGGCGCAGATCAGTTCGGGCTTGTGGTTGGCGTCCTTGTAGTTGCGGTGCGGGGCGTCGATCGGGACGCCCCGCTCCTCCTCGTCCTCGTAGCCCTCCCTCGCCTGCTCCAGGTCGGGGTGGACCTGGAGGGAGAGCGGGGCGCCCGCGGCGAGGAGCTTGAGGAGGAAGGGCAGGCGCGGGCCGAACCTGGCGACGGCCGCCCGGCCGAGCTCCTGCCCCGGGTTCTCGTCGATCACCTCGTCGAGCGGACCGCGCCCGGTGCGCGAGGGCGCGCCGGGGTGGGCGCCCATCCACATCTCGGCCTGCGGTTCACCGGTCGGCTCGACGCCGAGGAGCTCCGCGATGGCGGTGGTGGAACCCCAGGCGTAGGGGCGGATGGTGTTGGTGAGGCGGTCCACGGAGGGGTTCTCCCTTACGTACGTACGCGGTGCGGGCGAGGCGGGGCCATGCGGGGCGGTGCTGCGTGCCAGGTCATGACCGGGCCGTGGTCATGATCGGTCCCTCGGGGCGAGCGCCAGGTAAACGGCGGCGAAATCCGTGACGGCGATCAGCTCCGCGAGCATCTCCAGGTCGTCGCCGTCCTCCGGTTCGAGCTCGCTGATCGCGATGTCGTGGCCGTGGGCGAGCTCGCGGGCCGTGGGCGCCGCGGTGAGGCCTCCGGCGTCCACCGGGCGGTCGCGGAGCAGGACGACGCGGGCCCGCAGGCGCTGGGCTTCCTCGACGCGGTCGCGGAAGAAGTCGTCGCCGTCGTCCTCGCCGCCCGACGCGAGGTTGCCCGAGAGCAGGGCGCCGTGCGCGGGCAGGGACTCCGGCAGCTCGCCCGCGACCGCGGGGTGCCCGGCGAGCTCGGCGAGGCCCGCGGCGAAACGGCGGCCCACGGGGCCCGCGAGCCCGCCCTCGGTCCAGATCACCGGGAGGGTCTCGTCGAGCTCCGCTGCGAGCGTCTTGGCGGGGTTGCCGTATGTCGCGACGACCGGGCCGCAGCGTTCGGCGACGTGGTCGAGGCGGTCGGCGATCTTCTCCAGGGTCTCGGCCGGCGCGGTGATCAGGCCGGTGCGGTCCAGGAGGATGAGGAGCGGGGTGAGCAGGGCCCAGAGGGTGGCGGGGGCGGAGGCCGCGGCCTCGTCGTCCACGCGGCGTGCCTCGTACGCCTCGGAGGCGCGCTCGCCGTCGTGCGGGGTCTCGTACTCCCCGTACGGGGAGGTGGCCATCGGGACCGTGAGGCCGTGCGAGCCCTCCACGCCCTCCGCGAGCGGGGAGCGGGCGGGGGCGACGGCCACGACGGTGCAGCCGCGGCGGTAGGCCTGGCCCGCGAGGAGTTCGAGGCCCGGTTCCGTGCCGTCCGGAGTGGCGACGAGCAGCAGGTCCAGGGGGCCCGCCCAGCCGGGGAGCGCCCAGCGCAGGGCGCCCGCGGCGGGGGCCACGCCGGTGGGGGCGAGGCGGATCACGGGGCAGCCGGCGCCCGCGAGGGTGCCGAGCAGATCGGCCACGCAGGTGGCGGCCGTGCCGGGGCCCGCGATCAGGATGGCGCGGGGGCGGCCGTCCGGCTTGAGCTGGGTGAGCCCGGCCTCCGTCGCGTGCCGCACCGCCGTGCGGACGCGGGCACCTGCCTCCGCGGCGCCGCGGAGGAGGCCGCGGCGGTCGGCCACGGCGAGGGCCTCGGGCGCGTCAAGGAGCGATTCGTCCAGCATGGGGTCGGGCCTCCGATTCGCCGGGCGACGGGGCGGGGGCGCCGCCGCTCGCACTGCTTGTCGTTACGCGGGGCCTGGCGGGGCGTTGCGGGGCCGCTGCCCCGGAACGGCCTTGCGGGGCCTTACGCGGGGCGGCGGGCCTCGTCGACGAGGAGTACGGGGATGCCGTCGCGGACGGGGTAGGCGAGGCCGCAGTCCTTCGCGGGCGCCGTGCAGACCAGCTCCGTGTCCGCCTCCTTGAGGGGGGCGTGGCAGGCCGGGCAGGCGAGGATCTCCAGGAGGCCGGCTTCGAGCGGCATGGGGTGGGTCCCTTCGAGCGGTGGGGCGAGGAATGTCGCCTGGTCAGCCTACCGCTGGCCCCTGGGCCTTGCGTGTGTGCCGCCGGGGCTTCGCCCCAGGCCCCCTGGGTGGGGCTTCCGTCGCTTCCGCCCTGCGGAACGCCTGCCCACAAACGGGGGGCGCCGGGGGGAAACGGCACGGGAACGCCTCCCCCCTCTACGTCCTCAGCCCCGGATGATTGCCAAAGCCTCGTCGCGGGTTCGGGTCATCGTCGCCTCGTCGCGGGCCTCCACGTTCAGGCGCAGGAGCGGCTCCGTGTTGGAGGCGCGGACGTTGAACCACCAGTCCGTGGACGTCACCGTGAGGCCGTCCAGCTCGTCGAGGGTGACGCCCTCCTGGCCGGCGTACCTCTCCTTGATGGCGGCGAGGCGGGCCGTCTGGTCGTCGACCGTGGAGTTGATCTCGCCGGAGCCCGCATAGCGGTCGTACTGCGCGACGAGCGCCGACAGGGGGCCTTCCTGGCCGCCGAGCGCCGCGAGGACGTGGAGCGCGGCCAGCATGCCCGTGTCCGCGTTCCAGAAGTCGCGGAAGTAGTAGTGCGCCGAGTGCTCGCCGCCGAAGATGGCGCCCGTCTTGGCCATCTCCTCCTTGATGAAGGAGTGGCCCACGCGGGTGCGGACCGGCGTGCCGCCGTTCTCCTTGACGACCTCGGGGACCGACCAGGAGGTGATGAGGTTGTGGATGACCGTGCCCTTGCCGCCGTTGCGCGCGAGCTCGCGCGAGGCGACCAGGGCGGTGATCGCCGACGGGGAGACCGGGGCGCCGTCCTGGTCGACGACGAAGCAGCGGTCCGCGTCGCCGTCGAAGGCGATGCCGAGGTCGGCGCCCTCCTCGCGCACCCGCTGCTGCAGGTCCACGATGTTCTTCGGGTCGAGGGGGTTGGCCTCGTGGTTCGGGAAGGTGCCGTCCAGCTCGAAGTACATCGGTACGAGGGTGAGGGGCAGGCCCTCGAAGACCGTGGGGACGGTGTGCCCGCCCATGCCGTTGCCCGCGTCGACGACGACCTTCAGGGGGCGGATGGACGTCAGGTCCACCAGGCCGCGCAGGTGCGCCGCGTAGTCCTTGAGGGTGTCCCGCTGGGTGAGCGTGCCGGGCGTGGCCGCCGGCTCCGGGGCGCCGGTCTCCGACCAGTCCTCCACGAGGGCGCGGATGTCGGCGAGGCCGGTGTCCTGGCCGACCGGTGCGGCGCCCGCACGGCACATCTTGATGCCGTTGTACTGCGCGGGGTTGTGCGAGGCCGTGAACATCGCGCCCGGCAGGTTCAGCGCGCCCGACGCGTAGTAGAGCTGATCCGTCGAGCAGAGGCCGATCTCCGTGACGTCGACGCCGAGCGCCGCGGCGCCGCGCGCGAAGGCGTGGGAGAGGCCGGGCGACGACGGCCGCATGTCGTGCCCGGTCACGATCGCGTCCGCGCCCGTCACCTTCGCGAAGGCGGCGCCGAACAGCTCGGCGAGCGACTCGTCCCACTGGTCCGGGACCACCCCGCGCACGTCGTACGCCTTGACGATCTGGGACAGATCAGCAGTCACGGCCAACCCTCTCTGCAGGTTCTGCGAGTTCAGCGGTTTCGGAAAGCACTCGGGCGAGTGCTCGCCGGTCACCCCAAACTACCCGCATCAACCGACAACCGGCTGTGAGCGGCGTCAAGGCTCCGTCAGCCGGACGTCAGGCTCTCGTCACGGCAGCATCCAGCCGAGGACCACCGTGCTCTGTCCCACGACGATCAGACACATCACCAGGAGCAGGGCGAGGCTCCAGGGCAGCACCTTGCGCAGCAGATCGCCCTCCTTGCCCGCGAGTCCGACCGCCGCGCACGCGATCGTCAGATTCTGCGGGGAGATCATCTTGCCGAGCACGCCGCCGGAACTGTTGGCGGCCGCGAGCAGTTCGGGCGAGAGCCCGGACTGCTGAGCCGCCGTCACCTGGAGCGCGCCGAAGAGCGCGTTGGCCGAGGTATCCGAGCCGGAGACCGCGACGCCGAACCAGCCGAGCACCGGCGAGAGGAAGGCGAGCCCCGCGCCCGCCGCCGCCACGAAGTGGCCGATGGTGGCGGCCTGCCCGGACAGGTTCATCACGTACGCGAGGGCGAGCACGGACGTCACCGTAAGGATCGCGAACCGCAGTTCGTGCACGGTCGCGAGCCACTCCCGCGCCGCCACGCGCGCGTGCACCCCGAGGACGGCGGCCGTGCCCACTCCGGCAAGCAGCACGAGCGTCCCGCCCGTCGCCACGAGCGGCAGCGAGAAGAGGTTGCCGCTCACCGGGTCCCCGTCGGGTCCTGCGACGTTCAGGAAGGGCCAGTCGAAGGTCTGCGTCGCCTTGGCGAGCAGGTCCTTGACCGGCGGGATCTGGGCGACCGAGAAGATGGCGACGATCAGGGCGTACGGGGCGTAGGCGCGCAGGATCTCGGGGCGCGGGTCGTCCTGGTCCAGGTCCTCGCTGCGTGCCCCGGTCAGGACGGCGACGCGTACGGGCTCCGCGGCGGGCTTGCGCGCGCCGGGCACCGCCATCAGGGCGCCCGCGCCGGCCAGTGCCGCCCCGATGTCGGCCAGTTGGGCCGAGACGTAGTTGGACGCGGCGAACTGCGCGGCGGCGAAGGCGAATCCGCACACCAGGGCGGGCACCCAGGTCTCGCGCAGCCCGCGCCGCCCGTCCACCAGGAAGACCAGGAGCAGCGGGACGACGAGGGCGAGCAGCGGCGTCTGGCGGCCGACGACCGTGGCGACGGTGTCCAACGGAAGCCCGGTGACCTGCGCGAGCGTCACCACGGGGGTGCCCATGGCGCCGAAGGCGACGGGCGCGGTGTTGGCCACGAGGGCGACGACGGCGGCCTTGACCGGGTCGAAGCCGAGCGCCACCAGCATCACCGCGGAGATCGCGACGGGCGCCCCGAAGCCGGCGAGCGCCTCAAGGAGCGCCCCGAAGCAGAAGGCCACGACGAGCGCCTGGATGCGCGGATCGTCCGAGAGCCGTCCGAAGGAGCGGCGCAGGATGTCGAAGTGCCGGGTGCGGACGGTCATCCGGTACACCCACAGGGCGTTGACGACGATCCACAGGATGGGGAAAAGCCCGAAGAGGGCACCCTGCGCGGCGCCGGACGCGGTCTGGCCGAGCGGCATCCCGTACGCGGTCCAGGCGACGAGGGCGGCGACGCCGAGGCCGATGAGGCCCGCGTGGTGGGCCTTCATGCGGACGGCGCCGAGCAGGACGAGGACGGTCAGGAGGGGCAGGGTCGCGACGAGGGCGGACAGGCCGAGCGAATCGGCCACGGGCTCCAGCTGCTGCACGTACACGGGCGGCTCCCCGGTTCCATTTCCGTATTCCGCGATGCGGAACGTGATCTCTCACGGCTGGGGGAATGGTCGAGTCGCCGACATGGGCACGTCAATGGGTCGCACAGGAGAACTTGTTCATCGATGAACGACAGGGGTCTCCGGAGAGGGGCCGTTCCCATAGGGGGGGCAGCAAGAAGAGGGGCGGTTCAGGAATCCGGTGAGCGCAGCACCCGCAGATGGCCGCGGCGCGCGACCTCCATCGGGTCCGCCCTGCGCGCGCCGCCACCGGCCTCCGCTGCACGCTCCTGCGGGCGGGCCGCCTCGCGCACCGCGTTGGCGAGCGCTTCGAGGTCGTCACCGCTGGGGCGGGCCGGACCGGAGGAGTCGGCGAGCCGGACGACCTCCCAGCCGCGGGGCGCTGTGAGGCGCTCGGAGTGCTCGGCACAGAGGTCGTAGCAGTGGGGTTCGGCGTAGGTGGCGAGGGGGCCGAGGACCGCGGTCGAGTCGGCGTAGACGTACGTCAGCGTCGCGACGGCGGGACGGCCGCAAGCGGTGCGCGAACAGCGACGTACAGGGCTCACGATGTTGGACGGTACCGCACTCTTGAGCGGGCCGCGACGACTCTCCGCGAGGTCACCCCACCGTGTCGTGCCGTGATCCCCACCACGGCACGCTCCCACGGCGCATCGCTGACCTGCGGTGACACAAGGGGCCCGAGTGGCCGGTGGTGTCGAATCCGGTCACTGCTTGGCGCAAATACCGTCATTCATCGCGAGGTCGGCGGTCCCGGAGAGATACGAAATCGGGCCCAACCCTGGCCGGAATGGTCATCGGGCGACATGCCGCGCGCCGGACGGAAGCAGTACGGACGCCGTGCGAAAGCAGTGCGAAAGCAGCGCGGAAGCAGTCCGGACGCCGTACGGAAGCCCGGTGGAAGCTGTGCGGAAACGCCGATTCCGAGGACTACTCTTCGTCAGTGATGGACGACCCCGTACAGCCCCGCGCCGCAGACCCGAGGCCCCGCCGCCGCGACCGCCACGGCAGGGGCATGCGCGGCCCCGTGGCGCCGCCCCAGGTGCCGCTGTCCGCCAGCCGCGCCGAGGTCTTCACCGACCTGGTGCAGGACTCCGTGGAACGCCTCGAACGGCGATGGCCGCAGCTGAGCGAGATCGACTTCCTGGTGCTCGAGGTTCCGGCGCTGGGGCGGGGCGGGGGCGCGGGCGAGGACGACTGGAGCGATGACGTGGTGCCGTTGGGCGGCACGATCGAGGCCTCCGGCGACCGTCCCGCCCGGGTGGTCATCTACCGGCGTCCGGTGGAGATCCGCACCAAGGGGCGGGACGAGCGGGCCGCGCTCGTCCACGAAGTGGTGGTCGAGCAGGTCGCCGAGCTCCTCGGACTGTCACCCGAGTCGGTCGACCCGCGCTACGGGGAAGACTCCTGAGGGGCTGAGGGACTCCCCCACCCCGGTCGACGGGCCGCCGAGGCCTACTTCTGCAGCACCTTCAGATCCTGTTCCGCGTGCGGCACCGACACCATGCCCCTGTCGTCCGGCAGGGTCTGGACGGTGAACATCGGGACGCCGTCCTCCGGGTCCTCCAGCATCCGGGAGGCATGGACGTCACCGCCCGACACCGGCTCCACCGTGAGCGCGTACGTGCCCCTGAGGCCGCTCGGGACGGGCGCCTTGACCCCCAGGGTCGTGCCGCCCTTGACCGTGTACGTCTTGGTCGTCGGCGAGCCGCCTTCGCTGCCCTCCGACGCCGTGACCTTCACCTTGCCGGTCTCACCGGGGGCCACGAGCGACAGCGTCGAGCCCTTGGCCCGGTTGTCGGCCACCGTCGCGCGCGCGGCGATCGCGTTCGTCGCGGGGATGAACGCCGTCTCCTGGTCGGCGCCCTTGCCCCGGGTGACGCGCAGCGCCGCCACCACGGGCGTCGCCTCCTCCGTCGGCGTCAGGATCAGTGAGCCCGCCTCGCCCTTGGTGACGTCGCCGAGGTCCACGGCAGTCGTCATGCCGGACTTCACGTGCAGGTTCGCGTGTCCGGCCGGGCTGATCGAACCGGTCGGCGAGGCCAACTGCACCTTCAGGTCGGCGTCGTCGGCTCCGGGGGTGAAGGCGACCAGGCGTACCGAGGTCGCGTCCTTGGGGATGCCGGGCAGGACCAGGCGGCTCGCGGGGTCGGCGGACGCGGGGAGCCAGTCGCCGCCGAGCTTGTCGTCCGACGACTGCACGGCGGCCGCGACCCGGCCGCTGCGCGCGGTCACGTGCATCGTGAGGTTGGTCTGCTCCTGGGCCGCGAGCGTGGACAGCAGGATGGGGACGCTGGAGTGGGCCTGGACCTGGATCGACTCGCCCACCTCGGTCTTGAGGGCGCCGTCCTTGCCGTACAGCTCGATGTCGACGACGGCCGCCGAGTCGTCCGGGTTGGTCAGGTGGACGTAGTCACTGCGGTCCTTGGCGGTGCTCGCGCCCGGGAACCAGAAGTCCGTGTCGGGCGCCGTGCAGTTGGTGCCCTGGAGGCCGCGGCCACTGCCCACCGCGTACTTGGTGGTCTGCTGAACGGTCCAGCCGGGGGCGAGCCGGCCGTCCGCGGTGCCCAGGAGCGAGGGCGACTCGGCCCCGGACTCCTCGCCGGTGACCGGCTTGCCCGGCGTCTTCGCGGTCAGGAAGGGCTTGTCGTCCTTCTTCGTTTCCTTTCCGGCCTCGTCCTCAGGGGTGACCTTCAACGCCCTGGTGGCGGGCATCAGTTCCGCCTTGCCCGTCTTGCCGGAGCCCGAGCCCTCGCCCTTGGGCGTGAACGCCGTGTACGAGGTCTCGGCGAGGTCGGAGACGCTGGGCACCGGGCAGAGCAGGCTGGTGCGCTCCACGGGCAGCCGCGCGGCGGCCTTCGCGCCGTCGTCTTTGCCGCCGTCGGGCGCGTTGGCCACGGCGAACCCGGTGACCGCGGCGAGCGCGGCCGCGGCGGCGATCAGGGACTGGGTCGTGCGGTTCACTGCTGGCTCCCGTCGGGGCGCTCACTGTCGGTGCCGTGCGGCGGCTGCGGGGGCTGGGGCGGCATCGGGGGCTGCTGCCCGTACGTGGCGTCGAACGCCTGGCCGTACTGCTCGGCGCCGCCCGGCCCGCCCTGTGCGCCTCCGTAGGCGTACGGGTCGTACTGGCCGCCCTGGTAGGGGTCCTGGTACGCGGGCTGGTCGTACGAACCGGCGGGGTACTGGGCGTCCTGGTACTGCTGCTCGCCCTGGTACGTGCCGTAGTCGGCGCCCGCGTGGGCGGGGGCCTGCCACTCGTCGTGCGACGGCGACTGCTGCTGGGGCACCGCGGCGTAGGCACCTTCCTCCTCCGGAGGAGGAGGCGGAGTACCGGCGTCGTCCTGCCCGGCGCCTCCTTGCGCGGCGTCCTGCTCGGCCTGCGCGGCCCGCAGCCTGCGGGCCCTGCGCCCCTCGCCCTCGACGGGCTCCGCCGGGATGACGGCCTCCTCGGGGAGGTCGTCGTCCACGTCGCGGCGGCGGCCGGGAAGGGCGAGGACCACCAGGACCACGGCGAGCGCGCCCTGGGCCCACAGCCAGCCGGTGTGCCCCACGGGAGTCGTGTGCGTGACGTCCAGGCGGCCGCCCGAGGCAGGCAGTTCGAAGCCCTGCGCCCAGCCGTCCAGCGTGGTCGGGGTCAGCGTGCGGCCGTCCAGGGTCGCGGTCCAGCCCTCGTCGACGGCGTCGGCGAGCCGCAGGGTGCGGCCCTCGTCGCCTGCCGGGATGTTCGTGTGCAGCTCCACGGGGCCCGCGGCCACCGGCAGCGGGTCGCCCGTCTCGGGGACGATCGCGGCGCGCGAGACCTGCCGGTCCACGCGCCACAGCGCGCTGCCGTCCTCCTGGCTGAGCCGGGTCAGGCCGGGGGTGGCGTCCAGGGTGCGGCTCATCTGGCGGGGCGCGCCGTCGCGTACGAGGACGTAGCGCACGGCGAAGCCGCCGAGCTGGTCGGCCTGGTCGGCGCCGGAGCCCGCGAGCAGCCGGGCGACGATCTTCTCCAGGTGCCCGTTCGAGCCGCCCGCGGCGGCGAGTTCGGCGTCACCGAGGCGGGCGCCCGAGCCGCGGACGAGGGTGTACGACACCTGGGCGGCCGACTCGCTGTCCAGGACGAGCGTGCGGGCCTGGTCCTGCGTACCGCTCTCCTCGGCGACGAACGCGGGCACCTGGACCGGGTCGCGCCGCTCCAGGGGGCCGTCGGCACCGCGGATCATCCACCCGGCGGCGACGAGCAGCGGCCCGGCGGCGGCCGCGAAGGCGATGAGGACGGCGACCGGCTGGCGCCAGCCGAAGCTCTGCTCGGCGACACGCGTGCGTGCGCCGTCGGCGCCGAGCGCGGCGGCGGCCAGGAGCGCGAGGCCGTACCCGAGGGTCGCGGGGCCCGCCCACGCCGAGCTGTTCGAGAGCGCGGCGAAGACCAGGGAGACCAGCGCGGCGATCCAGGCGGTGCGGACGGCGAGCTGCCGCTCCGTACGCAGGAGCGCGGCCAGGGCGGCGAGCACGATGCCGATGAGCAGCAGCCCGTCCACGGTGCCGGGGCCGCCGGGGCTGCCTCCGAGCAGGTCGAGCCCGGTCGCGGAGCCGGTGCCGAAGTCGAGTCCCGCCTCACCGAAGAAGCCGAAGGGCAGCAGCGAGAGCGACCAGGGCGCGAGGATCAGGAGCGGGGTGCCGAGCGCGGCGAGGAAGCGCAGGCCGTACGCGGTGATGTCGCCCCTGCGCACCACGAGGAGCGCGAGGCCGAGCACCAGGGCGATCGGCCACACGATGGGCGTGAAGGCGGTGGTGAGCGTCAGGAGCAGGGCGAACGCCCACGCGGCGCGCCAGCTTCCGCGGGTGCCCTCCGGAGAGGTCAGTCCGCTCGCCGCGATGCCCGCGCGCGCCATGAGCGGCAGCAGGATCGCCAGGACGGCGGTGCCGATGCGCCCGCCCGCGAGCGCGCCCGTGGCGGCCGGCAGGAAGGCGTACGCGACCGAGGCCCAGGCGCGCAGCAGGCGCGACTCGACGAGCGGCCGTGAGGCGAAGTAGGCGGCGAAGCCGGCCAGTGGCACCGAGCCCACCAGGAGCAGCGTGACCGCGAGCCCGGTGGACCCGAACAGCAGGCTGCTGAGCCCCGCGACGAGCGCGAGGTAGGGCGGTGCCGACTGCGTGCCGCCGGTGCCGACCGGGTGCCAGGCGTCGAGATAACGGGCCCAGAGGGCGGAGGAGTCGCCGGGGGCGGGCAGCAGCGCGCCGCCCGCGAGGGCGCCGCTGCCGAGGAGTTCGCGGCAGGCGATGAGCGAGGCGAACAGGAGCACCACGAAGAGCATCGGTCCCGGCTTGCGGGCCAGGCGCTTGAGCCGTGCGAACTGCTCGACCTGGAGGTAGTCCGCGTCGTCCCCGCCGGGTCCGGTCTCGACGGCCCCGTGCCGCCCCGCGCCGGTGACGGCCTCGGGGTCGGAGCGGCCGACGATGCTGCCCGCCACCTGTTCGACGGTGGCGCGCACGGTGGCGCCCGGCGGCGGGAAGAGCGGCCGCATCTCCGACGGTTCGAGGGCCGGCTTGCCGCGCTCCTTGCGGGCGCTGACGATCCGTCCGGGCCGCAGGAGTGTCCCCAGGAGGCCGGCGACCTCGTCGACCGCCTGGCCCGGGACCTTGCCGACCAGATACGCGACGGTGCGCAGCAGCGTGCCGAAGACGAGCCGGAAGAGCACCCAGGGCAGCACGGCCGTACGGGCGTTGACGAGCAGGGTGTAGGCGGCGCCCGCCTTGTCCACGCGGTGCGGCGACGTCGACGTACGCCCGACGCAGTCGACGGTGCGGCGCTCGCGCGAGGAGGCCTCGGCGTGCCGGACGACGGCTTCGGGGGCGATGAGTACGCGGTGGCCCGCGTTCTGGGCGCGCCAGCACAGGTCGACGTCGTCCCGCATGAGCGGCAGGCGCCGGTCGAACCCGCCGAGTTCGTCGAAGACGTCCCGGCGGATCAGCATGCCCGCGGTGGACACCGAGAGCACGGGCCGTACGTGGTCGTGCTGGCCCTGGTCCTGCTCGCGCCGGTCGATGCCGGTCCAGCGGCGGCCGCTGTTGGCGATGGAGACGCCGACCTCGAGGAGCTGGCGGCGGTCGTACCAGCCGCGCAGCTTGGGGCCGACGATCGCGACGTCCTTGCCGACCTCGCGTTCGTTCTCCACGACGCGGAGCAGTTCGGCGAGGGCGCCTGGCTCGGGCGCGCAGTCGTCGTGCAGCAGCCACAGCCACTGTTCGGGCTCGCCGTGGGGCAGTTCGGGAAGGTCGTAGGCGTCGTCGCGCCAGGTCCGGCTGACCGGGTCCCAGCCGCTGGGGCGCTTCAGGTACGGCAGCTCTTCGGGGGTCAGCACGCCGGCGGTGCGGTTCGCCTCGTCGACGGCGGTGCCGAAGCCGGAGCGCCGGGCCAGGTGCAGGACGCGGTCGGGGCCGAGTGCCTCGGTGACCAGGCGGGCGGAGTCGTCCGCGCTGCCGGTGTCCGCGGCCACGGCGTTCTGCACCGGGCGCTCCTGGCCGAGCAGGCCGGCAAGGGCGTCGGGCAGCCAGCGTGCGCCGTCGTGGGAGACGATCACGGCGGTGACTACGTGCCGCGGGAACTCAGGAGCGGCAGCGGCGTCTTGGGGACTGGCTGCCGAATGGCTGTGCACGGACATCGAGGTACGGGCCCCGGTTCGATGGACTGCGGTGGACGCCTGCGCTTCATGGGGGCGCCGGGGCGTCTCGGACGGGGCCCCACACTAACGGCTGGCATCACAACAGCCCGCCGCCTGTGGATAACCCACGGGCGACGGGCTGTTCCTTACGTAGGGGTGTGTGCCGTTTGGTCGGGCGGATCCAGCTGGTGTTCAGACGGCGGCCTTCTTCAGACGGCGGCGTTCCCGCTCCGAAAGGCCGCCCCAGATTCCGAACCGCTCGTCGTTCGCCAGTGCGTACTCAAGGCATTCCGAGCGAACCTCACAGGCGAGGCAGACCTTCTTGGCCTCTCGCGTGGAGCCGCCCTTCTCGGGGAAGAAGGACTCGGGATCGGTCTGGGCGCACAGCGCGCGCTCCTGCCAGCCGAGTTCCTCGTCCGCGTCCTCGACCAGCAGTTCCTGAACCAGCTCGGTCATGTGCGCCCCTCGTCTGTCTGTGCGTCCCCGTGGTGCTTGCCGTTACCGATTTCGGCTGAACGACACGAGTGAAATTACAAGTGTGCCGATCCGGGCCAGTCAAGCCGAGATCTGCTATTGGGCCCCTTATTCACCCTGCGGAACCAAGGTAATGCGGAAAGTGTTCAAATCGGCATAAACCCCGTCACTTGCCGGTGGCCCATCCCGAGGCACCCCGCGACCGCCTTCACCAGGGAAGGACGTCACGGGGAACGATCCCGTTGCGACCGGTCCACCGAAGCGAAGGGGATCACATTCGGGTCACGGGAGCGCGCCGGGGTTTACGCGCCGGTTGAAGCGCGATGTGACCCTGGGTGTCCCGTGAACCCCATGCACAAACCTTTCACCTGACAGAACAACCGGATGAGGTGAAACATATCCCACATAACGGACATAGAGTTGACAGAGAAGGTGTGAGCCGCTGTCCTAGTGGGCATGCTCGCAAACTTGGCACTCCCGACGACCCGCACCCGCGGGCTCCTCGGCGCTGCCCACGCGCGCTGTCTCTGTTCCTGTTCCAGCTGTTGAGCCATCCCGCTTCCAGCTGTTGAGCCCGCTCCGGCACTTCACCGCCCGAGCCGCTTTTCCCTTCTTTGCCTGTAGCCCCTTCTGTTCCCTCGCATCAGCTCCCTAGCGACTCCTGGCACTCACGTTGAGGAACCACCGCACCATGAACAGCGACAGCGACCTCCAGATCGCCGGCGACATCCTCGAAGTCACCCACCTCCTGCAGCCCGCCCGCGAGCACCCGGCCACCGTGGCCGAGTTCGTCGGCCTGGCCCGCACCATCGCGGCCGACCGCGCCCAGTGGTCCCACCTCGTCGAGTACGACGCGACGAGCCGCTGGTACCACCGCCTGCGCACAGGGCCGGGATACGAGGTCTGGCTGCTCTCCTGGGTGCCCGGCCAGGGCAGCGGGACGCACGACCACGGCCGCTCCTCCGGCGTACTGACGGTCCTGGAGGGCGAACTGACGGAGCGTACGGAACGCGGCCAGCGCGCGCTCGGCGCCGGGGCCCAACGCGTGTTCGCGCCGGGGTACGTCCACGACGTCGTCAACGACTCCCTGGAACCTGCCGTCAGCCTGCACATCTACTACCCCGGCCTGACCGACATGCCGATGCACGCGGCGCAGTGCGGCGTGCGGGCCACCGCTCCGGCGGCCGGAGATGTCGTAACCGCCTGACACGCTGTCGTACCTGCCTGACATGCTTGGTCCCATGCGCATTGTGGTCCTGGCCGGCGGTATCGGCGGCGCCCGTTTCCTCCGCGGGCTCAAGAAAGCCGCGCCTGACGCGGACATCACGGTCATCGGCAACACCGGTGACGACATCCACCTGTTCGGGCTGAAGGTCTGCCCCGACCTCGACACCGTGATGTACACGCTCGGCGGCGGCATCAACGAAGAACAGGGCTGGGGACGTACGGACGAGACGTTCAAGGTCAAGGAAGAGCTCGCGGCGTACGGGGTCGGGCCCGAGTGGTTCGGGCTCGGCGACCGGGACTTCGCCACCCACATCGTGCGGACGCAGATGCTGGCCGCCGGATTCCCCCTCAGCGCGGTGACCGAAGCGCTGTGCGAGCGGTGGCAGCCCGGCGTGCGGCTCATCCCCATGTCGGACGACCGCGTCGAGACGCATGTCGCCGTCACGGTCGACGGCGAGCAGAAGGCCATCCACTTCCAGGAGTACTGGGTGCGCCTTCGGGCGTCCGTGGACGCGCACGCCGTGGTGCCGGTCGGCGCGGACCAGGCCAAGCCCGCGCCCGGTGTCCTGGAGGCGATCGCCGAGGCTGACGTCGTGCTCTTCCCGCCGTCCAACCCCGTGGTGAGCGTCGGGACGATCCTCGCCGTGCCGGGCATCCGCGAGGCCATCGCCGACGCGGGCGTGCCCGTCGTCGGGCTCTCCCCCATCGTCGGGGACGCTCCCGTACGCGGCATGGCCGACAAGGTGCTCGCCGCGGTGGGCGTGGAGTCGAGCGCCGCCGCGGTCGCCGAGCACTACGGAAGCGGGATGCTCGACGGCTGGCTCGTCGACACCGTGGACGCCGGGGTCGTGGAACGGGTCGAGTCGGCGGGCATCCGGTGCCGGGCGATCCCGCTGATGATGAGCGACGACGTCGCGACCGCCGAGATGGCGCGTGCGGCGCTCGCCCTCGCGGAGGAGGTGCGGGCGTGAGCTCCTCCGAGGCCGGAGCCGGGGCCGGGGCCCCGCCGTCGTTCCGGGTCTGGGCCGTGCCCGGGCTGCCCGAGGTGCGGCAGGGGGACGACCTCGCCAAGCTGATCGCCGCCGCCGAACCGGGGCTCGCCGACGGGGACGTGCTCCTCGTCACCTCGAAGATCGTCAGCAAGGCCGAGGGGCGGATCGTCGCGGCGAGCGACCGCGAGGCCGCCATCGACTCCGAGACCGTACGGGTCGTGGCGCGGCGCGGGACCCTGCGCATCGTCGAGAACCGGCAGGGCCTGGTGATGGCCGCCGCCGGTGTCGACGCCTCCAACACGCCCGCCGGGACCGTCCTGTTGCTTCCCGAGGACGCCGACGCGTCCGCGCGTGCGGTGCGAGAAGGACTGCGGGACGCGCTGGGCGTGGACGTCGGCGTCGTGGTCACCGACACCTTCGGGCGCCCCTGGCGCACCGGCCTGACGGACGTCGCCATCGGGGCGGCGGGCGTGCGGGTCCTCGACGACCTGCGGGGCGGCGTCGACGCGTACGGCAATCCGCTGAGCGCGACGGTCGTCGCCACCGCGGACGAGCTGGCCGCCGCGGGCGACCTCGTCAAGGGGAAGGCCGGCGGGCTGCCGGTCGCGGTGGTCCGCGGGCTGCCGCACGTCGTCGGTGAGGCAGGCGGGGCCGACGAGGGTGCTCGCGTCATGGTGCGGAGCTCGCGTGACGACATGTTCCGGCTCGGGACGTCCGAGGCCGTGCGGGAAGCGGTGACGCAGCGGCGGACCGTGCGGGAGTTCACCGACGAGCCGGTCGACCCCGGGGCCGTGCGGCGGGCCGTGGCCGCCGCGGTGACCGCGCCCGCACCGCATCACACGACGCCGTGGCGGTTCGTCCTCCTTGAGTCCGAGGACTCAAGGGTGCGGCTGCTCGACGCGATGCGGGACGCGTGGGTCGCCGATCTGGAGCGGGACGGCAAGTCCGCCGAGTCCATCGCGAAGCGCGTACGCCGGGGAGATGTCCTGCGCAAGGCTCCCTATCTGGTGGTGCCCTGCCTCGTCATGGACGGCTCGCACACGTACGGGGACGAGCGGCGGGACGCGGCCGAGCGGGAGATGTTCGTCGTCGCGGCCGGTGCCGGGGTGCAGAACTTCCTCGTGGCCCTCGCCGGGGAGCGCCTCGGGTCCGCGTGGGTCTCGTCGACGATGTTCTGCCGGGATGTCGTACGGGACGTTCTCGGGCTTCCGGAGTCGTGGGACCCGATGGGAGCGGTGGCCGTGGGGCATCCGGCGGGGGAGCCTGCGGCTCGGGCTGCGCGGGATGCGGGGGACTTCGTCCGGGTTCTTTAGCGGTCCTGGCCTGCGGCCTCGGCTCTTGACTGCGCCTGGCCTGGCTGCGCCTTCGCTGCGGGTCGTGGGGGCTTGTCGCGCAGTTCCCCGCGCCCCTGAAACGGCCGTTCGTCGCCTGCGGGTCTGACGTGGTTGCTCGCGCCGTTCCCCGCGCCCCTTACGGGGCCCGTCTGCGGGGCGGTCAGATCTTGGCGATGTCGAACTTTGGCATGCCCGGTTTTCTGCGGGACGGTGTGCGGCCGCTCAGGAGGATGAGGCGGGCCGCTCGGTGGCGTTGGCCCTCGTAGGGGGCCAGGAGGCGCAGCATTTCCTCGTCGTCCGCCTCGCGGTTGTCCGCCAGGGCGTGGCCGACGATGCCCGGCAGGTGGAGGTCGCCGACCGTGACCGCGTCCGGGGCGCCGTTGCTTCGCTGCACGGTCTCCGCCGAGGTCCACGGGCCGATGCCCGGGATCAGTTCCAGGCGGGCCTGGGCCTTGAGCGGTTCCATCGCCGCCGCCTCCTCCAGGCGCGCGGCCACCCGCGCCGCGCGCAGGATCGTCGACGCGCGCTTGTTGTCCACGCCCGCCTTGTGCCACTCCCAGGACGGGATCAGGGTCCACGTCCTCGGGTCCGGCATGACGTACATACGGAGCTGTTCGGGGACCGGGCCGGGTGCCGGTTCGCCGTACTTGCGGACCAGGAGGCGCCAGGCGCGGTACGCCTCGTCCGTCGTGACCTTTTGTTCCAGGATCGACGGGATCAGGGACTCCATGACCAGCCCCGTGCGGATCAGGCGGAGGCCGGGGCGGCGATGCGCTGTCACCGCGAGGAGGCGGTGGCGGGGGACGAAGGCCTCCGGGGCGTCCGACTCGCCCAGGAGGTGCGGGAGTTGGTCCAGGAGCCAGGTCGCTCCAGGGCCCCAGGCCTCCGCCTCCACCGAGTCGCCGCGCAGGGCCACGCGAAGCGTGCCGGGTCCCTCCGGGGTGCGGCTCGCCCGCCAGGCCGAGCCGTCGGGGGTCACGCGGAACGTGGGGTCCGCGGGGCCCCTTCGCAGGGGGCCCACGGTCAGGCCCAGGTTCAGGGGGTAGGGCGGGGTCCAGGTGCGGGTTCCGGCCGTGGTGGCCTGGCGGGGCATGCCCGCCTGGCCCACCGCCCGGGGGATCGCCGTTTCGCCGCCGCGCACTGTGGTGCGGGTGGGGCGCGGAGCGAAACGGGATGACATCTGTACGAGGGTAAGGGCTTCTTTGGCCCCCGCCCCGCCCCTTCCTGAAAACCTGCTCCGGCGCAGGAGCCTGGTGACCGCATCACCGGCTCCGCCGAGTTCGTCCTCAAACGCTGGACGGGCTGACGATCACTGGTCCGACGAGAATCTGACCGAGCCCGCCGGCAGTCCCGCCCCGCACCACACCCGTACCCCGTCACGCAGTTCGTTGTCGGCGCCTACGTCCGCGCCGTCGCCGATCACCGCGCCCGCGAGGACCGTGCGTGCGCCCACCCTCGCGCCCGCGCCGATCAGCGAGTCCGTGACGACCGCGTTCGGTTCGATGATCGCGCCCGCGAGGACCGTGCTGCCGTCCACCCGCGCTCCCTCGCCGATCACCGCGTGCTCGCCGACCACGGTGCCGCCGGTGAGCTTCGCGTCCGGGGCGACCGTGGCGGTCGGCAGGACCAGGCGGTCGCCGCAGCGGCCCGGGATCGCCGGGGACGGGGCGCGGCCGAGCACCAGGTCGGCCGAGCCGCGTACGAAGGCCTGGGGGGTGCCCAGGTCGAGCCAGTACGTCGAGTCGACCATGCCCTGGAGGTGGGCCCCGGAGGCGAGCAGGTCGGGGAACGTCTCGCGCTCGACCGAGACGGGGCGGCCCACCGGGATGCTGTCGATGACCGAGCGGCGGAACACGTACGCGCCCGCGTTGATCTGGTCGGTGACGATCTCCTCGGGCGTCTGCGGCTTCTCCAGGAAGGCCTGCACCCTGCCCGTCCCGTCCGTCGGCACAAGGCCGTACGCGCGCGGGTCCGTGACCTTCGTGAGGTGCAGGGAGACGTCCGCCCCCGACTCCTCGTGCGTGGTGACGAGGGCGCGGATGTCCAGGCCCGTGAGGATGTCGCCGTTGAAGATCAGGACCGGCTCGTCGGGTCCCGAGCGCAGACGCGACGCCACGTTGCGGATCGCGCCGCCCGTGCCGAGCGGCTCGGTCTCCGTGACGTACTCGATGTGGAGGCCGAGGGCCGAGCCGTCGCCGAAGTACGGCTCGAAGACCTCGGCGAGGTACGAGGTCGCCAGGACGATGTGCTCCACGCCCGCCGCGCGGGCCCGCGCCAGCTGGTGGGTGAGGAACGGTACGCCCGCCGCCGGGACCATCGGTTTGGGCGTGTGCACCGTGAGCGGACGAAGCCGGGTGCCCTTGCCGCCGACCAGGAGGATCGCTTCTGTCACCTGTCGTCTCTGCTTCCTGCTGGGGCCGGCCGAACTTGAGTCGCGGCCGGCCAGTGTATGCAGATGGCTTTGCAGATCGTGCAGTGCGCTGTGCGGGTCGTGCGGTGTGCTTCGTGGTAGGGGGAGCGGACTCAGCGGCCCTGGTAGCGGGCCGAGGCGGAACGGGCCTTGCCCAGCTTCTGATACAGGCGACTTCCGGGGCATTCCGTGGCGAAACCGTCACGGTGCCCGGAGATCACATGGAGCCGGACGTTGCGGCCCTTCTTGTACAGATTCCCTCCCCCGGACCTCAGGTATGTCTTCGCGCGCGGGTTGGCGCCGTACAGGCCGAGCTTCCACGCGGTCAGCCGGGCGATGGCGTTCACCGAGGCCGCGGGCGGACGCGATGACCCGAAGCTGCCGATGACGGCGATGCCCATGCTCTTGGTGTTGAAACCGAGAGTGTGGGCCCCGAGGACGGGCTTGGCCACACCTCCGGCACGTCCTTCGTAGATGTTTCCGCACTTGTCGACCGCGAAGTTGTAGCCGATGTCACGCCAGCCACTGCTCTTGACGTGGTAGCGGTAGATGCTGCGCAGCACCGATCCGGTCTGTGAGCAGCGGTAGTTGTTGCCGGACGCGCTGTGGTGCACGAAGGCGGCCTTGACGGTCTTGGTGTACGCGAAGTTCTTCTCGCGGAGCCTCTCGTCCGCGCCCCAGCCCTTGCGCGTGGTGATCCGCGGCCGGGGCCCCACGTAGGGCCTGGCCCGGCCCGCGGCCTCCTCCGGGCCGCCGCGGGCCGCGATGAGGTCGGACTCCGTCTCCTTCTTGCCGAGCGCCGGGATGACGTCGGCGCCGAGCGGGGCGAGGTCGGCGTTGACCGCGGAGGCGGCGGCGGTCTCGGCGGTCAGGGCCGTGGAGCCGGTGCCCTTGGGCGCCGGGCCCTGCGGCGGCGGCTCGGCTCCGGGGTCGACGAGTTCGAGTCGCAGGCCCGCCGGCAGGGCCTGTCCCCCGGAGGGCCGTGCGGCGCCGCGGTCCTCGGCCGCCTCGCCCCGCACCCGGATCTCGACCCCGTCCGAGTCGCCGACCCACAGCGGTGCCGTGGAGCCGCGGACCCGGCCCGAGGCCCGCTCCGGGTCGTCCGGGTCGGCCGCGTGCTCGTGGTTGTGCGTCTCCACGGGCTGCCAGCCGGACCAGTTGCCGGTGCCGCTGGCCCGGGTGCGGACCTGGACGCTGCCGTGCAGTTCGTCGTCCGGGTCGTCCCAGATGACGCCCACCAGGGAGAAGGGGCGGACCTCGCGCTGCAGCAGGCCCTGTTCGACGGATGCTCCGCCGCCCGCCGAGCGGTCGGAGCCGAGTGGGGTGAGCGGGAGTGACTGGGTGCTGCCCGGCACCGATTCCGCGGAGGGCCCGGCGGGCGACTCAGCGGCCGGGGTCGCGGCGCGGGCGCCGGACGACGGCAGGGTCAGAGGGAGGGCCAGGGCGGCCGCGCACGTGACGCCGATCGAGGAAGCTAGAAATCCACGCATACGACTGATAGTTGACACAAAGGGGCAGATCTGTCCATTGCGGAATTGACGGTCCGTCTGTTCATGTCCGCCGAACCGGTGGCCGCCGCTCCCCCGCCGCGCCCCGGGGCGCACGGGCACGCGCGTACCCTTGCGCCCGTGAACGCCACCGACCGCACCCCTGCCGACCTGCTGCGATCCGCGCTCGCCGCGGACCCGGGCCGCCCGCTCATCACCTTCTACGACGACGCCACGGGCGAGCGCGTCGAATTGTCCGTGGCCACCTTCGCCAATTGGGTGGCCAAGACCGCCAATCTGCTCCAGGACGATCTCGCCGCGCAGCCCGGCGACCGGCTCGCCCTGCTGCTTCCCGCGCACTGGCAGACGGCGGTCTGGCTGCTCGCCTGCTCGTCCGTCGGCGTCGTCGCCGACGTGGGCGGCGACCCCGCCGGGGCCGATCTCGTCGTCAGCGGGCCCGACTCGCTGGATGTGGCGCGCACCTGCTCCGGGGAGCGGGTCGCGCTCGCGCTCCGGCCGCTCGGCGGCCGCTTCCCGCAGACCCCCGAGGGCTTCGTGGACTACGCCGTCGAGGTGCCGAGCCAGGGCGACCGCTTCGTGCCGTACGCGCCCGTGGACCCGGCGGAGCCCGCCCTCGCCGTCGGCGGAGCCGGTGAGCTGACGGGTGCGGAGCTGGTGGAGCGGGCCCGTGCCGACGCCGAGGCGCTGGGGCTCACGCCCGGCTCGCGGCTCCTGTCCGGGCTGTCGTACGCCACCTGGGAGGGCCTCAGCTCCGGTCTGTACGCCCCGCTGGCGGCGGGCGGCTCCGTGGTGCTCTGCCGCCACCTCGACCAGCTCGCGGAGGCGGGTCTGGCGAAGCGGATCGAGGACGAGCGGGTCACGGCCACCGCCAAGTAGCCCGCCCCGCCGGGCGCCCCCTCCGCTCCCCCGTTCGGCCCACCAGCGGCCCTGGCCCGCAGGCCACCGGCGTCACGTCGGTCCATGGTCATAAGAGCGCACCATGCACCGACGTCGCGATGAGGGGTGGCCGTACACGTGTCCGACACCGCAGGCATGCCCGCCGGACCGGAGCGCCCGGACGCGGACGGCGGCCCGCCTGAGCCTGCGGCCACGTACGCACCCGGAGCGGGCTCCAGCCCGACGGGTGAGGGAGTCGCCCGGCGCAGGCGGCGCTGGCTGCGCTGGACGGCCGTGGGGGCCGCCGGGGTGATCCTGGCGGCCGGGGGCGCGGGATGGGCGGTCTACAAGAAGCTCGACGGCAACATCACCAAGGACACCGACGCCGCCGCGGAGCTCGCCCGCTACGAGAAGGAGCGCCCGACGGCGCTGGTGAACGGCGCGCAGAACATTCTCCTGATCGGCTCGGACACCCGCTCCGGACGCGGCAACAAGAAGTACGGCCGCGACCCGGGCACCCAGCGCTCGGACACCACGATCCTGCTGCACCTCGCGGCCGACCGGCGCAGCGCGACCGCGGTGTCGATCCCGCGGGACGTGATGGTGGACATACCCCGCTGCCGCAAGAGCGACGGTTCGCGGACGCGGGCGCAGTTCGCGCAGTTCAACTGGGCCTTCCAGTTCGGCGGGACGGCCTGCACCATTCGTACGGTCGAGAAGATGACGAAGATCCGCGTCGACCATCACATGGTGGTGGACTTCGCCGGGTTCAAGGACATGGTCGACGCGGTCGACGGCGTACAGGTCTGCCTCAAGGCGCCGATCAACGACCGCGACGCCCGTCTGAAGATCGCCGCCGGAATGCAGACCCTCGACGGCGAGCAGGCGCTCGGCTACGTGCGGGCCCGCAAGAGCATCGGAAACGGCAGCGACACCGACCGGATGGACCGCCAGCAGCAGTTCCTCGCGGCACTCGTCAACAAGGTGCAGAGCAATGACGTCCTGCTCAATCCGGCGAAGCTCTATCCGGTCCTCGACGCGGCCACTTCTTCGCTGACGACGGACCCGGGACTTGCGAGTTTGCGTGGTTTGTACGAACTGGTGCGCGGCATGCGCAACATCCCCACAGAACAGGTGCAGTTCCTCACGGTGCCCCGGCGGTCGTATGTCTACGACGCCAATCGGGATGAACTCGTCGAGCCTGCGGCGGACGAACTCTTCACCCGACTCCGAACGGACGCACCCCTCCAAGTGACGCGCGAGGAGCCGGAGACCGACCCCCGCGACGAGCAGGCGGCCGACCCTTCCGCGACTCCGAGCCCCGACCCCACTTTCCGCGGCAACACGGCAGCCGGGACGACCTGCGAGTAAACACATCCTCAAGCGCAAGACCGCCCGCACAAAGAAATGGGGCGGATTGCCCAGTTGTAGGGGAGTGGAATTTGTCACCGGCGTCGTTCGACGCTGAACTGGCCGGATAGTGTGAGCGATCCGGTGCGCCTGGCCCCTCGTGGCCCGCACCGCTGGATGACTGACCGAGCGCCTTTCTTGAGGGGGGAATGGCGCCGCGTGGCCCCGACGGAGGACGCAGACAACCGTGGACGCGCAAGGCCGTGGGCGGGCGGAGAACATCGACCCCGCAGACCAGTGGGTGCTCAACCCGAACACCGGCGATTACGAACTGCGACTGAGCCCTTCCGCTGGGCAGTCGCCAGTGCCCGGACCGCGCAGATCACCGCGGTCCGCGCCCCGCCAGGGAACGCGCGGCCGCGATGGCCGACGCGACGAGCGTCGTGACGAGCAGCGCGACGTACCGCCGCAGCGCAGAAGGCGGGCGCCGCAGCCGGAGGCCGCGGGCGGGCGGCGCAAGCAGAAGCCGAAGAAGTCCAAGGGCAAGAAGGCCCTGATGTGGACGGGCGGCTCGCTCGCCTTCGTCCTGGTCGCGGTGGGCGTCGGCGGTTACGTCTACTACCAGCACCTCAACGACAACATCAGCTCGATAAACGACGACGGCGCGAGCACCGGCGGCTTCAGCAAGGACCGCGCCATCAACATCCTGGTGATGGGCACGGACAAGCGCAGCGGCGAGGGCAACGAGAAGTACGGCGACAAGGGAAGCGTCGGCCACGCCGACACGACGATCCTGCTGCACGTCTCCAAGGACCGCACGAACGCCACCGCGTTGAGCATCCCGCGCGACATGATCACGGACATTCCGGACTGCCCGACCACGATGGAGGACGGCAGCAAGAAGACGATCCGGGGATCGCAGGGGGCCCGCTTCAACGAGAGCCTCGGTCAGAGCGAGCGCACGCCGAGCTGCACCATGCGTACGGTCACGAAGATCACCGGGATCGTGCCGGACCACTTCATGGTGGCCGACTTCAACGCGGTCAAGACGCTCTCCAGCGCGGTCGGCGGTGTCGACGTATGCCTGGCCAAGGACATCGACGACCCGGACTCGCATCTGAAGCTGCCCGCGGGCAAGCACACGATCGAGGGCGAGGAGGCGCTGGCGTTCGTCCGCACGCGCCACTCCGTGGGCACCGGCGGCGACTTGAGCCGCATCGAGCTGCAGCAGCAGTTCCTCAGCTCGCTGATGCGCAAGCTCAAGTCGAACGACACGCTGACCAGCCCGTCCAAGATGATAAAGCTGGCCGAGGCGGGCACCGAGGCGCTCACCGTCGACTCCAAGATCGCGGACATCATGAAACTCCGTGACCTGGGCATGGAGCTCGGCAAGCTCGACATGAAGAACCTCAGCTTCGCGACCGTGCCCGTGATCGACAACCCGGCGGAGAAGGTCCACACGACGGTCGTCGTGAACAAGGCCAAGGCCGACCCGCTGTTCGCCATGATGCGCGCGGACGAGTCGCTGACCGCGGTGAAGAAGAAGGAGAAGAAGGAGAAGGCAGCGGTCGCCGCCCGGCTCAAGGGCAGCAAGTCCGCCGCCTCGGATGTGCGGGTCAACATCTACAACGGCAGCGGGAAGACCGGCGCCGCTCAGGCAACTCTCACGTACTTGCAGAACACTGAGGGCATGTCCAAGGCCAGCCAGCTCGGCAACGCGCCGTCCGACCTCAAGAAGACGACGCTGGAGTACGCGCCCGACCAGGCCGATCAGGCCCGGCGGCTCGCCGACGTCATGGGGCTTTCCGGCTCCGCGATGAAGCCCGGGAAGAGCGAGAAGAACTCGCAGGGGCTCCCGGCCATCAAGCTGACGCTCGGCAGCGACTTCAAGGGGGCGGGAGTGCCGATCAGTGCCCCGTCGAAGGCGCCGGAGGGCATCCAGAAGGTCGAAGCGGACAAGACTGTGTGCGCCAAGTGACCTGAAGCGGCCGTTCTGCGTCTCACAAGACGCAGGATGGCCGTATTTCGGGGTAGCGCGGGGAGGGACAGGGGATGGGGAAAAGCAGCGTGCGTGGGGAGGGGGCGCCTCAACGCGCCCCGCACGCCAGTGATCATGGCCTGGAAGGAGGCCCGCCGCACGAGGGAGGGGAGCCCTCGGCGGACGGCGGGCACCGCGGGCGCGGCCGTGGGGGCAGCCGTGGAGGTGGTGGCGGCCGGGCTCCGCGCCCGAGACGCCGGATACTCCGCTGGTCGGCGACGATCCTTTCGGTGCTGATCCTCGGCACGGCCGGCGCCGGATACCTCTGGTACCAGCACCTGAACAACAACCTGGAGACCGACGACCTGAACCTCGGCGAGCACCGGGCTCCCGAGCCCACGCCGAACGCGGCCGGTCAGACCCCGCTGAACATCCTGCTGATCGGTTCGGACGCGCGGGACTCCAAGGAGAACCAGAAGCTCGGCGGAGCCAAGGAGACGTTCGGCGGCACCCCGCTCGCCGACGTCCAGATGCTCCTTCACCTGTCGGCCGACCGCACGAACATGTCGGTCATCAGCATGCCGCGCGACACGCTCCTGGACATCCCCAAGTGCACCGACCCGGACGACGGCAAGGTCTACGAGGCGTCGACGCAGCGGACGATGACGAACCAGACGCTCGGCCGCGGCGGGCCCGGCTGCACGGTCGCCACCTGGGAGAAGCTCACCAACATCCACATCGACCACTTCATGGAGGTCGACTTCGCGGGCGTGGTCTCCATGGCCGACGCCATCGGCGGCGTACCGGTCTGTGTGGACGCCAACATCCACTCGCGCGACAGCCAGGGCCACGGCTCCGGCCTGAAGCTGCGGAAGGGCACCACCGCCGTCAAGGGCGAGCAGGCCCTGCAGTGGCTGCGCACCCGCTACGGCTTCGACGGCGGCACCGACATCAGCCGTGCCAAGGCCCAGCACATGTACATGAACTCGCTGGTGCGCGAGTTGCGGGACAACGCCAATCTGAGCAGCCCCAACAAGCTGCGCAGGCTCGCCGAGACGGCCACCAGCGCGCTGAAGGTCGACGACGGCCTCGGCACCGTGAAGAAGCTCTACGACCTGAGCAACGAGCTCAAGAAGGTCTCGCCGGAGCGCACCACGATGACGACCATGCCGTTCGAGTACGTGGGCGCGCGCGTCATCCCCAAGCCGGGCGACGCCGAGCAGCTCTTCCGCCTCGTGCGCGACGACATCGCGCTGGACGGCAAGGGCAAGAAGAAGCCCGCCGAGGAGAAGCTGTCGGACGACCCGGCGGCGGCGGACGACGAGATCGCCGTGCAGGTGCAGAACGGCACCCGCACGGACGTCGAGCCGCCGGTCAGCGGGCGGGCCAACGCGGTGCTGCAGATCCTCGCCGGCAAGGGCTTCACCAGGGCGGCGGCCGACACGACGACGGTGCTCGCCCAGGAGAAGACCGTCGTCAAGTTCCCCAGCGCCGAGCTGGAGGGCGACGCCCAGCGGATCGCCAAGTCCCTCGGGATGAAGCTGAGTTCGGTGAAGAAGTCGACGGACGTCTCCGGGGTCACCCTGGTCGTCGGCGCCGACTGGCGGGAGGGGAACAAGCCCCCCAAGGCGAAGCAGGACGACAAGACGCCGGAGTCGGCCGACGCGCTCAACGGCTCCGACAAGAAGGCGTGCATGCACGTGGACCCGGACTTCACCTGGAAGTGAGACGCGATCCGGCCCACCGTCGGTGGGCCGGATCCGCCCTCAGGCCTCGGTGAGGACCGCCGGGCGCCGGGAGGCGATGACCTTCTTGGCGAGGGAGCGCGGGCTGGTCAGGAAGCCCCAGCCCCACGACATGTGCATGGTCGCGAGGGCCACCGGGATCTGCAGGCGCGCCTTCAGCGGCAGGCCCTTGCCGGCGGGCAGTGAGCCTGCCGTGATCGCCGCGAGGTAGCCCGCGGGGACGACGAAGCCCCAGGGCGTGACCAGGGCGCCCACCACGACGCCTGCCGCGATCGCGCAGACCGCGGTCGGCGGGGCGAGGTACCGCAGGTTGATGGAGCCCTCGTGGTACCGGGCGACGACGTGCCGCCAGCGGCCGTAGTCCTTGTACTGCTTGGCGAGCGCCTTCACGCTCGGCCGCGGGCGGTACTGCACCTTCAGCTCGGGCGAGAACCAGATGAGGCCGCCGGCCTCACGGATGCGGAAGTTCAGCTCCCAGTCCTGGGCGCGGATGAACTCCTCGTTGTAGCCGCCCTGCTGTTCCAGGGCCTCGCGGCGGAAGACCCCGAGGTAGACGGTCTCGGCCTGCTGGGCCGCACCGCCGGTGTGGAAGGCCGCGTTGCCCACGCCGATCTTCGACGTCATGGCGGCGGCGACCGCGTGCTCCCAGTCGTTCTCGCCCTCGGCGTGCATGATGCCGCCGACGTTCTGCGCGCCGGTCTCCTCCAGGAGGCGTACGGCCGTCGCGATGTAACCGGGCGAGAGGATGCCGTGGCCGTCCACGCGCACCACGACCGGGTGGCTGGAGGCCTTGATGGCGGCGTTCAGGGCCGCGGGTGTGCGTCCCGTGGGGTTCGGGACGGTCTGCACCTTCGCGCGGCTGCCCGCGGTCTCGGCGACCAGTTCGGCGGCGATCTCGTCCGTGCGGTCCGTGGAGGGACCGAGCGCGACGACGACCTCCATCTCACCGTCGTAGTCCTGCTCAAGGATCGCGGTGACGGCAGCACGCAGATGCCGTTCCTCGTTGAGCACCGGCATGATCACGGATACGGCAGGCAGCTGCTCGTCGGGCGTCGCGTTCATCGGCGCCACGTTACCGCGAATGGGGGACACGGGCGCGCGCCGCCCGGCCTGCTGCCCCGGGTCGCAGATCGTATGGGCCTACGGTTCTCGCATTCCCCGGCCCCTCACGAGTCCCTCCACCTACCCGTCCGGACCGGCCCGTCACCGCGGAGGTGTCCCCCCACGTGCCCACACCGCCCCGCCGCTACCCCACCCCGCCGCCGCGTGGCCAGCGTCCGCCCCGTGCGAGGCAGCCGGCGCAGCAGCCCGTGGGGCGGCCGGTCAAGCAGCGCAGGCGGCCGCGGTGGGTCATGAGGGTGGCGACGGGGTTCTCCGTAACGGTGCTCGCGGCGGCCGGGATCGGGCACGGCGTCGTCACCAGCCTCGACACCGAGATCGCCCGGGTCGACGCCTTCAAGGACATGAAGAACCGTCCCAAGGGCGGCAACGGCATGAACGTCCTGCTCGTCGGCACCGACGGCCGGGACAAGATCACCGATGTGGAGAAGGAGAAGTACCGCCTCGGCGGAGCGCCCTGCCACTGCACGGACACCGTCATGATCGTGCACATCTCGGAGGACCGGAACCGCGCCAGCGTGGTGAGCCTGCCCCGGGACAGTTACGCCGAGATGCCCGAGCACGTCGACCGGAACTCCGGCGACCGGCACAAGGCGCATCCGGTCAAGCTGAACGCGGCGTACGCGGAGGGCGGCCCCAACCTCACCGTGCGGACCGTCGAGAACATGACGAAGGTCAAGATCGACCACTATCTGGAGATCGACTTCACCAGCTTCATGAAGACCGTGGACGTGCTCGGCGGCGTCGACATCTGCACGACCCGCCCCCTGAAGGACTCCTACACCGGGCTCAACCTGCCCGTAGGCACCCACACGCTGAACGGCGGCGCGGCACTCCAGTACGTCCGCACACGGCACGTCGACGGCACGTCCGACCTGGGGCGGATGCAGCGCCAGCAGCGGTTCCTCGCCGCGCTGATCTCGAAGGCGACCGGCAGCGGTGTGCTGCTCAACCCGCTGAAGTTCCGGGACGTGTCCAGGACGCTGCTCGGCTCGGTCCGGGCCGACAAGGGCTTCGGCACGAACGAGATGCTCGCCCTGGGACGGGCGATGCGCGGCTTCTCGCCGAAGTCGTCGGAGTTCACCACCGTGCCGCTGCGCAGCAAGGGCGTGCTGGTGCCCGGCATCGGGTCGACGCTGAAGTGGGACCCGGTCCGGTCCGCGAAGCTCTTCCAGGCGCTGCGCGACGACCGTCCCCTCGCCCCGCACAACCTCGGGCGCAAGGCCATCGTCGACGTGTCGCCGCAGCAGATCCGGGTGCAGGTCGACAACGCCACGGGCATTCCGGGCCTGGGCAAGCGGGTCGACAACGGGCTGCGGGCCACCGGCTTCCGTACGACGCGGACCCCCGGCAACGTGGCGCCCAATGTGCCCGGCATGCCGCTGAAGCGCACGATCGTCGCGTACGACCCCCGCTGGGACCGCTCGGCGAAGTCCCTGGCCACGGCGTTGCCCGGCTGCCAGATGAAGGCGATCAACGGGCAGGGCGCGACCCTGAAGGTGCTCGCGGGCCAGGACTTCAAGATGGTCAGGCCGGTGCGGGCGGAGGACGCCTACCAGGGCGAGTTCGGCGCCGTGACCGGTGACCAGGTGGTGTGCCAGAAGAACTGACGGCCCGCGGGCCGTCCGCGCGGCGCCCGCGCCCGGCGCTCAGTCGTCCAGGCCCTCAGCGGCGCGCGAGCGGCGCAGCTCCTTGATGGCCCGGCGGCGCGCGAGGCGGTGCGTGCGCCGGATCTGCGCCTCCTGATACCGGCGGCGGTCCCGCTCGGTCTCCGGGAGCACCGGCGGCACGCCCCGCGGCTTGCCGTCCGCGTCGACGGCGGCGAAGACGAGGTAGGCCGAGCCGACCTGCTGGGCGGGCGTCGACTCGTTCCAGCGCTCGGCAAGGACCCGGACGCCGACCTCCATGGAGCTGCGGCCCGTCCAGTTCACCTGCGCCTTCACGTGGACGAGGTCACCGACCCGCACCGGCTCCAGGAAGGCCATCTCGTCCATGGACGCGGTGACCGCGGGCCCGCCCGAGTGCCGTCCCGCGACCGCCCCCGCGGCGTCGTCCACCAGTTTCATGATCACACCGCCGTGCACCGTGCCGAGGAGGTTGGTGTCGTTGTGGGTCATGATGTGGCTGAGAGTCGTGCGGGACGCCGAGGTCGGCTTGCCCGGAATCTCCGATTCCGTGCCGGGGGCCAGGTCTGTCATGGGCTCCACCCTATGTCTGACGTATGCCGGACCCGCGCCGGGCCGCTTTGCATCAGCTCTGCAACAGCCCTGAACCGAAATCACGCCTGCCCTGTGAGGCACGTGGGCGGAGACGGCACACTAAGCCACATGAGCGATTGGCCTGACGACCAGGGCAACGGCCGCGCGTACGGCCGTGGCAGCGGGAACATGCAGCCTGAGGGCGCCCGCAGGATGCGGCATGTCCAGCGCGGCGGCCCGTCCGGCCGACCGGGCCAGCAGCAGGCGGCGGGCGTGCCGCAGCAGCAGCCGTACGACGACGGGTACGGCCGGCCGTACGGCGACGCGCGCGACGAGATGTTCGAGCCCCGCAGCCCCCGCCAGGAGGGCTACGACAGCGGCTACAACACCGGCCAGGTCTACGGCTCCCCGAACGGGCAGGGCCAGGGCGGCCGGGGCGGCGACGACGGGTACGGCACCCGCGCGCCCCGTCCCGCCCCGAACTGGCGGCGCCGCATCAAGATCGGCTCGATCACCCTCGTCGTGGTGCTGCTCGCCGTCTCGATCGGCACGTACTTCTGGGCCGACTCCAAGCTCAAGCGCGAGGTCGACCTCTCCAAGGTCATCGAGCGGCCGGACGGCGGTGCCGGCACGAACTACCTGATCGTCGGCTCCGACAGCCGCGAGGGCATGTCCGACCAGGACAAGAAGGACCTCCACACGGGCTCGGCCGCGGGCAAGCGCACGGACTCGATGATGATCCTGCACGTCGCGGACGACGGCGGGAACACGATGATCTCGCTGCCCCGCGACTCGAACGTGACGATCCCCTCGTTCAAGGGCGCCGAGTCCGGCAAGCTCTACCCGAACCAGGGCCGCCAGACGAAGCTCAACGCGGCGTACGCGGAGGACGGCCCCGAGCTGCTCGTCCGCACCGTCGAGTACAACACCGGCCTGAGGATCGACCACTACGCCGAGATCGGCTTCGGCGGCTTCGCCAAGATCGTGGACGCGGTCGGCGGCGTCGAGATGGACATCCCCAAGGGCTTCAAGGACGAGAAGTCCGGCGCCGACTTCGAGGCGGGCAAGCAGACCCTCGACGGCAAGCAGGCCCTGGCCTTCGTCCGTACGCGCTACGCCCTGCCGGGCAGCGACCTGGACCGCACGAAGAACCAGCAGAAGTTCCTCGCGGCCCTGGCCAACCAGGCGGCGACGCCGGGCACGGTCATGAACCCCTTCAAGCTCTACCCCACGATGAGCGCGGGCCTGGACACGCTGATCGTCGACAAGGACATGGGCCTGTTCGACGTGGCCTCCATGTTCTGGGCGATGAAGGGCGTGACCGGCGGCGACGGCAAGTCCATGAACATGCCGCTCGCGGGCTCCACCGGGGGCAACCTCCTGTGGGACAAGGCCAAGGTCAAGCAGATGGTCGAGCAGCTAAACAACGACGAGAAGGTCACCGTCTCGGGCGGCTGAGCCGTCTGCCGGACACGACGCAGGGGCCCCGCCGGACGATCGGCGGGGCCCCTTCGCGTGCCGTCGCCGCCCCCTCGTACCCCGAACGCTTCGCCCGCCGCGAAGCCGCGGCTGAGGCGTGTCACGGTGGACCGGACCCCCCTGAAGCCGGAGCACCGCCATGGCAGATTTGCAGGTCGAATTCGACACCACCGCCGAAGCCGGAGAGCTTGACCGGCCCGTCGAGCGACGACCCCCCGCACCCCCGTCCATATCCGACCCCGGACCGGAGCCGCCCGCCTCGGAAGCACCCGTCTCGGAACAACCCGTACCGGAACCACCCGCGCCCGACCCGCTGCGGCGGGCCCGCGCGCTGCTCGCCGCGCATCCTGTCGCCGACGGCTACAGCGGACTGCCCTGGGCACTGCGTGGACTGCCCTGGTACGACCTGGAGCTGGGCGACAGCGCCGTGGACGCCGACGTGCCGCGGCTGCGGGCGGGCGGCGTCGGGGCGCAGTTCTGGTCGCTGCACGTCCCGGAGAGCATCACCGGTGAGCGTGTCCTCGGCGCGACCCTCGAACAACTCGACCTCGTCAAGCACGTCGTCGGCCGCCACTCCGAGGGGCTGCGCCTGGCCCACACCGCGTCCGAGGTGGCCGACGCCCGGCACTGCGGGCGCATCGCCGCCCTGATCGGCCCGGCACGCGCCGAGGCGATCGGTGACTCGCTCGCCACCCTGCGCGCCCTGCACACCCTCGGCCTGTGCTCGCTCACGCTCTCCGGCACGTCATGGGCGGGCCCCGAGGGGCTCACCCCGTTCGGCGAGGAAGTGGTGCGCGAGCTCAACAGGCTCGGCGTCCTCACCGAACTGACCGGCGCCTCCGAGGCCACCGCGCACCGGGTGCTCGCCATCTCCACGGCGCCCGTCCTGTTCACCCGCTCGGGAGCCCGCGCGCTTCGGGACGCCCCGGCGAACCTCCCGGACGACCTGCTGGCCGCGCTCGGCGCCGCCAAGGGCCTGTGCCTGGTGCCCCTGGCGGCCGAGCAGACGGGCAGCTCGATCAGCGAGGTCGCGGACCACCTCGACCACGTACGCCGCGTCGCGGGCCCGGAGTGCGTGGGCCTCTCGGGGACGTACGACACTCCGGCCGCGCACCCCGAGGGCCTTGCCGACACCTCGCGCTATCCGCATCTCGTCGCCGAGCTCATGGAGCGCGACTGGTCCGACGAGGACCTCGCGCGCCTGACGTGGGGCAACGTCCAACGGGTGCTGCGCGGCGTGGACTTCGCGGCACGCGCGGCGCGCGAGAGACGCCGCCGGCAAGCGGTCGACTGAGACCGCCCGGCCCGCTCAGCTCACGGGGCCACGGGGATCCGGCAGAGGCAGAAGGGATGCCCTGCCGGATCGGCGTAGACGCGGAAGTCCCTCTTGCCGTTGTCGTCATCGACGTCGAGCGGCTTGGCCCCCAGGGCGAGTACGCGCTCCTCCGCCCGCTCGACGTCCTGGACCGCCGGGCCCACGTCGATGTCGAGGTGGGCCTGCTGGGAGCCGGCGTCCGGCCAGTTCGGCGGGCGGTGGCCGGGGGCTTCCTGGAAGCAGAGACGCAGGCCGCCGGGGGTGTCGAGAGTGACCCAGTCGTCCCCCTCCTCGGCGTCGGCCTCGATCTCGCCGCCGATCAAGTGGACGTAGAACTGGGCGAGTTGGTGTGGGTCCGGGCAGTCGAGCACGACGTTGCGCAGGCGTCCGACGGGTGCCATGGGTGTTCCTTTCCCGGCTGGGTTCAGCAGGCGCAGAGACAGAACGGGTGCCCGGCCGGGTCGGCGTACACGCGGAAGCTGCGCTCGCGGTCCTCCGTGTCGAGCGCGGTGACGCCGAGCGCGAGCACCTCCTTCTCGACGGCGTCCAACTGGGCCCGCTCCACTTCGAGGTCAAGGTGGAACTGCTGCGAGCGCGTGGCCTCGGGCCACTGCGGCGGTACGTGACCGGGGGCGGCCTGGAAGGCGAGCGGTGTGCCGCCGGGGACTTCGAGGCTGACCCAGCCGCCGCCGTCGTCCTTGGGGGTGCCGCCGAGCACGGCCGCGTAGAAACCGGCGAGCGCGAGGGGGTCGGGGCAGTCGAGTACGACGACGCCGAGTTTGGCGAGGGGCATGGTGGTCTCCTCGGATCGGTTACCGGTAGGTGAGTTCTAGGAGTAACGGTTACTGCATGGTGCCCCACTGGAGGTAACGTCGCAAGCATGAATGACAGAGCACCCGCTCCCGGGGGTCTCGCGCTGATCCAGGCGCTGGTGAACACCCTGGACGTGGAGTCGGGCGCGGACGCGCTGGACACGGCTCAGGGGCGCGCACCCTTCGGTCTCGCGCCGGGCGCGGAGGTGGTGGCGGCACGGGAGCTGCGGGAGTCGCTGCGCGTTGCGTGCCTCGCCCACGCGGGGCACGGGCCGCACGCGGTCGTACCGCCGCTGGGTCAACTCCTTGCGGGCGCACCGCTGTTGGTGACCGTCTCGGCCGCTGACGGGTCGGCTTCGCTCGTCCCGGCCGATCCGTCACCGCTGGTGTCACGGGTGGCGGCAGCGATCGCCGAGGGGGCGGCCGACGGTACGTGGAACCGCCTCAAGGCGTGCGAGGCCGCGGACTGCCTCTGGGCGTACTACGACCGGAGCCCGGCCGGGCGGAGCCGGTGGTGCGACATGGGGGTGTGCGGGGCCCGCGCGAAGATGCGGGCCTATCGGGCGCGGAAAGCCCCGCGGGGCGGGGTCTGAGGTTGGGCCCCCCGCACCCGCCTCGCGCCGAACAGGCTTTCCCGCCCAGCCGCCCGCTTGCCCCGCAGCCGAATTGCCCCGCAGCACCATCGAACCCGACGGACCAGAACCGCGCCGGCGAACCTCAGGCCGAAGGACGTCCCATCGCCCGGTAGGTCCACCCGGCCGCCCGCCACACCGCCGGGTCCAGTGCGTTGCGGCCGTCCAGGATCAGCCGTTCCGCGGCCACCTCGCCCAGCGCCGCCGGGTCCAGCTCGCGGAACTCGCGCCACTCCGTGAGGTGCAGGACCACGTCCGCGCCCCGTACCGCCTCCACGGCCGACTCCGCGTACGCCAGCGTCGGGAAGAGCCTGCCCGCGTTGTCCATCCCCTTGGGGTCGTACACGGTGACCTGGCCGCCCTGGAGGTGGATCTGCCCGGCGACGTTCAGCGCGGGCGAGTCACGTACGTCGTCCGAGTCCGGCTTGAACGTGGCGCCGAGGACCGCGACCCGCTTGCCGAGGAAGGACCCGCCGCCCAGCGCCTCGCGCGCCATCTCCACCATCTGCCCGCGCCGGCGCATGTTGATGGAGTCGATCTCGCGGAGGAAGGTCAGGGCCTGGTCCGCGCCCAGCTCCCCCGCCCGTGCCATGAACGCCCGGATGTCCTTGGGCAGGCAGCCGCCGCCGAAGCCGATCCCGGCCCGCAGGAACTTCTTGCCGATCCGGTCGTCGTACCCGAGCGCCTCCGCCAGCTTCACGACGTCGCCGCCCGCGGCCTCGCACACCTCGGCCATCGCGTTGATGAACGAGATCTTCGTGGCGAGGAAGGAGTTGGCCGCGGTCTTCACCAGTTCGGCGGTCGGGAAGTCCGTCACGACGAAGGGCGAGCCCTCGCCGATCGGCCCCGCGTACACCTCGCGGAGGAGCTTCTCGGCGTGCGCGCTGCGGACGCCGACGACGATGCGGTCGGGGTGGAGGGTGTCCTTGACCGCGAAGCCCTCGCGGAGGAACTCCGGGTTCCAGGCAAGCTCGGCCTCCGCGCCCGCGGGAGCGTTCGCCGCCAGCTCGCGCGCGAGGCGGTCCGCCGAGCCGACCGGCACGGTGGACTTGCCGACGACCAGCGCGGGCTTGGTCAGATGCGGGGCGAGCTGCGCGAAGGCGCTGTCGACGTAGCTCATGTCACAGGCGTACTCGCCGTGCTTCTGCGGGGTGTTCACGCAGACGAAGTGGACGTCACCGAAGGCCGCGACCTCCGCGAAGTCCATGGTGAAGCGCAGCCGCCCGCTGGAGCCCTCGATCCCGGCGACGTGCTTGCGCAGCAGCTCCTCGAGACCGGGCTCGTACATCGGGACCTCGCCCCGCTGGAGCATCTCGATCTTCTCGGGCACGACGTCGAGGCCGAGCACCTCGAAACCGAGCTCGGCCATGGCCGCGGCGTGCGTCGCACCGAGGTAGCCGGTGCCGATCACGGTGATCTTGAGGGCCATGCGGTGCTCCAGGGGTCTACGGCCGTCAGTGCGGTGCCCGAGCATAGTCGGGCCCTTGACCGGGCACGTTTCCGCCATCGCCACCCGCCGGCAGTCCGTTGTCGGCAAGCTCACGTATCCCTCGCGTGGGCCGCCCTCTAAAATTTGGGTTACTTAACGGTAATTAGCGTCCTTGGAGCGTGAGAGACCTTGGCCGGATCGGCTGATTTCGACCTGTACCGCCCGTCCGAGGAGCACGACATGCTCCGCGACGCGATCCGTTCGCTCTCCGAGGCGAAGATCGCGCCCTTCGCCGCGGCGGTGGACGAGGAGGCCCGCTTCCCGCAGGAGGCGCTCGACGCCCTCGTCGCCTCCGACCTGCACGCGGTGCACGTACCGGAGAGCTACGGCGGCACGGGCGCCGACGCGCTCGCCACGGTCATCGTGATCGAGGAGGTGGCGCGCGTCTGCGCCTCGTCCTCGCTCATCCCGGCCGTGAACAAGCTGGGCTCGCTCCCCGTGATCCTCTCCGGGTCCGAGGAGCTGAAGAAGAAGTACATGACGCCGCTCGCCAAGGGCGACGGCATGTTCTCGTACTGCCTCTCCGAGCCGGACGCCGGTTCGGACGCGGCGGGCATGAAGACGCGGGCCGTCCGTGACGGTGACTCCTGGGTCCTCAACGGCGTGAAGCGCTGGATCACGAACGCGGGCGTCTCCGAGTACTACACGGTGATGGCCGTGACCGACCCGACCAAGCGCTCGAAGGGCATCTCCGCCTTCGTCGTCGAGAAGTCGGACGAGGGCGTCTCCTTCGGCGCCCCGGAGAAGAAGCTCGGCATCAAGGGTTCGCCCACCCGCGAGGTCTACTTCGACAACGTTCGCATCCCCGCCGACCGCATGATCGGCGAGGAGGGCACGGGCTTCGCCACGGCGATGAAGACCCTGGACCACACCCGCATCACCATCGCGGCCCAGGCGCTCGGCATCGCACAGGGCGCCCTGGACTACGCCAAGGGGTACGTCCAGGAGCGCAAGCAGTTCGGGAAGCCGATCGGCGACTTCCAGGGCGTGCAGTTCATGCTCGCGGACATGGCCATGAAGATCGAGGCCGCGCGTCAGCTGACGTACGCCGCCGCGGCCAAGTCGGAGCGCGGCGACGCGGACCTCACCTTCCAGGGCGCGGCCGCCAAGTGCTTCGCCTCGGACGTGGCGATGGAGGTCACCACGGACGCCGTCCAGCTCCTCGGCGGCTACGGCTACACCCGTGACTACCCCGTCGAGCGGATGATGCGCGACGCGAAGATCACGCAGATCTACGAGGGCACGAACCAGGTCCAGCGGATCGTGATGGCCCGCAACCTGCCGTAACCCGGAGCAGCATTCCGGATCTGCATTCCGGATCTGCATCCCGGAGCAGCATTCGCCGCCCTTCCCCTGCCACAGGGGGAGGGCGGCTGTGTTTTTCGGGTCAGCCCTTGTCCGGGGCGAGTACCGGCGGGGTGCCCCAAGGGAGTTCGAGCGCCGTCCGCAGCGTGCGTACCGACTGCTCGCCGATCCGGGCGGCCAGTTCCTGCTCCGCGCGGCGCAGGACCAGCTCGGCCCTGCGGTGTGTGCGCTCGCCCTCCGCCGTGCGCCGGATGAGCCGCTGCCGCCCCGACGTGGGGTCGGGGACCTGTTCCAGGAGGCCCGCCGCTACCAGGCCGTGCACCGCCTGGTGTGCGGTCTGCCGGGTGACGCCCATGCGGCGGGCCAGCTCGGACACCGTCGTGCCCTCCTCGTCGAGTACGGCGAAGAGGCCCGCCTGGGTCGGCGAGACGTGGATCTCCCCCGCCTCCTCCAGGGACGCGAGGAGCGCGTCCTCGAACCAGCGCCGGGCGTCGCCGAGGAGCTGGGGGAGGTTACGGCCGGTGGTGGCATGCATGGCGTGAGCCTATGGGTTCGAGGAGGCTTCGAGAGGTCTTCGAGGGGGCTTGGAGGGGGCTCCCTTGCCCGCATCGGATTTCATATGTCAGGCTACCTGACATTCCTCTCGTCCCTCAGTCCCTCAGCCCCGGAGAGCTCATGACGATCGAGTACGCCACCCGCCACCGGCCCTCCTCACGCATCCCCGCCGAACCGGGCAAGCCCTACGTCATCGAGAAGGGCGAGGGCGACCGCGCCCACCTGTTCGGCGACCTGATCACCATCTACGCGGGCGGCGAGCAGACCGAGAACGGCTTCAACTTCTTCACCGTCGAGGGCCCCAGGGGCAACGTCATCCCGGCCCACCTGCACCCCGACACGTACGAGGTCTTCTACGTCACCCAGGGCGCCGTCCGCCTCTTCGTCGAGGACCTGGAGGGCGAGCAGCTGGAGAAGCTCCTCACCCCCGGCGACTTCGGCTTCGTGCCCAAGAACTGTCCGCACGCCTACCGCATGGAGCGCCACCACAGCCAGGTCGTCGGCGTCGCCGCGGGGCCCGGAGGCACCTTCGAGCGGTTCTTCGAGACCCTCGGGGCGCCCGCCGAGGGCCTCGGCCTGCCGCGCGAGCCCGTCGTGCCCACGCCCGACAAGTTCGCCACCGTGCCCGAGCGGTACGACGTGCGTTTCCTGCCCGAGCACCAGTGGCGCACCCGGTGAGCCCGACAGGCGCTACGGCCCTCCGGGAACTGATCGCCGCGCCCCATCCGGACGTCGCGCCCCTTCCGGCGCCGCACCCGCGGGTCCTGCGCGGCGTCCCGTACGGCGAGGTCGAGGGCGGCCGTCCGCTGGAGCTCGACCTCTGGCTGCCAAAGGACGCCGGGAGTGGGCCCGCGCCTCTCGTGCTCTACGTGCACGGCGGCGCCTGGCGTCGGGGGCGCCGTGACGACATGGGGCCGCGCACCCGGGACTGGAATCCGGGGCCGCTCGCGCGCATCGCCGCCGCGGGCTTCGCGGTGGCCTGCGCCGACTACCGGCTGAGCGGCGAGGCCACCTTCCCCGCGCCGCTCGACGACCTGCGGGCCGCGCTGCGCTGGCTGGGGCTGCGGGCACCGGAGCTCGGCGTCGACACCGCGAGGACCGTGGTGTGGGGCGAGTCCGCGGGCGGGCACCTGGCCTCGCTCCTGGCGCTCGACCCCGCGGTCGCGGCCTCCGGCGCCGTGATCTGGTACGCCCCGAGCGACCTCACCGTCCCCCGCGGCCCGTTCGACCCGCACAGCGCCACGACCCCGGAGGCCTTGCTGCTCGGCGCCGCCCCGGCGGCCCTACCGGAACTGGCCCGCGAGGCGAGCCCCGTCACGCGGGTCCACCGCGCCGCCCCGCCCTTCCTCCTGGTCCACGGCGAGCGCGACTCGATGGTCCCGGCGACGCACAGCGAGGCGCTCGCGGCCCGGCTGCGGGAGGCGGGCGCCCGCGTGGAACTGCGTACGGTGCCGGGCGCCGACCACGGCTGGCACGGAGCGCCCGACGACACGGTGGAGGACGTCTTCGCCCGCTCGCTGCGGTTCGCACGGGACATGGTGGGCTGAGACACGCGTAGGGCGGGGGGGGGGGGGGGGGCGCCCCCCCCCCCCCCCCCCCCGAAAACCCCCCCCCCCCCCCCCCCCCCCCCCCCCGGTGGGTATGACCGCCCCCGGCAGCGAGGGGCCCGCGCCCGCCACGCGC
>NZ_JBSGUA010000019.1:0-90048 GCF_053607685.1 Streptomyces sp. NPDC055099 | reverse complement strand
TTTTTTTTCTGTCGGTGCTCGTCCCCCCCCGGCGGGGGGGGGTGCGCCGGGTTTGGGGGGGCCGCCCCCCGGGGGGGGGGGGGGCCCCCCGCCCGCCCCCCCCCGCCCTACGCCTCGAGTACCGCTCTCAGCCGTCCAGCTGCTGGAGCGTCGCGTTCGAAGGACCGCGCCTGGACTGCTCGTCCCGTGCCACGTCCTCGGCCGCCGCGAGCACGCGGACCGCGTTGCGCCACGTCAGCTTGGCCAGGTCCGGCTTCGACCAGCCGCGGGTCAGGAGCTCCGCGATCAGGTTCGGGTAGCCCGCGACGTCGTCGAGGCCGTCCGGCGTGAACGCCGTGCCGTCGTAGTCCCCGCCGATGCCGATGTGGTCGATGCCCGCGACCTCGCGCATGTGGTCGAGGTGGTCGGCGACCGTCGCCGCCGTGGCGACGGGGCGCGGCGTCGACTCCTCGAACGCCGCGTGGACCTTCATCGCGTCCGACGTCGTGTCCAGGTGGTGGAAGCCGTGCGCCCGCATGTTCTCGTCGGCGGCCGCCGTCCAGTCGACCGCCGCCTGGAGGACGAACTTCGGCACGAAGGTGACCATCGCGACGCCGCCGTTGGCGGGCAGGCGCTCCAGGACGTCGTCCGGGATGTTGCGCGGGTGGTCGCACACCGCGCGGGAGGACGAGTGCGAGAAGATCACCGGCGCCACGGAGGTGTCCAGCGCCGCCCGCATCGTCGTCGCCGCCACGTGGGAGAGGTCCACGAGCATGCCGCTGCGGTTCATCTCGCGTACGACCTCATGGCCGAAGGCCGAGAGGCCGCCGACGCCGGGCTCGTCCGTCGCCGAGTCCGCCCACGCGATGTTGTCGTTGTGCGTCAGCGTCATGTAGCGGACGCCGAGCGCGTGCAACGCCCGCAGGGTCGCGAGGGAGTTGTTGATGGAGTGGCCGCCCTCGGCACCCATCAGGGACGCGATGCGGCCCTCCGCGCGCGCCGCCTCCATGTCCGCTGCCGTCAGCGCGCGCCACAGGTCCCCGGGGTAGCGCGTGAGCAACTGCTCGACGCAGTCGATCTGTTCGAGTGTCGCGCTCACCGCCGCGTCGCCCGTCAGGTCGGTGCGGACGTACACCGACCAGAACTGCGCGCCGACACCGCCCGCCCGCAGCCGGGCGATGTCCGTGTGGAGGCTGCCCGTCTGGTCGGCGGCGATGTCGAGGCGGTCGATGTCGTAACCGGCCTTCTCGCGCAGCGCCCAGGGCAGGTCGTTGTGACCGTCGACCACCGGGAACTCGGCGAGGAAGGCGCGGGCGTCGGCGAGGGACGTGCTGTCCGGGGACGTCACGCCGCTCACTTCCCCGAGCCGAAGCCGAAGCCGGACCCCGCGCCCTCGACCTTCGTGCGCAGCCGCTTGCCCTTCTCCGTGGCCTGTTCGTTCAGCTCCTGCTGGAACTCCCGCATACGGCCGAGGAGTTCGGGGTCGTGCGCGGCCAGGATGCGCGCCGCGAGGAGGCCCGCGTTGCGCGCCCCGCCCACCGAGACCGTCGCCACCGGCACGCCCGCGGGCATCTGCACGATGGAAAGGAGGGAGTCCATGCCGTCGAGGTACTTGAGCGGTACGGGCACTCCGATGACCGGCAGCGGGGTCACCGAGGCCAGCATGCCCGGCAGGTGCGCGGCGCCGCCGGCCCCCGCGATGATCGCCTTGAGGCCGCGGTCCGCCGCCTCCTCGCCGTACGCGACCATCTCGCGTGGCATGCGATGCGCCGACACGACGTCGACCTCGTAGGGGATCTCGAACTCGTCGAGGGCCTTGGCCGCGGCCTCCATGACGGGCCAGTCGGAGTCCGAGCCCATGACGATGCCGACGACGGGACCCACAGGTCCTACAGGTGCGGTCATTCCGTGATCGTCCCTCTGAGATAGCCGGCCGCGTGGCGCGCGCGCTCCAGCACGTCGTCCAGGTCGTCGCCGTAGGTGTTGACGTGGCCGACCTTGCGGCCGGGCTTCACGTCCTTGCCGTACATGTGGATCTTCAACTGCGGGTCGCGCGCCATGCAGTGCAGGTACGCCTGGTACATGTCCGGGTAGTCGCCGCCCAGGACATTGGCCATGACCGTCCACTTCGCCCGCGGGCGCGGGTCGCCGAGGGGCAGGTCGAGCACCGCGCGCACGTGGTTGGCGAACTGGGACGTGATCGCCCCGTCCTGCGTCCAGTGGCCGGAGTTGTGCGGGCGCATCGCCAGTTCGTTCACCAGGATGCGGCCGTCGCGGGTCTCGAAGAGCTCGACCGCCAGGTGGCCGACCACGCCGAGTTCCTTCGCGATGCGAAGGGCCAGCTCCTGCGCCTGGCCCGCGAGGTCCTCGGAGAGGCCGGGGGCCGGCGCGATGACCGTGTCGCAGACGCCGTCGACCTGCTGCGACTCGACGACGGGATAGGCCACGGCCTGGCCGTGCGGCGAGCGGACGACGTTCGCCGCGAGCTCCCGCGAGAAGTCGACCTTCTCCTCGGCGAGCACGGGGACACCGGCCCGGAAGGGATCTTCGGCGTCCTCGACGGAACGTACGAACCACACCCCCTTTCCGTCATAGCCGCCACGCACCGTCTTGAGGATCACGGGGAAGCCGTCGCCCTCGGCCGCGAAGGCCGCCACATCGGCCGGATCGCGCACGATCCGGTGGCGTGGACAGGGCACCCCGATCTCCGTGAGCTTCTTGCGCATCACGCCCTTGTCCTGGGCGTGCACCAGCGCGTCGGGCCCCGGACGCACGGGGATACCGTCCGCCTCCAGGGCCCGTAGATGCTCGGTGGGTACGTGTTCGTGATCGAAGGTGATCACGTCGCAGCCCCTCGCGAACTCGCGCAGCGTGTCGAGGTCGCGATAGTCGCCTACGACGACATCGCCGACGACCTGCGCCGCGGAGTCCTGAGGGGTGTCACTGAGGAGCTTGAATTTCAGGCCGAGGGGGATACCCGCCTCGTGGGTCATGCGGGCGAGCTGACCGCCGCCGACCATGCCGACTACCGGGAACGTCACACCCCCAGGGTATCGGCCTGTATCGGCCACCTCGGAACGGCCGGTTTCCGCGCACCGCACGGCCTCTCCCGTCACAGAGCCGCCACAGTGTGGAGGCGTCCCCGAGCGACGGACGGGGTCGCTGGTTAGCATGGCTGGGTTGACGCGACCGAATCACCACATACGTCGACGAGGACGAGACCGAACGAATCGACGACGGGGGTTGGGGCGACCACCATGAAGGAACGTGGCGCACTACGGGTGCGACTGGAGCAGCTCGCGCGCGAAGTGGCCAAGTTCGGAGCCGTGGGAGCCCTGGGCACGCTGGTGAACTTCAGCGTCTCCAACCTGCTGTGGCACACCACCGACCTGCAGGCCGTGCGGGCGAACGTGATCGCCACCGTCGTCGCCATCGCCTTCAACTACGTGGGCTTCCGCTACTTCACGTACAGGGACCGCGACAAGAGCTCCCGCACCAAGGAGCTCACGCTGTTCCTGGTCTTCAGCGCGGTCGGCCTGGTGATCGAGAACGGCGTCCTGTACGCGGCGATCTACGGCTTCGACTGGGACAGCCCGCTGCAGCGCAACATCTTCAAGTTCGTGGGCATCGGCATCGCCACCTGCTTCCGCTTCTGGTCCTACCGCACCTGGGTCTTCAAGGCGCTGCCCGCGCGGGAGACGGTCGCCCGTGCGGAATCGTTCCTGGAGGGCGGCTCCACGGCGGCCACGGCGTCCACCGCGTCCACCGCCGTTGCGGCCGACCGGAAGCGGCCTGCCGGGCGGGGCACGCGCTAGCGCACGGTCTCCTCGTCGTGCCACCGGTCGCGCTTCTGCGGCGGCGTACGTGACAGGAACAGGCCGAAGACCGGTGGCTTGGTCTGCAGCATCTCCAGGCGGCCGCCGTCCGCCTCGGCCAGGTCCCGGGCGACCGCGAGGCCGATGCCCGTCGAGTTGCGGCCGCTGATCGTGCGCTCGAAGATCCGCGCGCCGAGGTCGGCGGGGACGCCGGGGCCGTCGTCGGTGACCTCGATGACCGTCTGGTTTCCAGTGACGCGGGTGCGCAGCGCGACGGTGCCGCCGCCGTGCATGAGCGAGTTCTCGATGAGGGCGGCCAGGACCTGCGCGACCGCCCCGGGGGTGCCCACGGCCCGCAGATGCCGCTTGCCCGAGCTGACGATGGCGCGGCCGGCGCTGCGGTAGGCGGGGCGCCACTCCTCCAGTTGCTGCTTGACGACCTCGTCCAGGTCGAAGGAGACGGCGGAGCCGGTGCGCGGGTCGCGTGAGTTCGTGAGCAGCCGCTGCACGACGTCGGTGAGGCGCTCGACCTGCGCGAGCGCGATCGTGGCCTCCTCCTTCACCGTGTCCAGGTCCTCGGTGACGGTGATCTCCTCCAGGCGCATGGAGAGGGCCGTCAGGGGCGTACGCAGCTGGTGCGAGGCATCCGCGGCGAGGCGGCGCTCGGCGGTCAGCATCCGGGCGATCCGCTCGGCGCTGCCGTCCAGGACGTCCGCGACGCGGTCCAGCTCCGGCACCCCGTACCGCTTGTGGCGGGGCCTCGGGTCGCCCGAGCCGAGGCGCTCGGCGGTCTCCGCGAGGTCGGTGAGGGGCGAGGCGAGGCGGTTGGCCTGGCGTACGGCGAGGAGTACGGCGGCGATGATCGCGAGGAGGGCCACGGCGCCGATGATCAGGAGGGTGCGGCCGACCTCCTGGGTGACCCTGGTGCGCGGCTCCTCGACGGTGACCTTCTCGCCCTCCTCGCCCGTGGCCGTGTCGCGGATGACGTCGCCGGTGGGGCGGGAGCCGATCTCGATGGGGGCGCGGCCGGGGATCTCGATGAGGGCGTAGCGGTCGGTGTCGACCGCGGCCACGTCCCGCAGGATCCGGGCGCTGATCCGCTCGTCGCTGATGAGCCTGCTGTCGACGACGCTGGCCAGGCGGAGCGCCTCACTTGTCACTCGCTCCTGGGCGCTGCTGCTGATGGTCCTCGTCTCGACGATGACGAGGCTGACGCCGAAGACGGCGATGACCACGAGGACTACGGCGAGGGTGCTGCTGATCAGTCGGCGGCGCATTCACTCAGTGTCGCCGATCGACGCCCCGTCAGGGGCGCGGGGAACTGCGCGGCCGGCCGCGACGGAGCCGCAGACGCGTCTGCGTGCTGCGGTCCTATGGCGGGTGCGGGTCGTTTTGGGTTGCTCGCGCAGTTCCCCGCGCCCCTGACGGGGCACTTGCTCAGCGCCCAGGGGCGAGATCAGCTCTTCTCGAAGCGGAAGCCGACGCCCCGCACCGTGGCGATGTACCGCGGGTTCGCCGCGTCGTCGCCCAGCTTCTTGCGCAGCCAGGAGATGTGCATGTCCAGGGTCTTGGTGGACGACCACCACGTGGTGTCCCAGACCTCGCGCATCAGCTGGTCACGGGTGACCACCCGCCCGGCGTCACGGACCAGGACCCGGAGCAGGTCGAACTCCTTGGCCGTGAGCTGGAGCTCCTCCTCGCCCATCCAGGCGCGGTGCGACTCGACGTCGATCCGCACGCCGTGCGTGGCCGGAGCCTGCTGCGGCTCGGTCGCGCCGCGCCGGAGGAGGGCCCGGACCCGGGCGAGCAGTTCGGCGAGGCGGAAGGGCTTGGTGACGTAGTCGTCGGCGCCCGCGTCCAGGCCGACGACGGTGTCCACCTCGTCGGCACGCGCGGTGAGGATGAGGATCGGCGCCGTGTGACCCCCGGCGCGGAGGCGGCGGGCCACCTCCAGGCCGTCCATCCCGGGCAGCCCCAGGTCGAGTACGACGAGGTCGACGCTGCCCTGCAGCCCGGCGTCGAGGGCGGTCGGGCCGTCCTCACGCACTTCGACCTCGTACCCCTCCCTGCGCAGGGCACGGGCCAGCGGCTCCGAGATGGACGCGTCGTCCTCGGCGAGCAGTACACGGGTCATGGAGTGATGGTAGTCCGCACCGGAGGACCGCCGTGGGGTGATCGACAGCTGTCGGTCGGCCCCTGCGGCTATGGGGTGCGATCCTGGGGATCACCTTGGAATGTGGGCCGACGGTTCCACCGAAACCTGTGATCCATCTCTCAAGTCCTTCCATATGCCGCACTGTCGTGGCGTATGGTGACCCAACGCCTGATGCACTATGCAAGGACCTTTGGCCCACTGTGCGGCCTTAGGTCCCTTTTATGTGCGGGCCGGCTTCTGCCAGCCTTGAAAGGAATGACCTGTGGTCGGGCCCTGCGCGTGAAGATGCGTCCAGGGCGTGGATCTCGGAGTCGCCGTCCTGCGCCTTCCCCGAAAAGGGGCGCGAACACCCCCCGGGCGTGGGGGTGAGGCCGGTGAGACCCCGGTGCCGACCGCCCCCCACCGGGCGCGCACACGCTCTTGCCGCGCGTCCCGAAACACGAGGATCGACCCATGGCGTCCAGCCTGACGAAGGACTCCGCCGGTACCCCTGGCTCCGAGAAGACCTTCTTCGGCCACCCCCGCGGACTGGCCACACTCTTCATGACCGAGATGTGGGAGCGCTTCTCCTACTACGGCATGCGTGCTCTGCTCGTGCTCTACCTGGTCTCCGGCGGCGCCGACGCGGCCACCGGCAGCCAGGGCGGCGGCCTCGCGTACACCGCGGCGACCGCCACGGCCATCTACTCCGTCTACGTGGCCATGGTCTATCTCATGGCCATGCCCGGAGGCTGGATCGGCGACCGCATCTGGGGCGCCCGCAAGACCGTGGCCATCGCGAGCATCGTGATCGTCGCCGGTCACCTGTGCCTGGCCCTGCCCAGCTCGGCGATGTTCTTCGTCGGTCTGGCCCTGGTCGCGGTCGGCTCGGGCCTGCTGAAGGCCAACATCTCGACGATGGTCGGCCAGCTCTACAGCGACCCGAAGGACCTGCGCCGCGACGGTGGCTTCACCATCTTCTACATGGGCATCAACCTCGGTGCCTTCGCAGCTCCCTTCGCGATCGGCATTCTCGGCGAGAAGGTCAACTGGCACCTGGGCTTCGGCCTGGCCGCGGTCGGTATGGCGCTCGGCGCGATCCAGTTCATGATCGGCTCCCGCCACCTGTCCGCGGAAAGCAGCAAGGTCCCGAACCCGCTGTCGTCCGAGGAGAAGCGCGGTGTCATCGTCAAGACGCTGGTGGCCGTCGCCGTGATCGCGGCGTTCTACCTGCTGGTGGCCTTCACCGACGTCTACCGGCTCACCCTCAACTGGGCGCTGCTCCCGATCACCGTGGCCGGTCTGCTGATCCCGGTCGCGGTGCTGGTCAAGATCAAGCGGGACCGGGACCTCAACGCCGAAGAGCAGACCAAGATGACGGCGTTCATCTGGTTCTTCGTGGCCGCCGCGATCTTCTGGATGATCTTCGACCAGGGCGCGTCGACGCTGTCCCTCTTCGGTGACTCCCACACCTCCCGGGACATCTTCGGCTGGGAGATGCCGAACACCCTGTTCCAGTCGCTGAACCCGGGCTTCATCATGCTGCTCGCCCCGGTCTTCGCCGCGCTGTGGATCAAGATGGCCCGCAGCAACCGCGAGCCCAGCACCATCGTGAAGTTCTCCTTCGCCCTGGTGATGGCCGGCGCCTCGTTCTTCGTGTTCCTCGTCCCGATGGGGATGGCCACCGGCGACACGAAGGTCACCATGTGGTGGCTGGTGCTGATCTTCCTGATGCACACGGTCGCCGAGCTGTGCCTGTCCCCGGTGGGCCTGTCGCTGACCACGAAGATGGCGCCCGCGAAGTACGCCTCGCAGATGATGGGTGTCTTCTTCCTCGCCGTCACCGCGGGTGACAGCGTGACCGGCATGCTCGCCATCGCCGGGGTCGACCTCAACGGCCGGGGCATGGTCGCCCTGGAGGCCGCGGCCGCGGTGCTCGCCGGCTTCTCGGTCTACATGGCCCGCAACAAGGTGAGCGCGCTCATGGGCGACGTGCGCTGACCCGCACACTCCCACGCTCGAACTGAGGGCCGCCGCACCACCCGGTGCGGCGGCCTTTGGTGTTTCTGCGGGTCTGCGGCCGCGAGACGGTGCAGCATCTGGCCATGCGTCGTACGTTGCCGGCCCTCGCCCTCTGCGTGGCGTTGCTGTCGTCGTCCACTGCCGCCGTCGAGGCCGCACCCGAACCGCCGCCCGTCCGGACCTTCTCGTACGGGGAGCACGCGCGGCAGAACATCACCGTGTACGGCGACCGGTCCGGGCGCCCGGCCCTGATGATCCTGCACGGCGGCTCCTGGGTGCGGGACACCGACTGGAGCGGGTGGGCGCGGTGGTTCGCGGCGCGCGGGTTCACCGTGTACGACACCGACTACCGGCTCGCCACCGACGCCGCCTGGCCCGCGCAGCGCGACGACGTACTCGCCGCCCTGCGGTGGGTGAAGCGGCGTGGCGGCGCCGCGCCCGTGGTCCTCGGGTCCTCCGCCGGCGGGCATCTCGCCGTCAGCGCGGGGGCGTACGGCGCCGGGCGGGGCCGGGTGCGCGGCGTGGTGGCCCTCTCCCCCGTCGCCTCGCCCTACCGCGCCTGGAAGGACGGCGGGATGACCGCCGCCTCTCCGGCCCAGCGCAAGCTGCGGGGTACGGCGGAGCTGCTCGCGGGGTGTGTGCCGGCCCGGGCCTCCGGGCGGTGCTGGAAGAACTGGGGCGACCTGGTGGCCAAGTCGCACGCCTCCGGCAAGGACGACGCGCCGCTCTACCTCACGCACTCGGCGGCGGACTTCGTCCCGGTCGCCCACTCCACGGACCTCGCGCACGCGCAGACAGTGGCGGGGTTGCGGGACGTCGCGGTGCGGATTGTGCCGGGTACGGCGCATGGGGGTGAGCTTCTCCGTGATCCCGCGGTCACACAGGCCGTCCTGAGGTGGCTCAGGAAGCACATCTGAGGGGCGCCCCGTCAGGGGCGCGGGGAACTGCGCGAGCGGCCCAAGGCGGCCTGCACCCGCCGACCAACCGCCGTAGGCAGACGCGTCTGCGTCGACCGCGGGCCGTGCTCGGCTGAGCGCGCAGTTCCCCGCGCCCCTTCGGGCGCGTCAGCGCAGGCCGCGCCTCCGCCCGGGGAGGAACGTGAAGACCGCGCCGCCCAGCAGAATCACCGTGCCCGCCACAAGCCCGAGCGCCCGCAGCGTGCCGTCATTCTCGGCGCCGGTCTCCGCGAGGCCGCCGCCCGCCGCACCGCCGCCCGTGGTCGTGGAGCCGCCCGCCGAGCCGGAGCCACCGGCCGACCCGGAACCGCCGGCCGCCCCGCCGGGCTGCGCCGCCGTGTCGATCTCCAGGGACACCTCCGCCTTGGACGGGGTGCAGGTCGTCGTCGTACCGAGTGCCTTGACCGTCAGGACGCCGGGCGACAGCGTCGACTTGCCGTCGGCGCCCGGCTTGTAGGTGCCGGTGAGGTCAGGGATGGTCATCGGGTCGCCCGACTTGATGGGCTCCTTGTTCGTGGGGCCCTCGACGTGCACCGTGCCCTTGTCCGCGCCGCCCAGCTTGACCTCCATCGACGGCTTCACCGAGTCCGCGGGGATGTCGGCGGGGCTGTCCATGACGGACTTCTTGAACTCGACGGTGAGGCCGTAGTTCCCGCCGTCCTTCTTGGCGTTGATCTGGACGGGGGACGTGGCGTCCTTGTCACCGATGGGCGTCTTGCACTTGTAGGGGGTCTGGACCTCCTTGCCGGGGAAGTCGGTCTCGCCGCCACCGCCGCCGGTGGAGCCGCCGCCGGTGTCACCGCCCGTGTCACCGCCGGACGCGGAACCGCCCGACGTACCGCCACCGGAAGTGCCGCCACCTGAGGCCGTGCCACCACCCGAACCGCCGCCGCCCTCCGTCACCTTGATGGTCGCGCCCGCCTTGACCTCTTCCTTGGGCGTGCACTTGGTGTCGGTCGACATCGGCTTGCTGACGTTGATGTTGTACGCGCCCGGGGTGAGCGTGATGTCGCCCGCCTTGGTCAGCTTCAGCTTGCCCTTCATGTCGGACAGGATCATCGGGCTGTTCTTCTTGATCGGCGGGTTCACGCGCTCGCCCGCCACCGCCAGGTCACCGCTCTGGCCGCCGCCCAGCTTGATCGTGCCGGTCGGCTTCACCGTGTCCTTGTCCAGGTCGAGGATGTCCGGGTTCTTGGACGCGGCCTCGGTGGTCTTCCATACGACCTCGACCTCGTCGCCCACCTTCGCGGTGGCCGGCGCGGTGATCTCCACCTTGGTGGTGCCCTGCACCGGCGGCAGCCCCGATATGGACGGCGGGATGCACTCCGTCTTGTACGCCACCTCGGCCGCCTGCGCGGGGCCCGCGCCCAGCAGGATGCCCGCCCCGCCGAGCAGCAGCGAGACCGAGGCCGCGCCCGCTCTCCGTCGTGTGCTGATCACGTGTTTCCCTTCGTCGTCGGGCTGTTCTCTGACGGTGCGGAGAGCTGTCCGGCGGCGGGTGCGGTCCCGGAGCCGGGGTCTGTGTCAGGGGTGAACCACGGGAGGGTGCCCGTGTGCGCGGCGGTGTCCTTGACGGATGGCCCGCCGGTATCGCGGGGCGGCTTCGTACGTGGCGTACGGGCCGCCTCGTCCGCCGCGACCGCCCCCTGGGACAGCCGCAACCTCGGTATGCGGTCGGTGAGTTCGGCGATCCTGCCGGTGCGATGGCGCCCCGCGGGGCGGGAGCCGCGGCGACGGCGGCGGTGGGGTCGCAGCCTGTCGACCACCGCCATGCCGATGCGGAAGACGGCGGCCGGCACGACGACGCACAGCAGGATCCAGAAGACGGTGACGCCCCACGGGCGTCCGACGCCCCAGGGCTGCTCGGCGAGCACCTTGCCGCCGAACCTCAGTGAGACGAGGTAGTCGCCGTGCGCCCCGGCCGACAGTTCGACCGGCAGCTTGATCTGCGCCTTCTTGCCCGGCGCGATGGTGCCGCGCCACTGCTGTTCCTCCCACTGCGGGGCGAACACCCCGTGGGAGGTGCCCACTTGGAAGACCGGGTCCTTGACCGGGGCCGAGCCGACGTTGCCCACGGTGAAGACGAACTTGCGGGACGGCGGGGCGCCGAACCAGGTCAGGACGCCGCTGGACCCTTCGAGGCGCGTGTCGGTGAGGACGGAGAGCTTCCCGCCGGCCTGCTGCTTCGGCAGGGGCTTCACGGGATGCCCGGCGACCGCGAACACGGCGTCCGCCTGCGCCTTGTCCCCGGTGACCGTGGCCACGTGGACCACGCAGGGGCAGGGCTTGGGCGGCTCGGCCACGGGGAGCTTCTTGCTGAAGGCGCCCTCGTCGTCCGTGGTGACGGCACGCCCGCTGTCGTTGGCGCAGGAGTTCGTGCCGCCGGGCACGCCGTCGGCGGGGGTGGACTGACCGCAGACGAGCATCATCAGGAGGGCGTTCGGCCGCCACCCCTCTCCCTTGACGGTGATGTCACCGCCCTTGCCCGCTTCGGTCTTGGAGAGGGTGACGGCCGGTTTCTCGGCGGCGCCGGCCCCCGCCGCCGGGAGCAGCACCAAGGCCATGGCCGCAAGCACGGCGGTCACGGCGACGCACCGCCGAACCGCCCACAACGGGTTGCCGTTCACAGCTGCTCTCCCTCTGCCGTCCCCACTCCCGCCAACTCCGGTTCTGTGACGCCCTGTTCAGGTTCCGCGTCCGGTGGCAGCTCCTCGGCCGCCGCTCTGCGTCTGCGGACGAACCAGACGCCCGCCGCCGCCAGGCCGAGCACCCCGGCCCCCGCCCCCGCCACCGCTCCCCACGGCACGAAGCGGGCCGATGCCGTCGCCTCGCCGTGGGCTCCGCCCGATGCCGTCACCGTGAGCGTGACCTTCACGGAGTCGAGCGTGGGGGCGTCCTTCCACGGTTCGGTGAGGGTGACCCTGCGGCCCGGGAGGAGTTCCACCGGGAGCGTGCGGGGCCCCCGGTCGAGCAGTGGGCCGAACACGCCCTCCGCGTGGACCTTGAGCCTGGGGGTCAGGACCGTGTTGCCGCGGTTGACGACGTCGTACGAGATGCGCCCGCCCTCGGCCCGTACGCGCTCGACCGTGAGCGCGGACAGCGTGGGACCGCTCACCCGCAGATGCACGCGGACCCCGGCGTCTCGGCCGCCCTCGCGCGCGACGACCGCCCCGGGGTGGTCGCCGGGCACGGCGTTCTCGGGGATGCTCACGCTGAACGGCACCTCGGCGCGGGTGCGCGGCGGCACCTTCACCTTGCGCTCGGCGAAGGTGATCCAGGACCCGGTGTCCTTCGGCCTGCCCCGCTCCAGGGCGTACGCGCCGCCCTTGGTGTTGTCCGCGTCCGCGCCGCTCAGCTCCACCGTGCGCGGCTTCGGCCCCGGATTGGTGACCGTCACCGTGTCCTGGAGGACGGAACCTGGCGTGCCCTCCACGTAGAAGTACGGCCGCCCGTCCTTGGCCGGCCGCGTCCCTCCTCCCGCGGAGGGCGCGACGGACCAGGCCCCGGAGTCGTCGGCGGACACCCCGTCCGCCGGCGCCACGCCCGTCACCAGTAAGGCCACGGCCACGGTGAGAGCGCGGGCAACGGACAGCGGCGACGGCTTCGGCGGCATCGGCGGCTCCTGGATCTTCGTACGCTTCGTGCGCTTCGTACGCTTCGTGCTCGTTCCGCGCGCCGCGCCTACCGCGACCGGGCCGCCTGGTTCCTGCGGGTCAGCCAGAGCGCGCCCGCCGCGCCCGCGAGCAGCACCGTGCCGCCGAGGGTGCCGAGCGCGATGGCGGAGTCCGCGGGGCCGGTCTGCGGAAGCTCTTCGCCGCCGGAGGGAGCGCTGGCCGAGCCGCCGTCGTCAGTCGACGCGCCTGAGCCGGAGCCGCCGTCATCAGTCGATCCGCCGCCGCCCGAGCCCTTCACGTCGAGGGAGAGCGAGGGCTTGGGGGTGTTGGACGGAGTGCACGTCGTCGTCGTACCGAGTGCCTTGATCGTCAGGACACCCGCGGTGAAGGTGACCTTGCCGCTCTTCTTGGGCGTGTACGTCCCCGACAGGTCGCTGATCTTGATGGGGGTATTGGCGGGGATCGCCTTGTCGTTGGGCGCTCCGGACACCGGCACCGTGCCGCTCTCCGCGCCGCCCAGTTTGATGAGCGCGCTCGGCTTCATCGCGCCCTTGCCCAGTTCCACGGGGCTGGAGGAGACGCCCTTCTGGAAGGACATGGTGAGTTTGTAGCCGCTGCCGCTCTTCACGCTCTTGATGTCGATCGGCGAGACCGCGCCCTTGTTGCCGATGGGCGTCTTGCACTGGTAGTTGACGTCCTGGACCTCGGCCTGCGCGGCGGGGGCGGCCATCAGCACCGCCGAGCCGCCGGCCAGGGCCGTGGCAAGCGCGAGCACAGCCGTTCGTTTCTGGTACGACACCTCGGGTTCCCCTCATGCCGGTCGTGGCGTGCCGCGGTGTGGATTTACTGACGGCACATCAGATTGGGCGCTCAAGGTACGCCCGGGGCCTTGCCGAGGGAAGACAAAGAACGCGCCGGATCTCAATGATCCGGCGCGCGTACGAACCGTGGGTAACCCAAGGGGGAACTGAGCGGGCCCTATGCGGGCGCGCTCAGCTCGGCCCACACCGTCTTGCCCGCCACTCCCGGGGTGCGGACAACCCCCCAGTCCAGGCAGAGCCTCTGGACTATGAACATTCCGTGCCCACCGGGCCGGCCGGCGCGGTGCGGGGTACGGGGCTCGGGCTGGCCGGCGCCGCGGTCGGACACCTCGATCCGCAGCACCTTGCCGTCGGAGGAGAGCCAGAGCTCGTCGGGGCCCTCGGCGTGCAGGCACGCGTTGGTCACCAGCTCGGACACGACGAGGAGGACGTCCTCCGCGGCGGCACGCTGATCGGCGCCCGCCGCGGGCAGCCAGCCCCACGCCTGCAGCGACTGGCGCGCGAAGTCCCGGGCGAGCGGCACGATGCCACTGGCGCCGCTCAGGCTCAGCCTGCGGACCTGGCGCCCCTGACGGACCGTGGCCGCCGGGACAGCCTGGTCCGCGGGGGCGGCCGCGACGACGGCCTCGGGCTCCGGGCCGCGGTCGCCCGGCGAGCAAGGCCGGGTGGTGCTCATCAGCGCTTCACCTCACCGACAAGAGGACTCTGGACAAGGAACTGGACAAGAAGCAGGGCTCCAAGAGGGGTCATCGGCTGCTCGGCCGTTCCGGCTGTTGATTTGGCAACGATTGTGCGCGGACCGCTGTCTACGTATCCAGGGTGTCTCCTGCCCGGCCGAACCGTGAGAACACCCACTTATTCGACGCGACCCGTGTGACACTCGTAACGCAGTGATCACGCAGAGACAACTGACACGTAACTCTTGAGCACGCTCCGTCAGCGGGCCGCCGGTCAGCCGGCCCGGTCAGTCGGCCAACGCGTCCGCGAGCGTCTCGTGGACACTGAAGACGGCCTCGGCCCCGGTGATCTCGAAGACCCTGGCCACCACCGGCAGCATCCCTGCCAGATGTACCCCACCTCCCGCTGCCTCGGCCTTGAGCCGGGCCCCCAGTAGGACATTGAGTCCGGTGGAGTCCATGAACTCCAGGCGCGAGCAGTCGACGACCAGGCGTGAGAAGCCGTCGCCGAGGCATGCCTCGAGCGGCTCACGCAACAAATCGGCGGTGTGGTGATCCAACTCACCCGCCGGAGTAACGACGACGCTCGGGCCTTCTGCCCGGACTTCGACCAGAAGCCGGCCCCGATGCGCGCTACCGACTGTCCCGCGGTCCATTCCGTCACTCACTTCCGACCGTCGTGGCTGATGATGACGCCCCTGAACATTACGCCTTCCTCACGCCCTCGGGTACCCGAACATCCCCCCGAAATCGGACATTTAGCCGCACAACGCACTTGCGACCGGGCTGTGGAAACGGGTAGGGGTAGAAGAGACAGTAATCAACACTGACGGCTTTGGAGGCGCCGCACACCGCAGTGCACGTATTGGCATCGGCAGCCATATGCCGAGAACGATGGAGGACACCATGTCACCCCGGCTCGACGAATCGCGCACTGACCGAGCGACGTCGACACTCCCACCGCACCGTTCCGAGACCGAGATCCCGGGTCCCCGCACGGAAGCCACGCCCGGCGAACTCCCGGACCTGACGGCCATGCCGGAGGCGGAGGCCCTCGAAGGGCTCGCCGACCTGCCCGAGATCCCGCCGTTCGACGAGGTGGGGCCGCTGGATGCGAGGGCTCTGTCCAAGACCCTCTTCGAACGCCTCGAATCACTCGAGGAAGGCACGCACGAATTCGCGTACGTGCGCAACACCCTGGTCGAACTCAACCTCGCGCTGGTCAAGTTCGCCGCCTCCCGGTTCCGCTCCCGCAGCGAGCCCATGGAGGACATCATCCAGGTCGGCACCATCGGCCTGATCAAGGCGATCGACCGCTTCGAGCTCAGTCGAGGCGTCGAGTTCCCCACCTTCGCGATGCCGACCATCGTCGGCGAGATCAAGCGCTTCTTCCGCGACACGAGTTGGTCGGTGCGCGTCCCGCGCCGCCTTCAGGAACTCCGACTGGACCTCGCCAAGGCGGGCGACGAACTCGCCCAGCAGTTCGATCGCGCCCCCACGGTGGGCGAGCTCGCCGAGCGCCTGGGCATCTCCAACGACGAGGTCGTCGAGGGCATGGCCGCGTCCAACGCCTACACGGCGAGCTCGCTGGACGCCCAGCCCGAGGAGGACGACTCCGAGGGCGCGCTCGCGGACCGCATCGGCTACGAGGACCACGGGCTCGAAGGCATCGAGTACGTCGAGTCGTTGAAGCCCCTGATCGCCGAACTGCCGCCGCGTGACCGGAAGATCCTCTCGCTCCGCTTCGTCGCCAACATGACGCAGTCGGAGATAGGCGATGAGCTGGGCATCTCGCAGATGCACGTCTCGCGCCTGCTGTCGCGCACGCTCGTCAAGCTGCGCAAGGGATTGACCGTCGACGAGTGAGGGATCTCGCCGCTCGGCGTTCTCCGGGACACCTCGACCGCCGCTTCGCGACGGATGCCTCCCACCTACCCACCCGTTTGCCCCGCGTCCAGGGGTAGGCGGGTGGGTTGCTGTCGCCTGCCTACATCACTCGGCCTCCATCGCCGTCGCTGCCGCCACCGCCGCCTCCGCATGCAGCCGCGTCGTCGGGAAGAGCGGTACCGGGCTGTGCTCCTGCCCGATCAGCAGCTCGATCTCGGTGCATCCCAGGATGACGCCCTCAGCTCCTTCCCGTACGAGATCTTCGATGACGTTCTGGTACCCGACCCTGGACGCCTCATGCACCACCCCGAGGCACAACTCCTCGTAGATCACCCGGTGCACGAGAGCACGCCCCTTTGCGTCCGGCACGAGTACGTCGAGCCCGTGCGAGGCGAGCCGCTCCCGGTAGAAGTCCTGCTCCATCGTGAACGCGGTCCCGAGCAGCCCCACGCGCCGCAGACCGCCCCGCAGGACCGCGTCGGCGGTCGCGTCCGCGAGATGCAGGAGAGGCACGGAGAGAGCCGCCTGGACCTGTTCTGCGACCTTGTGCATGGTGTTGGTGCAGATCAGCACGAGCTCAGCCCCGGCCGCCTCGACCCCCTTCGCGGCCCCGGCGAGCACCTCGCCCGCCTGCTCCCACTCCCCCGCGACCTGCATCCGCTCGATCTCCGCGAAGTCGACGGAGTACAGCACGCAACGGGCGGAGTGCAGCCCTCCGAGCCGCTCCCGCACCAGCTCGTTGAGCAGCCGGTAGTACTCGGCGCTGGACTCCCAACTCATGCCCCCGATGAGGCCGATGGTCTTCATGAGAGGCATGGTCGCACCCGGCGTCGCGGCAACTACGCCTCCCCCAGTTCGCACCAGACGGTCTTGCTGTCGGCCCCCTGCTCCACGCCCCAGCGCAACGAAACGGCGTCCAGCAGGGCCAGTCCCCGCCCCGTCTCGTCGTCGCGGCCCGCTTGCCGGAGCAGCGGCCAGGCCCGGGGGTCGGGGTCGGTGACGGCCACGCGGACCCGGCCGCCGCCTCGCGTGCCGGTGACGCGAACCGTGACGGGGGTTCCCTCGCCGAGGTGCCGGATCACGTTGCTGAGCAGTTCGCTCACGCAGAGTTGGAGGTCGGGGTGCGGGCCGCCGTAGGAGTGCCGGCTCAGGGTGCGGCGGAGTTCGGGGACCGCCTTCGGGACTGCCAGTAGGGAGAGTTCGAAGTCGGGGGTGGGGGTGAAGGCTGGGACGGGGTCTCTCATGGGGGGTACGTCCTTCAGTGCGCTCTGTGACGATGTGCTCACACCGTGGCGTTGTGGTGGCGTAGCGTGACAGGGGTTTGGGTTCCACAGTGCGAAGTGTGGAGGCGGTCAGCTGTGGCGGCACGCAGGGACATTGACGGCTCGGCGAGCGTTCCCGCTTTCTACGGCAAGGAGTTGCGCTGGAAACGGGAGGCGGCGGGGCGGACGCTCCAGGAGACCGTGGAGGGCAGCTACTTCGGGGTGTCTTACCTGAGCGAGATCGAGCGGGGGCAGCGGCGAATGCCGTGGGAGCTGGCGCGCCATGTGGACCAACTCCTGCGGACTGACGGCTTCTTCGAGCGGCGATGCGGGGATGTGCAGAAGGCCCGCAGGAGCAAGCACGCCGAGTACTTCGCCCACGTAGTGGAGCTGGAGAAGCGCGCGAAGGAGATCGAGGAGTGGAACCCCACCCTGATCCCCGGGCCACTTCAACTAGAGCCGTACATCAGGGCCGTTGTTCTCGCTGCACACCCTCGGGAAGCTGACGAGTCCGTCACGGCGAAGGTCGACGCCCGGCGGGAACGAGCCTGGGTCTTCGAAGACCCGAAGGGCCCCGAGTGCTGGGCCGTGCTGCACGAGTCGATCCTTCGGCAGCCGCTCGTCGGAGAGGAGGCGATGGCCGAGCAACTCGCCCATATCGTCGCCGTCGCTCAACACCGTCGCTTCATTCCACAGATCCTTCCGTGGAACGCCGGGGCGCACCCTTTCATGATGGGCACGACCTGGCTCATGGCCTTCAAGGACTCCCCACCGCTCATGTACACGGAGGGCATGTACAGCGGGCAGATCATCGATGAGCCAGAGCTCGTAGGACAGTACGCCGGGGCATACGGTCGGCTCAGAGCTGCTGCACTGCCCCCCGAAAAATCCCTGAAGATGATCGAGACGGCTGCGGAGGATTACGGAAATGGCAAGTGCAAGCGCTGGCTTGAACGTCCACACCTGGCGTAAGAGCAGCTACAGCAACGGCTCTGGCGGTCTCTGCCTAGAAGTCGCCGACGGCCTCCCCGGCGTAGTCCCCGTCCGGGACTCCAAGGCGCCGCACGGCCCCGCCCTCGTGATCCCGGCGTCCGCGTGGGCCCCCTTCGTCGCGGCGGTCACGCAGGGCCAACTCGGCGTCTGACTCGGCGTCTAGTAGGGACGTATTGCAAGAAAGTCGCGCTGGATAACGGACATACCGCCCACCCAGCGCGACTTTTCTGCAATCGGCGTCACACCACCCTCGCGCCCCGGCGCCAGACCTCGCTCACCAGCGGCACGCCGGGGCGGTACGCCAGGTGGACGTGGCTCGGCGCCTCCAGGAGTGCGAGGTCGGCCCGCGCGCCCGGCGTGATGCGGCCGATGTCCGTGCGGCGCAGCGCCGCCGCGCCGCCCGCCGTGGCCGACCAGATCGCCTCGTCGGGGGTCATGCCCATGTCGCGTACCGCGAGGGCGATGCAGAACGGGACCGAGGACGTGAACGAGCTGCCCGGGTTGCAGTCGGTGGAGAGGGCCACCGTCGCGCCCGCGTCCAGGATGCGGCGGGCGTCCGGCCACTCGGCGCGGGTGGAGAACTCCGCGCCGGGGAGGAGCGTCGCCACCGTGTCGCTGTTCGCGAGGGCGTCGACGTCCTCGTCCGTGAGGTGCGTGCAGTGGTCCGCCGACGCCGCGTCCAGTTCTACGGCGAGCTGGACTCCGGGGCCGTAGGAGAGCTGGTTGGCGTGGATGCGGGGGTGCAGGCCCTTCTCCTTGCCGGCGGTGAGGATCGCGCGGGCCTGGTCGCCGTCGAAGGCGCCCTTCTCGCAGAAGACGTCGATCCAGCGGGCGTGGGGGGCGCAGGCCTCCAGCATCTCGCCGGTGACGAGGTCCACGTACGCCGCCGGGTCGTCGGCGTAGTCCGGGGAGACGATGTGGGCGCCGAGGAACGTGACCTCGTCGGTGTGCTGTGCCGCGATGCGGAGGGCGCGGGCCTCGTCCTCCGTGTTGAGGCCGTAGCCCGATTTGGTCTCGAAGGTGGTCGTGCCCTGGCGCAGGGCCTCGCGGAGGTAGTGGGTGAGGTTCGCCTCGAGTGTCGCGTCGGTGGCGGCGCGGGTGGCGGCGACCGTGGTGCGGATGCCTCCCGCCGAGTACGCGCGGCCCGACATGCGGGCGTTGAACTCCTGGGTGCGGTCTCCTGCGAAGACGAGGTGGGAGTGGGAGTCGACGAAGCCGGGGATGGCGGCGCGGCCCTTCGCGTCGTACGTCTCGTCCGCCGCGGGGGCCTTGGCGGCCGGGCCCACCCAGGCGATGGTCTCGCCGTCCAGGACGACGGCGGCGTCCGTGAGTAGGCCCAGGGCGCTTCCGTCCCCCAGGGCGGGGTCGTTCGTCACCAGGCTGCCGATGTTGGTGATGGCGGTCGTCGTCATGGGGGTCTCCGTGGTGGGCTGAGGTTCGGGCGGTCTTCTTTCCCCGATCCCACCCCTTCCCGAATTCTCCGGCTCCGCCGGCCGTGGTGACCGTTGATCACCGGCTCCGCCGAGCTCGTCCTCAAACGCCGGACGGGCTGAAGAGGCACGGGCAACTGCCGGGTGATCGGGTGGGTGGGTGATCGGGTGGGTGGGTGGGAAAGGTTCGCCGCGCAGAGGCGGCTCGGCGGGCGGAACACTGCCGGGTGGGTGGGTGGGTGGGAGGGATTCGTCGCGTAGCGGCGGTTTGGGGGACGGTCGGATCGGTCAGTCCCGCAGCGCTCCCACCGCCTCCGCCAACGCCCCCGGTACGTCCGGTACCAGGGCGTGGAGGCCGTCCCGTACGACATGGCGGCCCCCCATCACCGTGTGGCGGACGTCCGCCGACGTCGCCGCGAAGACCGCCGTCTCCGCCGCCAGGCGAGGCAGCGGGCCCGCCGTACGGACCGAGTCCAGCGCCACCGTCGCGAAGTCGGCGAGGGAGCCGGGCTCCAGGACTCCCGCGTCCGCCCAGCCCAGCGCCGCGTGCCCGTCCGCCGTAGCAGCCCGCAGCAGCGCCGCCGCCGTCCAGTGACCCCGCGTGTGCGAGCGGAGGCGCTCGTTCAGCTCCATCGCCCGCGCCTCTTCGAGGATGTCGATGACCGCATGGCTGTCGCTGCCCAGGGAGAGCGGACTGCCCGCTCGTTGCAGGGCGACCGCCGGGCCGATGCCGTCCGCCAGGTCGCGTTCCGTCGTCGGGCACATGCACGTGCCCGAGGAGGACCGGCCCAAGAGTGCGATGTCGGCGTCCGTGAGGTGCGTGTTGTGCACGCCCGTCGTGCGCGGGCCCAGTACTCCGTGGTCCGCCAGAAGGCGGGTCGGGGTACAGCCGTGGACCGCCTCGCACGCCTCGTTCTCCGCCTTCTGCTCGGAGAGGTGTACGTGGAGGGGGGCCTGTCGCGACGAGGCCCACTCCGCCACCGTGCCCAACTGGCTCGCCGGTACCGCCCGTACGGAGTGGATCGCCGCGCCGATCCGCGCGTGGTCGCGGTCCTTGAGGGCCGAGGCCCGCTCCGCCCACGCCTCCGTCGTACCGTCGGAGAAGCGGAGCTGGTGGCGGTTCGGGGGCTCGCCCCGCGTCTGCGACAGCAGCCCCGACGCCACGTACGCCGTGTCCAGGAGCGTGATGCGGACACCCGCGTCGGAAGCCGCCTCGATCAGGGCCTCGCCCATCGCGTTGGGGTCGGCGTAGGGCGTGCCGCCCGGCGCGTGGTGCACGTAGTGGAACTCGCCCACCGTGGTGATGCCCGCGAGGGCCATCTCCGCATACACCGCGCGGGCCAGCGCGTGATACGTCTCCGGGGTCAGGCGGTCCGCCACCGAGTACATGACCTCGCGCCACGTCCAGAACGTGCCGGAGCCCACCTGGACCGTGCCCCGCAGGGCCCGGTGGAAGGCGTGCGAGTGGGCGTTCGCCAGGCCCGGCAGCGTCAGGCCTCGCAGGACCGTCGCGCCTGGTGGCGGTGTCTCGACGCCCTTGCGGACCGCCGTGATCCGGTCGTCCGTCACCTCCACCGCCACGCCCGGCTCGACCGTCGGGTCGAGCCAGGCCTGCTCCAGCCAGTAAGTCCGCGTCACCTGCACGCCAGCCCTTCCAGTACGTCGGCCAGTGCGGTCACCCCGGCCACGCAGTCGTCCTCGGCGGCGAACTCGGCCGGGGAGTGTGAGATGCCCGTGGGGTTCCGTACGAACAGCATGGCGGTGGGGATCGAGCCGGACAAAATACCCGCGTCGTGTCCCGCGCCCGTGCCCAGGACGGGCAGCTCCCTGCCGGTGCTGCCGCCGAGGATGCGGCCCAGTTCGTCACGCAGGGCGTCCTCGAACTCCACCACCGGCGTGAAGGACTCCTGGACGACGTCGAGGTCGATGCCGTGCCGGTCCGCGTACTCGCGGGCCGCCTTCTCGATGCCCGTCACGACCGTGTCCAGCGACTCCTGGTCCGCGGCGCGCGAGTCCAGCCAGCCCCTGACCAGGGACGGGATCGCGTTCACGCCGTTCGGCTCGACCGCGATCTTGCCGAACGTCGCCACCGCGCCCGCGAGTTCGGCCTCGCGGCGGGCCGCCAGGACCGTCTCCGCGTACGACAGCATCGGGTCGCGGCGGTCCACCAGGCGGGTGGTGCCCGCGTGGTTGGCCTCGCCCCTGAAGTCGAAGCGCCAGCGGCCGTGCGGCCAGATGGCGGAGGCGATGCCCACGGGGTCGCCGGTCAGGTCGAGGGCTCGGCCCTGTTCCACGTGCAACTCCACGAACGCGCCGATTCCCGCGAGGCGTTCGGGGTCCGGGCCGATGGTGGACGGGTCGTAGCCCGCCGCCTCCATCGCCTGCGGGAGGGTGATCCCGGACGCGTCCGTCAGCTCGTACGCCTTCTCCCGCGTGAGCTGTCCTGCGGTCAGGCGCGAGCCCACGCAGGCGAGGCCGAAGCGGGCGCCTTCCTCGTCGCCGAAGTTGGTGATGGCGAGGGGGCGGCGGAACGACACCTTCCGTGCGCGGAGTTCGTCGAGGGCCGCGAAGGACGAGACGACGCCGAGCGGGCCGTCGAAGGCGCCGCCGTCGGGGACGGAGTCCAGGTGCGAGCCCGTGACCACCGCGTCACCCCGGGCCGGGTCGCCGAGCCAGGCCCACTGGTTGCCGTTGCGGTCGACCTCGTAGTCGAGGCCGCGTGCCTCCGCCTGCGCCTGGAACCAGAGGCGGCACGCGGCGTCCGCGCCGGTCCAGGCATAACGGCGGTAGCCGCCCGAGGCGTCGCTGCGGCCGATGGGCCGCAGCGAACGCCACATGGCGTGGAACGTGTCGCTCACGCCTGGTCACCCTTGCTGCCCTGGCCGGCTTCGTCGCCCTCGCGCATCGGGATGCGTACGCCCTTCTCGTCCGCCACCGACTCCGCGATGTCGTAACCCGCGTCGACGTGCCGGATGACGCCCATGCCGGGGTCGTTGGTCAGGACGCGGCGGATCTTCTCGCCGGCCAGCTTCGTGCCGTCGGCCACCGAGACCTGGCCCGCGTGGAGGGAGCGGCCCATGCCGACGCCGCCGCCGTGGTGGATGGAGACCCAGGACGCGCCGGAGGCGACGTTCACCATGGCGTTCAGGAGCGGCCAGTCGGCGATCGCGTCGGAGCCGTCGAGCATGGCCTCGGTCTCGCGGTACGGCGATGCGACGGAACCGCAGTCGAGGTGGTCGCGGCCGATGGCGAGGGGGGCGGCGAGGGTGCCGTTGCCGACCATGTCGTTGAACATGTCGCCCGCCTTGTCGCGCTCGCCCTGGCCGAGCCAGCAGATGCGCGCGGGCAGGCCCTGGAAGTGGACGCGCTCGCCCGCCATCTTGATCCAGCGGTGCAGGGATTCGTTCTCCGGGAAGAGGTCGAGCAGCGCCTTGTCCGTCTTGTGGATGTCCGACGCCTCGCCGGAGAGCGCCGCCCAGCGGAACGGGCCCTTGCCCTCGCAGAAGAGCGGGCGGATGTAGGCGGGGACGAAGCCGGGGAAGGCGAACGCGCGCTCGTAGCCCGCGAGTTGGGCCTCGCCGCGGATCGAGTTGCCGTAGTCGAAGACCTCGGCGCCCGCGTCCATGAAGCCGACCATCGCCTCGACGTGCTTGGCCATGGACTCACGGGCGCGGGTGGTGAAGCCCGCCGGGTCCTTGGCCGCGTACGACGCCATGTCGTCGAAGTCGACGCCGGAGGGGAGGTAGGCGAGCGGGTCGTGGGCCGAGGTCTGGTCCGTGACGATGTCGATCGGGGCGCCCTCGGCGAGCATCTGCGGGAGCAGGTCGGCGGCGTTGCCGAGCAGGCCGATGGAGAGGGGCCTGCGCGCGTCCCGGGCCTCCACCGCCAGTTGGAGCGCGTGCTGCGGCGAGTCGGCCTTCACGTCCAGGTAGCGGTGCTCGATGCGGCGCTCGATGGCACGCGGGTCGACGTCGATACAGATGGCGACGCCGTCGTTCATCGTCACCGCGAGGGGCTGGGCGCCGCCCATGCCGCCGAGTCCGGCGGTGAGGGTGATCGTCCCGGCGAGCGTGCCGTTGAACTTCTTCGCGGCGACGGCGGCGAACGTCTCGTACGTGCCCTGGAGGATGCCCTGTGTGCCGATGTAGATCCAGGAGCCCGCGGTCATCTGGCCGTACATCGTGAGGCCGAGGGCCTCAAGGCGCCGGAACTCCTCCCAGTTCGCCCAGTCGCCCACGAGGTTCGAGTTGGCGATCAGGACGCGCGGGGCCCACTCGTGGGTCTGCATGACGCCGACCGGGCGGCCGGACTGGACGAGCATCGTCTCGTCCTGCTTGAGGGTCTTGAGAGTGCGCACCATCGCGTCGAACGAGCGCCAGTCGCGGGCCGCCTTGCCCGTGCCGCCGTAGACGACGAGCTTGTCGGGGTGCTCGGCGACCTCGGGGTCGAGGTTGTTCTGCAGCATGCGCAGGGCGGCTTCCTGCTGCCATCCCAGGGCGCTCAGTTCCGTACCGCGCGGTGCCCGTACGGGGCGGGGTCCTGACATGGCGATGCCTCCTCGTGACGCTCTGCTGTGACCTTGTTATTCACATCCTGCGATGTTGAATAGAGCTAGTCAATACGTAGACGGGGCAGCGATACCACGTGACGGATGATTGGCTGGAACACATGAGCGATCAGGGCACGGAGACCGCACACGCACCCAAGCTGGACAGAGAGGACCCGACCGACCGCGCCGTCCGGCGTGACCAGGCCGTCCGCGCCGCCGTCGAGCAGGGCCTCGTGGACCCCGCGTCCCCGATCATCGGGCTACTGGACGTCACCGGCATCCGCTCGGCCGCCGCCGCCCTGCACGCCGCCTTCGAGGCGGTCACACCGCCCGGCACCCCTGTCCTGCACGCCTTCGCGGTGAAGGCGTCGCCCCTGGTCCCGGTCCTGCGCCTCCTGCGCGACGCGGGCATCGGCGCCGAGGTGGCAAGCCCCGGCGAGCTCGCCCTCGCGCGGGCCGCCGGTGTGCCGCCCACGCACACCGTCCTCGACTCGCCCGCCAAGACCGCCGCCGAGCTGCGCGAGGCCCTCGCCCTCGGCATCGCCGTGAACGCCGACAACCCGCAGGAGCTGGCGCGCCTGGACGCGATGACCCGCTCGGCGCCCACCGGCTCCCCCATCGGCCTGCGCGTGAACCCGCAGATCGGCGGCGGCTCCATCGGCGCCCTGTCCACCGCCACCGCGACGTCCAAGTTCGGTGTCGCGCTGCTGGACGAGGGCGCTCGCGAATGGATCGTCCAGGCGTATCTCGACCGCCCGTGGCTGACGCGTCTGCACGCCCATTCCGGGTCGCAGGGCATGCCCCTGGAGCTGATGGTGCGGGGCGTCGCGGCGACGTACGAGCTCGCCGAGGAGATCAACGAACGGGCCGGCCGGCGGCAGATCGACACCATCGACATCGGCGGCGGCCTGCCCGTCAACTTCGGCTCGGACGAGGAGACCCCGACGCACGCGCAGTACGCCCGCCGCCTGAAGTCCCGCGTGCCGGGGCTGCTCGACGGGCGGTACGGCATCGTCACCGAGTTCGGCCGCTCGCTGCTCGCCAAGCACGGCACGGTCCTGGCCCGCGTCGAGTACGCCAAGTCGGCGGGCACCCGGCCCATCGCCGTGACCCACGCGGGCGTCCAGGTGGCCGCCCGCACGGTGTACGCGCCCGCGTCCTGGCCGCTGCGGATCGCCGCGTACGACGAGAAGGGCCGCCCCAAGAGCGGCCCGGCCGTCGGCCAGGACATCGCGGGCCCCGCGTGCTTCGCGGGCGACCTGCTCGCCGAGAACCGCCCGCTCCCGCTGCTCGCACAGGGCGACTACGCCGCGGTGCTCGACACGGGGGCGTACTACTTCGCACACCACTACTCGTACAACAGCCTTGCCCGGCCCGGCATCTACGGCTTCGCCGCGGGCCGGGACGGAGAAGTCGGCTTCGCCACCGTGCGGGAGCCGCAGAGCCTTCAGGAGATCGTCGCCGAGTCGGGGGGTGCGCTGCGGGACGCGCTGCGCGACCTCTGAGGTTGCTCAACTCCCGCATCCCATCGGCACTTCCGGGGCAGACGCTCCCTCCCGGCACACCCTCGGGGGAGATGATCCTGTGACGACATCCGAAAAGGCCACCGGTACGCCGCCGTCCGGAGAACCCGCGCTGAACCGCGCGATCGGCCCCAAGCTCCTGATCCTCTTCGTGATCGGCGACATCCTCGGCACCGGCATCTACGCCACCACCGGCAAGGTGGCGGGAAAGGTCGGCGGCGCGCTGTGGCTGCCGTTCGCGATCGGCTTCGTGGTGGCGATCCTGACGGCGGCGTCGTACGTCGAGCTGGTCGGCAAGTACCCGAAGGCGGCGGGCGCCGCCCTCTACACGCAGAAGGCGTTCAAGGTCCCGTTCCTCACCTTCATCATCGCCTTCATGGTGATGTGCTCGGGCCTCTCGTCGGCGAGCGCCGCGGCCCGCGCCTTCAGCGGCGACTACCTGGGGGAGCTGACGAGCAACGCGCTGCCGCCGACGCTGGTCGCGATCCTCTTCATCGTCGCCCTCGCGGCGCTGAACCTGCGGGGCGTCTCGGAGTCCGTGAAGACGAACGTGGTCCTCACCCTCGTCGAGCTGACGGGCCTGGCCATCATCCTCGCGATCGGCGCGTACGCGGTCCTGAGCGGGGACGGCGAGCCCGCGCGCCTGACGGAGTTCGAGGCGGGCGACGGCACGGCCTACGCCCTGATGACCGGCGTCCTCGGTGCGACCGCGCTCGGCTTCTTCGCGTTCGTCGGCTTCGAGGACTCGGTGAACATGGCCGAGGAGACGAAGGACCCGACACGCACGTTCCCCCGGGCGATCTTCCTCGGCGTCGCGGTGACGGGCACGATCTACGTCCTGGTGGCGCTGGTGTCGTCGCTGCTCGTCGACTACAAGGTGCTCGAAGGGTCGAGCGGGCCGCTGCTGGAGGTGGTGAAGGCGGGCGGCATCGACTTCCCGCACAAACTCTTCGCGCTCATCGCCCTGTTCGCGGTCACCAACTCGGCGCTGATCAACATCATGATGGCCTCGCGGCTCTGTTACGGCATGGCCAACGAGCGCATCCTGCCGCGCGCGATGGGCCGGGTCCTCGCCCGCCGCCGCACACCGGTGGTCGGCATCGTCTTCGTCTCGCTGCTGGCGATCGGTCTGGTGTCGACGGGTGAGATCGAGGGCCTCGGCGACACGACCGCCTTCCTGCTGCTCTGCGTGTTCGCGGTGGTCAACGTGGCGGTCCTGGTCCTGCGCCGCGACCCCGTCGAGCACAAGCACTACCGCGCGCCGACGGTCCTTCCGGTGCTCGGCGCCCTCACGGCCCTGATCCTCGCGAGCCCCCTGGCCGACCGCCCCGCGGAGGTCTACATCCGGGCCGGGGTGCTGATGGCCGTCGGCATCGGGCTGTGGGGCGTGAACAAGGTGGTACTGAGGGCGCGCGGCGAGGAGTGACCCAGGCGCGACAAGCGCGGCGGGGAGGAGGGGTGCGGCCCGGTCGCTAGGCCGATACTTTCGGTCAAGCTCGGGCCTGCCCTGACCCCACCTCGTACTGATCCCGTCGAGGTCGGGCATGTTCCCCTGGAAAGTGCCCATTTCCCAGGACTCTCCACCACTTCTGCGTACCTTCCTCACACCGGGCGGCGCTGAGCCCCCGGTCGGGTGGTAGGGGCCACCCGGTTCAACCCTGGGGAAGGGGAGCCGCGTGCCCGGAATCGACGAGTGTCTGCTCGAAGCGATGACACTGCCTGGTGCGCGCGGCGCGGCGATCGTCGACTGGACCAGCGGGCTCGCCCTCGGTTCGGTCGGCGATCCTCCCGGCGGCGACCACGAGGCGACCGCGACCGAGACCGCGGAGGTGGCGCGGTCCGCGGCCGAGTATCAGGCGTTCGCGCCCAGGGACGACACGCTGGACACGGGGCGGGACGACGAGCGCAAGGGGCTTCCCGTCGAGGACCTCATGCTCACCACGAGGACCGGGTTCCATCTGATCCGCTTCGTCGAGACGACCTTCGACAGCAGCGTTTTCCTCTATCTCTGGCTCGACCGGCACACCGGAAATCTCGCGCTCGCCCGCATGCGGCTGCGCGAACTCTCCGAGCGCCTGGTGCTGGTGTGAGCGCCATGCGCATCACGGCGGCCGCCACCTCACCCATGCTGATGCGGCTCGCCGACGAGCGGGCGACCGGTGCGCTGCTGCGCGACCAGGGCACCCTCTACCTCGTCGAGGGCCGCGTCGTGCACGCGGAGAGCCCCGCGGCGCCGGGCATAGACGTCCTGCTCACGGCCGGCGGGGCGCTGCCCCCGCAGGGCTGGCAGGAGGCCCTCTCGCTGGCGGGGACCCGCAACGAGGTGGGGCGGCAGCTGATCGACAGCGGCCGGGTCACCGCGGGCGAGCTGGAGGTCTGCCATATCGGCGCGCTGTTCGACGCCGCGTTCTTCGTCCTCGGCCCGGCGAGCGGACCCACCCGGTTCCGTTACGGCGTCGCGCACTGGCTCGGCCGGGTGCGCCCGGTGGCGGCCGAGGCCGTGGAGCGGGAGACCCGGCGGCGCCGCGCCCTCCTGGACAGCGTCTGGCCCTGCCCCGAACTGGACACCTCCCCCGTCGTGGCGCGCCCGCCCGCGCCCGGCCAGACGGTCACCGGGCGTCAGGACGCGCTGCTGCGGCTCGCCGACGGTGTCCGTACGCCGACGGCCATCGCCTGGGCGCTCGGGCGGCCGTCCTTCCACACCCTGATCGAGGTCAGGCGGCTCGCCGCGGCCGGGCTCGTGGAGCCACCGCGAGCGACCGGCCAGGCCCTGCCGATGCTTCCCGCCCCGGCCCGCGAGGACCACGACGAGCCGGACGTCGCCCTGCTGCGCCGGGTCCGTGACGCGCTGGAGGCGAGCCTGTGAATGTCCGTGCCGCTCAAGGGACTTGGCCCCCGTGCCCATGAAGTTTTTCGCGCTCTGGAAGCGCGCCGGGAGGAGAGAGCTGATGGCTGCCGAAGCCGACGTACTCGTCGAACTGAAACGGCTGCGGACCAGGATTCCTCAGCTCAAGGGCGCCCTGACGGCCAGCGTCGACGGCTTCGTCCTCGCTCAGGACGCGCCGGACGTCGAACCGGAGGGCCTCTGCGCGCTCACCGCCGCGGCGCTCGGAGTGGCCCTGCGGCTCTCCGACGCGACGCATCAGGGCGGCTTCCGCGAACTGCTCATCCGCGGGGAGGGCGGCTACGTGGCCACGTACACGGCCGGCTCGTCCGCGGTGCTCACCCTGCTCGCCGAGTCCCGAGTCAACGTGGGCCGGCTGCACTTGGAGGGCCGTCGTTCGAGCGTGCTCATCGGAGAGCTGGTCGACGCCGCCGTCGAACGAGCGGAGGAAACCTGACCCATGTCCCCCACCACACCCTCGTCGTCCCCTTCATCTCGGACACCTGCCAGACGGAAAGGAAGTGCGAAATTCATGGCCAACACAGAGACATCGCTCAAGGAAGTCACCACCTCGATCGAGGGGGTCCTCGGCGCGGCCCTGGTCGACTACACGAGCGGCATGGCCCTCGGCACCATCGGCGGCGGAAAGGATCTGGACCTGGCCGTCGCCGCGGCGGGCAACACCGACGTGGTGCGCGCCAAGCTGCGCACGATGGAGCTCTTGGACCTCAAGGACGAGATCGAGGACATCCTGATCACGCTCAGCAGCCAGTACCACCTGATCCGGCTGATCAAGGGGCGCAACAACAACGGGCTCTTCCTCTACGTGGCCCTCGACCAGAAGCGGGCCAACCTGGCCATGGCCAGGCACCAGCTCAAACGCATCGAGGCGAACCTGGACGTCTGAGCCACGGACACGGGAAGCGGCGGACCGGGCCTTGTGGCCCGGTCCGCCGTGCGTGCGCCTCACTCCACGAAAAGACCCCGCGCCGCCGCCCCCGCGTCGAACTCCTCAAGGCGTGCCTGGGCGTCCGGGAGGCCGTCACACATGGCCTCCAGGAGTACGCGGCCCAGGAGCATCGGCGCGCAGGCCGTGTCGAAGGCGAGGCCCGTGCCGACCGCCGCCGGGAGGAGGAGGTCGGAGTGCGCGGCCACGGGGGCGAACGCCGAGTCGGCCACCGTCACCACGGAGAGGCCCGCACCCTGGGCGTGGGCGAGGGCGTCCACCACCTCCCGCGGGTGCCTCGGCAGCGCGAAGCACAGGAGCGCCGTCGCGCCCGCCCGCACCGCCGCGTCGATCCGGTCGGCCAGCATCGTGCCGCCCTCGTCGAGGAGGCGTACGTCGGGGTGGACCTTCGCCGCGAAGTACGAGAAGCCGTACGCCTGGGACGCGGCCGCCCGCAGGCCGAGGACCGGGAGCGGTCGGGACGAGGCGAGGAGCCGCCCGGCGCGCTCGACCGGCGCGGGGTCGGCGAGCACCTCCGCGAGGTGCCGCAGGTTCGCGATCTCCGCCTCGACCGCCTGCTGGTACTCGTTGAGCGAGTCGCCGCCCGCCGCCTCCGCGGGTGCCAGTTCCCGCAGGTGCCTGCGCAGCGCCGGATAGCCGTCGAAGCCGAGCGCCACCGCGAAGCGGGTCACCGAGGGCTGGCTGACCCCGGCGAGCTCCGCCAGTTCGACGCTGGAGAGGAAGGGGACGTCCGCCGCCCGCCGCACCATGCAGTGCGCGATGCGCCGCTGGGTGGGCGTGAGCCGGTGCCCCTCGAAGAGCACTTGCAGCCGCGCCGCAGGACTGTCACTCATACCGTTCCCCTCACAACACCCTGACTCTCACCCAGGTTTGACCACAGCTCCGTGAACCGGTCGAGCAGCCCGGCCGCCGCCGTCACATCATCCGTCAACGGCCGGTCGGCCAGTTCCGCGTCGAGCACGGAGTCCGCGAGCGCGAAGGCCCGCCCGACGGGAAGCTCCGGGTCGAGGCGCATGTCCCGCTGCCTCAACGCCCTTGTCGCGGCGACCAGTTCGCAGCCGACGACCAGGCGGTACGCCGCGCACGCCCGCAGCGTCTGGCGCGCCGCGAGCGAGGCGAAGCTGGCCTGCTCCTCGACGCCGCGGGAGAGCACCGCGTGGCCCAGCGAGGCGGGCGCGGAGAAGGCCCGCAGGTCACCGAGGGCCGCGCCGGCCGCGTACTCCAGGATCATCACGCCCGACGACGCCGGTTCGCCGTCCGCGAGGAAGGGGCGCAGGCGGGTGAAGCCCGGTTCGTTCAGGGTGGAGAGGCGGGACGTGGAGAGGCGCGCCGCCTGTGTCACCGCGAGCCTGAAGTGGTCCAGGGAAAGGGCGAGTTGGGCCAGATAGAAGCCACCGTGGTGGTAGGCCGCCATGTCGTCGGCCGAGATCAGCGGGTTCTCGGCGGCCGCGTTGAGCTCCACCGTGAGGACGTCCTCGAGGGCGTCCGCCGCGTCGTGCGCCGGCCCGTGGATCTGCGGCACGCAGCGCAGGCCGTACGGGTCCTGGATGCGGCCGAGGGGCGGTGTGGGGCGGTCGGGGGCGCCGAGGATCTGCCGCATCCGCTCGGCGACCGCGTACGAACCGGAGTGGCGCCGCGCCTCGTGCACGGGCAGCGCGTACGCCTCGTACGAGCCGTCGACCGCCATCAGGGTCAGCGCCGCCACCACCTGTGTGGCCGCGATCAGGCCGCGCAGTTCGTGCAGGGCGAGCGCGGACTGGCCGAGGGTCAGGGCGTTGCTGCTGATCAGGGCGAGCGCGTCGTTGTTGTCGAGGGGCTGCGGCTCGGGGGCGGCTCCCGGCCCCTGCCAGGGGTGCTCGCCCGCGAGCGCGAGGCCCATCTGCGCGAGCGCGGCGATGTCGCCCGTGCCGACCGAGCCGAATTCGTTGACCTTGGGGTAGGCGCCCGTCTCCAGGGCCTGGCAGAGCGCCGTGACGACGGTCGGGCGCAGGCCCGCGCCGCCCGCGAGGAGTTGGTTGGCGCGGACCGCGAGCATCGCGCGCACCTGCCGCGCGGGCAGCTCCTCACCGATCGCCCCGGCATGGCTGCGCAGCAGCCGCAGACCGTGGTCGGCGGCCGCCTCGGTCGGCACGGACTCATTCCGGTTGGCGCCCACTCCGGTGGAGCGGCCGTAGACGCGGCCCCAGGAGGCGATCTCCCGCGCGGCGTTCCACGAGAGCTCCACCCGCTTCATGCCGTCCGTTCCGGGTACGGGCTTTGCGGTGGATTCGGCCATACGTACGACATCTGCGACCATCAGTCCCCGGCCGTCCAGGACGACGACCGAGTCACTGGCGTCGGTCGCCCTGTCCGCGATACGAGACGACATCACTCGCCATTCCTCCTCAACCGGACGCTCAGTCTTGCCCTGCGACCACTTGTCACCAGTGATTTACGTCGGGGCGTGGACAAGCTATTGACAATCTATTCAGTCAACGAGAACTCTGCATGACGATATACAGCCGGGCAAGGGACTCCTCATGATCCAATTCGATACGGTCCACAAGCGCTTCCCGAACGGCACCACCGCGGTCCACGACCTCAGCCTCGAGATGCCGGAAGGGGGCGTGACCGTCCTCGTCGGATCTTCCGGTTGCGGCAAGACGACCACGCTCCGCATGATCAACCGGATGGTCGATCCGACCTCCGGGACGATCCGGGTGAACGGCAAGGACGTCCTGGAACAGGACGCCGCCGAACTGCGCCGCTCCATCGGTTACGTGATCCAGCAGTCCGGGCTCTTCCCGCACCGCACCGTCCTGGACAACATCGCGACGGTGCCGCTGCTGCTCGGCTGGGGCCGCAAGAAGGCGCGGGCGCGGGCGGCCGAGCTCCTGGAGACGGTCGGCCTCACCGCCGACGCCGGGAAGCGCTACCCGCACCAGCTCTCGGGCGGCCAGCAGCAGCGCGTGGGCGTGGCGCGCGCGCTTGCCGCGGACCCGCCGGTGCTCCTGATGGACGAACCGTTCGGCGCGGTGGACCCCGTGGTCCGCACCCAGCTCCAGGACGAACTCCTGCGCCTGCAGCGGGAGTTGAACAAGACCATCGTCTTCGTCACGCACGACATCGACGAGGCCGTCCGGCTCGGCGACCGCATAGCCGTCTTCCGCACCGGCGGCCACCTCGTCCAGTGCGCGAGCCCGGCCGAGCTCCTGGCCCGCCCCGCGGACGACTTCGTCGCGGACTTCCTGGGCGCCGAGCGCGGCCTGAAGCTGCTCTCCCTGACGGGGCTCGCGGACGTCCCGCAGGCCCCGGCCCCCGAGGGCGGCGCCTGGACGCTGCGACTCGACGGGGCGGGAGCGCCGGTCTCGTGGCGGCACAAGGACGGCGACGCGGCGGACGTCCCCGTGCGACCGCTGCGCGACACGGACTCGCTGCTTTCGGCCCTGAACGAGTCGATAGCCGCCCCGAGCGGCCTGGTGGCCCGGGTCGACGCGGAGGGCACCCTCACCGGCGTGACGTCGCGGGACGACATCCATGAGCACGCGGGCACGGCACACGCACAGGGCCGGGAGAGCAGCGCCCCCGAAGGGGCGCGGGGAACTGCGCGAGCAGCCCAGGACGGCGGTCCCGACGGAAAACCCACGGAAACGACCCCTGCCCCCGCTACCGCAAAGCGCACAGCGTGACCGTCGACTGGTCGTGGATAGCCGACCATACCGACGACCTCACCACCCTCACCCTCTCCCACCTCCAGGCCGCCCTCACCGCCGTACTCCTCGGCCTCCTCATCTCGCTCCCCCTGGCCGTCCTCGCCCACCGCGTGCGCCCCTTGCGCGGAATGCTCCTCGGCCTGTCGAACGTCCTGTTCACCATCCCCTCCATCGCGATCTTCGTGCTGCTCCTGCCGGTCAGCGGGCTCACCCGCACCACCACCGTCATCGGCCTGACGATCTACACGCTCGTCGTGCTCCTGCGGAACACCGTCGAGGGTCTGGACTCCGTCCCGGCGAAGACGAAGGAAGCCGCGAAGGCCATGGGCACCCGCCCCCTGCGCACCCTCCTGACCGTCGAACTCCCCCTCGCGCTCCCGGTGATCATGGCGGGCGTACGGATCGCGACGGTCATGGCGATCTCCCTCGTCTCCGTGGCGACCTACATCGGCGACGGCGGCCTCGGCCAGCTCTTCACGGACGGGTTCCAGCGCAACTTCCCCACCCCCGTCATCGTCGGCGTCGTCCTGACCCTGCTCCTCGCGCTGGTCGCGGACGCACTCCTCGTCACCCTCCAGTACGTCCTGACCCCCTGGACCCGCCGCAAGAGGAGCGCGTGACATGTACGAACTCTTCAAGGACCTCGGCGCCTGGCTGGTCAGCGGCGAGCAGTGGGCCGGGCCCGACGGCATCGGACACCGCCTCGCCGAGCACCTCCAGTACTCGCTGCTCGCGACCCTGATCGCCGCCGCGATCGCGCTGCCGATCGGGCTGCTCATCGGGCACACCGGGCGCGGCGCGTTCCTCGCCATCAACCTCTCCAGCTTCGGGCGCGCGCTGCCCACGGTCGGCCTCGTCGTGCTGGTCTTCCTGGCGAGCGGCCTGTCCATGTGGCCCGTCTACATCGCCCTCGTGGCGCTCGCCGTCCCCTCCATCGTCACCAACACCTACGCGGGGATGACCGCCGTCGATCCCGAGGTGCGGGACGCCGCGCGCGGCCAGGGCATGCGCTGGCACCAGGTCCTCTTCCAGGTCGAACTGCCCCTCGCCATGCCCCTGATCATGACCGGCCTCCGGCTCGCGCTGATCCAGGTCGTCGCGACGGCCACCATCGCCGCGTACGTCTCCTTCGGCGGGCTGGGCCGGTACGTCTTCGACGGGCTCGCCCAGCGTGACCTCGTGCAGGTGCTCGGCGGTGCCGTGCTCGTCGCGGTCGTCGCCGTCGTCCTCGACCTCGCGCTCTCCGCACTGCAGCGCGCCCTCTTCCTCCCCCATCGCCTTAAGGGCATGGGTGGTACCCCCACCCGCCCCGCCAAGTCGGCCTAGGAGCACCCCAGATCGCCCCCATGAACCGCAGGACCCTCCTCGGCGGACTCTTCGCCGCCGCGTCCGTCCCCGCGCTCGCCGCGTGCAGCGGCGGCATCACCTCCCTCGACGGGGGAGGCGCCGGCGGCGGAGGCGGTGGCTCCAGCAAGGACGGCGTCACCATCGGCACCGCCAACTTCACCGAGAACCAGGTACTCGGCTACCTCTACGCCGCCGCGCTTCAGGCGGAAGGCATCAAGACGACCGTCCGCCCCAACCTCGGCACCCGCGAGATCCTCATCCCCGCGCTCAAGGGCGGGGACATCGACCTGCTGCCCGAGTACCAGGGCGCCCTCCTGCACTACCTCGACACCAAGGCGAAGGCCACCGAGGAGGGCGAGATGCAGAACGCCCTCGCCATGGTCCTGCCGCGCGGCCTGCAGATCCTGCCCTACGGCAAGGCCGAGGACTCCGACGCCTTCGCCGTCACCCGGGAGACCGCCGACAAGTACGGCCTCAAGACCCTCGCGGACCTCGCGAAGCACAACGGCAAGCTCGTCATCGGCGCCGCGCCCGAGGTCAAGAAGCGCACGGTGGGCTCGGTGGGCCTCAAGGACGTGTACGGCGTCGAGTTCAAGGAGTTCAAGTCGCTGGACTCCTCGGGGCCGCTGGTCAAGGGCGCCCTGAAGAAGGGCGACGTCGACGTGGCGAACCTCTTCACCACCGACACGGACATCGTCGCCGAGAAGTGGGTCGTGCTCACCGACCCCAAGAACCTGATCCCCGGCCAGCACGTCGTCCCGCTCATCGCCGACCGCAAGGCCGACTCGACGGTCCGCAAGGCGCTCGCGCGCCTGGGCAACGCGCTGACGACCAAGGAACTCACCGAGCTCAACCGCCTGGTGGACAAGGACAAGAAGGACCCCGAGGACGTCGCGAACGACTGGGCGGCGCGGCACGGGATCAAGAAGAAGTAGCCCACCAGCAGCGCAACGGCCTACCAGCAGCAGGGAGTTCACCGGATCATGGCAGACACTCTCGTGGAGCGGCGCTCCATCGACGTCGTCCCCGACGACGAACGGCACGGCACCGCGTTCAGCCAGTTCACCCTCTGGCTCGGCGCCAACCTCCAGATCACCGCGGTCGTCACCGGCGCGCTCGCCGTCGTCTTCGGCGGCGACGTGGTGTGGTCGGTGGTCGGCCTGCTGCTCGGCAATCTGCTCGGCGGGGCGGTGATGGCCCTGCACTCGGCGCAGGGCCCGAAGCTGGGCCTGCCGCAGATGATCCAGTCGCGCGCCCAGTTCGGGGTGCGGGGAGCCGTCGTACCGCTCCTCCTGGTCATCCTCATGTACGTCGGCTTCTTCGCGAGCGGCAGCGTCCTGGCCGGACAGGCCACGGCTCAGCTCACGCACACGAACGACACCACCGGCATCATCGTCTTCGCGGTGGTCACGGCCGTGGTGGCGGCGGTCGGCTACCGCGTGATCCACGTCCTCGGCCGGGTGGCGAGCGTGATCTGCGCGCTCGCCTTCGTCTACCTGGGCATCCGCCTCCTGGACCGCGTGGACCTCTCGGCGCTCCTGAACGACGCGCACTTCGACCTGCCGATGTTCCTGCTCGCGGTGTCCCTCTCGGCGTCCTGGCAGCTCGCCTTCGGCCCGTACGTCGCGGACTACTCGCGCTATCTGCCGCGTACGACGTCGGGGCGGGCCACCTTCTGGTGGACGCTTTCGGGGTCGGCGCTCGGCTCGCAGTGGTCGATGACGTTCGGCGTGCTCGTGGCGGCGAGCGCGGGCGAGGCGTTCCTCGCCAACCAGGTCGGATACGTGGTCGGCCTGGGCGGCACGGGCCTGATCGCGTCGTTCCTGTACTTCGTGATCGCGCTGGGCAAGCTGACCATCAACGTGCTCAACACCTACGGCGGCTTCATGTCGATGGTGACCAGCATCAGCGGATTCCGCGGCCAGAAGACGCTGTCACCGCGCGGCAGGACGGCGTACATCGCGCTGATCATGGTCGCGGGCACGGTGGTGGCGCTGCTCGGCAAGGACAGCTTCCTGACGTCCTTCAAAGACTTCCTTCTCTTCCTCCTGACGTTCTTCACGCCGTGGTCCGCGATCAACCTGGTCGACTACTACCTGATCTCCAAGGAGCGCTACGACATCCCGGCGCTCTCGGACCCGCACGGCCGCTACGGTGCGTGGCGCTGGGACGCGCTGACGGTCTACGGAATCGGCCTGCTCGCTCAACTCCCCTTCCTGGTCACGCACTTCTACACGGGCCCCCTGGTGGAGCCGCTGGGCGGCGCGGACATCTCGTGGATCGTGGGCCTCGTGGTCCCGGCGGTCCTGTACTGGCTGCTCGCCCGCCGCGACACGTCGCACATCCCCGCGGAAAGGGGGGATAGCCCCACTGTCAGGGCCTCGTCCGCTGCGTAACGTAAAAGACTATGGAAGCCCGAGACGCCGAACTGAAGAAGGAACTCGACGCCTCTTTGCACGCGCGCAAAGAGCTGGGCGAAGAGTATGAGTCCGCGCTGGTCGACTCGTTCCTCGAGAAGGTCGAGCAGCGCCTGGACGGCACCATCGACCGGCGGATGCGCCGGCACATGGCCGAGCAGCAGATGGTCGTCGCCCGCGGGTCCCGCGCGCCGAACAGCCCCGTGGACTCCTGGGGCGAGCGCTTCGGGTTCGGCATCGTCTCGCTGATCCTCGCGGTCCCCCTCTCGGCGATCGGCGTGGTCAACGCGGACCTGCCGGGCCTGTTCGTCACCTGGGGCGGCATCGTCGGCGTGAACGCGGTGCATTCGATGCGGGGCATGAACTTCGGCCGCGGCAAGAACCGCGACCGGAAGTCGGAGTGGGACGACTGAGAAGCCGGGGCCGCCGGCAGCGTTCCCGTATACGAAGTTCGTGCGCGGGGACCGCCGCACCCCCGGTTTCCCAGGGGGCGGGACGACGGCGGTCCCCGCGAGGGACCTGGGCCGGGTCAGGACCGGGCCCACGTCCGGGCGTTCAGAGGTCCGGGAGCCGCTCCGGAGTTCCTGTACGCCGACAACCACCAATGTGCCGCAGGCGTGTTAAGCGGGTGCTGCGCGGACGTGTCGCGCTCGTACCACTTCCGCGAAGTTCGTCCCACGGCTCCACGGCACGCCGCCGCGGCTACTGGCCCTGCTGCTCCGCGAGGAAGGCCAGCAGGTCCTGACGGCTCACCACACCGGTCGGCTTGCCCTCGACCAGGACGATCGCCGCGTCGGCCCTGCCGAGCACCGACATCAGGTCGGCGACCGGTTCGCCGGAACCGACCTGCGGCAGCGGGTCCGACATGTGCTTCTCCAGCGGGTCGCCGAGCGAGGCGCGCTGCGCGAACAGGGCGTCCAGGAGCTCGCGTTCGACGACGGAACCGATGACCTCCGCGGCCATCACGTCCGGGTGGCCCGCGCCCGGCTTGACGATGGGCATCTGCGAGACGCCGTACTCCCGCAGTACCTCGATGGCCTCGCCGACCGTCTCCTCCGGGTGCATGTGGACGAGTGAGGGCAGCTCGCCACCCTCCTTGCGGCGCAGTACGTCACCGACGCGAGGCGCGTCGCCCGCCTGCTCCAGGAATCCGTAGTCGTTCATCCACTCGTCGCTGAAGATCTTGCTCATGTAGCCGCGCCCGGAGTCGGGCAGCAGCACGACCACGACGTCGTCGGGTCCGAGCCGCTCCGCGACGCGCAGCGCGGCCACGACGGCCATCCCGCAGGAGCCGCCGACGAGCAGCCCCTCCTCCTTCGCGAGCCGCCGCGTCATCTGGAAGGAGTCCTTGTCGGACACGGCGATGATCTCGTCGGTCACGTTCCGGTCGTACGCCGTCGGCCAGAAGTCCTCGCCGACTCCCTCGACGAGGTAGGGGCGCCCGGAGCCCCCGGAGTACACGGACCCCTCGGGGTCGGCGCCGACGATCGTCACGCCCCCCTCGGAGATCTCCTTCAGGTACCCGCCCGTCCCGGAGATGGTGCCGCCGGTCCCGATGCCCGCCACGAAATGGGTGATCTTCCCTTCCGTCTGCTCCCACAGCTCAGGGCCGGTGGAGTGGTAGTGGGAGAGGGGATTGTTCGGGTTGCTGTACTGGTCGGGCTTCCAGGCGCCGGGCGTCTCGCGCACGAGGCGGTCGGAGACGTTGTAGTACGAGTCCGGGTGCTCGGGGTCGACCGCGGTGGGGCAGACGACCACGTCGGCGCCGTACGCCCGCAGGACGTTGATCTTGTCGAGCGACACCTTGTCCGGGCACACGAAGATGCACTTGTAGCCCTTCTGCTGGGCCACGATGGCGAGGCCCACCCCGGTGTTGCCGGAGGTGGGCTCGACGATGGTGCCGCCGGGCTTCAGCTCTCCGCTCTGCTCGGCCGCCTCGATCATGCGCAGCGCGATGCGGTCCTTCACGGAACCGCCGGGATTGAAGTACTCGACCTTGGCCAGGACGGTCGCCTGAATGCCCGTGGTCACGTTGTTGAGCCTCACCAGCGGGGTGTTGCCGACGAGACTGATCATCGAGTCGTGGAATTGCACCGTTGTCTCCGGGCTGCGATGTAGTGCGACGAATGGGTGTCGTCAGCCTAAGGGTCCCGTTCAGTCGTTCACCTCCGCTTGCGATTGGCCGACCGTCCTTACGGGGCAATGAGTTGATGTAGGGCGGTACGAGGAGGTGGCTGCAGGGCATGTCGAGGGCGAGGGTGGCGCGGCGGATCGCGGCGGGCGCGGCTTACGGCGGCGGAGGTATCGGGCTGCTCGGAGCGGCGGCCCTGGGAGTGGTCCTCGCGGAGGTCCAGCTGGCGAAGCGGTCCGTCGGGAACAGCGGGGAGCATCCGGCTCCACCGCGGGCGGACGGGCGGTACGGCTGGGGTTACGCGGACCGGCAGGACGGGGCGGAGCCCCTGCGGTTCGCGATGCTCGGCGATTCGACGGCGGCGGGGCAGGGTGTGTACCGGGCCAGGCAGACTCCCGCCGCGCTGCTCGCGGCGGGGCTCGCCGCGGTGGCGGAGCGGCCGGTGGAGCTGCGGAACGTGGCGCTGCCGGGGGCCCAGTCGGACGACCTCGACCGCCAGGTGACGCTGCTCCTCTCCGACCTCTCGTCCTGGGCGCCGGACGTCTGCGTCGTGATGATCGGCGCGAACGACGTGACGCACCGGATGCCGGCGACGCGGTCCGTACGCCTTCTGTCGGCGGCGGTACGGAGGCTGCGGACGGCGGGCGCGGAGGTGGTGGTCGGGACCTGCCCCGATCTGGGGACGGTGGAGAACGTCTACCAGCCCCTGCGGTGGATGGCCCGCCGGGTCTCGCGCCAGCTTGCCGCCGCGCAGACGATCGGGGTGGTGGAGCAGGGTGGCCGCACGGTCTCGCTCGGGGATCTGCTCGGCCCCGAGTTCCTGGCGAACCCCCGGGAGCTGTTCGGTCCCGACAACTACCACCCCTCCGCGGAGGGGTACGCGACCGCGGCGATGGCGGTGTTGCCGACGCTGTGCGCCGCGCTGGGCCTGTGGCCGGAGGAGGAGCGCCCCGACGTGTCGCGGCGCGAAGGCTTCCTGCCGGTGGCGCGGGCTGCCGCGCAGGCCGCGTCGGAGGGGGGCACGGAGGTGGCGGCCGCGATGCCCACGGGTCCGCGAGGCCCCTGGGCCCTCATCAAACGCCGGCGCCGCCGCCGAATCCACCACACCCCGGACCCGTCTCCGCTGCCGCAGTAGCCCTGCGGGGGTGGCGGGCGGGGCCCCGGCCCGCCACCGGGCCGGTGGGGCGCTGCGGGCCGCCGCACACTGTCCCGCCGCTTCGCGGCGGGCAGGGTGCCCACCCCGCATGGGGACACCCGGCGGCGCACCAGTCCCCCAAGGCGACCCCGCCAGGCTGAGCAAGCGCTTAGAAAAATGCGGTCCGCATCACAGTCCCCGGCCGATGACCTATGGCAATACGTGCAGGTAACTTCCCAAGGAGTCCTGCCCCCTCGCCCCAGGAGTTCCGTGATGCCCGAAGCCGTGATCGTCTCCGCCGCCCGCACCCCGATCGGCCGCGCCTTCAAGGGCTCCCTGAAGGACCTGCGCCCCGACGACCTGACCGCCACCATCATCGAGGCCGCCCTCGCCAAGGTCCCCGAGCTCGACCCGAAGCTCATCGACGACCTGATGCTCGGCTGTGGTCTGCCGGGTGGCGAGCAGGGGCACAACCTCGGCCGCATCGTCGCCGTACAGATGGGCATGGACCACCTGCCGGGCTGCACCATCACCCGGTACTGCTCCTCCTCCCTGCAGACCTCCCGCATGGCCCTGCACGCCATCAAGGCCGGGGAGGGCGACGTCTTCATCTCCGCCGGTGTGGAGATGGTGTCGCGGAGCGTGAAGGGGTCCAGCGACGGGCTGCCGGACACGCACAACCCCCTCTTCGCCGACGCCGAGGCCCGTACCGAGGCCGTGTCCAAGACCGAGGGCTCCACCTGGCACGACCCCCGCGAGGACGGCCTGATCCCGGACGCCTACATCGCGATGGGGCAGACCGCCGAGAACCTGGCCCGCGCCAAGGGCGTCACCCGCAAGGACATGGACGAGTTCGGCGTCCGCTCCCAGAACCTCGCCGAGGAAGCCATCAAGAACGGCTTCTGGGAGCGGGAGATCACCCCGGTGACCACCCCTGACGGCACCGTCGTCAGCAAGGACGACGGCCCCCGCGCCGGCGTCACCCTCGAAGGCGTCGAGGGCCTCAAGCCCGTCTTCCGCCCCGACGGCCTCGTCACCGCGGGCAACTGCTGCCCGCTCAACGACGGCGCCGCCGCCCTCGTGATCATGAGCGACACCAAGGCCCGCGAGCTCGGCCTGACCCCGCTGGCCCGCATCGTCTCCACCGGCGTCACCGGTCTCTCCCCCGAGATCATGGGCCTCGGCCCGGTCGAGGCGTCGAAGCAGGCCCTCAAGCGCGCCGGTCTCACCGTCGACGACATCGACCTCTTCGAGATCAACGAGGCCTTCGCCGCCCAGGTGATCCCCTCCTACCGCGACCTGAACATCCCGCTCGACAAGCTGAACGTGAACGGCGGCGCCATCGCCGTGGGCCACCCCTTCGGCATGACCGGCGCCCGCATCACCGGCACCCTCATCAACAGCCTCCAGTTCCACGACAAGCAGTTCGGTCTGGAGACGATGTGCGTCGGCGGCGGCCAGGGCATGGCCATGGTCATCGAGCGCCTCAGCTGACCCTCTGACCCCCGCGAATCCCTCACGTCTCCATTGATTCGTGACTCAATCTCCCCCAGGATGTGACCTATCTCCTGGGGGAGATGCATATGCCCAGCTCAGAGCCCATCTGTGGATAAACACCGGGCCGAAAGACCTGTCCATTTCGTGACGTAATGCACTGACAGGTGGATCGTGCAGGCTTCAAGCTGATGTAGGAAGTCGGGGGTCGACTTGAAACCGGGAGTACGTCAGTGAGCGCTCTGCCTATTGCCTTGCTGCTCTCCACGGCCGCTGCCACGGCCGTGGGTGCCGCCGCCCTGCACGCCGTGCACGGGCTGCGGAAGCAGCTTGCCGAAATCACCGCCCTGCGCACCGAGCTGGCCCAGAGCCACTCGGCGACCGCGCACGCCACCGTGCCCGCCGCCCGCACCACCGCGGACACCGACGAGATACGCACGGCCGTCGCCGAGGCCCTCGCCGAGGAGCGGGAGCGCGAGCTGGCCGAGGCGCGGGCCTTCTGGGCCGCCCAGGAAGCCCGTGACGCCTCGGACGCGCCCTCCCTGCTGAGCGGCCTGCCCGGCCTCTCCGACATGGCCGACGAGCTGTTCCTGCCCCGCCAGGCGGACCTCGCCGGCCTGGAGTCGGACAGCCTGGAGCCGGTCATCGAGCCGTACGGGGACCCGGTCGACGAGTTCGCGGGCGACTCCCCCGAGCTGGCCGCGGCCCGCCGCCGCCACCCCTCGCACCCGGACTTCGTGCCGGTCCAGTCGCCCGTCAACGGCGACCACGAGCGCACCGTCGCCTGTCTTGAGGAACTGGCCGACGCCCGCACGGCGCTCGCCGACGTCCGCCCGGGCCCGCTCGGCACGCTGGACGTCTACGTCTTCGCCGACGGCACCACGCTCTGCATGACGCCGGGCCACCGCGAGACCGCGGAGCTGCTCGCCGACGCCCTGCGCGACGGCCACACCCCGGTCCTGCTCGGCGGCTCCGGAGTCTCCGGCGCCTACGCGCTGACCTTCGAGTGCGGCACCGAGAACGTCTACATCCTCGCCGACCGCGTCATCGCGTCGGTCTGAGCCCCGGTCCCGCCGAAGCGGCCCCGGCCATCCGCCGGGGTCGGCCCACACCCCGTCACACCCCGGCGCGCTTCTGCGCCTTCTCCACGAGCGTCAGCGCCTCCGCGAGCTGACCCTCGTCGTCGAGCACAAGGGCCAAATCCCGCCCCGCCACCGTGATCTGGTCGGCCGCCGCGAACATCCCGGCGTCCGGCATCTCCCGCGGCTCCGCGTCCGGCACCTCGATCCGCTGCGCCCACGCCGCCAGTTCCCTGGCCAGAGCGAGCGCCTCGGCCGCCGCCCCCCGCTGCAGGCGGCTCTGCGGGGCGGCCCGCAAGCGGTCGGCGAATTGGTCCACTGCGGCCGTCAAAGGCGTCGTATCAAGCACCCGGCGACCTTATGCGCCCGGGCGGGACTGTTGCCAACGCCCGAACGCTCAGGCACGGTGGCGTGAAGGACGGAACACATCGCGACGCGTCCGGAGGCGCCGATGTCACAAGTCTTCTCCGAGGAGACCCACCGCAACCTGATCGCCCGAATCCCCCACTGCACCGGTCGTGAGATCTCCGACTGGATCCGCGCCGTGGACGAAGGCCCTTCTCTCTTCCGCTTCGAGGAGAAGGTCAGCTGGCTCCGCGCGGAGCACAACCTGGCTTATGGGCACGCCAAGGCAATCATTCACGAGTACGACTTGCGCCGGGCCGCGCGCAAGCTGCGCTGACTCCCTCTGTCCCCCTCACACCCAACTCACGCACAACGGCGAAGGGCCCCGCGGAACGTGCGTTCCGCGAGGCCCTCCGTTGAGTCGGGCGCGTCAGTCGTTGCCCTGCAGGATGGCGATCAGACGCAGGAACTCGAGGTAGATCCAGACGAGCGTCATCGTCAGACCGAACGCCGCGAGCCAGGCCTCTTCCTTCGGCGCGCCGTACGCGATGCCGTCCTCGACCTGCTTGAAGTCCAGGGCCAGGAAGCACGCGCCGAGCAGGATGCCGACGATGCCGAAGACGATGCCGAGGCCGCCGCTGCGGAAGCCGAGGCCGTCACCGCCGCCGAAGACCATGAACAGCAGGTTCACGGCGGTAAGCAGCAGGAAGCCCATCGCCGCGGCCATCACGAAGCCGTAGAAGCGACGGTTGACGCGGATCCAGCCCGCCTTGTAGGCGATCAGGACACCGGCGAAGACGGCCATCGTGCCGAGCACGGCCTGCATGGCCGCGCCGTCCGCGATGCGGTTGTCGACGACGCTGGAGACGACACCCAGGAAGACACCCTCCAGGGCGGCGTACGCCAGGATCAGCGCGGGCGAAGCCTTGCGCTTGAAGGCCTGCACCAGGCCGAGCACCATCGCGACGAGGCCTGCGCCGATCGCGATGCCGTACGACTTGCTGATGTTGGCGTCGTCCACCGGCAGCAGGGCCCAGGCGAGCGCCGCCGTGACCAGGAGCGTGCCGAGCGTGGTGGCCGTACGCAGGACGACGTCGTCCATCGTCATGCGGCCTGCGGTGGTTACGGGCGCCTGGGGGGCGCCGTGCTGCAGGTCCTGCTGGGCGTACGGGTTGGTCGCGTACGGATTGGTGGGCGCCTGCTGACCGGCACCCGCGTACGGGTTGCCCTGCTGGGTCTGCGTACCGACGGCGGGTCCCCCGGCCTGCGGCTGCGTGCCGAAGCCCGCGTAGCCGTTGTCGCGGCTGAACCCCCGTCGCGAGAAGACCGGGTTACTGCTCCTCATTTCACTCCTCCATGGCCACCGTGTGTGGCTTTGGCTCAAGAGTAATGCGTAGGCAAAAGGAAGACCCTAGTGCTTGGGGAGGATCTTTCCCTCCTTGTGACCAAGAACGTTCGGCCCAGTGCTCTCTGTTCCCGGTGCGGCGGGCGATACTCCCTCGTCGGCCGGGGTGCGGCGGCTGCGCCGGACGAGTGGCACCAGCGAGATCGCGACGGCTCCGAGTACGGCGGCCACCGCGAAGGTGGTGAATCCGAGGGACGCGTTTCCGCCCGAGACGACGGCGCCTCCCAGCCACGGCCCGACGACCGCGCCGGTGCGCCCGACGCCGGTGATCCAGCCGAGCCCGGTGGCGCGCTGGGCGGGGGTGTAGACGGACGGGGCCGAGGCGTAGACCATCACCTGCGCCGAGAAGAGCCAGATGCCGGTGACGAAGACGATCACGTAAGCGACACCGAGCGGCAGCTCCGCCTTGAGCAGGAACGCGCCGCAGGCGGTGAGCAGGAACCAGATCGCGGAGATCCGCACGGCGCCGAACCTGTCCGCCATCCGCCCCGCGACCAGCATGCCGACGATGCCGCCCGCGTTGATCACCATGAGAAAGGTGACGGAGGAGGAGAGGGAGTAGCCGGAGGCGCGCATCAGCTCGGGGAGCCAGGTGGAGACCCCGTAGACCAGGAGCAGACCGGCGAAGGAAGCCAGCCACAGGAGCGGGGTCGCGAAGCGCTGCCCGGGGGCGAAGAGCGAGGCGACGGCGGCGAAGCGGCCCTTGGCGCCCGCCTCGGGGGCTTCGGCGAGCGTCGGGGACGGCAGCAGGTACCGGGCGGCGACGGCCTCGGCCTCGCTCGTGCGCCCCTTGGCGAGCAGCACGCCGGGCGATTCGGGCAGCCACTTCAGCACGAGGGGGATGGCGACGGCCGCGGGGATGACGCCAGCCCAGAAGACGACGCGCCAGCCGTGGTCGGGCCCGAGCCAGAGCCCGAGGCCCGTGGCCGCCATGCCGCCCGCGTGGTACGAGGTCATCATCAGGCCGGTGGCGAGCGCGGCCCTGCGCGGCGGCGCGAACTCGGCGACGATCGCGAGGCTGATCGGCATCAGACCGCCGAGCCCGAGCCCGGCGATGAACCGGCCGCCTCCGAAGACGGCGGCGGTGGGCGCGAGCGCGCAGACCGCGGAGCCCAGGGAGAACAGCGCGACGCTGCCCGTGACCATCGGCTTGCGGCCGATCCAGTCGGTGAGCGTGCCGCAGCCGAGTGCGCCGATCAGCATGCCGAAGGTGGTCCAGGAGCCGATGGTGCCGGCGGTCGACGTGGTGAAGCCGAAGTCCTTGTCATCGATGAGGTGCGGCATCACGGCGCCGTAGATGTTGACGTCCATGCCGTCGAAGAAGACGACGAGCCAGCACAGGGCTATGACGGGGGCGACGGATCTGAAGGTCCGCTGGGGCGCGGCACCTCGGGGAGCGGTCACGGGGCTCTCACTTCTTTGTGGAGTGGGGACTACCAGGGGGACGGGGGTGCGGGCTCAGTCGAGCGGGAAGCCCGTGTAGCTCTCGGCGAGGTCCGCCTCGGCCGGACGCGCGGTGGTGACGCGGTCGAGGCGGGCGAGCTGGATGCGGTCGTCGAAGGGGGTGGCTTCGGGAGCGCGGTGCAGCATCGTGGTCATGTCGTACGAGAAGCGTTCGGCCTGCCAGACGCGGCGCAGGCAGGTCGCGGAGTACGCCTCCAGGCGGGCGTCGGAGCCGGTCTCGCGGTACTCGACGAGCGCGCGGGCGAAGGTGACGACGTCGCCGACGGCGAGGTTGAGGCCCTTGGCGCCGGTCGGCGGGACGATGTGGGCGGCGTCCCCGGCGAGGAAGACGCGTCCGTGCCGCATGGGCTCGTGGACGTGACTGCGCATGGGCGTGACGGACTTGGCGGTGATGGGCCCGCGCTTGAGGGTCCACTGCGGGTCGTCGGTCTCCAGGCGGCGGTCCAGCTCGTCCCAGATCTCCTCGTCGCCCCAGTCCGCGGCGTCGGTACCTGCCGGGACCTGGAGGTAGGCACGGGTGACGGTGGGCGAGCGCATGGACAGGAGGGCGAAGCCGCGGTCGTGGCGGGCGTAGACCAGTTCGTCGTGCGAGGGCGGTACGTCGGCGAGGATGCCGAGCCAGCCGAAGGGGTACGTCCGCTCGAAGACCCGGGAGACATCGGCGGGTACGGCCTTGCGGGCCACGCCCCAGGAGCCGTCGCAGCCCACCACGTAGTCGCACTCCAGGACGGACTCGCGGCCCTGGTGGCAGAAGCGGACGCGCGGGTTCTCGGTCTCGGCGCCCTCCACGGCGAGTGCCTCCGCCTCGAACAGGAGCGGGTCCCCGGCGGCGAGCTGGAGGGCTATGAGGTCCTTGCAGACCTCGGTCTGGGCGTAGACCATCACGGACCGGCCGCCGGTCAGCGCGGGGAAGTCGACGCGGTGCCTGCGGCGGTCGAAGCGCAGCTCGATGCCGTCGTGCGGGATGCCCTCGCGGTCCATGCGGGCCGCTGCGCCCGCCTCGCGCAGGACGTCGACAGTGCCCTGTTCCAGGATTCCGGCGCGCTGGCGCTGTTCGACGTAGGCGCGGTCCCGGGTCTCCAGGACGACGGAATCGATGCCCGCGTTGTGCAGCAGGCGGGCGAGGAGCAGGCCCGCCGGTCCGGCTCCGATGATTCCGACGGTGGTGCGCATCGGCCGACCCCTCCACGTGTTCGACGATTGGCAGGACAAGAGGCACTTGTTCGCCTGGTGAACTTTCGTTCATAATGTGCTGACGGGAGTCTCCGACCGGACCCAGCGGCTGTCAACGGTTGCGAGGCACCTGATTTCCGCCGTGCGAGGAGCGAGGCCATGCCAGAAGAGTCCGTACGCCCCCTGGAGCGCGGTCTCGCGGTGCTTCGTGCCCTCGCGGTCGCCGAACAGGTCAGGGCGGGCGACCTCGTGCGCGCGACCGGCCTGGCCCGCTCGACGGTCGACCGGGTCGTGGCGACCCTGGCCCGCCTGGGCTACGTACGCGAGCACGGCCAGGAGCTCCACCTCACGCCCCGCCTGATGGAGCTCGGCAACGCCTACCTGGCGGCGAGCGGGCTGAGCGGCGAGGTCGCGGCCCGCACTGCCCGGCTCGCGGACGAGCTGGACGAGTCGGTGTCCCTCGCGGTGCCGGACGGCGACGGCGTCCGCTTCGTCACGCAGGCCGCGCGGCGCCGCGCCATGTCGGTGGCCTTCCGCATCGGCGATCTACTCCCCGCCGAACGGTGCGCGCCGGGCGCGCTGTTCGCCGCCGAGTGGGACGAGACGGCGTGGGCGACGTGGCGGGCACGCGTGGCCGCCGACCCCGGGGGCGACGCCTTCCCCGCGCTGCCGCCCGGCCCCGCGTCCCCGCCCCCGGACCTCGCGGAGCGGGTGGAGCGCTCGCGCGCGGCGGGCTGGGCCCTGGACGACCAGCTGATCGAGCCGGGCCTGATCGCGACGGCGGTCCCGGTGCGCGACGCGGCGGGCCGCGTGCGGTACGCCCTGTCCGCGGTGAGCCACACCAGCAGGCACACGGCGCGGGGCCTCGCGGAGCTCGTGCTGCCACGGCTCCGCGAGGAGGCGGCGTACCTGGAGTCCCTGCCGGCGGCCGCACCGCCGTACACGGAAACGGAGTTGACGGCGGATCAGCCGCTGGACACGGTCGACGCCAAGGCCGAACTCGGCCCCGGTTTCCTCCAGTCGCTCGCCCGCGGTCTCGCCGTGCTGCGCGCCCTCGGCCGGGCGCACGGCGAGGGCCTGCCGCTCACCGCGATCGCCGCCGCCACCGGCCTGCCGCGGGCCACCGCACGCCGCTGCCTGCACACCCTGGAAGTCGAGGGGTACGCGGCACACGACGGCCGCCTCTACCGCCCGCTCCCCCGCATCCTGGAACTCGGCTACGCCCGCCTCTCCCGCCTGGGCTTCGCCGACATCGCCGAGCCGCACCTGCGCCAACTGACCGACCGCGTACACCAGTCGGCGTCGGTCACGGTGCTCGACGGCACGGACATCCTGTACGTGGCCCGCGCGGCGACGGTCCGCGTCATGAGCGTCTACATCACGCTCGGCACCCGCTTCCCCGCCTACCCCACGGCCATGGGCCGGGTCCTGCTCGCCGGGCTCCCCCCGGAGGACCGCGAACGCCTCCTGAAGGCGGACCCGCCCCGCCCCCTCACCCGCCGCACGGTCACCGACCCGGCGGCCCTGCACGGCATCCTGGAACGCGCCGCGGCCGACGGCCACGCCACCGCGGACGAGGAATTGGAGGAGGGCCTGCGCTCGGTGGCCGTACCGGTCAAGGACGCGGAGGGCCGTGTGATCGCCGCCCTGAACGTGGCGCAGCACGCGGGGACGGCGCCGCTGGAGGAGACCGTCGAAGCGCTGCTTCCCGCACTGCGCGAGACGGCGGCGGCGATCGAGGCGGACCTGCACACGGCGGCACGCTTCAACGGCGCGCTGATGCCTTGGCGCGCGTACCCGCCGAGGCCTTGACGGAGGTGCCCGGAGCCGGACTTGAACCGGCACGCCCGCTAGGGGCAGCGAGGTTTAAGCTCGCCGTGTCTGCATTCCACCATCCGGGCAGGCCATGGGCTCCGCATCAAGTGATTCGACCCTATCGGGAGGCGTCCCCCGAACAGCGGAACAACAGCCCGATGTTGTCTTATTTTATTGACGTCTGAGGGTGCATCAGCCACCGGTACGGCCCATCGGTACATGCCGCAGGCCCTTCCACCGCTGTGCGGCCTCCGGGACGGATTGACGGAATTTAGCCGCCTACGCGGCTCATGCGCGTCACTGGCGAGTGCTACCTGCGTCAGGGGCGGGGGTCATCCCCAGGTATGACACGGGCTCCCGGAGTCCGACTGCAGAGGGCCCCCGGAACCGGAACAGCGGCTGACTACACGGCGCGGATCTGCCAGCACGATGGAGTACGTCCCCACTCGTCGTCCCGACAGGAGCACCGCCCCGTGACCACCACCCCCTTCGCCGCCCGCAGCACCGCGGTGGCCGCACGCGCCATGGACCTCTCCAAGGTGTACGGACAGGGCGAGACCCAGGTGGTCGCCCTGGACCATGTCTCCGTCGACTTCCGGCAGGGTGAGTTCACCGCGATCATGGGCCCCTCGGGCTCCGGCAAGTCGACCCTGATGCACTGTGTCGCGGGGCTCGACAGCTTCAGCGGCGGCTCCGTGCGGATCGGTGAGACCGAGCTGTCCACCCTCAAGGACAAGCAGCTCACCAAGCTCCGCCGGGACAAGATCGGCTTCATCTTCCAGGCCTTCAACCTGCTGCCGACGCTGACGGCCCTGGAGAACATCACGCTGCCGATGGACATCGCGGGCCGCAAGCCCGACAAGCAGTGGCTGGAGCAGGTCATCTCGATGGTCGGCCTGGCCGAGCGCCTCTCCCACCGGCCCACCGAGCTCTCCGGCGGCCAGCAGCAGCGCGTCGCCGTGGCCCGCGCGCTCGCCTCGCAGCCCGACATCATCTTCGGCGACGAGCCGACCGGAAACCTGGACTCGCGCTCGGGCGCCGAGGTCCTCGGCTTCCTGCGCAACTCCGTGCGCGAACTGGGCCAGACCGTCGTCATGGTCACCCACGACCCGGTGGCCGCCGCGTACGCGGACCGCGTGATCTTCCTCGCCGACGGCCGGATCGTCGACGAGATGCTCTCGCCGACGGCGGACGGCGTCCTCGACCGGATGAAGGACTTCGACGCCAAGGGGCGAACGAGCTAGCCGCCCACGCGCCTCTCCGCTTCTCGTCCGCCTTCTCCCCCACCAGGACTCACACCCATGTTCCGTACCGCCCTGCGCAACGTGCTCGCGCACAAGGCGAGGCTGCTGATGACGGTGCTCGCCGTCATGCTCGGCGTCGCCTTCGTCTCCGGCACCCTCGTCTTCACCGACACCTTCGGCAACGCCTACAAGAACAAGTCGGCGAAGAGCTTCGACCACGTCTCGGTCGCCGTACAGACCGAGGGCGGCTCCGCCTTCTACGGGTCCGGTGACGACAGCGAGGCCAAGACCCCGCCGCGGCTGACCGACGCCCTGCTGAAGAAGACCCAGGGCCTGCCGGGCGCCGACTCGGCGATCGGCGGCGTCACGGGCTTCACCGCGCTCGCCGACAAGGACGGCAAGCTCGTCGGCGGCGAGTGGGGCACCACGGGTGCCAACTACTACCCCGGCAAGGGCGGCAAGGACCCCCGCTACGACTTCGCCGAGGGCGCGGCGCCCAAGAACGCCGGTGACATCGCCCTGGACTCCAGGACCGCCGAGCGCACCGGCTACAAGGTCGGCGACACGGTCCGCTACTCCACCGACGGACCGGTGAAGACCGCGAAGATCAGCGGCGTCTTCGACACCGACGACGGCAGCGTCCTGGCGGGCGGCAGCCTGGTGGTGTTCGACAACGACACCGCGCTCAAGGTCCTCGGCAAGACCGAGTACGACGAGATCGACGTGAAGGCCGCCGCGGGCACCTCCGAGACGGCGCTGAAGAGCGCGGTCGACAAGATCCTGCCGAAGGACACGGAAGCCGTCACCGGCGCCCAGCTCTCGGACGACCAGGACGCGATGATCGAAGAGCAGACCAAGTCGATGAGCCAGGTCCTGCTGATCTTCGCCGGCATCGCGCTGTTCGTCGGCATCTTCATCATCGCCAACACCTTCACCATGCTGGTCGCCCAGCGCACCAAGGAGCTCGCGCTCATGCGCGCCGTCGGGGCCTCGCGCCGTCAGGTGACGCGCTCCGTGCTCATCGAGGCGTTCCTGGTGGGCCTGGTGGCCGCGGTGACCGGCTTCGCGCTCGGCATCGGCGTGGCCATGGCCCTGGAGTCCCTGATGAACTCCGCGGGCGCCTCGCTGCCCGACGGGCCGATCGTCATCGCCCCGACCACGATCGTCGTCTCCCTGGTCATCGGTGTGGTCGTGACCATGCTGGCCGCCTGGCTGCCGGGCCGCCGCGCGGCGAAGATCCCGCCGGTCGCCGCGATGAACAGCGTGCACGCGACGCCGACCACGCGCGGCCTCGTCGTCCGCAACACCATCGGCTCGATCATCGTCGCCCTCGGCACGGTCATGCTGTTCATGGACGACAACTACGTGATGGCCGGCGGCGCCGGAACGATCCTCGTCGGTGTCATCGTCCTCACGCCGCTCCTGTCGCGCCCGTTCATCGCCGCCTCGGCCCCGCTCCTGAAGCCGTTCGGCGTCACGGGCAAGCTGTCCCGGCTCAACGCGGTGCGCAACCCGCGCCGTACGGCCTCCACCGCCGCGGCCCTGATGATCGGCCTGACCCTCATCACGGCGATGACGGTGGTCGCGACCTCGATGGGCAGCGCCATCAACAAGATGGCCGCGGGCTCCCTGAAGGCCGACTACACCGTCTCCATGGCGAACTACCAGCCGCTGACCCCCGAGGTCCGCGAGAAGCTGGACAAGCTGCCGGAGGTCAAGGCGAGCAGCCCGCTGCGCGCCGCGTACGGCGAGCTGGACGGCTCGTACAGCAAGATCTCGGGCGTCGACGAGAAGGACTTCGGCAAGCTGGCGAGCCTGGACTTCAGCAGCGGCTCCCTCGCGAACCTCACCGGTCAGTCCACGCTGGTCGACAAGGAGACCGCGGACAAGCAGAACCTGCGCACGGGCGACACCGTCCCGGTGAAGTTCGACGACGACAAGACGGTCAAGCTGAAGATCGCCGGTGTCTACGAGCAGAACGAGATGATCAGCGGCATGTTCACGCCGCTCGCCGTGGTCGACCCGCACCTGTCGAAGATCGCCGACGAGCAGGTCCTCGTGAAGATGAAGGGCGGTGTCTCCGACGGGTCCGAGGACGCCATCGTCAAGGCGCTCGGCGACAACCCCGCCATCAAGATCCAGGACAAGGACGCGATCAGCAACGAGATCGCGGGCGCGATCAACCTGATGCTGAACATGCTCTACGGCCTGCTCGCGATGGCCATCCTGATCGCGGTGCTCGGTGTCATCAACACCCTGGCCATGTCGGTCTTCGAGCGGAAGCACGAGATCGGCATGATGCGGGCCATCGGCCTCGACCGCGCGAAGGTCAAGCAGATGGTGCGCCTGGAGGCGGTCCTGATCTCCCTGTTCGGCGCGGTGCTCGGCATCGGTCTGGGCCTCTTCATGGGCTGGGCCGCGGGCAACAGCATCTCCGGCACGGTGAAGACGTACGCCATGGAGATCCCGGTCGGCCGTATCGCGGTCTTCCTCTGCATCGCGGGTCTGGTCGGCGTCCTCGCGGCGATGTGGCCGGCCCGCAGCGCGGCCAAGCTGAACCCGCTGATGGCGATCAAGAGCGAGTAGCACCTGCCAGCGGATACCCAGGGGCCCCGGACGCGCATGCCGTCCGGGGCCCCGCTCGTGTACGTCCTACTGCCAGGCGCGGGCCCGCAGCGGCATCCCGGAGGTGCCCGTCTCCGGGGTCCTCACCGCGAGTACCTGGTTGACGCCGATGCGGTTGCGCTCGAAGGAGAGCGCGGAAGCCGCCATGTAGAGGCGCCAGATGCGGGCGCGGCCCGGCGAGGTGAGCCGCTGGCCCTCCTTCCAGCGGGCCTCCAGGTTGGCCACCCAGCGGCGCAGGGTGAGGGCGTAGTGCTCGCGGATCGCCTCCACGTCACGCACCTCGAACCCGGCGCGCTCCAGCTGCGCGACGGTGGACCCCACGGGGGCGAGCTCGCCGCCGGGGAAGACATAGGCGTCGATGAAGTCGTCGACCTGGTACGTCGACTCGTCGGCCTGCGGGCGGCGCGCGATCTGGTGGTTGAGGAGCCGGCCGCCGGGCTTGAGGAGGGCGTGCAGGTCCTGTGCGTACTCCAAGTACCGCTCGGCGCCGACGTGTTCGGCCATGCCGATGGAGGAGATGGCGTCGTACGGGCCGTCGCGCACGTCACGGTAGTCCTGGACGCGGATCTCGACCCGGTCGGTCAGGCCCTCCTCCGCGATGCGCTTCCTGGCGTACGCGGCCTGCTCCTGGGAGAGCGTGACGCCGACGACGGTGACGCCGTGCTCGCGGGCCGCGTGGATCGCCATGGAGCCCCAGCCGCAGCCGACGTCGAGCAGGCGCATGCCGGGCTTCAGGGCGAGCTTGCGGGAGATGAGTTCGAGCTTGTCGCGCTGGGCGTCCTCCAGGGTGCCGTCGGGCGACTCCCAGTAGGCGCACGAGTAGACCATCGAGGGGCCGAGCACCAGCTCGTAGAAGTCGTTGCCCACGTCGTAGTGGTGGCTGATGGCCTGCCGGTCGCTGCGCTTGGTGTGCAGGTGGAGACGGCCGCGTCCGCGCATCTCCTCCGGCGGCGGGGCGGGCGGCAGGAAGGGCGCGGCGAGTCCGATCAGGCTGCGTGCGGCGGCGCGGAACTGCGGGTCGCGCAGCGACTCCCTGAGGCTCTTGGCGTCCTCGTCGCGCTCCCAGATGAACCCGGCGAGCCGTTCGAGCGCGGCGTACAGATCGCCCTCGACGTCCAGGTCACCGGCCACCCAGGCGCGGGCCAGGCCCAGCTCGCCCGGCTTCCACATCAGGCGGCGCAGGGCGCGGCGGCTGCGTACGACGAGGACAGGGGCACCCGGCGGGCCTGCTTCCGAACCGTCCCAGGCACGAATGCGCACGGGGAGCGGGGCTCCCAGCAGTTGTTCGGCGAGGCTCTCAAGCCGCGGTGCGGCGTGTGGCATGGTGCACACCTCCGTGATGGGGAATCCCGGACAGCTCAACACCACGTAAACACCAACAGGGCGCTTGCGCAGTCCCGTTGCCGCGTCACGGATCGGCAAAATAAGTGTAAGCACCATGTATACGGCGCCGGAAAAGCCCGAAGGGGCCGCCCGCACCACGGATGGCGGACGGCCCCTTCGGGGTGGATCAGTGACCGGAGGTCAGGAGGCCTTGGCCTTCTCCTCGGCCTTGACGGCCGGGGCCTCCGCCTTGGCCGCGGCGGGCTTCGGCGCGGGCTTGGCGGCCTCGTAGAACTCCTCGCGCGGCGTCTCCATGGCGCCCAGCGAGACGACCTCACGCTTGAGGAAGACCGCGAGCGTCCAGTCCGCGAAGACGCGGATCTTGCGGTTGAACGTCGGCATCGCCATGCCGTGGTACGCGCGGTGCATGTACCAGGCGAGACGGCCCTTGAGCTTGATCTTCATCTTGCCCATGACGATCATCGCGACGCCCTTGTGCAGGCCGAGACCGGCGACCGCACCCTTGTTGGCGTGGCTGTACTCCTTCTGCGGGAAGCCCCGCATGCCGGAGATCACGTTGTCGCCGAGGACCTTGGCCTGACGCAGCGCGTGCTGGGCGTTCGGCGGGCACCAGGCGTTCTCGTTGCCCGCCTTGCGGCCGACGAGGTCCGGCACCTGGGCGTTGTCGCCCGCGGCCCAGATGTAGTCGGTGCCCTGGACCTGGAGGGTCGTCTGGGTGTCGACGTGGCCACGGGGGCCGAGCGGCAGACCGAAGCGGGCGAGCGCCGGGTTCGGCTTGACGCCGGCGGTCCACACGATGGTGCTGGAGTCGACCTCGAGGCCGTTGTTCAGCACCACGTGGCCGTCCACGCAGGAGTCCATGCCGGTCTTGAGGTAGACCTCGACACCGCGGCCCTCGAGGTGCTCCTTGCCGTACTGGCCGAGCTTCGGGCCGACCTCGGGGAGGATCTTGTCCGCGACGTCGACGAGCACGAAGCGCATGTCCTCGCGCTTCACGTTCTTGTAGTACTTGGCCGCGTCGCGGGCCATGTCCTCGACCTCACCGATGGTCTCCGCACCCGCGAAGCCACCGCCGACGAAGACGAAGGTCAGCGCCTTGCGGCGGACGTCCTCGTCCGTCGTGGAGTCAGCCTTGTCCAGCTGCTCGAGGACGTGGTTGCGCAGGCCGATGGCCTCCTCGATGCCCTTCATGCCGATGCCCTGCTCGGCGAGGCCGGGGATCGGGAAGGTGCGGGAGACCGCGCCCATCGCGATGACCAGGTAGTCGAAAGGCAGCTCGTACGCCTCGCCCACGAGGGGGGCGATCGTGGCGACCTTGCGGTCCTGATCGATGGTGGTGACCCGGCCGGTCAGAACTTCCGCCTTGGGCAGCACGCGTCGCAGCGGGACGACGACGTGCCGAGGCGAAATGCTGCCGGCGGCGGCTTCGGGGAGGAAGGGCTGGTAGGTCATGTACGACCGGGGGTCGACGACCGTGACGGTCGCCTCTCCGTAGCGCATCTTCTTGAGAATGCGCCGAGCTGCGTACAGGCCTACGTACCCACCGCCTACTACGAGGATCCTGGGACGCTCCGTGGTGCTCATGCCATCGAGTATCCACCTGCCCGGCGGGGGTCGCTCGTGCGCCCCTTCACAAGCATGGGTGGACCCTCTGCTATAGTTCGCCGCCCACGTGACGCAGGCCATAGAGCCCCAGGGGAACCACGGGATGACCCGGGACGTTGTGCACCCCTTGTGAGCTGCCGCTCTGGCCTCTCGGAGGCAGTGGACCACTCGACGGGCCCACCCTCCGGACGCACTCCCGAACCTTCACTGTCGTGGGTCGCAGGGCCTTCTCGGGTCACTTTCAGGGGTCCAGAACCCCTGAACATCGTCCAACCGAGCCGATTTCCTTGTGAAGAACTTCACGAACTTTCCCGACGGCATGTCGTCGGGGGCCCTTCCGGGCCCCCGAACAGCCGCTCAGACGCCGCCTGGGGCGCTCAGGCGATCGACCAGCCGATGCCGTCGAGGATGTCGTGTTCGCTGACGACGACCTCCCCCGCACCGGTCCTTTCCATGATCGAAAGGAGGACGAGGGCGCCCGACACGATCACGTCCACGCGCCCCGGATGCATCACCGGGATCGCGGCCCGCTCGTCGTGCGTGGCCCCGGCCAGCCGGCCGACGATCTCGCTCACCTGCTCGTAGGAGACACGGGAGTGGTGGATCGCCGCGGAGTCGTACGCGTCGAGGCCGAGCGCGATGGCGGACACCGTCGTCACCGAGCCCGCGAGGCCGACCAGGGTGCGGGCCTCGCGGATCGGCACCGTCTGTTCGGCGAGGTCGAGCGCGGCCGCGATGTCGGCGCGGACAGCGGCCAGTTCGGCGAGCGCGGGCGGGTCGCTGCGGATGTGCCGCTCCGTGAGGCGCACGCAGCCGATGTCGACGGAGCGGGCGGCGCGGACGGTGTCGTCGCCGACGACGAACTCCGTGGAGCCGCCGCCGATGTCGACGACGAGGTAGGGCTTGGCGAGGTGGTCGCTGCCCGTCAGCTCCTTCGTCGCCCCCGTGAAGGAGAACTCGGCCTCCTGGTCACCGCTGATGACCTCCGGCTCGACACCGAGGATGTCCAGGACCCCGCGTACGAAGTCGTCGCGGTTCTCGGCGTCGCGGGAGGCGGAGGTCGCCACGAAACGGACGCGCTCGGCGCCGTGGGCCTTGATGACCTCGGCGTACTCGCGGCACGCCGCGAAGGTCCGCTCCAGGGCCTCCGGGGCCAGGCGGCCCGTCTTGTCCACGCCCTGGCCGAGGCGGACGATCGTCATCCTGCGGTCCAGGTCGACGAGTTCACCGGTCAGCGGGTCGGCGTCCGCCACAAGGAGGCGGATGGAGTTGGTGCCGCAGTCGATCGCGGCGACGCGGGTCATGCGCTCTCCCCCGCGGGCTCGCCCTCCGCGAGGGACACGCACGCCCCCTTGCGCCACCACTCCGGGAGCATCGCGATCGCCTCGTCGCCCAGCGGGTTCACGCCGGGGCCCGCGGCCAGGGAGTGGCCGACCAGGACGTGCAGGCACTTCACGCGGTCCGGCATGCCGCCCGCGCTCGGGAAGCCCTCCAGGACCTCGATGGCGTCACGGCGCGCGATGTAGTCCTCGTGCGCCTTGCGGTAGGCGGCAGCGAGGTCGGGGTCCGTCTTCAGCCGCTCCGACATCTCCTTCATGACGCCGTTGGCCTCAAGGGTGCCGATCGCGGACGCGGCCCGCGGGCACGTCAGGTAGTACGTCGTCGGGAACGGCGTCCCGTCGGGCAGGCGCGGCGCCGTCTCGACGACGTCCGGCTGTCCGCAGGGGCAGCGGTGGGCGATGGCCCGCAGGCCGCGCGGCGGGCGGCCGAGCTGCTGCTTGAATGCCTCGACGTCGGCGTCGGTGGGCTCGGTGCGCGGGGTGGTCGGCGGGGGCGTTTCCATGCCTGTCTTTCGATCGGTTCCGTAGAGGTTCTGTTGAGCCGGACGACGGGTGCGTCGGGCTCAGTCGTCGTCGGCCGGGCGGTCCGCCTTGTCGACGCCGTCCCAGACGTTCGAGTACCAGGGCCTGGCGGCGGCGCCCTGGTCGGTGCGCTGCTTCTTCGCCGCCTCGGGGTCGATCACCGTGTACCCGGTCTCGCCCGGCATCACATAGTGCAGCCGGTCCCGGATGCGCTGCTCCGCGTACGCGTCGTCACGCCAGCGGGCCTTCTCGTCCTTCAGCCTCTCGACGTGCTCGCGGCGCTCGGCCTGCTCCTTGCGCTGGTCGGCGATCTCCGCGCGCTGGGAGACGTACTGCCTTATCGGGTAGGCGAGGGCGACGACCAGCGAGCACAGCACGAGCGCGAGGAGCGCGGCGCGTCCCGTGAGCCGGGAACGGCGCGCCTGGCGCTTGGTCTGGGAGCGGTAGACACGCTCCGCGGTCTGCTCGCCGAGCAGCCGCAGCCTGGTCGCGGTGGAGAACCGGTCGCGGTCCTTCACGGCCATGTGTGCCGCCTCCCCGATACGTACGAACGTCCCCGCACACGGTACGGGACCGAGTACGGGGACGTACGTATCTACTCAGCGGAGCCGGAGCTTGCCGTTGTTCAGCCCTTGAAGCGGGGGAACGCCGAACGACCGGCGTACACCGCGGCGTCGTCCAGGATCTCCTCGATGCGCAGGAGCTGGTTGTACTTGGCGACGCGCTCGGAGCGGGCCGGGGCGCCGGTCTTGATCTGGCCGCAGTTGGTGGCGACGGCGAGGTCGGCGATGGTGACGTCCTCGGTCTCGCCGGAGCGGTGCGACATCATGCACTTGAAGCCGCTGCGCTGCGCCATCTCGACGGCGTCCAGGGTCTCGGTCAGCGAGCCGATCTGGTTGACCTTCACCAGGAGGGCGTTGGCCGACTTCTCCTCGATGCCGCGGGCGAGGCGCTCGGGGTTGGTGACGAACAGGTCGTCGCCGACGAGCTGGACCTTGTCGCCGAGCTTCTCGGTGATGACGTTCCAGCCGGCCCAGTCGTCCTCGAACAGCGGGTCCTCGATGGAGACGAGCGGGTACGAGGCGACGAGCTCCTCGTAGTACTCGGTCATCTCGGCGGCCGAGCGGGACTTGCCCTCGAAGTCGTACGAGCCGTCCTTGTAGAACTCGGACGCGGCGACGTCGAGCGCGAGCGCGATCTGCTCGCCGGGGACGTAGCCGGCCTGCTTGATGGCCTCAAGGATGAGGTCGAGCGCGGCGCGGTTGGAGTCCAGGTTCGGGGCGAAGCCGCCCTCGTCGCCCAGGCCGGTGGACAGGCCCTTGTCCTTCAGGACCTTCTTCAGCGTGTGGTAGACCTCGGTGCCCCAGCGCAGGGCCTCGGAGAACGACTCGGCGCCGATCGGCGCGATCATGAACTCCTGGATGTCGACGTTCGAGTCGGCGTGCGACCCGCCGTTCAGGATGTTCATCATCGGAACGGGCAGCAGGTGCGCGTTCGGGCCGCCGAGGTAGCGGAAGAGCGGGAGGTCGGAGGCCTCCGACGCGGCGTGCGCGACGGCGAGCGAGACGCCGAGGATGGCGTTGGCGCCGAGCGAGCCCTTGTTGTCGGTGGCGTCGAGGTCGAACATCGCCTGGTCGATCAGGCGCTGCTCGGTGGCGTCGTACCCGACGAGCTCCGGGCCGATCTGCTCGATGACGGCGAGGACGGCCTTCTCGACGCCCTTGCCCTGGTAACGGTTGGGGTCACCGTCACGGAGTTCGATGGCCTCGAAAGCACCGGTGGACGCACCGGACGGAACGGCGGCACGACCCGTGCTGCCGTCGTCGAGGCCGACCTCGACCTCGACCGTGGGGTTGCCTCGGGAGTCCAGGATTTCCCGGGCTACGACGACGTCGATGGACGGCACGAGCATCTCCTTCTGGGATGTGACGCGGGTACGCGAGGCGTTGGCCTCGCGGACACGAGCCTAACCGGCTCCCGGACAAGAGCCAGCCGAGCGCCCGTCCTGTGGACAAACCGAGAGCAAAAAGTTTCCGAACGGAACAAACATACCCCGCCCCGGTGCGTACGGGGGATACGCGCACCGGGGCGGGGTGGACCCGAGGGGACGGGGGTGGGGAGGCAGCTACCGCTTAGCTGAGGTGGAGCTGCTGGCCCGGGAAGATCATGTCGGCGTTCTCGATGATGTCGCCGTTGAGCTTGTACACCTTGTGCCAGCCGCCCTTGACGTCCTCCGCCTTGGCGATCTTGGAGAGGGTGTCACCCTTCTTGACCTTGTACTCGCCGTCGCCCTTCTTGACCGTCTGGCCGGTCGGGGTCTCGACGGTCTTCTTGGACTCGGCCTTCGGGGCGGCCTCCGCCTTCGGAGCGGCTTGCTGCGGCTGCTCGGTCTGCGGCGTGGGCTGGCTCTTGGGCTGCTCCTGGGTCTGCTGCGGGGCGCTCTCCTGCGCACCGCCACCCTCGTTGGAGGCGCTCGAGAGGCCGACGCCGCAGCTCGGCCAGGCACCCTTGCCCTGACCCGCGAGGACCTTCTCGCCGATCTCTATCTGCTGGGCCTTGGAGGCCTTGTCGGCGGTGGGCGCGTACTTCGTGCCGCCGTACGCGGCCCAGGTGGACGCCGAGAACTGCAGGCCGCCCGTGTAGCCGTTGCCGGTGTTGATCGACCAGTTGCCGCCCGACTCGCACTGGGCGACGGCGTCCCACTCGGAGTTCGTGGCGGCGGAGGCCTGGCCGGCCGCCATCAGCGGGGCCGCGACCGCGACACCGGTGACGCCGGCGAGCGTGGCGACACGGGTGGCCTTGGACGGGCGGCGGTGCTTGCCCTTGCTGGAAAACAGCATGAGTGATCCCCTCACCGACGCCTGCGAGGTGAGCTGTCGGGTTCGGGCCGATGAAGTTGCCCGGCCGCACTTCCTGAGTGCGACTTAACCCCTAGCCGTTCCCGTCCGTCTCCCCGCCTCGCTCTCGCGAGACGTTCAACGGCCGGGCCCGGCGCAAACCTTGGGTCCCCCGCTCCTGCCTACGGCGCTTACGCGACGACTGTTCCCGAACGGCCGTTGGCAGGACTCGGCGTACCGACCGGCGGGGCCCGCTGTGGCGAGCGGTCACGACCGTAGACATGCGATCGCCCGAATTTCAAAGACGATCAGGGCTTCTGAGACCCATGTCTCACTTGCGCCAATTGGGACATCAAGCGCAAAGCGACTCGCCAACTACCCCTACTTTTCGCCCAAATCGAGGCTCTGACCGGGAAGGATGAGGTCGGGGTCGGAGCCGACCGACTTCTCGTTCTCGGCGTACAGCTCGGTCCACCCGCCCTTCACGTCCAAGTCGTCGGCGATGAGCGAGAGACTGTCCCCGGAACGGACCGTGTACGTCCCGTCGGAGACGTCGTGCTCGCGCTCGTCGCCGCGCGAGGCGTGCCGGCCCGAACCCTCGCGGGCGGAGCCCTCGGACGCCTCGTCGTCGGCGCTGCCGCCGCGGTGACGGCCCTCGCCCTCGCCCGTGGAGGGCGAGGGGGCGGGCGAAGTGGCCTCGTCGCGCCCGGACTTGTCCGGGTCGCCGGACTTGGTCGAGTCACCGGGCCCGGCCGACTCGTCCGAGTCACCCGAGCCGTCCGAGTCACCCGACTTGCCCGACTCGTCGTGATTCTTGTCTCGTGACGCGTCGTCGGCGTCCGGCTTCCCGGACGGCTCGGCGCTGCCCGAGGGGTCGGCCGACTCGCTCGGCGACGCGTCCGGCTCGCCCGACCCGCCGGGCTTCGACGACTCGCCGGAACCGGTCGATTCCGACGGCTCGTCAGAAGGAATGGTCGTGATCGGCGCGCCCGGGTCGACGTCGGCGGCGGCACCGCCCTCGGTGAGACCGGCGATCGGCGCGCAGCTCGGCCAGGCGTCGGGCCCCTGGTCGTCGAGGACCTTCTCGGCCACGGAGATCTGCTGGGACCGGCTCGCCTGGTCGGCGCTCGGCGCGAAGTCGAGGCCGCCGTACTCCTCCCAGGTCTGCTGCGAGAGCTGGAGCCCGCCGTAGTAGCCGTTGCCCGCGTCCGCGCTCCAGGAACCGCCGCTCTCGCACTCCGCGAGCTTGTCCCATGTGGCGGTGTCCGCCGCGCTCGCGCTGGTGGCGCCGAGCAGCGGGATCGCGATGGCCGATCCCGCCACTCCTGCCGCGACGATCAGGGCCGGGGCCTGGCGGGGGCGTCGGTGACGACCATTGCCGGAGAGCATGCGGTTGCCTTTCGCGTGACTGGAGCGACGACTGCGGCACGGGATGCCGAGTCGTCGGTGAACGTAGCGGCAGTCGAACGCTTGTCACAAGTCGATGCAGCGGAGATCACGTGAAAGTCACAGTCTTGACGGTCCGTCAGCTAAACATCGTTTCAGGGGTCGATTATTTGCTCTTCTGTGCGGGTGTGAACTCCACGGGAAGCGTGCGCAGTCCCCGCATGATGAGCCCGCCACGCCATCTCAAATCACCAGGTTCCGCCGCCAGGCGCAGGTCAGGGAGGCGCCGCAGGAGGGTCGCGAGGGCGGCCTGTCCTTCGAGCCTGGCCAGCGGTGCGCCGAGACAGTAATGAATGCCATGGCCGTAGCCGAGGTGCTGGTTGTCGCGGCGGGACAGGTCGAGCGTGTCCGGCCGGTCGAATCGCGCGGGGTCGCGATCGGCGGCGGCGAGGACCACGAGGACGGGGTCGCCGGCGGCGATGTCCTCCCCTCCGACGGTCAGCGGCTCGGTGGCGTACCGCCAGGTGGCGAGTTCGACGGGACCGTCGAAGCGGAGGAGTTCCTCGAGCCCTGTCTCCAGGAGCCCGGTGTCGCCGTTCCCGAGCGATTCCTGGAGCCGCTCACGCTGCTCGGAGTGGGTGAGGAGGGCGTACGTGCCGTTGCCGATGAGATTGACGGTGGTCTCGAACCCGGCGAAGAGAAGGATGAACGCCATCGCGGCGGCCTCGTTCTCGGTGAGGTGCTCGCCGTGGTCGGAGGCGCGGATGAGCCCGGAGATGAGGTCGTCGCCGGGTTCGAGGCGCTTGCGGTGGATCAGCTCGGCGAGGTAGCCGCGCATCTTCTTCACGGACCGGGCGACTCCGCCCCTCGGCCCGCCCCCGTGCCGGATCATCATCCCCGCCCAGTCGCGGAAGTCGTCCTGGTCCTCGCGGGGCACCCCGAGCAGGTCGCAGATCGCGTAGATGGGGAGCGGGAAGGCGAAGTCGTGGATGAGGTCGGCCTCCCCCTTCTCCGCGAACTGGTCGATGAGGTGGTCGGTCAGTTCCTGGACGCGGGGCGCGAACTCGGCGACGCGGCGGGGAGTGAAGGCCTTCGAGACGAGGCGGCGCAGGCGGGTGTGGTCCGGCGGGTCGATGTTGAGCAGATGCGTCATGAGGTTCGCGCTGCGCTCGCCGGGGATGCCGGTCTTGCCCTTCGCGTGCGCGGGCTCGCCGTGATGGGCCGGGTTCTTGCTGAGCCGCTGGTCGGCGAGTGCCTGCTTGGCGTCGCCGTACCGGGTCACCAGCCACGCGTCCACACCACTGGGCAGCCGCGTCTTGCGCACGGGCGCGTGCTCGCGGAGCCAGGCGTAGGCGGGGTAGGGGTCGGTGGCGAACTCCCATGTGAAGAGTTCAGGCCCCTGGGCCTCGGGCACGGGGGTGTGCGCCCCTGCGGGGCAGGCTGCGGGGGTGTCCCCGGCGGGGGCGGGCGGCTGGTCTTGCATGGGACGACGTTATCCGCCGCCGTCATCACCGGCTCCGCCGAGCTCGTCCTCAATCGCCGGACGGGCTGATCAGTCCCTCGCCTCGCTCGGTGGGCGGCCTCTACATCACTCGCCGGACAGGCTGGAACTCCCCTGTGTCCCGGGCCCGCCCTCCGCCGCAAGCACCGCGTCCCGGTAAGCCCGTGCCGCCGCTCGCAGGGCCGCCTCCGGGTCGATTCCCTCCCTCTCCGCGCGCAGCGCCAGCGCCAGGAGTTCGTAGCCGATGCCCTCGCCCGCCGGGACCGGGACCTCCAGGCCCGCCGTCCGTGCCCGGGAGGCCAGCTTGGCCGTGAGGGCCAGGCCCGGCTGGCCGAGGGGGATGCCCTCCGTCAGCGATGAGCGCTGCTTCTCCTCCGCCTTCGTGCGGAGCCAGTGCGCCTTGACGTCCTCGGGGGTGTCCGCCGCGTCGTCGCCGAAGACGTGCGGGTGGCGGTGGATGAGCTTCTCGACGATCGTGCCCGCCACGTCGTCCACGGAGAAGGGGGATTCCTCGTCCTCCTCCGCGATACGGGAGTGGAAGACCACCTGGAGCAGGACGTCGCCGAGTTCCTCGCGCAGCTCGTCCCTGTCGCCCTCCTCGATCGCCTCGACCAGTTCGTACGCCTCCTCGATCGCGTACTTCGCCAGGCCCTTGTGCGTCTGCTGCGACGACCACGGGCACTCGACCCGGATCTGGTCCATGACCTGGACGAGGTCGAGGAGCCGCGCGCCCGGCAGGTCGTACGACGCCGGGAGCAGTTCGAGGTCCGGCATCGCGACGCGGCCCGAGCCCGCGAGCCGCGCGAGGCCGTCCGTCAGGGCGCTGTCGCCCTCGGCCGTGGCGACCACGAGGACCGTACGGCCGCCGGCGCAGGCGTCCACCAGTTCCTGGGCGGTGGGCGCCGCCTGCTCCACGCGCACGCCCGCCTCACGCAGGTACGGCAGTTGGGGGTGCGTGGCGTCGGCGCACAGGACCTCGTCGGCCCCGTGCAGGGCCTGCCACGCCGGCCAGGAGAGCAGGCCGGGGGCCACGCGGTGGCTGGTGGTGAGGAGGATGACGCGGCCGGGGGCGTCGGCCGGAGGCGTGGTTGCGTTCACCCGTCGAACGTAACCCACGCCGTCGGCGGCCCCCGACCGGCGTCCTTACGCCTGCTTGGGGGCCGCGGCGCCGTCCTCGGACACCTCGCGCACCCACGGCGTCTTGCTGTCGGCGCGCTTGCTCTTCTCCACGTCCCACGTGCCGTAGCGCGGGTTCAGGTTCACGTCCAGCTTCTTGGAGGCCTTGGAGAGCTCCTTCCAGAAGATCGCCTGGCCCTCCGGGGCGTTCATGTCCACGCCCAGTTTCCTGGCGAGCTTCTGGGCCTCGATCTCCGTGCGGAGGCTGTTCTCCAGCTGGGACGGGGCGACGCTGTACTGCTGGAGCCAGCCCTGTTCGAGCTGCTTCTTGCCGCCCGCCTGCTGTTCGAGGCCCGCTCTCATCGTCTGGATGTCGCGGCGCGACACGTCCACCCCGGCGTCGACGGCCGCGCGGTGCAGCACCTTGTCGAGGACCATCGTGTGCAGCGTGCTGCGGGTGAGGCCGCCGGACTTGGCGATGGCCTGCTCGTACTGCTGCTCGTCCGGGATCGCGGCGCGCTGTGCGGCGCGCACCTCGTTCACCCGGCCCTCCAGCTGCGAGACCGTGATCCGGTCGTTGCCCACGACGGCCGCGGCGCCCGGATGGGCTTCGGCGCCGCAGGCGGTAAGGAGGGGGGCCGCGGCGATCGCGGCGGCGGAGAGGGTGAGCGCGGTGCGACGGCGGCGGTGCAAGGGAGCCTCCCGGTCGGAGATTGTGCATAAACCTGCGGCGCGCAAGCGCCTCCACCTGGGGTGGTGGTCGGGCGACGGGCGGGCGCACAAAGTCTTGCGGTGATCGATGTTAGGGAAGGGCCGGTCTCTCGGCCACCCATTCGACCAACGATTCGACGCGAGTTGGGGTACGTTCCCGCCTTCAGCCCCGTACTTGTCCCAGCCACTGCAACGTCCGCCGGATCTCCGCCGGGAAGGGGTGGCCCACGCCGTGCATGCGCTCGGCGTCCATGAGCAGCCGGGCCAGCGTGTCGTGGGCCGCCGCGCGGTCGCCGAGGGCGAGGAGCAGGTGGCCGATGCGGCGGCGGATCTCCAGGGGGCGGTCGCGGTCGTCGGAGGCGTAGCGGTTCTCGTAGTAAGGGAGGAGCGCCCTGTACTCCGCGAGGGCCGCCGCCGGTTCGCCCAGTTGCTCCAGGCACTGCGCGGCCTCGTAGCGGAACTGGAGGGAGTGCGGGTCGGCCTGGCCGGACTCGGCGGCGCGCTCGTCGGCGAGGCGGCGCAGTTCGGGCAGGGCGCGGCGGTACTGGCCGTCGTCCATGAGCGTCGCCGCGTACTGCTTGCGCAGGGAGCGGACCACCGGGGAGTGCTCGCCGTGCTTGGCGGCGGCCGCGGGCAGGATCGAACCGAGGATGTCCACGGCCTGGGTGATGCGGCCCTCGCCGAGGAGCCGCTTGACCTCGTCGACCGCGTGCACCACGTCGGTGTGGCTGCCGGGGGTCTGCCGGTGGTCGGTCCGGTCCGGCTGGATGGCGGGGGCGGGCGCCGGTGTCGTCGCGCGGTCGGGCCACGGGGCGTGCGGGCGCAGGAAGGGGCGGGTGGGGTCGAGCGGACCGCCGGTCGGTATGCCGCGCGCGGGGAGCAGCGGGACCAGTTCCTCGTAGACCTCCTGGGCGCTGGCGTGCCGGTGCTGGGGGTCCTTGGCGAGGAGCCGGAGCACCAGGGCTTCGAGGGCCTCGGGGACCTCGGCGCGCAGGCGGCGGACCGGGAGCGGTGGTTCGTAGAGGTGGCGGTGCAGGACGCCGAGCGCGGTGGAACCGGAGAACGGCACGTCCCCGCTGAGGAGTTCGTGCAGCAGGACACCCAGGGCGTACAGATCGGTGTACGGGCCGACCGCGCCTCCCATCGCCTGCTCGGGGGCCATGTACGCGGGGCTGCCGATGGGCGAACCGGTGTGGGTGAGGCGGGTGGTGTCGGTGTCCATGACCGAGGCGATGCCCAGGTCGAGGATGCTGATCGTGCCGTCCTGCTTGACCATCACGTTCCGCGGCTTGAGGTCGCGGTGCACGATCGGCACGGCGTGCACCGCGGAGAGCACGGCGCACACCTGCGCGGCGATGGCGACGGCCCACTGCCACGGGTAGGGGTCGTGCTCGGCGAGGTGGTCGCCGAGGTCCGCCCCGTCCACGTACTGCATGACGAGGTAGAGGTCCTCGCCCTCGGTGCCCGCGTCGTGGACGGTGACGAGGCCCGGGTGGTCGACCTGCGCGGTGACGCGGCACTCGCGCACGAAGCGGCGGCGCAGCTCGTCGGCCTCGGCGCCCGCGACGCGGTCGGGGCGGAGCAGCTTGACCGCGACCCGGCGGTCGAGGCGTTGGTCGTACGCCGTCCAGACCTGGCCCATGCCGCCCTGGCCGATGAGCGTGGAGAGTTCGTAGCGTTCTGCGATGACACGGCCGCCGCGGCCGCCGCGGCCGCCCGCCCCCGGTGACGTCCCCGATGACACGTTCAGTTGCCGCCTTCCTGCTTGCGCAGGTAGTCACTGAGCTCGTCGAGCTCGGCCTGTACTTGGTGGATGCGGGCCGGTGCGGGGCGCGTGGGCGGGGGCGGCGTCTGCTGGACCGGCGGCTGGTGCAGTTGCGTGGGCTGGAGGTGGACGGGGGCGGGTCCCTGCTGCTGCGGGTAGCCGTACGCGGGCTGCGGTCCCGCGTAGCCCGGGTACTGCTGCCGGTAGCGGCTGAAGTGCCTGATGTCCGCGAACAGGTAGTAGGCGACCACGGCGAGGAGCGTGGTCAGGAGGATCACCATGCCCGCGTTGCCCGGTCCCTGGAACTCCTCGTCGCCCGGGTCGACGCCGACGAGCACGAGGGCCGTCACGTCGAGCGCGGTCACGAGACCGAAGAGCACCCAGTCGTACGACTTGCGGGTCACGATCGCGAGCCGCAGCATCGGCGCCCAGGCGAGCAGGCCACAGGTCACGACGGCGAGGACCACGAACAGCACGCGCAGCGTCACGTGGGTGCCGCCGGAGTTCGGCTGCGGTTGCTGCGGCGCATAGCCGTGGCCGTGCATGGCTGCTCCTGGTGCCTGATGCGGCCGTACGTTCCCGAGGGGGAACGCACGGCCGAAAGTCGAAATACGAACTGATGCTGATTCGAGCGTATAGGCCGACACGTGGAAGCGGCCCGGGGTTGTACCGAACCGTTGCGGTACTGGTCACGTCCTGATCGCGGCCCGATCCCGCGCCCGCCCGGAACCCGGTCGACTCATTCCGGCGGAAGCGTGCCGTCCGTCAGTCCGTCGTGCAGTCCCCGCACCAACTGCTCGCCCAGCCTGCCCGCGAGACGCAGGGCGTCCTCGAAGGCGGCGAGTGCGCGGAACCGCTCGCCGTAGCCGCGCTGCCCCTCCAGCGGCAGGCGCGGCAGCCGCAGCCTGCGGACGTCGAGCCTGGCCGCGGTGGAGGCGAAGCTGCTCGCCTGGCGGTTGTTGGCGGTGCCGCGCAGGAAGCCGGCGAGGAACCACGGGTCGAGGGCGGCCGGATCGGGGCGCAGGAGGGTGAGCCCGCGGCCGAGCGCGGCGCCCGCGGTGTTCTCGTCGATGACGCGGGCCGCGGTGCCGCCGCCGGAGACGGGGATGACGACGTCGCCGGGCCGGGTCACCACGGAGTCGGCCGTCGCGTCCACGGCACTCTCCCGTGCCGGATGGGCCTCCGGGTCGAGGGTGCCGGAGGGCTGCGTCCCGGCCAGCACGTCGTGCTCGGTGAGGACGCGCGTGACGCCGGGTGCGGCGGCCCCGGGCCCCGGCCCCATTCCCGTGCGCAGCAACAGGGCGCCCGCGCGCGCCAGTTCGCCCACGGTGGTCACCGGCCAGTGTTCCGTGTCGCCCGGCTTCGGGGGCGGCGGCATGAGGTCTGCCGTGCGCCGCACGGCTTCCCCGAGCCGCTCGCGTACGGCCGTCAGCTCCTCGGTGCCGCCGCCCGCTGCCGGTGGCGGCAGACGGCGGGCCGGGGCCAGGTCGACCTCGTCGTCGAGGAGTTCGAGCACCGGCACGCAGCGGGCGAGGCCGGGCCGCTCGTCGACGGTGCCGTGCCGGTCGAAGCCGCGCCAGACATCCACCACGGCGTCCTGCACCGGACGCCACGCCTGCCGGTCCCTGCCGTCGGCGACGGAGAGCCCCGCCGTCTCGACGAGGAGCAGCTCGGGCGGGGTCTTCGCGCCGGGCACCGGCCTCTTCAGGACCCAGACGTGCAGCGGGATGTTGTACGGGGGCGCGGCGCCCGCGGGCAGCGCGATCACGGCCCGCAGGGCGCCACGGCGCAGGAGGTCGGCGCGCACCCGGCGCCCGGAGCGGCGGGACGCGGCGGCCGGCGGCATCAGGAGCACGGCGGTGCCGCCGTCCCGGAGCCGGGCCACCGCGTGCTGGACCCAGGCGAGTTCGGACTCCGTACGCGCGGGGAAGCCGTACTCCCAGCGGGGGTCGTAGGCGAGTTCGTCGTGCCCCCAGTTGCGTTCGTTGAACGGCGGGTGGCAGAGCACGGCGTCGGCCCGCTCCTCGCCGAAGGCGTCCGCGCGCAGGGTGTCGGCGGTCGCGGCGCGCACGGTGGCGTCGGAGTGCAGGGCGAGGCGCAGCGCGGTGAGGGCGGCGAGTTCGGGGGCGCTGTCCTGTCCGTAGAGGCGCTGGTCCGGGCGGGGGGCGACGGCTCGCAGCAGGGCGCCGGTCCCGCAGGCGGGGTCGAGCACGGTCGGGGCGGGGCCCGCGAGCGCGGCCATCAGGTCGGCGGGACCGGCCGGAGTGAGCGTGTACTGCCGGGGGTTGGCGTCGATGTACCGCCCGATCAGGAACTCGTACGTCTGCCGGGCCCCCAGTTCGGAGGCGAGTTCGGCCGCGCCGCGCAGCAGCGGGACGGAGGGCAGGAGCTGTCCGGCGTCCGGGACGCGCACCGCTGTCCGCCGCGGGCCTGTTCCGGCGGCCGGGGGTTCGCCGAACCGCGGGGTGACGACGCGTTCGAGGGCCGCGGGGAGCAGCCGCGCCATGCGCTCGTCCGACACCGCGCTCACCTTGAGCCAGTCCGGGTGGCGGTCGTGCACGAGGAGCAGGGCGCAGCCCGCGTGGAGGAGTGCGGTGACGGGGCCCGCGGGGTGTCCCGCGAGGTGCTGCCAGACGCGTTCCTTCAGCGGGACCTCGCCGAGTTCGCCGAGCTTGCCCTGGGCGCGCAGCCACGCCTCGACCTCCGCGAGCGCGAAGGAGGGGCTGGTGTCGGTGCCTCCGATGGGCCTGGGGAAGTCGGGGTGGCGGCGGCGCCAGTTGCTGACGGCCGCCCGGCCGACACCGGCGAGCCGGGCGATCCCGGCGGCGGTCACCTCTGTCGCGTTGTCCCGCGCCGATCTGTCCCGCGCCGACTTCTCCCCCACCGACTGGCTCCCCTCGGTCCCGCTGACCCCGCCGCACAGGTGCCCCGGCGCGGCGCTGTGGCGCCGAGCATACCCACCGCACGCCGCACGCCCGCATTCACGCCCGTTAACGAACTGTCCATGTGAACGCGTGTTGACTCGGTTCACAACCTCTGCTGAGATGGCGACAGCAGACAGCACCTCAAGCTCCGAGCTCCAAAGTTCCAAGTTCCTGTGGGGGGATCTTCATGCGACGTACCACTCTTGCCGCTGTATGCCTGGCCACCGCCGCGGCCGTCGGCCTCACGGCCTGCGGCACCGAGACAGGCGGCTCCAAGAAGAACGAGGGGAAGGTCAAGGAAGCCAAGAAGGAAGCCGGCCCCTTCCCCGGCATGTCCGGGCCCGACATCGTCGACAAGGCGGTGAAGGCGACGACCGACGCCTCGTCCCTCAAGGTCAAGGGCAGCGTCCCCGACGAGACCGGCACCATCGAGCTGGACATGGCCTTCGACACCAAGGGGCAGTGCGCGGGCACGATGGGGATGGGCGGGCAGGGTTCGCTCGACCTGATCACGACCGCGCGCACGGTCTACATGAAGTACGACGAGGAGTTCCTGCGCGCCCAGGGCAAGGGCCAGCCCGCGGCGGAGACCGAGGCCGCCGTGGACATGCTCGCGGGCCGGTGGGTGAAGACCTCCGCGACCGGCGCCGAGGCGAAGGACATCGCCTCGTTCTGCGACCTGGACGTGCTGCTCGCCGAGTTCAAGGACGTCAACTCCGCGGCCCGCAGGGGAAAGACGACCACGGTCGACGGCACGCCCGCCCTCACGCTCACCGAGAGCGACGGCAAGGACCGGTACACCCTCTACGTCGCGACGGAGGGCAAGCCGTACCTGCTGAAGGTCGTGAACGAGACCGCCAAGACGCCGGAGACCCTGACGTTCGGCGAGTTCGACAAGCCGGTCGACGCGCAGCCGCCCGCCGGTGACGTCATGGACATCGACAAGCTCGCGGGCTGACCCGCCCGCCCGAAGTCGACCGCCGTGCGGCCGGGCTCACAGCACGTGCCGCACCCATACGTTCGGCTCCACGTACACCGCGTACCCGCGTTCCGGCTCGCAGAGCACCGGCACCAGCGCGCCCGGCACCTCGACGGGACCGGCGGTGTCGAACGGCAGCCCGGTCCACGCCCGCCACTGCGCGAGCGAACCGGACACGGTCATCGACGCGTGCGCCACCTTCTCGATGGTGCCGCCCGCCCGCACGTGCACCCGCAGCCACGGGTCGGCGGGCAGCCCGTCGTCCCGCGTACGGACCGCGTACGCGTCGATCAGTTCGGCCGGTTCGAGGTGCTTGGCGTTCGGACGGACCGGGGCGACGACCTCCGCGAAGCCACGCGCGCGGGCGTTCTCGCGCATCGCGGCGAGCATCCGCCCGGAGACACCCTGCCCGAGGAACTCCGTCGCCACGGTGATCTCGATCGCGCTCACCGTGTCCGGCTTCCTGCCGTGCCGCAGGTCCGAGAACGCCCAGAGCATGACCTGGTCCCAGCCGCCGTCCGGCAGCTCCCCGCGCCCGTCCGCGTCCAGCGCGAACGGCACGCTGAACGCCTTGGCCGCGACCGTTCCCCGCTCGTCGGTGGCCACCAGGACGTACTCGGGGAAGTCCTTGACGATGCGCCCGATCATCGACCACGCGATGGGATCGTTGCCGATGAACTCCGGCCAGGTGTCGTCCATCGCCCAGAGCGGCCCGGCGAGTTCGGGCCGCTCGGCCAGCGTCGTGATCTTCAGGTCCATGCCGCGGACGCTAGCGGGCACGGGCCCGCCTGTTAAGTCGTTTTCCGGCGTACGAAGCCGCTCAGCGCGCGTGGAACCGTCCGGGCGCGGCCGTCGGCCCCTCACCCACCGGCAGCTTCTCCCGGGGACAGTTCGACAGGACCCGCTTCATCGCGTCCCGTTCGGCGCCCGTCACCCACACCTCGTACTTCTTCTTGACCGCCACCTGCCGCGCCACATAGGCGCACCGGTAGCCCTTGTCCGGCGGCAGCCACGTGGCCGTGTCGCCGTCCCCCTTGCCGCGGTTGGGGCCCGCGTCGACCGCAAGGAGGTTGAGCGGGTCGTTGGCGAAGGCGATGCGCTTGCTCGGCTCCCACGTGCCGGCGCCCTTCTGCCAGGCGTCGGAGAGGGCCACGAGATGATCGATGTCGACCTGGCTGCGCCCGCGCACGAACGTTACGTCTTTGCCGGTGTACGGGTCGGGCGAGAGCTTCCCGGAGACCACCTCGCAGTCGCCGTCGCGGTACTTCACGTCCTTGAGATCGCGCTTGAGTATGTCGTCGCGGGTGCCGCAGGAATTGGAGTCCGTGTCGGCCCAGGGGCTGCCGAAGCGGTCGCGGTCGTACCCCGTCCTGGGCGCGCGGCCCTTGACGGTGAGCGTGTCCACCGCGGCGAGCGCGGGGCCCGCCTTGGCGTCGGGCCCGGAGGAGCCCCCGGGCGTCTCCTCCAGGGAGCAGCCGGTGACGGTTCCGGCGACGGCGAGCGCGAGCAGCAGTGCGGCCCGAACTCCCTTGCCGTGCACGCTCATCGGAGGGTCACCTCCGCCCCGAGCGCGAGCGTGCCGGGTGTCACGACATCCGCGTACACACCGATGCACATGCCGCGCGACGCGGTGAGCGTCTTGAGGATGCGATTGTCGGCCGGGAGGCCGCGCTGGGCCTGGGTGGTCATGACGCAGCGCTCGATGCGTTCGACGACGCGCAGGCGCAGGCCGCCGTCGAAGGAGATCTCCCGTCCCACCCAGTCCTCCTCGATCCACGGCTCCTCGGTGCCGACCACGATGTTCTTGCGCAGTCTGCGTACGTCGACGGGGTCGGAGTCACCGAGCAGCTCGCCGAGCGCGCGCAGCGAGGCGGTGCCGACGAGGGAGACGGCGCCCGCGTCCTGATGGCTCACCTCGCCCTCGCGCGCCAACTCCACGCCCGCGCCGAAGAGTTCGCCGACGCGCGGATCGCCGGGCCGCAGGGTCTCGCCGTCCGGGGTGGTGACGACGGGGTCGCCGCCGCCCTTTCCGTCACCCTCGCCGCCCGCGTCACTCTCGTACACGGCGGTGTACTCCAGCATCCCGGGCGTCCGCCGGAACCGGCGGCTGTTCTTGCCGCTCCCCAGCTTCCCGTCCTCGTGCCGCAGGGCCCACAGCCGGTCACCGGCCACGCCCCGCTCGTCGAGGACGAGCCGCTCGCGCTCCTCCCCCAGCATCGACTTCACCGGAAACCGGACGAGTCCCACAACGGCCCCAAGCCCCACGGCACTTCCCCTCCCCTGGCTCACGCGCTCGCGTCTCTCACCGTCACCGTACCGAGTGACTGGTTTAGACCATAACGTCCCCGCCGGGCGGTGAGGCGGACGTGGCACCGCCGGACGGCATTACCTCCGGCGTAATCGACCTCCGCGCGGCCCCGCGGAAGGATCGGACGCGTCCACAGGGAGACCGACCGAGGAGCAGCAGATGACCGTCACCCCCTCCACCGAGGACGCCACCCGCGCCGCCGTCCAGACCTTCCTCCAGTGCAGGATGGCGGGAGACGCCGAGGGTCTTGCCGCGCTCTTCGCCGACGACGTCGACTGGATGCTCGCCGAGAACCCGGGCGTGCCGTGGATCCGGCCGCGGTCCACCGCCGCCGAGTGCGCCGCCCAGGCCGCCGAACTCGCCGCGCACACGGTGCCGGAGAAGGCCGGGGCCACGGTCGACACCCTGCTCGTCGACGGCACCGATGCCGTGATCTTCGGCCGGCTGTGGGGCACCGTGCGCGCCACCGGCAAGTCCTTCGAGGGCCCCTTCGCCCTGCGCCTGACCGTCGAGGACGGCCGGGTCACGCGCCACCACCTCTACGAGAACAGCCGCTCGATCGCCGACGCCTGCGCCCCCTGAGCCACCGCGCCACCCGTACGGCCGAAATCGGTTCACATGACTTGGTCAAACGAACAAGTGCCATCTATCGTCACAACAGGGAGCCAATAGACCCCCACCAGGACATGGGCAGCCAGAGCTGCGGAAACAGGTGGTCATCGTGCAGAACCCCCAGAGCACACAGAGCGCCCGCAACTCCCGTACCTCCCGCACCTCCCGTACCTCCCGGCCGTATCCGGACCTCGCCGTCACGGTCCGCCCCGCCGTCACCGCCGATCTCGACTTCCTCGTCCAGGTCATGGAGACCGCCGCCACCTCCCACCTGGACCGCTGCTGCTGGGAGCCGCTTCTCGGCGAGGGGACCGGGGTCACCCGGCAGATCCTGCGCACGCTCGCGCTCTCACCCCGCGCCCACTGGTGTCATCTGTCCCGCTTCTGGGTGGCGGAAGCCTCGCCCACGACGGAGCGCGGCACGAGGCCCCGCCCGGTGGGCGCCCTCACCGCCTACGACCCCGCGACCGAGGGGCACGCCGCGATCGGCGAGCAGTGCGCCGTCCTCGCCGCCACCGCCGACTGGCCCGGCACGGCCGCCTTCGAGGACGTGTACGAGCGCCAGCGGATCTTCCGGTCCTGTCTGCCCACGGACTACGCCGGCGCCTGGGGGATCGAGAACGTCGCCGTCGTCCCCGAGTTCCGGGGCACCGGCGTGGTGCAGGCCCTGCTCGACCACGCCCTGGACCTGGGGCGCGAGCAGGGCTACGCGTGCGCGCAGGTGCTCTGCCTCAACGGCAACACGCGGGCCCAGCGCACGTGGGAGCGCGCCGGGTTCGAGGTGCGTGCCGACTACCGGGGGCGGGAGTTCGACGCGCTGATGGGCGCGCCCGGTCTCAAGCTCCTGGTGCGGGAGTACGCGTAGTCCCGCCCCATGACCGCGTCGGCCACGCCTACTTGGCGCGCGTGAGGTTCAGCGTCGCCTCCAGGAGGCGCTCCAGGTCGGCCGCGGAGTCCGCGTCCGCCGCCGAATCCCCCTTGCCGTCGCCCATCACCAGGTGCCGCAGCGAGAGGCCGTCGAAGCCCTGGAGGAAGAAGCGGGCGACGACAAGGGGTTCGGCCGCGTGGGCGCCGTCCGTCAGGGCGAGCACGCCCGCAATGAGCTCCGCCGCCGTCTCCTCCAGGTCGCGCTGGTGGCGGCGGAGCAGTTCGTGCAGGTCGGGGTTGCGCACGGCGTACGTGGTGAGCTCGATGAACAGCCGGAAGCGGCCGGGCTGTTCGCGCAGCGCCTGCCACAGCGCCTCGGCCATCCGCCGCATGGCGCGCTCGAAGTCGGCGGGACCCTCCTGCCCCTCGGGGGCGGCGCCGCGCACCAGCTCGACCAGCTCGACGGTCATCTGCTCGATGACGGCGCGGTAGAGATCACGCTTGGTGCCGAAGGTGTAGTGCACCGTCGCCTGCGCCACGCCCAGCTCGGCGGCGATGGCGCGGGTGGATCCGGCGTCGACTCCCTCGCGGGCCATCAGCTCGATGGCGGCTTGGACGAGTTGCGGACGCCGCTCGGCGGCGGGGATGTGTGCCATGGCCCCAGAGTATCGGTGGGAGCGACTCAATCAGTCGACCCTGACGTATGACTTCGTCACTCGACTTTGTCAGGTGACCAAGTTGCGCGTATGGTGGTCGGCGTAGGCAGGCGAAGGGCTGTTCCGCGGCCCCGCGCCACGTACGCATCCCGCGATGGAGGCACCTCCCATGGCCCTGCTCCTCTACCGACTGGCCGGGCTCTGCTATCGGCGCCGACATGCCGTGGTGGCCGTCTGGCTCGTCCTGCTGCTCGCCGTCGGCGGACTCGCGGCGGCGTTCTCCGGAAAGACCACCGACGAGTTCCGGGTGCCGGGCACCGAGGCGCAGACCACCATCGACCGCATCTCGGACCGCCTTCCCGAGTACGCGAACGCCTCCGCGCAGGTCGTCTTCGCCGCCCCCGAGGGGCAGTCGCTCACCACGCCCGAGCGGCGCGAGGCGGTCTCGGCCGCGGCGGCGGCCATCGGCAAGGCGGACGGCGTCGCCCAGGTCATCGAGCCGTTCTCCGCGCAGGCGGTGTCCAAGGACGGGCGGATCGCCCTCACGCAGGTGGTGTTCGACGCCCGTCTGCACGACCTCGGCGACGGAGCGCGCGACGCGGTGCGCGAGGCCACCGAGAGCGCCGAGAAGGCCGGTGTCCAGGTCGAGTTCGGTGGCGACGCCTACACGCCGACGGTGACCGTGGAGGGCGGCGAGGCCATCGGTGTCGGCGTCGCGGTGCTCGTCCTGCTCATCACCTTCGGCTCGATGCTCGCCGCCGGTCTCCCGCTGCTCAGCGCGCTGGTCGGCGTGGGCCTCGGCATGGCGGGGCTGCTCGCGCTGACCGGCTCGTACGACATCATCTCGACCGCGCCGGTCCTCGCCCTGATGATCGGCATGGCGGTCGGCATCGACTACGCGCTGTTCATCGTCTCCCGCCACCGGCAGAACCTCGCCGAGGGCATGGAGCCCCGGGAAGCGGCGTCCCGGGCGGGCGGCACGGCGGGCAGCGCCGTGGTCTTCGCCGGGGCGACCGTAGTGGTGGCGCTGGCCGGGCTCGCGGTGGCCGGGGTGCCGTTCCTGACCGTGATGGGTCTGTCGGCGGCCGGGGCCGTGATCATCGCCATGCTGATCGCGGTCACCCTGCTGCCCGCCCTCTTCGGGTACGCGGGCCGCTCGGTCGACCGGCTGCGCCTGCCGGGGCTCGGCGGCGGCAAGAAGAAGCCGGGCGAGGGGAAGCCGGGCGAGGCGAAGCCCGGCAGTGGGAAGCTCTCGGCGGGCGAGCGCTGGGTGCGCGGGGTCGCGCGGCGGCCCGTCCTCGTGCTCGTCGCCTGCCTGGTGGGCATCGGCGCGGTGGCCATCCCCGCCAAGGACCTGCGGCTCGGGCTCCCCGGCAACGGCTCGTACCCCGAGAGCACTTCGGCACGTCAGGCGTACGACCTGGTCAGCGAGGGGTTCGGGCAGGGGTTCAACGGACCGCTCATCGCGGTCGCCGAGGCCAAGGGTGCGGCCCCGCTCTCCGAGGGCGGCGTCAAGCAACTCGCGCAGAAGCTGGGCCAGTTGCCCGGTGTGGCGACACCGCTTCCGCCCTCCGTCGACAAGACGGGGAAGCTCGCCGCGATCCCCGTGATCCCCAAGGGCGGCCCCGATTCGCGGGCCACCGAGGACCTGGTCGCGGACATCAGGGACGAGGGTGAGCGCGCGGCGGCGGACGCCGGGATGAAGCTCACGGTCACCGGCACCACCGCGGCCAACATCGACGTGTCGAAGAAGCTGAGCGATGCCCTGCCGCCGTTCCTCGCGGTGATCGTCGGCATCTCGCTGATCCTGCTCGCGCTGGCGTTCCGCTCGCTGCTCGTCCCGCTCAAGGCCGTCGTCGGCTTCCTTCTGAGCATCGCGGGGTCCGCCGGCGCCGTGGTGGCCGTCTACCAGTGGGGCTGGCTCTCGGACTTCATCGCGGTGCCGAAGGTCGGTCCCGTGGTGAGCTTCCTGCCGATCCTGCTGATCGGGGTGCTCTTCGGTCTCGCCATGGACTACGAGTTGTTCCTCGTCTCCCGCATGAAGGAGGAGAGTTCGCGCGGGGCCGCTCCGAAGGACGCGGTGATCGCCGGGTTCCGGGACGGCTCACGGGTCGTGGTGGCCGCCGCGCTGATCATGATCTCGGTCTTCGCCGGGTTCGTCATCGGCCACGACCCGATCGTGCAGCCGATCGGATTCGCGCTCGCCGTCGGCGTGTTCATCGACGCCTTCGTGGTGCGGATGGCGCTGGTCCCCGCCGTCATGATCCTGCTCGGCAAGGCCGCCTGGTGGTTCCCGCGCTTCCTGGAGCGGACCGTGCCGCACGTGGACATGGAGGGCGAGCGGCTCTCCGCGCAACTGGCGGGCGGCGCGCCGGCCGGGGCGAAGCAGGACGCCGCGTCCGCCGAGGGAGCCGGTGACGACGACGGCGACGGCGGCGACCTGGTCGACAGCCACGCGGGTGGCGTCGACGGCCACGCGGGCGGCATCGACCGCTCTCCCGCAGATCGGCGTGGGGCCGGCAAGTGACCCGTCCTCACGCACCGCGTCCGGTTCCGGGCAACTCCATTCCCCCGTCGCCCCGGAACCGGTCGGGCTTGGGCCGGCTACGCGCCCGCGTCGCCGGCCCAAGCCGTCAGGCCGTGCGCGGCCAGCGCCTCGGGCACCCCCGCGAGGCCCGCCGCCTCCTCGATGTGCCGGACGCCGGAGGGCACTTCACCCTCGTACACCCGCGCGGCGACCTCCGCCGCGGTGAGCCCGGTGAAGCGGGACTGCGACGTGGCGGTCAGGGCCCGCGTCACCCGGCGCCCGCCCCGGTGCGCGTCGACCCGCACCGCGAACCGGTCGCCGCCCAGGTGGACGCGGGTCAGCGAGGCGGTGAGCAGCCCGTCGAGGCGGGCCCTGCGCGCGGCACGGAAGACGCCCGCCCTGCGCAGCCCGAACAGCAGGCCCGTGAGCGCGCCGGAGTCGAGGCCGAGCCGGGTGGTGACGTCCGGGACGCCGAGGGTGCGGCGCAGGGTGTGCTGGTCGGAGAAGGGGAACGGATGGTGGGTGCGCTGCCGGCCCGGCGGCCAGGTCGCCACCCGCAGCGGACGCGCCCGGCCGCCGTTCCCGTCCATGAGCTGGGCGACGGTCCAGCGCACCGCGTCCTTGCCGTGGGCCTCGCCCGCCCCGAGCACGACGGAGATGTCGAGGCGTTCGGCGCCGCCGACGGCCTCGGCCGCCCGGCGGGCCAGCAGGTTGGTCAGGCCGGGGGCGACCCCGACGCTGAGCACGGCGGTCGCGCCCCGCTCGCGGGCGAGCGCGTCGTGCCGCTCGACCTCGGTGATCAGCGAATGCGTCGCGGTGACGTCGACCAGACCGATGCCCCGCTCGAAGAGAAGCCGCGCGGGATGGGCGGCCGGGGTGCGGGGCTCCACGGAGAGCACCACGAGGGAGACCCCCTCCAGCGCCTGTTCCAGTGAGGCGGGGTCGGCGAGGTCGACGCGCGCGGGAAGCAGGGTGCCGCCGCTGCCGGCGGCGAGTTCCACGGCGCGGGCCCGGTCGCGGCCGGCGACGATCACCCGGCCCGGCAGCCGCCCCGCGAGGTCGAGTGCGGTGACGCGGCCCACGGCGCCATAACCGCCGAGCACCAGGATATTCCCGTCCCGCTTCTTCGATTTCGTTAAATTCTGCATGACCCAATGAAATCAATTGGACCGGTGCCGAAGCAAGCGAAGACATCAATTCCGGGTTACCGGACACCGAACAGATTTCAACTTCCACCCCCCTGCGGGTATTACGTGACCCGCATCACGCGACGCGTCCATTGATCTGCTTGACCCGAAGAACTTCGCTGCTGAATGATGACACTTGAACCAGAAAACCGGGCAACGACGCCCGGCTACGTTCGACAACGGGGGCCCCACATGTGTCACTTCATCGACGAGTCGTAGGCCAACGACCGACCACGTCGGACCGCGACTTCTCCAATTCCCTCAAGGTGTCTGCATAAGTGCAGGTCAAGCGTGCCTCAAGCGTGCGCTGACCTCGTTTGCGACGCCTTGATCCCAGGCTGCCCGTTCCGGGCTGCACGCCTTCCTCACGATACCCTCGCACGAGGTCTTCACGTGTGCGACCGAAGGCCTTTGCGATGCCCTTTTCCGTTTACCCGCATGGGAGCAGCAAAGGTGTCATCGAGCTCATCGAAAGAATCGGCACACCAATTAAGCAACCGCTTTTTCGTCCTCTCCATCAGTAAAAGAGCGGACTTCCACGAGCGGATCGCCACCGGCTTGCACGACCTTATGGAAGAGTCCGCCGACCCCTCCATAAGCACTCCTGTATACCGCGAGACCTTGGCCAGATCCCGACGTTTCCTCGACCGTGCCGTACCCGGTCTCGACATACGGATCGTCACCGCGGACAGCACATCGGCCGCCGCCCGCGCTGTCCGGGAATCGCCCCTCGGGGCCGCGCTCTCACTGGTCCTGATCGACGCCGACGGGGCGGGCCTGAGCGCCGACCCCTTCGACGGCTCGCTTCCCCAGGCCCTCGGTGAACTGGCCGAGGCACTGCCCGAGCCGTTGCGCACCACGCTCTCCGCACACAGCACCTATGTCTACGGGGTCGGCGCATCGCCGGAGAGCCTCGCTGCCGCGCAGGTCGCCCGCCCCTATGTACTGCGCGCCCTGCCCGCCGACGCCTGGGTCCTCGCGGCCGACGTCATCTGCGCGTTCACCGACCACGTGCAGCTGCGGCACACCGGCTCCGCCCTGCGCGCGGCCACCAAGAAGGGCCCCTCCGCCCTCGCCGCCGCACTGCACGACTTCCTCGGCCGGCAGCCCGGCGCCGAGGGCGACGGACCCTGGGGCCTGCACTACTACACGGGCTCCGTGGTCTCCGGCACCATCTCCGACCTGGACCGCCTCGCCACCGCCACCGGCAACCCGGTCCTGCGCGGGCCGAGCGAACACAGCCTGGCCAGTGGGGCGTTGGCGCGCTGGCAGCTCGACCGGGCGCCGTTCGTGATCGTCGTGACCAGCGGCATGGTCGACGAGTTCCGCGGCACCCTGGCCAATCTGCGCGACGCCCGCGCCCGCGGCTTCGTCATCTGCGCCGACACCCCGCCCGACGCGTGGTTCCCCTTCCAGGGCACGGTCCACGCGGCCGAGGACTCCCGCGCCGTACTGGCCGCCAAGGGCGTTCCGTACGTCTATCTCGACGACCCGGAGCGCATCGCGGACGACCTCGCCGAGGCCTACGCCGCCTATCACGCGCACCGCGGCCCGGTATTCCTGCTCGCCACGCCCGCCGTGCTCGACGCGACGGGCACCGCCGCCGAACTGAACCGGCCAGAAGCCGTCGAGCCGCCAGCGACCGCCGCCCTCCAGGTCAAGGAGAGCGACCTCGGACCGGTGCTCCGCATCGTCAACTCCGAGCCCAGCAGGCTCCTTTGGCAGTGCGGCTCGCTGGACACGGAGGAGTCCTGGCTGGTCCACGACATCGCGTCGCGGGCGGGCGTCGGTCTCGCCGACTCCCTCACCCGGCCCGGCAGCGTGGGCCGCCACCGCGACGGGTCGGTGGTCGAGGAGTATCTGGGCACCCTCGGCCTGTACGCCTTCTCCTCACGCGTCCACGCCTATCTGCACGAGGACGGCAGGCTGCGCCCGCGCGGCGAACAGGCCCTGTTCTTCCTCAAGAGCCGCCTGGGCGAGGCCGCCACACCCTTCTCGCCCCGCACGCTCTCCCGGCAGCTGCGCATCGTCCAGGTCACCGACGAGAAGGCGCACCTCGCTCCGTACGCCGACCACCCCGTGCACGCCGAGGCGCGCGCCTTCCTCAAGGCCGTACGAGAGGGGCTCGACGTCACGCCCAGCGTCCTCGACGTACGCAAGGAGGCCATCGCCCGCACTCGCGACAGCGCCTCCGACGTGATCCACGGGCTCCCCGTGCTCCCGATGAGCGCCAACTACTTCTTCCAGCACCTTCGCACCGTGCTGGAAGAACTGATCACCCGGCACGGCTACACCTACACGGGCGTCTTCGACGTGGGCCGCGGCGGCATCTCCGCCGTCCGCAACCTGCCGCGCACGGGCCCCGGCTTCTCCGGCTGGTACGGCAGGGCACTGATGGGCGACGCGCTGCAGGCCGTGCCCACCGTCGCCCTGACCCGCGACGACAACGTCCTCGCGTTCATCGGCGACGGCGCCGCATCGCTCGTACCGGACATCACACCGACGCTCGTGCAGCAATCCGCGCTCTACGGACAGCGGTTGCGGCAGAACGTCACCGTCTTCCGCCTCGTCGACGGCGGCCACTCCGTCATCCGCACCTACCACGAGGGCCGCACCGGCGCCGAGTCCAGCCGCCAGACACAGGTGCTCTCCCTCCTGGAACCCGAGTGGACCCGCCGCTACGGCGACCTCACCGTCCGCCACCGGCACATCACGGACGCGGCCCGTACCGACCTGCGCGGCCTGCTCCAGCAGCGCGCCGCCGTCACCTTCGCCTCGGTGCTGCTCTCCCACAACAACGAGGGCGACGGTCTGAGCCTGCTCTCCTCGCTCGGCTGGCAGCGCGACGAGCTGCCCGAGCTGACCTTCGCCATGGCACGCGCGGCCCGCTGACCGCCCGCGCCCGCCGTACGCACAGACGTCTCCTGACACCCACGAATCGGAGTCATCTCCCCATGCCGGCCACCTTCGGCTTCCTCGCGCATCCCATCAGTTCAGGCCACCGCAACCAGGTCCGCGCCCTCGACCTACTCGGCCGCCTCTTCGACGACCACCGCGGCACACCCGAACCGCCCGGCACCCGCCGCCACCACGTGCCCGTGCCGCTCCTCACCTCCGTGACCTCCGCCACCGGCGCCACCGCGACCGGCGAGGTCCGCCATCTCCCTTACACCGCGCAGCAGTTGCTGGCCCGCCCGACCACCGCACGGGACCTCGTCGTCGCCGAGGTCAGCGCGCTGCGCGAGGAGGCGGGCGCGCAGCTCGTCGGCCTCGGCGGCGCCACCTCCATCGTCGGCGACCGCGGCCTGTGGACCGCCGAACAGGTCGGCGTCCCGGTCACCAGCGGCAACTCGCTGACCGTATACGCGGCCCACGCCGAAATCGGCCACGTCGTACGGCTGTTGGGGCTCAGCCCCGAGAGCACGCGGGTCGCCGTCGTCGGCTACCCCGGCTCCATCGGCCTGGCCATCGCGAAGCTGCTGCTCGGCGACGGCCACCCGCTGGACCTGGTGGCCCGCATCGGCACCCAGTCGCCCGAGCGGCTCCTGCGCCACCTCGACCCCGTGCACCACGACCGGGTGCGGATCGTCGGGGACGTCGCCCAGTGCACCGCCGAGACCCTCCTCTACGTCACCGCTTCCTCGGTCGGCGGCCTGGTCGACCCCGCCGCGCTGCGGCCGGGGTCGATCGTGGTCGACGTGGCGCTGCCCCGCGACGTGGCCGAGCCGCCCGCGCCGGGCAGCGACGTCCTGGTCATCGACGGCGGCCTGGTCAGCGCGTCGGACGAGGTGACGGTCGGCGACGGTTCGCTGCCCGCGCCCGCGCAGCAGCTCAACGGCTGCCTCGCGGAGACCATCGTGCTCGCCCTCGAAGGCCGCGCCGAGTCCTTCTCGCTGGGCCGCGAGCTCGACCTGGAGCGGGTGCGCACCATCGGCGTTCTGGCCGCCCGGCACGGCTTCAGCCCGACACCGCTCGCCTCCTTCGGGCGCACCGTCCACGACGACGACGTGGAGCGCCTGGCCCGCCACCACCGCCCCGCCAAGTCCACGTCCCCGGCGCCCGCGCCCGACACGGCCGCCGAGACGCCGCGCCGCTTCGAGCAGCACGTCAACCCGCCCATGGCGCGCCTCTTCGCCGCCCACGGACTCGACCGGGTCTTCACCGGCGGCAGCGGCGCCACCCTGACGACCGCCGACGGCACCGACTACCTCGACTTCATCGCCGGGTACGGCTGCCTCAACCTCGGCCACAACCACCCCGAAGTGACCGGCAGGCTGCGGCAGTTCCTCGACGCGTCCGCGCCGACCTTCGTGCAGTACGTCTCCATGCCCACGCACTCCGCCGAGCTCGCCGAGCGGCTCAGCGCCGTCTCCCCCGGCCGCCTGGAGCGGGTCTTCTTCAGCAACTCCGGCACCGAGGCCGTCGAGGCGGCGCTCAAGCTGGCGCGGGCCGGCACCGGCCGCAGCCGCCTCGTCTACACGGAGAACAGCTACCACGGCAAGACGCTCGGCGCGCTCTCCGTCACCGGCCGCGCTGGGCACCGCGCCCCCTTCGGCCCGCTGCTCCCCGAGACCGCCGAGGTGCCCTACGGAGACCTCGAAGCCCTGGAGCGGGCCATCGAAGGGGCGGCCGGATTCATCGTCGAGCCGGTGCAGGGCGAGGGCGGTGTCGTCCTGCCGCCGCCCGGATATCTGCGCGCCGCACGGGAGTTGTGCCGCAAGGCCGGGGCCGCGTTCATCCTCGACGAGATCCAGACGGGCCTCGGGCGCACCGGGGCACTGTTCGCCGCCGACCACGACGACCTCCAGCCGGACATCCTGTGCCTGGCCAAGTCCCTCTCCGGCGGCCTCGTCCCGATCGGCGCGACCCTGTGCGACGCCGACCTGTGGGACGCCGCGTACGGCACCACCAACCGCTCCATGCTGCACTCCTCGACGTTCGGCGGCGGCAACTTCGCGGCGGCGGCAGGCCTCGCCACCCTCGACGTCCTGACCGGCGACGACCTGCCCGCCCACGCCCGCAAGGTCGGCGAGCACCTGCGCGGCAGGCTCACCGAGGTGACCGCCCCGTACGGCTTCGTCAAGGACGTGCGCGGCGTCGGCATGATGACCGCCATCGAGTTCGACGGGGACTTCTCCGGCGCCGTACGAGCGCTCACCGACGAGGCGCTCACCCGCTTCCCCGGCGATCTGCACACCCTCGTGGACTGGCTGCCCGACGAGCTGCGCAGCGCGCTCTCCGGCGTCGGACGCGCCATGGAGTCGACGCTCGGCGACCTGATGTGCCTGCGGTTCGTCGGGACCCTGGCCCGCGACCACAAGATGCTGACCTTCGTCACCGCCAACCGGACCGGCGTCATGCGCATCCAGCCGCCGCTCGTCCTGGACACGGCGCAGGCCGACCGCTTCGTCGACGCGTTCGCCGAGGTGTGCCAGGGCCTCGCGCTCCACGCCGACCTGGGCGCCTACCGGCAGCCCGCCGCCTGAACTCCGCCCCGTACACACCTTCTTGGACCTGTGAAAGGAACAGCCACCATGAGCAACACCCTTCAGCAGCAGATGACGGACTACCTCGTCGACCGGCTCGGCCTGCTCCCCGAGGAGATCGGCCCGAAGGCGCGGTTCAAGGAGGACATGGGCCTGGACTCCCTCGACATGGTCGAGCTCGTCTCCCTCCTCGAGTCCCACCTGGGCGCCGCGGTCGCCGACACCGCCCTGGAGCACCTCACGACCCTCCAGGACGTCGTCACGTACCTGGAGGAGCACGGCACCACCTCCACGTCCGAGGCCGCCGCGTGAGCGCCCGCCGCGTCGTCGTCACCGGCATCGGCCCGGTCACGCCGCTGGCCATCGGCGCCAAGCACTTCCAGGTGGCCCAGATGGAGGGCCGCAGCGCGATACGGCCCATAACCCGCTTCGACGCCTCCGCCATGCCCGTCCGGATCGCCGGCGAGGTGGACCTGCCCGAGGATCTCGCCCCGGACCGGCGCACCGAAAGGATCACCGACCGGGCGACCCAGCTCGCGGCCGCCGCGGCCGAACTGGCCCTGCGCGACAGCGCGCTCGACCTGCCCGCCGAGGACACCGACCGGATCGGCGTGGTCATCGGCTCCGGCGTGGGCGGCGGCGGAAGCACGGAGGAGAACCTCCGTGCCGCCTACGAGAAGGGCGGTTACCGCGGCCTGTCCGCACGGTTCATCCCGGCCACGATGGTGAACAGTTCGGCAGCCTGGATCGGCATCAAGTACGGCCTGACGGGACCCAGCAGCGCGTCGGTCACCGCCTGCGCCTCCGCGGCCGACTCCCTGGTCGCCGCCCACCAGATGATCACCAGCGGCGAGGCCGACGTCGTCATCGCCGGGGGCACCGACGCCCCGGTGATCGAGTCGGTGCTCGGCGGCTTCGCCAAGATGCGGGCGCTGTCGACGCGCAACGACGAGCCGGAGCGGGCAAGCCGCCCCTTCAGCGCCGACCGGGACGGTTTCGTCCTCGGCGAGGGCGCCGCCGTCCTCGTCCTGGAGGAGGCCGGTCACGCGGCGGCGCGCGGCGCCGTGCCGCTCGCGGAGTTCAGCGGCTACGGACGCTCCTCCGACGCGTACCACATCACCGCCCCGCGGCCCGACGGCTCGGGGGCCGCGAAGGCGGTGATCGCGGCCCTTCGCTCCAGCGGGCTGACCCCTGAGGACGTCGACCTCGTCAACGCCCATGGGACGGCCACGTCCTTCAACGACGCCGGGGAGGCCGCGGCGCTGCACCTCGCGTTGGGCGAGGCGGCGGGGCGGATTCCGGTGACGGCCACGAAGTCGCTCACCGGGCACACGCTGGGTGCCTCCGGGGCCATCGAGGCGGTGTCCGCCGTGCAGAGCATCGTGCACCGGGTGGTGCCGCCGACCGCCAATCTCGATGAGCCTGACGCGGCGCTCGGCCTTGATGTCGTGGGGGCGGGGGGTCGGGAGGCGGCCGTCGACACCGTGCTGTCGAACTCGTTCGCCTTCGGCGGGCATAACGTTGCACTGGTCTTCCGGCGGCTGGGGTAACGCTGGACCGGCCGGTTCTCGTCTGCCGGTCTGATGTGGCTGGTCGCGCAGTTCCCCGCGCCCCTTACGGGGCGCGGGGAAGCTTCGCTCCTACGAACCCAGGATCGACGTGAGGAACTCCCCGACCCAGCCCAGCAGTTCGCGGCCGACCAACGGCTTTCCGCCGACCTTGGCCGTCTTCGGGCGCGGGACCAGGAGCTGGTGGACGTTGGCCTTGATGACCGTGCCGGGGTAGAGGCGCTTGAGCCGCAGTTCCTGCGACTCCCGCAGTTCCGCCGGGGCGAACCGGATGTTGTTGCCCTGCAGCACGATCTCGCCGACCCCGCAGGCACGGGCCAGCATGCGCAGGCCCGCCACCAGGAGCAGGTTCTCCACGGGCTCCGGCAACTTGCCGTAGCGGTCGGTGAGTTCCTCCCGTACGGCCTTGACGTCCTCTTCGCTGCTCGCGGAGGCGATCGAGCGGTAGGCCGCCAGACGCAGCCGCTCGCCGGGGGCGTAGTCGTGCGGGACGTGCGCGTCGACCGGCAGCTCGACCTTGACCTCCAGCGGCGGCTCCTCCTCCACGCCGCCCTCCAGGGACGCGCGGTAGTCGGCCACCGCCTCGCCCACCATGCGTACGTAGAGGTCGAAGCCGACGCCCGCGATGTGTCCGGACTGTTCGCCGCCCAGGAGGTTGCCCGCGCCGCGGATCTCCAGGTCCTTCATCGCCACGTACATGCCCGCGCCCATCTCCGTGTGCTGGGCGATCGTGGCGAGGCGCTCGTGGGCGGTCTCGGTCAGCGGCTTCTCCGGCGGGTAGAGGAAGTAGGCGTAACCGCGCTCGCGGCCTCGGCCCACGCGGCCTCGCAGCTGGTGGAGCTGGGAGAGGCCGAAGTTGTCGCCGCGTTCGACGATCAGCGTGTTGGCGTTGGAGATGTCGATGCCCGACTCGACGATCGTCGTCGAGACGAGCACGTCGAACTTCTTCTCCCAGAAGTCCACCACCACTTGTTCCAGGGCCTGTTCGGACATCTGGCCGTGGGCGGTGGCGATGCGGGCCTCGGGGACGATGTCCCGCAGGCGGGCCGCCGCGCGGTCGATAGACTCGACGCGGTTGTGGATGTAGAAGACCTGGCCCTCGCGCAGCAGTTCGCGGCGGACGGCCGCGCCGATCTGCTTCTCCTCGTAGGGCCCGACGAAGGTCAGGACCGGGTGGCGTTCCTCGGGCGGCGTGGTGATCGTCGACATCTCACGGATGCCGGTCACGGCCATTTCGAGCGTACGGGGAATGGGAGTGGCCGACATGGTCAGCACGTCGACGTTGGCGCGCAGCTTCTTCAGCTGCTCCTTGTGCTCGACACCGAAGCGCTGCTCCTCGTCGACGATGACCAGGCCGAGGTCCTTGAATTTCGTCTCGGAGGAGAAGAGGCGGTGCGTGCCGATGACGATGTCGACCGAGCCGTCCCGCAGGCCCTCCAGGGTGGCCTTGGACTCGGTCTCCGTCTGGAAGCGGCTGAGCGCCCGCACCTTCACCGGGAACTGGGAGTAGCGCTCGGAGAACGTGCCGAAGTGCTGCTGCACGAGCAGCGTCGTCGGCACCAGGACCGCGACCTGCTTGCCGTCCTGCACCGCCTTGAAGGCGGCACGGACCGCGATCTCCGTCTTGCCGTAGCCGACGTCGCCGCAGATCAGGCGGTCCATCGGGACCGTCTTCTCCATGTCCTCCTTGACCTCGGCGATGGTGGTGAGCTGGTCGGGCGTCTCCACGTACGGGAAGGCGTCCTCCAGCTCGCGCTGCCAGGGGGTGTCGGGGGCGAAGGAGTGGCCGGGGGCCGCCATGCGGGCGCTGTAGAGCTTGATGAGGTCGGCGGCGATCTCCTTGACCGCCTTCTTCGCGCGCGCCTTCGTCTTGGTCCAGTCGGCGCCGCCCAGGCGGTGCAGCGTGGGGGCCTCGCCGCCGACGTACTTGGTGATCTGCTCCAGCTGGTCGGTGGGGATGTAGAGCCGGTCGCCGGGCTGGCCGCGCTTGGCGGGTGCGTACTCCACGACCAGATACTCGCGGGTGGCGCCCTGGACGGTGCGCTGCACCATCTCGATGTAGCGGCCGACGCCGTGCTGCTCGTGGACGATGTAGTCGCCGGCCTCCAGGGTCAGCGGGTCGATCGTCTTCCTGCGGCGGGCGGGCATCCGCTGGCCGTCCTTGCCGGCCGCCTTCTGGCCGGAGAGGTCGGTCTCGGTGAGGACGGCGAGCTTGAGCACGGGGTCGATGAAGCCGTAGTCGATGGAGCCGCAGGAGACGTGCACGACGGAGGGCGTCAGCTCGGTGAGCTCGCCGTCCAGGCGGGCCGCGATGCCCTCGCCGCCCAGGACCTCGACGGTGCGGGCCGCCGGGCCGTGCCCCTCGGTCACATAGACGGTGCGCCAGCCGTCGGCGAGCCAGCCCTTGGTGTCGGCGAGCGCCTTCGCGGTGTCGCCGCGGTAGGTCTCGGTGGCGTGCATGCCGAGCTTGAGGGTGTCGTCGCCAAGCTCCTCGTCGGCGGCGAAGGGGGACACGGACCACCACATCATGCCGAGGTCGCTCGCGTGGTCGCGGACGTCGGCGATGCCCCACAGGGAGGCCGCGCCCACGTCGATGGGCGCCTCTCCGCCCCCGGCGGTCGCGGCCCAGCTCGCCTGGAGGAACTCCTGCGAGGTCGCCACCAGGTCGGCGGCGCGGGTGCGCACGCGCTCGGGGTCGCAGACCACGGCCATGCTGCCTTGCGGCATGACGTCGAGCAGCAGCTCCATGTCGTCGACGAGGACCGGCGCGAGGGACTCCATGCCCTCGACGGCGATGCCCTCGGCGATCTTGCCGAGCAGCTCGCCCAGCTCGGGGTGCTGTTCGGCGAGGGCGGCGGCCCGCTCCCGCACCTCGCCGGTGAGGAGCAGCTCCCGGCAGGGCGGCGCCCACAGGCCGTGCTCGGCGACTTCGAGGGACCGCTGGTCGGCGACCTTGAAGTAGCGGATCTCCTCGACGTCGTCGCCCCAGAACTCGACGCGGAGCGGGTGCTCCTCGGTCGGCGGGAAGACGTCGAGGATGCCGCCGCGCACGGCGAACTCGCCGCGCTTCTCGACCAGCTCCACCCGGGAGTACGCGGCTGCCGCGAGGGCCTCCACGGTCGCGTTCAGGTCCGTGCTCTCGCCGCTGCGCAGGGCCACGGGCTCCAGGTCGCCCAGGCCCTTGACCTGCGGCTGGAGGACGGAACGCACGGGGGCGACGATGACGGAGACGGGACCGGTCTCGGGGTCGTCGGGGCGCGGGTGGGCGAGGCGGCGCAGGACGGCGAGGCGGCGGCCGACGGTGTCGGAGCGCGGCGAGAGGCGCTCGTGCGGCAGTGTCTCCCAGGAGGGGTACTCGGCGACGCCGTCCGGCGGGATGATCGTGCGCAGCGCTGCCGCCAGGTCCTCGGCCTCACGCCCGGTCGCCGTCACGGCGAGGACGGTGCGCCCGGTCTCGCGGGCGAGGGCCGCGATCGCGAAGGGGCGCGCGGCGGGCGGGCCGACCAGGTCCACGTGCATGCGGTTGCCGTCGGCCGCGGCCTTGACCGCTTCGGCGAGTGCGGAGTCCTTGACGACAGCATCGAGCAGACCGTGCAGGCTCATGTGGGCTTTCGCTTTCCGTCCAGGTTCCAGGGCGCGCGGGGCAACGCGAAGGGCCCGGCAACGTCATACGGGCCGGGGGTCTCCAGCGTACGACCACGGACTGACCGCCGCTGGCCGTCGGGGCCCGCCCGGAAAGATCCGGCGCGCGGTTTTGGCCCGTCCGGCGCGTAGATCCAGCCCGTCCGGCGTCTGAGGACCCGGGTCCGGGGCGGAGCCCCGGGGACGGCGGGCGGCCACACGAAGAGCCGGACCGGCACACACGAGTCGGGCCCCCGCCGGGCCCGCCAGGCCGGGGGCGCGTCCCCCCCCCCCCCCCGGCGGGGGC
>NZ_JBSGUA010000018.1:0-137410 GCF_053607685.1 Streptomyces sp. NPDC055099 | reverse complement strand
CACCTGCCGAATACGAGACCACGTACTACCGCGAAACCACGAAGCCCCAGGTCACAGTCACGACCTAGAGTCTCGATCAAACCCGGAACGGTTCAGTGACATCGGCCGCCTTGCGCAGCACTGTGGCGCTGGCGACCACGCTCCCCTCCCCCGCCTGACCGTCGCTGTCCACCCGCCCTGCCCCCACTGCACCGGGGAGGGCGGGGGGCACAGACGTACCCAGCCGCGGGCGGCTTGGTCGCCGACAGGGTCGAATGGCCCGTCGCTGCCGTCTTCCGCTTGGGCTCGGTCGTCGATCACGATGCGGACGGGTGCGCCATCGCCGCGGGTACAGGGATGATCGCATCAGCGCTTGCGCCTGGTCATGGACTGGGACCCCTCCCACGAGACCCCTATGCGACGACACACCCCCATGACACCCGAGCGACCCGTGCGGGCGCTGCGGGAACGCGGGACGCACGCCCGTTCATGGTCCGCGGTGACAGTGCCTGGGGATCACCGGATGCGGCAGACCTGCTCATGCGGGGCGCGCAGAGAGGGACAACTACCCGACCACCGGTTCCTCTCCGCCGGGGGCACAGAGAAGGACCGGGCCACCAGCTGAGCCGACTGGACGGCTACTGGCGTCCCCCCTTAAGCAGTAGGACCAGGACGGTGATCACGACGGCACCGATACCCAGAGCCTGCCCCAGCCGAGGATCTCGGTAGGCGATGAACATCGCCAGTCCCCCCAGCGCGAGCAGCACCAGGGTGGTCAGGCCCATGTCGTCGTTCGGTCGGTTCACTTGCTCTCTCCGCTGGCTTCAAGACCCGCCGCTGCGCCCTGGTTCGGTCCGGTGGGCAGGTCAACTTCGGCCCCGATCCCGCGGAAAGCGGAAGAGGCCCTGGCCCCCTTCACCGGGGAGCAGCGCCTCAGACAGCAAAAGGACCCACTCCCCCGTAAAGGAGGACGTGGGCCCACCAGACCTGTTCACCTGTACAACGCTCGGACCCCCCGTCAGAGTTACGAAAGAGAGCCGCCAGAGATGAAAACTGTGCTGGAGAAACGATTTCTCACTTGAGTGACCCCCGACAAGCCTGGCCCACCGCCCCAAGGGCCTACTGGCCGGCGCCATGCCTGCCCAGGTCCACGAACTGTCCGGCGTTCGCCGAAATCTTGCGCCCGCACCCGCGACGCCCATGAGCTGCCTGTCGCCCCTGGGCTACCAGAGCCGCATCAGTTTCCCCGCGCCCGTAAGATGGCCTGCACAGCAAGCCCCTGGACGCGCGGCTATGAGGAGCCTTGGCTGCGCCGGTGCCGTCCGCGTCGACGCCTGTCCGGCGCCCCCTGCACCAAGGCCTCCTCTGACCCCGCGGCGAGACCGGGTGCGTCGCCCTGGCTCCTCCAAAATCTCGTGGAGAGGACCTTCTGCTCGTTCCTGGTGCGCGCTTTGCGCAGGCTGGATGTGAAGGCGCCGCTATGGCGGGCACGTGCGCTGCGGGTCAAGGTGGCGGCGTGTAGGTGGAGGCTGGCGGCCTCCAGGGCGAGGACGAGGCCGACAAGGTCTTCCACGGACATCAAGTCCAGGCACGCGTGCGCGAGGCGGCTGAAGATTCTGCCGCTCATCGGAACCGGGTGGCTGTCGAGGCGCTCCACTCGCCTGAGCAGGATGGTGATTGCACCGGCATCCCGTGCGGCTCCTCCTTCACGCAGGACGATGTCGAGGTGCCCATCGAGGTGAACGGAGGCAAGCGCCAGCGCCCATGACGCCACCGCTGTGGGGGCCATTGTTCGGGCGCGCTCCCCCAGCGCCTGCAGTTCAAGGACGGCTGCCCCGGAGTGATGGAGGATGCGCAGGAAGTGCCCGGCGTGTCCGGTGGGCCGTTCCTTGAGCGTGCAAGCCAGCACGATCTCGGCGTGAGAGGGCGGTGCGACCTCGCTCACGGCGCGAAAGAGGAGGGCCGCATCACTGGCGCTGCTGGTTCTGGCGGTGTGCTCCAGCAGCCACCGCACCTCGCGGTGCCCCTCGTCCAGGGCCTCCAGAAGGGCCCAGAAGTCGCGGGCCGAGCGTCGGGCCGCAGACTCGATCAGGACGTCGCAGGCGAGCGTCTGGTTGCCGGTCGCCCGGAGATCGTTGATCAGGACGGCAATGTCAGCGGGCGCACGTGTCAAGGCCGCGCGTTGCAAAACGGCTGCGGCGGCGACGTGGTTGCGCACCATGCGCAGGGAGGAGACCAGCGCCACCAAGTGCCCGGTGCTGCGCGACTGGGCGCTGTCGAAGACGAAGTCGGCGTCCTGCAGCAGGCCGTGGCGCGAAAGGCTCTCGATCAGCTCGGTGACGTCTGTTGCGGAGCGGGTAGCGACGGCAGCGGCCTGAAGGGCGCTGGTGAGGGCTCGAAAGTCTTGTGCGCCCAGTGTGCGGCTGAGCTCCACGATGTCTGGTGCCGGCCGTTCCGCCGCCGCGGCACGCAGCGCGTGCGGCAGGGCTGTTGCCAGATCGGTGGGGGCCAGCACGGTGACCAGGTCCAGTACGTGCGCCACAGGGCGAGTGGCGCAAAAAGCACCGAGCAGGACGGTGACGTGGTCGCACAGCTCCTCCCGGTTGAGGGCCACGGCGAATGCGGCGATGTCCTGCGCTGTATGGAGCTGCACGGCCGCCTGCAGCAACTGGGCGCCGCAGTCGATCAGGTTGGAGCGGTGCAGCTCGGCTGCCAGCAAGCCCAGGTCGCTGATGGAACGGGTAAGCGCCAGGACCGGAAGCGCCGCCTGAGCATGCGACCCGAGTCCTGCTGCGTCAAGACCGGCCAGGAGCGCCGCCACTTCATGGACGTTACGGGATTTACTGACGGAGGTGACCAGTTCGCTGGCCATGGCCCGGTGGGTCCTGGACTCCAGATCACTGACCACGGTGAGGAGTTCGGGGATGGAGGCGCTGCGGTCGGTGGCCTCCAGTGCAGCCATCAGCGAGGGCACACCCACTGCTTCCTGCCACAGCCCTTGCACGGTCTCCAACTGGGATTCCAGCATGTGGCACTGATCCTCGGCGGCGATCAGTTCGGCCTGGGTGACGGCCAGGGCCTCCTTGAGATAGGTGATCTCCTGCTGGAGGTCGTCAAACTCCCGTCCCAGCTGTTCGTATTCGCCCTGCCACACGTCGACTTCTGCCTGATGCGCCCGGGCCTGCTGCTCGAGTTCGACGACCAGCTTGTGGCAGCGCGCCTCGGTCTGCGACAGACGCTGCACCCGGTCGACCAGGGCCTCCTCCAAGGCCTGAGCGTGCGCCCGCTTGCGTCGGGCTTCCTCATCAGCCTGTGCCAGCTGGTCTTCCAGCTTCTGCCTCTTGCTTGCCGGCTTGTTCGACTGCTGGGCCTCGCGGTGCAGCTCACGGATGCGCTGCTCCGCCTCAAGGGTGATCGGTGATCCGCCTTCCCGAAGATCAGCGATCAGTGTGGCGACGAAGTCCCAGGACGCGAGCCGCTCCCCCTTGAGATAACGGGTGAGCGTACTGGCATCCAGGTGACGGCGCGCGGCATAACGCCGCACGCCCACGCCCAGACTGCAAAAGAGCATCCGAAGATCCTCAACGAAGGCCCGCTTCTCCGCGGTGAGGTCTGGGCTCAGCGGCGACAAGCGCGCCGCCCCCGTGGTGTTACTGGTGCTCATGCCACCGCCCTCGTTCCGTCAACACCTTCCATTATCAGAGCTGTTGCGTGCCGCAGCAGCCGGAAAGCGTTGACACCTGCAGCCGGCAACACCTGCGTCGCTGCCATCTCGCACTGTCAACAGCAGACCCTTTTGGGGCACGCGGCAAACCGGACACCATGGGCATCTGACCGAGAAGAAGACGGCCATGACCGCGCACAGGAGGACCAGGGCAGCATGACCCAGCACAGTGAACCGCAGCCGCACCCCACCACCCCGCCCGCATCCCACCCGCAGAGCACGCCGCCTGCGCCCACCCCGCAGACCACGCTGCTCAGCCAGCGCGCCGCGGTCATCCTCCTGCTGGGTGTGCTGGCCACCGCCGCAGCGGCAACCCTGACCGTCCTTGCCGGAGGGGCTTTAGCCAGCGGACTCCTCGCCGGAGGCGGCGCATTCATCGCCGGCGTGCTCTTCTTCAACACCATCATCACCTGACAGCCGCAAGACGAGGCGGCGCCGCACATACGGGTGCGGCACTCACCCCCACGCACCCCTCCCTCCTTGGGGGTGACCGCAGAGCACCGGACCGTGCGGGGACCGGCAGCGCCAAGTCCCCGTGGAACGGCCGCGGCTGCGCAGTTGGCGCCGGCCGGTGCAGCCGGTGAGGACAGCGCCTTTCTGGTCGGCGGGTCGGCCGGCCACCGGTATCGAGACACTGGGCACGCGGCATGTGTACGGCAGGGCCCCACAACGGCGCGGGCTCAGGCCGCGCCAGAGGGCCGGTCCCCGCTGCCGGGCCAGGGCGCGCGGCCGAGCATGGATGTCATGTACCGGCCCTCGCGAGGACGCCTCGAGCCGACCGGCCGCATCCGACGTCCTGGTCCCGGTGATCCTTCGCTTCCAGGGACGAGAGCTGCGGCTGTTCTGCGCGCCCTCACCACCGCCGGGACCCCGACGGACAGCACACCGCACGAGGCCGCAGGCGAGGCGTCCTACCCGGCAGAGGCAGCAACCGCCGCCTGCTTCCAGGAGACCGCCAGCTACGTCCGAGCAATCGCCTGGCCCCCGACCGGTGACGAGCAGACGGCCACCGCGCTGGAGCACCTACCGCTCGCGGGGCTCCCCGCGCGTCGCGGCGAGCTCGATGCCGCGCACCCTGCGCAGCCAACCGGCGAACAGCCGCAGCGCGATACCGCAGCCGGCGCACCAGCCCCAGCCCTCGGTGACCAGCACGTGCAGGCCGTCCTCGTGCTGGATGTACAGGAGCTGGGCGCCGACGGCCAGCGCGATGAATCCGTGCGTGCGTGACTCCCCCGACAGCAGCCAGTCCACCGGCACCCACAGCGGAGCAACCATGTCACCCAGCCGCATCCGAAGCGCCGCCCAGAGAAAGCCCGTGGCGTAGCGCCTCCTGCGGCGCGGCGTAAGGACGATGCCATGTCCCGGGTCGCCGGCAAGAACTGCGGCCCACTCTTCGCGCAGGTGCGCCCGGCGGCCTCCGGCGACAAAGGAAGCGAAGTCCATTGTCCGCAGGCCGGTCCTGCTGGGAGCATCCGTGCGCGTCGGAGCGGCGTGAGGGTCCTGTGTCGCTGTCCGCTCGCTGTTGCGCAGCGCGGTCAGCAGCAGGCCGGCCGCGGCGAGCAGGATCGCAGCCGCCGTCAGAGCGCCGAACACCCATCCCCCGGTGAACAGGATCTGGGTGATCGCCGCTTGCGGATCGAACAACTTGAGGAGGTAACCGGCAAGGAGCAGCACGGCCGCCAGTGCGCCGGACAGCACCGGTGCCAGCACCGCCACGACCGCCATCAGACCGGCGCCGGGAGCCTCAGGGGGGCGCTCGTTGCTGCTCACGTGCTGCCCCCTTCGGCCGCGGTGCGCATCCCGAAGAGCCGGGGCTTTGTCTGCCTGGCCTGCTGGGCTGCACGCTGACCGGCGGCGGTGAGTTGATAGTAGAAACGCTTGGGCCGCCCGGGGTGCTCGGCCGTCTCCTCGTACCGGGTGATCCATCCCGCATCGACCAGGCGCTCCAGGATGGGATACACCGTCCCGGACCCCAGGTCGGCCTCCTCGCAGATCTTCAGTCCCCAGGCCGGCTCGGCGGGAGTGGACGCCATCAGCACTCTGATCACTTCAAGTGTCGGGCGCGTGAGACGAATCGATGCCATGCCACAAGCGAAGCACCACCCCGAGCATGTGTCGAGTACGACATTCGGTCACGTGAACTCCCGCCGTTTAGCGGCGTACAGGACTTCGACCCAGATTCCCTCAGCGCAGTGGCGTGAGCGAGCGCTGCCACCAGCCGATCGGCCTGCGGCCGATGGACAGCTCCCGGTCGGCGCTGTCGGCCCTCCATCTCGTCCCGCCCGCGGGTGCTGTTCCGTCATCGACGATCCGCAACACCCCCACGCCGGTGGGGAGTACTGAACTGGGCGGACCGCGCCGCCTGGCGGGTGAGCCAACGACCCGGGCCCGCCGGTGACCCAGTCGCGCTCGTCGCGAACTGCTCGGCCGACTGCGTCGCTCCCTTGGTGGCAACGGCGCTGGTCTTCGACATCTACGTTTAACTAGGTTCCGATTTCCCGGCGTTGGCTGTGCCAGGAGTTCTGCCGTCGCCGACAGCGGCCCAGCTGCGGGCGCACCCCAGCTTCCTTTCGCCTGAAGTCAGTCGGGCGTAACCCCCAGCGGAAACCGCTCCCTGATGAGGGTATTAAGCGCTGCTTGCACAGTCTCCAGCTGTTCCGTGGTGGCAGTCATCTCGTATCGAAGCTCTGAAAGCCGACCATCACCGCGTCTGTTTCGGATCACTTCGTCGAGCTCGGCGTGATGAGTGTCGATCCACGCAACCCGCGCTTCAACGGCTTGATCGAACTCCTCGAGGAGATCGGGGCAGTAGACGTGCATCATGCTGCGCAGGTTCCGCCGGGCGGCTTGGCGGCGCTTTGTCCCGCTCCACCTCTGGGCGACAGGAGCCGAAGGAGACATCAGGGCGGCGATCTCGCGATGGGTGCGACGCGCCATGGTGCTCCGGGCGAAGGAACGCCGGAAGGGAATGGGCCCGCCGTACTCATTGCTGCGCGGATGCGCGGCTCGGGCCAAGTGAGGTTGATCCGCAAGGATCAGGTCGACCACCTTGCCCGTGGTCCGCGCGGCCTCGCACCACTCGCGAAGAATCTCGTGCAGCTCAATCAAGCCTTCGTGCATGTTCGGCAATGCGGGCGTTCCCGTGCTCTGGTTCACGACGCTCCGCAACACGCTGCTACTGGCCCTGACGACCGCGGCTGCTTCGGGTGCCACCATGGCGAGCTCCATCCCAGTGTTGTGCGAGGGCTCAATGATGCGCAGCCCAGTGGCGCCGAACAAGACGACTGAGCTGCCCCGAGTTTCGTAGAGTCCGATGGTCTTGGTTCAGGCAGACTGTGAGGTCTGCTCTTGGCTTCGCCAGAAGACTTCCTCGTACTCGGCGGGTGGTACGTAGTCGAGCGCGGAGTGAAAGCGTTCTTCGTTGTACCAGGTGACCCACTGGAAGATCGTCCGTTCGACCTGGTCGACGTCCTTCCAGGGGCCCTGCATCTCGATGAGTTCGGCCTTGAAGGTGCCGTTCAGCGCCTCGGCCATTGCGCTGTCGTACGAGTCCGCGACCGACCCGACGGAGGCAGAGGCGCCGATGTCCGCGAGTCGGTCGGTGTATCGAATTGACACGTATTGCGACCCGCGGTCGCTGTGATGGACAAGGCCGGAGTCCTTCTTGATCCGCCGCCTCCACAGAGCCATCTCCAGTGCGCCCAGCGGCAGTTCTGTTCGCATATGGTGCGCGACCTGCCAGCCGACGATCATCCGCGAGCACACGTCCAGGACGAACGCCACATATGCCCAGCCGGACCAGGTGCGGACATATGTCGTGTCCGCCACCCACAGTTGGTCCGGCTGGCTTGCAGTGAAATCGCGGTCGACCAGGTCCGGCGGCCGGGGTGCCGACGGCTCCGGGGGACCGTGGTGCGGCGGCGCCGTCCACGGATGACGCCCTCCAGGCCCAGCTCGGCCATCAGCCGCGCGACCGCGCAGCGGGCCACGACGACGCCTTTGCGCCGAAGCGCGCGGGTGATCCTGCGGGCGCCATAGGTGCCGCCCGACTCCGCGTGGATCTCCTCGATCAGCAGCATGAGCGTCTCGTCGCGGAGCCGGCGGGCCGACTTCGGCCGCTTCTTGCGGGCGAAGTACGTCGATGGTGACAGCTCGAGGCCCTCATCGCAGTGGGGAGTCACGCTCGAGGAGGGCCCGCTGGCGACGGCCGAGAGCTGCTGAGCGCGCACCCTTGCTGAGAACTCTCGTCAAGCTGACGCGAAAAGAGTCGTTCCTGCTCAAGCCGTCCACCGGTCTGCGATCCTGTAGACCGATCGAGAGGGGCCGCAGGTATGGAGTGGAAGACCCATGGTGAACGACAGGTCTACACCAACAAGTGGGTGAACCTGTGTTTGGTGGACGTCCAGCAGCCCGACGGGCGCAGGTGGGAGTACCACGTCGTGCGTCTTCGCCATCTGGCTGTGGCCGCCGTCGTGAACGATCGCCAAGAGGTCCTGATGATGTGGCGCCATCGCTTCATCACCAGCTCGTGGGCCTGGGAGTTGCCGATGGGGCTGGTGGAGGAGGGGGAGACTCCCGAGGAGGCGGCGGGGCGCGAGGTATTGGAGGAGACGGGTTACCGGGCCGGTCCCATCAAGGCGCTCGTCTACGCCGAGCCCGCCAACGGGATCACTGACTCACAGCACCATGTCTTCCGTATCGACGGCGCCGTCTATGTGGGGCCGCCGACCGAGAAGAACGAGTCGGACCGCATCGAGTGGATTCCCCTCTCGCAGATCCGCGGAATGATCGACCGTAAGGAGATCGTGAGCAGCGGGTCGCTCGTCGGTCTGCTGTACCTGCTCATGGATGAATCGTTCCGCTGAGCGGCAGGAGGGCCCGTAGCTGTGCCTCGAAGGCCAGGGCTACCGGCTCCTGCCGGTGCGGCGCCAACTGGTCGTAGAATTCCCTGAGATGGCCCGTCACCCGCTCTGATGCCACTGCGGACGCCGGGCCCAGGGCTTGCGTCGCCGTATGGCATGCCTGGTCGAGCTTGCCCTGGTCCAGCTGTGTACGTGCCAGCCAGAACGTGTGGAATGCCCGGCCGCGCTGATTGGCGTGGTCTTCCCGCCGTAGCGCGTCCGCGATCAGAGGCTCGGCGGTCGACGCCTCGCCGAGCCGCCCGTGGGCGATGCCGGTATCCACTATGAGCTTCGGCTCGTCGAAGTAGCTCACCCACGCAGGATCGAGGTCACCCTCCTGGATCTCCTCGAAGTAGCGGTGCGCCTCCCCGATCGCCCGGCGGGTGGAGCCCCTGTTTCCGAGGGTGGCGTGCGCGTAGGCCTCACGCATGGCCAACATCGAGAACACGCGTGGGGTACTGCCGGCGACCGACCGAACCTGGTCCTGGGCAGCAGTAACAAAGGCCAGTGAATCTGCGGGTTTGTCCTGGTAGGTCGCCTGAAGGCTCATGCAGGCCAGAACGTTGGCCATGGCCTGCCGGTCATCGATCTCTCTGGCCAGTTGCAGCGCCTGGGTGAAATAGGCGCGGGCCTGGTTGTACTGGCGCGCGTCGAAGTAGGTCCATCCGGCGAGGCGCGCCAACTCAGCCGCGACTCCGTGAAGGCCGTCCTGGATCGAGGGAGACCGGTTGTCCTGCAAGAGATCGACCACATAACGCAATTGCCCGACAATGGCCGGCCGCAGCGCCTCTCCCCCGTGCTGGTCGTCCCGGCGCCAGTAGTCCTCGATGGACGACTGGAACGCCTCAAGCGTGGCTGTGCTGAGGGCCCCACTGGTGGTCAACGCCAAGATGCTGTCAACATCCGGACCAGGCAGTGATGTGGACGTTCTCGTCTGCGCTTGCGGTTCGTGCGGCTTGGCCTGCTCGGTGATGGCCAGGGTCGGCGGTGTTTCCCAGGGCCGTCGCGCCAGCCCGAGCATATGGCCTGGGATGCGCAGACCGTCCGCGATGCGCTCGACAACGTCCATGTGGAGCAACTGGCGGCGGCCGGCGATGACTTCGCCGACACGGCTCGGCGTCAGCTCGCACCTCCTGGCGATCATGGAGGGGTAGATGCCCGCCCTGGCCTTCACCATCCGGAACACGCGGGCGAAGTCGCGTTCCCGGCACGCGTCGAGCATCTCCGGGTCGGTGAGCAGCCCGGCAGGAAGCTCCTGCGCACGGGCCGCCGACTTGGTCATCGCGAAGCTCCCACGGACTACTTAACGTTGCTTCCTGTCACCACTGGTGATGATACCCAAGTTGGGTAACCAGCTGGGCCTTTCAGCACGGTCGGCGAACTCGCGACACTTTGGGCATGCCCAAAGAACAGATGGTAGTCAGACCTCGGGTACCGGGCATTTGGCGCCTCGCCCGCCCTCCAGCGCACCACGGCCTGTTCCGGCAGCCGCTGCGCGGGGATCACAGCGCAGCAGCGTCATGACGGCGACCCGGGCGGCCGGCGAGGCGCCCCCGCTGCACAACATGCCCGCTCGCGACGTGTGGGCCGTGTGCTTCTCCATCAGCCCCCGCAACGAGGGCGGGCCGGTCCCCGTGCAGGACGCCATGCGCGTAGCGGAGATGCGCCGACTGGTTCGAGCGCGCCTGGAGTACTGCTGTCTTTCCGCATTGGCCGATGACGTCACGCTACTTGTCTCCGAGTTGGTCACGAACGCTATCGAGCACAACCACGGCCAAACCGACATTGCGCTGTCGCTCACGTTCGTCGACCGACGCCTGCATCTGGAAGTGAAGGACGGGACCAGCCAGCCTCCCAAGGTGCAACAGCCCAGCGAGGACGCCGAAACCGGCCGTGGGCTCCTCATCGTTCAGACAGTGACCGAGGCTCGCAGCGGCACATGGGGCTCCAGCCCGGACGGCGAGAGGATCTGGTGCACGATTCCCGTTGTCACCGGGAGCGAACAATGAGCGCGGCCGCGCCCGCCAGGAGGGCCGCCTCGCCAGCCCCCGCGTGGCAATCCCCCTCAGCCAGAACGAGCTGCGGCGTGTCCTGGAACGGATCACCGCTCAGGAGCCCTTCTTCGTCATTGCGAGCGTCGACGACCTCGACGCGTCGATCGGTAGCCAGGCGCCGCGAGCGGCTACTGCCGGGGCACTGATTGAGCGGCTTCGTGGACACCTGAAGCGGCTCACTGACATCGCTGTCACCGACCCGTCATCCCGGCCCGCGACCGTGGGCGGATACCAGCTGATGCGCACCTACCTCGTCGGCGCGGCCGCATCGACTGATCCAGGCCCGCATTCCGTAGCCGCGCGCGCCACCCCGCCGTGACGCGAGAGGCTACGGCTCACCAACCGCACCACACGAGGAGCACTTCATGACCGGCATTCTGACGACTGATCACCCCGCCTGGATCGAGACCGGAAGCGGGGGCCGCGCTCGCGCCGTACGTACCACGTCCGGGGTCTGGGTCCTGTCGTGGGACCGCGAGGGCCTGCACATGGCTTGCGTGCACGGAACGGAGGACGACAAGCCGAGAGTCGTCACCACCGACCCCGCGCGTCTGCCCGGTGCCACCCCCGCCGCGCTCAAGTCCGGCCTCCACGAGTTGGGGCCGACACGGCGTCTGGCCAACCCGTGGTTGTGGGACGCGATCACGACCGCCATCCTGCGGCAGGTCGTGCGCGCCGGGCAGGCCCGCAAGCTGTACCGGACGTGGTGCAAGACGTACGGCACCACGCTCGATACCCCGCACGGCGAACTTGCCCTGGCCCCCACCGCGGAACAGGTCCTGGCGCTCGCCGACAACCAGTTCGCCGACGTGGGCACCAAGTTCCACCGCTCCGTCCTCCAGGCCGCTGCGTCCCATCACGAGCGGTACTTCTGGCACTGGCAGCGGATGACGGCCGGCGACCTGGTGGCCGCGCTGACCAGCGTGCCGCGCATCGGGCCGTGGACCGCAGCCGCTGCGGCGGCCGACTACACCGGCGACTTCAGCATCTACCCGCACGACGACCTCGCCGTACGTACCTGGGCCGCGCAGATCGCACCCGACCACGCCTGGCCCGACAAGAAGGACAAGGCCTTTGGCCCGATGTGGACCGCCATGGCCGGAGACGACAGCACCGCCCTGCACACTCTGACCCTCTCCACCCTCACCTGGGGCTCACGCGCCCCATGACCAGGAGGATCAATGTCCCAGCTACCGCTGATCTCGGGCGCCGATCCAACCCGCTCCCTCGACGCGCTGTTCGTCAACGCGCCGCTGCGCGACTACGACCAACGACCGCGCACCAACGACTACACCCTGCCGGTCCTGGGCATGGCCTACATCGCCACCTACGCGCAGCAGGCCGGCTTCAACGTCGGTGTCCTGGACGCCGAAGCCCACGGGCTCGGCATCACCGAGACGGCAAAGATCGTCAACGCCGCGGAGCCGCGGTGGGCGGCCATGAACCTCCTGGCCCCCACCTACGAGATGTCCGCGCGTATCGCGGCCCGGCTCGACCCGGCCATCGCGCTGATGGTCGGCGGCCACAACGCCAAGGCCATGCCGGACCGTGTCCTGGCCGATCCGCGCATGGCCAACCTGCGGGCACTGGTGCTTGGTGAAGGGGAGCTGCGGGTCACCGCCCTCCTCGCGGACGAGCAAAACCGCCGCGAACTGCCCGGCGTGGTGTGGCGGGACCGGCTGCTGGGTACACGGGCGGCTGGCCTAATGGTCGACCAGGAGCACAGGGCCCGGATGCTCGGCCCCGACATCAACGCCCTGCCCTACGTCAACCGCGCCTTCCTCCCCCAAGACCCCTACCGTGCCGCTCCCACCCAGACGGACCGGCGTCTGGCCCTGCGCCGCAGCACCGTGCACCTGCAAAACGCGGCCGACACCGGGCACATGGAGGCGAACATCGTCGGGTCCAGGGGCTGCCCCTACAACTGCACCTTCTGCGGCGCAGCGGTCAGCGCCAATCCCGATGTCCTGATCCGCGTCCGCGATCCGGAGAACATCATCGGGGAACTCCACATGCTCCACGACGAGTACGGAGTGACGGCCTTCCGGTTCGTCGACGACCTGTTCCTCGGCGTCGGCCGGGTCATCGAGGAGCAGATGCAGGCCTTCACCCGCCATCAGATCGGCGAGCGGTATGTGTGGGATGCCACCGGCCGCATCAACGTCCTGGACCGGGTATCCGACCGTGAGCTGGACCGCCTGGTCACCAACGGCCTTCGCGAGGTCGCCCTGGGGATCGAGTCCGGCAGTGACCGCATGCTCCAGGCCATGGACAAACGCATCAACGCCGAGATGACTGAGCGCGTCACCCGCCGTCTGGTCCAGCACGGCATCGACGTGAAGGGCTACTTCATCCTCGGATACCCCGGCGAGAGCCACGACGACATCCAGGCGACCGTCCGCCACATCCGCAACCTGTGGCACATCGCAGACGCCAGCCCCGGCAACGTCCGCGTCAGCTCATTCGAGTTCCGCCCCTACCCCGGAACCCCCGTGTGGCAGACCCTTACCGCGGCGGGCCACGATCCCGACACGCTCCTCGCGTACGGCGACGTCGACCTGACCGACGACGGGGCCGAGGAGTCGATGCGTCAACGCGACGAGTTCAACTTCTCCGTCGGCATCCAGTTCGGTGACGTCCCTCTCGACGAAGTCCGCTCCATCCTGGCCACCATCACCCGCGAGCAGCACGAGCGCAGTCAGGCGCCCGCGGAGGACGCGGCGTGACGCGGCGACGCGGCCTGTTCATCACCCTCGACGGACCCAGCGGCGTCGGTAAATCGACCGTCATCAAGGCCCTGCACCAGGAGCTGACCAGGCGCGGCATTGCTGTACGCAAGACGGCGGAGCCCTCCACCAGCACGCTCGGTGCTTTCACCCGCCACAACGCCGACACCATCCACGGATACGCCCTGGCCTGCCTGGTCACCGCGGACCGCTACGCGCACATTGAGCAGGAGATCAGCCCCGGGCTCGACGCCGGCGACGCGGTCCTCTGTGACCGCTACGTCGCCTCAACGCTGGTCTTGCAGCAGCTCGACGGCGTGCCGCTGCACTTTCTGCTCGACCTGAACGCGGACATCCTGATGCCCGATCTCGCGGTGATCCTGACCGCGTCGCCGGGTCTGATCACCGAGCGGATAGCCCGGCGCGGAGTCCGCCACCGCTTCCACCTGGACCCCACCATGCCCAGCCGCGAAGTCGACCTCTACGCCCAGACCGCGCAGACCCTCACCGACGCGAACGTGAAGGTTCTGGCCATCGACAGCACTCACGCCACCCCGCCCCAGATCGCAACCACCATCGCCGACGCCCTCCCCCGACTCCCGGTAGCGTCGGCAGTCCCACCGAACCCGCCGGCCCCCCAGGAACCATGAACCCGCAACCCGCCCAACCCGTTATCGACACCCACGTCATCCTCCGCGACGGCGACAAGCTGCTCTTCTCCCAGCGCGGCGGCCCCTACGGCTACGGCCGCTGGCACATGCCCTCAGGCAAACTCGACCGAGGCGAGCCCCTGCGCGCCGGAGCCGCACGCGAACTGCTGGAAGAGACCGGTGTCGAGGTCGACCCCGACCACCTGCGCCTGGTCCACGTCGTGCACCACCAGCAAGACCAGACCGTGGAACGCATCGGATTCTTCTTCCTCGCCACCCGGTGGCACGGGGAGCCGGTCAACCGGGAACCGGCCAAATGCCTGGACCTTGCATGGTTCAGCGTCCACGAGCTGCCCCACGACATCATCGAATACCCCAAGGAAGGACTCCTCGGCTACCTGCAAGAACACGACGACCTGACCGAGCACGGCTGGCCGTAGACACTGCTCACCACAGTACGTACCGGCTCCGGACCCGCAGCGAAAGATAGGGCCGGACCCGCACGCATTGCGCGCCGCGGGTCCGGGGAACACATCTCGCCGGTCAGCTCACGCGCCTTCGTGGCCCCATCCCCGCGGGTGCGGGGAAGATGTCCTGGCCCAAGTCCTACTCGCCCTCGGGGCACCTGGCATGAATTGCTACGGTTATCCGTCTTTGGGTGGCCTGGACGTGTAGCGGGCCTCAGATCGGGTTGGAGGCCGGGCGATGCGGTTCGTCTGCCGGAACTTTGGACGGTCGGACCTGCCGCGGCGCGGTCTTGCCCTGCACGAGGCGCCCTTGGAGGTGCTCCTCCTCGACATTGAGGCAGAGTTGTCCATCTGGGAAGACGGACGTTCGGTGTGGTCCGAGGAAGCGTTCCCTGTGGCTGAACTGGCCTACCACTTGGCGCCCTGGCTCCAGAGCGCGGCTGCCAGCGGGGATGATTTCGAGCTTGACTCGATGCAGGCGGCACCGGGCCTGATCCGCATGGTGGGCTCCGAGGAAGGCTGGCGGGTTGGCTCGGTCTTCTCGCCGGAGTTCCGGACCACACCCGTCTCCTGGGGCGTCCTCGTAGTGGAGATTCGGCAGTTCGTTGCTTCCGTTCGCGAGGGTGTCGCCGTCATGGGTATCGAGCCCGTCTTCATTCCAGAACTCTGAGGTCCAGTTCGGCTTGTCCGAGGTGGGACGATCTCGGCGTGGCTGGTGTGATCATGGCAGCCGTTCTGGATCACCCCGTTCACCGGGCTGAGCCCGCGCTGCGTCGGGAAGTTGCTGACCGCGCTGCGCCGCGAGGGTGTGGGCGCAGTGCGGCGGAGCCATCCCCCTCGTCCGCTGTTCGCTCCGGCGCTGCCCTGCGCGCCAGTCGTGATGGCGACCCGCGGTTGCGAACTTGCGCACGAACCCGACAAGGACATGTTCGTCTTCGCTGCGCTCGAAGAACCAGATCGACTGGAACCGGGCGGTGATCGACTCCTCCCACGTGCGGGCGGCCCGACGGGGCCCCAAAGCAGTCCCAGCCCGGTCGACCGAGCACGGCCGGGCAGCAAGCACCACCTCATCGTCGACGGCCAGGGCATCCCGCTCACAGTGTCCCTGACCGGCGGACACCGCCATGACGTCACGCAGTTGCTGCCCCTACTGGACAAGATTCCGGCGGTGGCGGGCGTAGTCGGCCGCCCGAGGCACAGACCCGATGCCCTCTCGCCGACCGTGCCTACGACCACGACACGTACCGTCGCCTGCTCTGGCAACGCGGCATTCGCCTGGTGATCGCCGAACGAGGCGTCGAACACGGCTCTGGCCTGGGCGTTTTCCGATGGGTTGTGGAACGCACGATCGCCTGGCTGCACGGCTTTCGACGGCTGCGGATCCGCTGGGAGCGACGCGACGACAGCCACGAGGCCCTCCTCGGCCTCGCCACCTGCCTGATCACCCACCGACTCGTCCAACGTCTTTGTTACTGACCTCTAAATCCCAGGCTCACGAGGGCGTCAAGGTCCACCAGGGCGTGGTGACTTGATGTCCCGCTGCGCGCACGCCTGCGTCGACGCCTCGCACTCCCCCAGCCGCGCCCAAATTAGCCATCTTGCGCTGAGCGGACGCCTCTCGTCCGTGCTTCGCCTTGCCGGCCCGTGTGCCGGTGCGGGCATCCGGTCACAAGGTGAGGGCTCTCTGTGCTGCGGAAACTCGGACAGCACACTGCTGGTCGACTCGGCGCGCGGCCGGCTGCTGCGAGTCTCCACGTCGCGCTCACATCTTCTTCACTGAACTAAGCATGACTTTTTCGCCAACGCGGCCACGGCGTGGCGTACTTGACAAAGTGTCATGATCGTTTGGTGTTACGATCTCGGGCACATGCCACGTGGACTTTTTTCCTCGGCTTGGCTACAGCCAGGGGGCTCTCCGGGTGGTGAAGGCTGCCCACGTCGAGAGTCCGCATGGATAGATTCCGAGAGCTGGACTCCAGCCGCTCAAAGAGAGTCACATGACAATTTTGCAGGATCCGACGGTCTGGGCGCTTGCTGCCGGCGTCCCTGTCGCCACCATGGTCGTCGTTCGCCAGCGAAAAACGAATGAGTCGTTGCGCCGTCAGAAGCGGGGACTCGAAAGCGATCTGACCGAACTTCAGGGCAGCCACGCTGACCTCCAATCCACCATCGCAGAGCTCCGCAGGGGCTACGACGAGGTGGTCCGACAGGCAAAGGAAGAGGCGGAGAACGCCACCAATACCGTACTGAAGTCCGCGATGCAGACCCTTCAAGGCCTCGCGGCGGAACAGCAGCGGGCCATCTCCGGGCTGCAGAAGAAGTACGGCGATTCGGCCGTGCTGCGAGATCTGCTGGACGTCGACCACATGAACTCGCAGTTCAACCGGCGTGCACAGTCCATTGCCGTGCTCTGCGGCGGGTGGCTCGGCCGGCAGCGGGATGCGGCATCCATCTACGACGTGATCCGCGCGGCTCAGGGCCGTATCCGGCACTACCAGCGCATCGACATCGCCTCGCGGGTGGACATCGCGGTGACCAGCCGCGCCGTCGAGCCGGTCGCGCTGACGGTGGCCGAACTGCTCGACAACGCCACCAGCTATTCGGCGCCGTCCTCCATGGTCGACGTCGAAGTGCGGACGGTGCCCAAGGGCATGTGCATCGTGATCGACGATGCAGGCGTCGGGATGAGCGAGGAAGAGAAGACGGCCGCCACAGCTCTGCTGTCCAGTGGGTCTGCGGTGAGCGTCTCCGAACTCGGCAATCCTCCCGCGTTCGGTTTCGCGGTGATCGGTGCGCTGTGTGCGCGCTTCGGGTTCACCGTCACCATCGACAGCACTTCTCCCTACGGCGGCGTCCGAGCGGTGGTGATGGTGCCGAAAGAGTTGCTGACCGACATGCCGGAACCCGCGAGGCCCGCCGCAACGCATGGAGCCACCGCGGGCACAGGGGAAAGCGGTTCGGCTCCCGTGACGACAGCGGGCGACCTGCCCCGGCGACAGAACAAGCGCCGCGCCATGGCACTCGTGCCGGACAACCAGCCCGATGAAGCGACTGCGCCGCCGGCCCGGTCGGCGGAGGCACGGGTGGCGGCCATGGGCGCATTTCAGCGCGGCACTCTCAGCGGCCGAAGTGCGGGGGTACCGGCCACTGAACGCGACACTCCTGCCGATACACACGAAGGATTCGATGCCCCGTGAGCGACGACCTGTCCTGGATGCTCGAGGACGCGCTGGCGATTCCCCACGCCCTGCACGCGGTCCTGATCTCTGCTGACGGCCTGCAGATGTCCCGCACCGCGGAGATCGGCCGGGACGACGCCGACAAAGTGGCCGCCGCCGTGAGCGGACTGCAGTCGCTCAGCCGGTCCGTCGGATTCTTCTGCGGTGACGACGGCACGACCTGGCGCCAGACGCTCATCGAGTTCGACGGTGGCTGGGTGTTCCTGAATGCCGCAGGAGGTGGCTCCTACCTCGCCGTGGCAGCGTCCGCCGAGGTCGACATGGGAGACATCACGTATCGGATGCAGCAGCTGGTCAGCCGACTGGGCAAGGCCATGTCGACCGCCCGCCGCACCGACACGGTCACCTCATGACGGATCCGGACCGTACCGAGCCCGAGCTCGTGTCCGAGGCCGGAGAATTAGTTCGGCCCTATGTCATCACCCGTGGGCGTGACCTGCTCGATGAGGGCGCGTTCGCCCTCATCACTCTCGTCACGACATCCACCGATGATCAACAGCGCCCCCAGCGGCTCTCGCCCGAGGAGCAGCAGATCCTGGAGATGTGCTCCAGCGGCTACCTCTCGGTCGCTGAGATCGCCGCCCATTCTCAGCTGCCTCTGGGTGTCGTCAAGGTGCTGCTCAGTTCCCTCGCCGAGGCGGGCTATCTGGTCACTCGTGCGCCGGTGCCCTCGGCTCGTCTCGCCAACAAGGCCTTGCTTCAGGAGGTGCTCGATGGTCTCAAGGCTCTCTCTGTCTGAGGACGCCTACGTGCGCAGCGGTGCACAGCAGACTGCGGTGAAAATCCTGGTCGTCGGGCACTTCGCCGTCGGTAAGACCACTCTGATCGGCTCGCTCTCCGAGATCGCGCCGCTGTCCACCGAGGAGCAGATGACGAGCCTCTCGGAGAGGGTCGACGACCTCAAGGGAGTGCAGGGGAAGACCACGACGACGGTCGCCCTGGACTTCGGTCGCCTGACCCTCAGCGAGCGCATCGTGCTGTATCTGTTCGGGTCACCGGGCCAGCAGCGGTTCGTCAATCTCTGGGACGACATGGCCCGCGGAGCGCTGGGCGCCCTGGTCCTGGTGGACCCCGAGCGGCTGGCCGATAGTTTCGAGGTCATGGATCTGGTCGAGAGCTACGGCCTCGACTTCGCCGTGGCCCTCAACCAGTTCGACGGCGGCGCGGTACACACCCCCGAAGCAGTCCGGGAGGCGCTCGACCTGCTGCCCGACACCCCGGTCGTCACCATCGACGCGCGCGACAAAGCGTCGTCCGTCAACGCCCTGATCACCATGGTCCGCTATCTGCAAGAGCGCGCCGCCCTGGAGCACGCATGACAACCCCTCCCGTACCTCCGCCCGGCTGCCCCGCACACGGCAGTGGGCAGCGCATATCCCTTGACACCCCGGAGTTCGCCGCCAACCCGCACGCGTACTACCGTTACATGCACCAGTTGGGCCCCACAGCGCCGGTCACCATCGCGCCCGGTGTGGAGGCGACCCTGGTGACCGACTACCACGCGGCTCTTGAGCTGTTGCAGGATCCCACTACCTTCCGCAAGGACGCGCGCCGCTGGCGTGCGCTGAACGAGGGCCTCATCCGCCCCGACAGCCCGGTCCTGCCGTTGCTGGCCTACCGGCCGAACTGCATGTTCACTGACGGCGCCGAGCACGTGCGGCTGCGGCAGGCCATCACCGAGAGCTTCGCCCGCGTCAGCAACAGCCGGCTGAGCCGCATCGTCAACCAGGCCGCCCAGTTCCTCATCAACCAGTTCAGCGCTCGCGGCAGTGCCGACCTTCTCAGGGACTACGCACAACAGCTTCCCCTGTACGTCTTCAACGAACTTTTCGGCTGCCCGGCGGAGATCGGCGACCGGGTCCTGTTCGGCATCTCCGGCATGTTCGACGGCGTCAATGCCGAGCAGGCCAGCCAGGTCCTGCTCCAGGCGGTGGGCGAGCTGGTGGCACTCAAGCGCGTCCATCCCGGGGAGGACATCACGTCCTACCTGATGCAGCACCCGGCACAGCTGACCGACGAGGAACTGGCGCACACGCTGGTGCTGCTCCTCGGCGCGGGCGGCGAACCGGAAGGCAACCTCATCGGCAACGCCTTCTACACGATGCTGACCGTTGAGGAGTACGCGCGCAACGGGCAGTTCGACAAGGCCCTGGATGACACCCTGTGGCGCAATGCGCCGATGTCCAACTACGCGCCGCACTACCCGGTCTCCGACACAGACGTGGCCGGCGACAAGGTCCGCGCCGGTGAGCTGGTCCTGGTGTCCTTCGGTGCCGCCAATACGGCGCTCGCGGACCAGGGGGCCGACACCCGCGGTCACCTGGCCTGGAGCGCAGGCCCGCACGCCTGCCCGTCCAAGGAACCGGCCAGGCTCATCGCCCTGGTTGGCCTGGAGGCTTTGTTCAATGCGCTGCCGGACGTTGAACTCGCGGTCCCCGCGGACAGCCTCGCCTGGCGGCCCGGCCCCTTCAACCGAGCTCTGGCCAGCCTGCCCGTCCGCTTCGGTGCGGTCACCCCGCGTCCCGCGGTCGCGCCTGAGCCGACGGCCGTGTCCCCTGGTCACCAGGCGCCTCCTCCCCTGGCGCCGGCGCCCGCGGCCGCGCCCGCGGAGGCGCAGGCCACCGGCAAGCCGGCGCGCTGGAGCAGCTTCGTGAGGTGGCTGACGGGCCATTGACCATTCTCGCCCCCATAATGAGGGCGATTCCCTTCAGCTCGCGTGAGCGGGCTGAAGGGCTTCACGCCTCCGCCTCCGGCCGGTGGCCGGGACTTGCACCGTGGTGGTGCTGCGCGTGCCGTTGATTACCGTGCCACCGGTCCGGCGGGCACGGGCCTCGATCTCCAGCGAGGCGTTGTGGTCGGCATCGTCCTCGTGTCCACAGCGGACACAGGCGAACAGCCGTCCGCATCCCTTGCGGGATTCGGGATCGACCTCGCCGCAGGCGGCGCAGGTCTGGGAGGTGTGGAACGGCGGTACAACCCGAAGTTCTGAGCCGTACAAGCAGGCCTTGTATTCGAGCTGGCGCCGTCGTTCGCCGGGGGTGTTGTCCAGGATCGACCCGTTGAGTCCGGCCTTCTGGCGGACGTTGGTGCCCGGCTTCTCGACGGCGCCCTTGGCCGATGCCGTCATGTTCTTCACACGCAGGTCCTCGATACCGCACCAGCCTTGGTTTTTGGCGAGGTCGGTGGTGAGCTGATGCGTGAAGTTCTGACGGCGGTTGGCCTGCCGGGTTGTCAGTTTCGCGATCTGTGCGATCGTGCGGCGGAGTCGGTTTCCGTATCTCCCGTTGTTGTGTTTCTTGGCGTAGGTGATCTGCCGGGACTTCTTGCGCTCAAGGTGCTTGAGGCGGGCCTTCTCATTCTTCTTCAGGGACGGCGGCATGAGGCGCGGCGCAGACTCGGTGGAGACGTACGCGGACGCGGCGACGCCGAAGTCCACACCGCAGCCGGGCTTGCCGTTCGGCGGCGCGGGCTTGGCCCCGGTGTGGACGCCGAAGGAGATGTGCCAGCCGTTGCCGTCCCGCGAGATGGTGACGTTGCGGATCGTCCCGCCGATGGCCCGGGACAGCCGGAACCGGAGCCATCCCAGCTTCGGGATGCGTACCTCGGCCCACTTGCGGTTTAGTTTGTGGACCTCGACGGCCTGCCCAGGGAACGGGATCGACAGACGGTGCCCGCGCTTCTTCTGGGACGGGAACTTCGCCGGGTGCTCCGGGTTCCAGAAGTTGTCGTACGCGGTGTCGAGATGGCGCAGGATCTGCTGTCCGGCCTGCGCGGGAAGGTCTCCCATCCAATCCATGTCGGCACGGGCGGCGGTCAGGTGCCTGCACTGCTCAGCGGCGCGCAGGGTGTACCGGCGCTGCTCCCATAGGTACACGCGCTGTTTCAGCGCCACATTCCACAGGGCACGCCCGGTGTGCCCCCACCCGGTCAGGGTCGACTCCTGCCCTTCGGTGGGGTACGCACGGTACTTGCGCCCCATGTCCGCCTTCACCTGTCTATCGTACCGTTGTTTTATGGCCGATATGCCTGAGATCCGCACAGGCAGGCACTGCGCGTTCGTGTTGCAGCCCACTTGGTTTTCGTGACGGAGTACCGGCACACGGTGTTCACCGACCGGCACCTGGTCCGCATGGAAGAAATCATGCGCGAGGTCTGCGCCGACTTCGAAACCGGGCTGGTGGAGTTCAACGGCGAGAACAACCACGTCCCCCTCCTCTTGAACTTCCCGCCCAAGGTGGCCGTCTCCAAGCTGGTCAACTCGCTGAAGGGCGTACCCTCCCGCAGACTCCGCCAGGAGTTCCCCGATCTGGTCCGGCACTATTACCGGGCCAACAAGCTGTGGTCGGTCTCCCACTTCGCCGGGTCGGCGGGCGAAGCACCGCTGAGCATCGTGAAGTAGTACATCGAGCAGCAAAATCGTCCGCTGTGACCTACGGGTTAGAGCACTTCTCAAAATCGCTTCACCCCGCCCTAAGGGACGGAGCCGTGCGATTAGTTCTGGTAGCCGGTGCACCGCCTGTGATGCAGGCGACACGGGCAGTTGTTGTAGCCCGCATGAAAGATCAACTGCTGGGGTAGGACAGCGCGGAGTGTCTGGAGTGACACAAGATGAAGGAGAGGCAGTGAACCTCGCAACCTCCGCGCCCCGTTCCGCAGGCAACCGGCCGGGCCAGCGGCGCACCACCTCCAGCAGCAGGAACTCGTGCGGGTGCGACGACCCCGAAAAGGCGCAGGGCCGAATACCCGTGGCTTACGACGGATCGGCCCTCGTCTGCCGCCTCGTTGGCGCAGCACGTCCCCCTGCCTCCGCGCCGTACACAGGCTTCTTGCGCCGTGCCGTGCGAGGGACGCGATGATGTCCCTGCCGGAGGCGGGCATACCGGCAGACGAACTCGGTAAGGCCACGCTCGGCGATCACGTGCTGGGTCAACTACAGCGCCTGGGCGCCGCGGTGGGCCTGAGCGAGGCGGACACCGCGCTGTACGGACAGGTCCTGCTCGACTCCCTCGCGGACTCCGTCCGGCGACCGTTGTCTCTGCCCCCGGCATCGCCCAGCTTCCTCTCCGACGACCACACCCCCGTCGAGTTCTCCCTGGCCTGCACGTCGGACGCCGCCCCGGCACTGCGGGTGCTCGTGGAGCCCGGATGGACCCACGAGGACATGGGCGACAGCGGGCGCGCCGGACTCGAGGCCATCCGCGCGATGGCCGCCCGCTGGAACTTTTCCACCCATCAACTCGACGCCCTGCACGACTTGTTCTTCCCCGCTACGGCCCAGGGGCCGCTGTCACTGTGGTATGCGCTCGATCTGCGCGCGGGAGGGGTCCCCGGCGTCAAGGTCTATCTGAACCCCTCCGCCGCCGGACCCGAGCACGCTGCACACACCGTGCAAGAGGCGTTACGCCGGCTTGGCTACGACAAGGCCTTCGCGCAGCTTCCCCCCGCGGCGGGCTATCCGTTCCTCGCACTGGACCTGGGCTCCTGGGAGTCACCTCGCGTCAAGGTCTACGTGCAGCACCCGCATATGTCGGCCGACGACGCCTGCGCGCTCAGCCATGCCTCCGGGGCTGCAGCGCCAGACATCCGCCACTTCTTCCACGCGGCCGCCGGACCCCTCCCGCCATCCGGGCAGCAAGGGGACGGTACGCCGCGCCTGCTGGGGCGGTCCGCGCTCACCTGCCATTCCTTCACCGAAGGCGACAGCGACCCCAGCGGCTTCACGCTCCACATCCCCGTCCGTGACTACGTGCGCGACGACGAGGAGGCCCTCGACCGGGCAACCGCCCTGCTGACCCGGTTCGGCATGGATCCCACGGTCCTGCGCCGGAGCCTGCGCGCTCTGACACAGCGACAGCTCACCGACGGTGTGGGGCTGATCGCCTACCTCGCTCTGGTGTACGAGCGAAACCGGCAGCCCCGCATCACGGCCTATCTGTCCTCTGAGGCCTATCTGACCAGGGCGCCGACAGAGCAGTACGCGCAAGTCGGCCTGTTAGCTGCACAACGCACCCACAGCGCTCTGAACTCCGGTCGCAAGGCCGCCGATCCTGCCATCCCGCACACCGCACCAAAGGAAGTCCCGTGGAACCGTATCGCATCAAAGTTGTAGAACCGATCGCGTTCACCACCCGAGCGGAGCGCGAGGCCGCGCTGAAGCGGGTCGCCTACAACCCCTTCGATCTGCGTGCCGACGAGGTCACCATCGACCTGCTGAGCGACTCGGGGACCGGTGCCATCTCCGCGGACCAGCTCGCCGCGGGCATGCACGGCGACGAGTCCTACGCCGGCAGCCGCAGCTACTACCGGTGGCACGAGGTCGTCTCCGAACTCACCGGATATCCCCACATCCTGCCGACACACCAGGGCCGCGCAGCCGAGCGCATCCTGTTCTCCGCCCTGCTCAAGCCCGGCACGAGCGTGCTGTCCAACACCCACTTCGACACCACCCGCGCCAACGTCGAACTCACCGGCTGCCAGGCCTACGACTTGCCCTGCGCCGAGGCGAAGGACCTCGACAGCGATTACCCGTTCAAGGGCAACATCGACCTGATCGCCCTTGAGCAGGCGTTGGAGAACGCGCATCAAGCGCCCGTGGCGGCCGTGCTGATGACCATCACCAACAATGGTGGCGGTGGCCAGCCGGTCAGCATGGAAAACCTGTACCGGACCGCCGAACTGTGCCGCCGCCACGACGTCCCCCTGATCCTGGATGCCGCGCGTTTCGCGGAAAACGCCTGGCTGGTGATCCAGCGCGAGCCCGGCTACGCCAACCGCACCCCCCGGCAGGTCGCCGAGGAAGCCTTCCGCCTTGCGGACGGCTGCGTCATGAGCGCGAAGAAGGACGGCATCGTCCACATCGGCGGCTTCATCGGTCTCAAGGACCCTGAACTGGCCGAGAAGTGCGCGGGCCTGCTCATCGCCACCGAGGGCTTCACCACCTACGGCGGCCTGGCCGGCCGTGACCTCGACATGATGGCCCGCGGACTTGTGGAAGTCACCGAATCGGCCTACCTCGCCGAACGCGCCGACATAGCCGCCTACCTCGCCGCGCGCATCGGCGAGGCCGGAGTCGACATCGTGGAGCCGGCAGGCCTGCACGCCCTCTACGTCAACGCCGGGCGGCTGTTGCCCCACATCCCCCCGCACCAGTACCCGGGCACCGCACTGGTCTGCGAGCTCTACCGACGCGGAGGCATCCGCTCGGCGGAGCTGGGCAGCCTGTACCTCGGGGAAGAGGACGAACAAGGCAACTCCATCAAGACCGCACCTTATGAACTCGTGCGGCTGGCACTCCCCCGTCGGGTCTACACCCGCAGCCACTACGACCATGTCGCCGCCACCCTGGCCGACATAGCCAAAAACCCCGAATCGGTGCACGGCTACCGCATCGTGGGTCAGTCGCCGATCCTTCGCCATTTCAGCATCAAGCTGGAGCCCGTGCAGTCCGGCGGCTGATCTCTACTCGACACGTCGCGTCGCGCAAGAGGGGGGCCGGCAGCGCCGGCTCCCACTTCTTGAGCTCGACTCTGTCGGGGATCTTGGAGTTTCCCGGTGCGGCAGCATGGTCAACGCGCATGCTCGGGACCCCTACCGGTGGATCAGCACGCTGTCCGAAGCCGCCCGGCTGATGAGGGTTGTGGGTGCCGAATAGTGCGGCGGTGCAGTTCAGCACCGCTATCCAACGACAGCGGTCGGTAGTGATCAATGCCCATGCTCCTCCGGCTGGCCTGCATCGCCGTCACTCACGCCTTCACCGCCCTGCGGCTGATTTCGATGAACGACCACGACAAGGACGTCGAGATCCTCGCGTTGCGTCACCAGCTCGCCGTCCTGCACTGTCGGCTCGGCAATCAGCGCCCCGGATTGCAGGCGGCCGACCGCGCCTCCCTGGCCGCTCTCCTCGCCCCGCTGCCACGAACCGCCCTGCCCGGCTACGGCTCATCGTCTCCCCGGACACTGCCCTCCGCCGGCAGCGCGACTTCATGAATAGCCGTCATATCCGCCTCAGCCGCAACCCACGTCCCGGCACAGAGCAGCAGCTGCCGACATAAGAGCGATGATCGTGGAGAGGGACATGCCGCACAGGCTGCCCCGCGCCGTGCCGGCTGCGCCTGAACGGCGCCGATGCCAAAAAGAGCTGGTTCGGCGTGGTCGTGATCGCGGCCGCCACGCCGCCGCCGTCACAGGAGAATTGGGGTGCGCGGATGGCCCGGTTTCACGGCAGACCGGGCCCCACACGGGCCCCGGAAGTTCGTGCACATCCCAAGGGGGGGCGCACGCCGTCACACCGGGACTGCGCCGTAGCCTGCCACGCCGCGCTGATCGGCAGGACCGTTTCGCCGGCTCTCACCAGATCGGGCTCCATCGTGCCCACGTGCGGACCTGACGTCCCGAGGGGAGCGCCGGGCCAGCGGACAGCTCTGGACCGCCGTTGGTTCTCCCGCCCACAGGCTCAACTGCGCGTGTGTCGATCAAAGTTGCCTAGATCCTCCAGGAGCGGATCCGGTCGGCTGCAGTGAGGACGTCCGTTTTGGCCGTCATCAACTGCTGGGTGAGGTCGACGAGTTGTCCGAAGGGGGCGTCCAGGCCCTGTCCGCAGGCGTGCATGTAGGCGAGAGTGGTCGCGCAAGCGAAGCGGACGTTGTAGGAGGGCAGAGGCCGCAGCAGGGCCAGGGTCTGCAGGAGCGCCGCGGCACGCCAGGACGGATCGGGGTCGCAGCCCAGGCGGGGCGGATCTACGCGGTGGCGGGCTACGGCCGCAACAAGCGCGGAGAAGTCACAGACCATCGGTTGGTCGGGCAGGGCCGCTTCGTGCTGGGCCAGCAGCCCGGGCACGTCGATGTGCAGGACAGGTGCCATGGGTCAGGCAGCCCGTCCCCTCGCGCTGGGGGCAGGTCCGTCGTCGATGCCGGCGGCCTCGATGGCGGCGGCCAGGTCTGGGTCGCGGAAGGTCGTCTGAAAGACTTCGGCAGCTTCCCGCAACGCCCGATGACGGGTGATCTTGTCTGCGGTGGCCTCACGGACGACGGCCTTCATGGTCGTGCCGCGTTCCTGGGCCAGGGCACGCAGCTCCTCAAGCTCCTGGTCGCTGAATTCCACGTGCGGGCATGTAAGAACGGTACCGCTCCGGTACCGCGGCGTACATCCGTGCAGCTCATAGGACAGGTGCAGAGGTACCTCTGCGCCCGGCCCCATGGCCCTCGTGGGACGACCTGCCGTCCGCAGGCACCCCTTGCGTGGTGACGCTGCGAACTGTCGGTGTGAGCGGACGTAGTGGAGGAGTGCGGTGTGAGGGTGCGGGCGCCTGCTCATGGAGGGCCTTTTGCGGCTTCACCGGTCACTTCTGGGAGGCCGGGACAAGAGCGGGCGCGGCCTTGAAGGAGATCGCTTCCATCAGCGGCTTGCGCTTGGTGTTGTGGAAGGCCGCGATGCGCCACTGGCCGTCCGACTCCCGGACCAGGGTGTAGGTCTGGACCTTGGTCAGTTTCTTTGGCCTGCTGCCCTTGTAGCTGTCGCCGCGACCGGTGATCACGGCGGTGTCCGGACCGCAGAAGCGGATGTCCAGGATCTCGTCGGCGAGCTGTGTGCCCTTGAGGAATCTGGCAAACAGCGTGCGGTGGCTGTCGATGATGTCGCGGCGGCCCTGGTAGTACGTACCGACGAAGGTGACGTAGGTGGCGTCCTGCGTGAACTGCGCACCATAGGTGTCGGCGTCGTGGCGTCGCCAGGCGTCGACGAGTGAGGCGATCACCGTGGTGACGGCATGCCGGTCGTCCGTGGTGGTCATGGAATCCTCCAGGTAGCTACACTGATGCAGATACTGCATGCAGACATTATCTGCACGCGTGCAACTATTTACGCAAGGGGCATCCAGGGACATGGCAGACCCGACGCCGGCAGATGAGCACCTGGTCTTCCGCCAGTACCTCGACGCTGTGGGACTCCACGCCATGGCCGGAGCGGAAGCGGTGGGGCTCGGCGCCTCCGAGTGGTATGCGCTCAGCCAGATCGCTTTGGAAGGCACGCTCACCTCGGGAGAACTGGCCGCACGTACCGGTCTCACCACCGGGGCGACCACTCGCCTCATCGACCGCCTGGAGCGAGCCGGATTCGTCCGCCGGGCTACCGATCCGAATGATCGACGCAAGGTCATCGTCGAGCCGGTGGCCGACTCCCTCGCCCAGATCGAAAAGGTGGTGGGGCCTGCCAGGCGCCAGATCGCCGAGGTTCTCCGTCGCTACACACCAGACGAACGCGCCGTTCTCTTCGACTACTTCGACCACGCCGCCCCTGCTTTCCGTGCGGCCACCCAGGAGATCCGGGACGCAGCAGCACACAGCCGTCAGCGCAAGCCAGGCGCGGCGGCCCGCCGCTCGTGAGGGCAGAGCGGGCCGCCGTCAGAGGACCTTCCCAGAAGTGCCCGTCCGGCTCGTACCCCACAGCAGGGACCGACCCTGACCCCACCACCCGAGGACCACGAGAGGGGCGCGGCGACGTCGGTTCCGGGACCGCCGTGGACGAAGCAGGACCAGAAGCCGACGGTCGCATGGCGGGCAGGCGGCTGGCCCGGCCGGAGCACTCGTTTCGTATGCAGTCGGTGAGGTCGTTGCCGTAGATGATGATGTCGTTCTGGTGGACGGCCAGTACGGGGTGGCCGCATTCGCCCGCCGTGCCCGGCAGGCAGCGGTGGCTGTAGAGGGGGACGCTCGGGTGATCGGCGCAGCTCCCGCTGCTGGGCGGCCGCGCTGCCGTTACGAGGGACGGGGACGGCACACTCGGCGTGCTGTTCATCCTGTGCGGGCTGCCGGGGTGCGGCTGCCGGCGCTGGACCGGGGGCTGTTTTGATATGTGCTCGTGATCCGGCGGAGGGCTTGGCAGACTGCGTGCGGTGAGCAACTCCTATGCGCAGGCCGTGCTGAGGACGCCGGATGTCACCGAGGCACTGCGGGTCGTTGGGCGGCTGCTCGCCCTGGCCGACACCGCGGACCTCGAAGTCGACTTCGAGGCGCGGGTCTCCACGATGTGCGAGCTGGAGCGGTTGAGCAAGGTCCTGCCGGATGCAGACTGGTGGCCCTACGGGGCCGGCAGGCACGGCTCTGGGCGCCCCGGCGACCGGGCGTCGCAGTGCCTGCCGGTCTTCATGCGCCAATGGTGCATGGCCCCGGACTCGGTGGAGGCGTTCGTGGCTGCGGCAGCAAGCATTCCGGCCATGGTGCGCTGGGATTTTCGCGGTTGGCCTGAGGCCCCGGAGGTCGGCCTTGGTTGCGGGGGCACCCGAGGCGCTTATGTGACGGTGTGTGTGAATGCCCGCGACCTCGACCTTGAGGAGCCCGCTCCGGACCACACGGTGTACGTCCACGTGACGCAGGTCGAAGCGCGGCGGGCAGCCTGGCTGGCCGGGCAGGTCGGCCTGCAAACGATCGGCGCATTGCAGATGGCGCCCCTGTGAGCCTGCCCGAACGCACCGCTGTACAGGGTCACTTTGGTCTTGTCGGACGGGTGCTGGACAGGCCTGCCCCGAGCACTTAACCGCGTGCGATGGCTGACGATTTGCTGTACGCGGCCTTACTGCGCCGCAGGCAAGAGGGGCGGAACGGCGCCGTGCAGAGCGCTGGGAGGCGTTCGCCACAGCGCACCGGGAGCGACGCGGGGCCAACCCTCGGGAGGGTTGGCCCTGCGTCGCTTATCCCGCCGGCTTCACAACGGCATGTCGATGCGATGAGTGCTTTGCTGTTTGCCGCACGTCAGGCAAAGAGTGAGGGTGAGCGAACCGGCTTCGGGTGCCGGCCCTGGCTGCAGCGAGATGGAGCCTTCGGTGAACCGGCCGTGGGGGTCGGTACCGAACGTCCCGCCCCCGTCCGTGTACTCCCTGCCAAGATCGTCTTTCGCTTCCAGCGACAAGTAGATCGGCGGCCCGGCCTGCGTCATCGAACCGTCGGGCTCATCCGCCCACCTCTCGGGAAGCGCGGGCGTGATGCGGTAGAAGAGTTCGATTCTCTCGGAGGTCCACGTCAGGCGCCGTACCTCCAGTTCGTGGTGGCCGCCCAGGACAGCGAACGTGCTGCCTGCAACGTCGCCGCTCTTGCGCTTACCTTTGCCCATGCCTGCCCCCTGCCGTGCCCCGAAGCCTACGGCTCATCCCGACCCCTTGGGCGGCACCTGACAGGTGAGGTAACGCGTGGCGCCCGCTCGCGGGTTGCTGTGACCAAGAGTTCCTGCTCGAGCAGCGGGTGGACGATCACCGGCGCGGTGCCCGCCAGTCCCCGGGGTGCGGCGCGAAGCGAGCACGGAACACAGCCCCGGCGTCAGCCGCCGCCCTTGGACCAGGGCTCATCGCCGAAAAGGCCCGGCAGCAGGGCCGGCGGGGCGTGCCGATGAGTTTCCCGGTTGCCGGAAGTCTTCTCTGTGACATTCCCGCCCCGTCGGCGGATCAGCAAACGCCGGATCCCGGTGTCGTGGAGGAGAGAGGGAGGCCAGGATGAACAATCCGATTCGGCTGTACATGTCGATGTCGCTCGACGGCTATATCGCCGGCCCGGACGATCGGCCGGGCCAGGAGCTGGGGCGCGCCGGTGGACGGCTCTTCAACTGGCTCGACGACCGGGAGTCCGACGGTCCGAGCGGCCAGGTCTACCGCGAAGCGCTGGCGACCGGCGCGGTGATCTCTGGCCGCCGGACCTTCGAACTCGCCGGGCGCTGGCAGGGCGACCACCACGACGGCGTGCCGATCTTCGTACTCACCCACCAGGCAGATGATGGGGACGTGCCACCCGGCCACGCGCGTTTCGTCACCGATGTCGAGGAGTGCGCCCGTCAGGCTCGCGCGGCCGCAGGGGACCGGCCGGTCATGGTCCATGGGGCGGGCGCGGCCCAAGCACTTCTGCGAGCCGGGCAGGTGGACGAGATGGAGATCCACCTGGTTCCGGTCCTCCTCGGGGACGGCCGACGGCTGTTCGACCACCTGGGTGGCGATCACATCGAACTCGACCTCGTCCGACGGCTCGAGGACCGAGACGTTACGCATCTCCGCTACCGGGTGCATCGACCCGAGGTGGCCGCGTGAAGACGCTCTTCGTCTCCTACCGCGTCACCGACCTGGACCGCTCGCTCGGTTTCTACACCGTCTTGGGTTACGTCGAATTGGGCAGGGTCGAGGCCGGCGACGGGGCTCGCCTTGTGATCCTCAAATTCTCCGACGAACCGGCGGCCTCGCTCGAACTGGTCCACCGCCCCGGCGGCGGACCAGTCGACGTGGGCAGCGGTTTCGACCACCTCGCGATCCAGGTGGAAACGCTCGCCACCACCCTGGAGTCGCTCACCAATGCCGGCCTGAGGCCCGAACCCCTCCAGCGCCCGGGCGGCCGAAACGGCCCGAAAACGTCGTGGCTCACGGACCCGGATGGTTACCGGATCGAGTTGGTGGAGTGGCCGTCCGGACATGCCGACGGATGGTGTCCCACCGAGTGGTGTAGGCGGGCAGGGCGTTGGAACGCGCGGTTGTCTGCTCGGGGCGTGCGCCTGCTGACGGCGACTGCTCCCTGAACAGAGGCGGGCCATCGCGCAAGTCTCCCTGGTAAACGGCCAGTTCAACCGAGGAGGACGCGATGGCCCTGTCCCAGTCTGGCCTGATGCGGCTGCTGGAGTCACTACGTACGGCCGATGGAGTCGAGTCGATCAGGGCGCTGTGTGAGCGCATTCTGCAGGAACTCATCGAGGCCGAGGCAACCGAAGCAATCGGGGCCGCCCCGCGCGAGCACACGAGCGAACGCACCACCTGGCGCAACGGGCACCGCGACCGGCTACTGACATCGCAGGCCGGCGACCTGGACCTGAAGATCCCCAAAGTGCGGACCGGGTCGTTCTTTCCCTCCCTGCTGGAGCGCCGGCGCCGGATCGACCGGGCCCTGTTCGCGGTGGTGATGGAGGCATACGTGCACGATGTCTCGACGCGTTCGGTCGATGACCTGGTCAAGGCGCTGGGTGCGGACTCCGGAATCTCGAAATCCGAAGTCTCCAGGATCTGCGGCGAACTCGATGAGGAATTGATCGCGTTCAGGGAACGGCCGCTGGATCACACCGTGTTCCCCTATGTGTTCCTGGACGCGACCTACTGCAAGGCCCGGGTGAATCACCGGATCGTGTCTCAGGCGGTGGTCATCGCGACCGGGATTTCTGCCGGAGGTCACCGCGAGATCCTGGGGCTGATAGTCGGCGACAGCGAGTCGAAGCCGTTCTGGACGAGGTTCCTGCGCAGCCTGCGGGCCCGTGGCCTGGACCATGTCCAGCTGGTGATCTCCGATTCCCACAGTGGTCTGGTGGCCGCGATCCGCACCGTGTTCCTCGGATCGGCCTGGCAGAGGTGCCGGGTGCATTTCGTCCGAGACGTCTTCTCGGTGATCGAGAAGGGCTCGGCAGAGATGGTCGCGGCGACCATCCGCACGATCTTCGCGCAGACCACCGCCGAGCAGGTCCGCAGCCAGCTGGACGTCGTGGCGGACATGCTCGGACGGCAGTTCCCGCAGGTCAAGTCCATGCTGCTCGAGGCAGCCGGCGACATCACGGCCTTCGCAGACTTCCCGCCGGCGCACTGGAAGAAGATCTGGAGCACCAATCCGCTGGAGCGGCTGAACCGGGAGATCAAACGCCGGGCCGACGTGGTTCAGGTCTTCCCCAACCCGGACGCCCTGGACCGGCTCGCCGCCGCGGTCCTGGCCGAACTCCACGACGAGTGGCAAGCCTTCGACCACCGCTACCTCTCCGAAGGCTCCATGGCCGAACTCTTCACAGACAAGACCACCCCGCAGCGGCAGACCCCCGCAAAACCGGAACCACACGAGCTCGACTGAGTACACCACTCGGCGGGACGCCATCTGCCGACGGCATCACCGCAGCAGACTTCGCCTGAGGCGGCCACGGCCTGAGGAGTGACGAAGCTCCCCCTCGGTGCGACCGCGGCGTAACACGAGGCAGCATCCCACCCCCATCCACAGGTCTTGGCGATGACTAGCCACCTCCCCGTTCATCACCGTTCTGACGTGCTGGATTTGGTCGATCGCTATGGTCGCCACATGGATTTCTTCGACCCGCCCCACGGCGCGAGAGTCACCCTGTCCGGAGGTGGAGCGTCGGCACTCGCAGGGAGCAATCATTTCCTCGCTCGACGCCTGAGTCGCGGAAGGGGGTAGCGACGTACCGCCCGAAGGCAGATTCACTTCGAGCCGCGCCTGACCGAGCGGCTCACGCGAATGCGATATACGCCCCACCAGGCAACAAGCAGGCCGGGCTGATCGTTCGCTGGTGGATCAGGCCGGGGCCCCTCGCGTCGCCGGATCAGCCTGCCAGATGGCACGTGGCGAACAGGCCGGCCATGGCCGGGCACGCACTGAACGCAATGCGGGCCCGGAGCAGAGGTCCCACCCCGGGCCCGCGTGCACCACACGTTCGACAACCTGCATGCCGCCGTGCGGCCACATCCGGCCAATGGTGCCTGGGGAGACACCATGGCTGAGCTCTGCACGTCAGTGCGACGAAGACCGCAGACAGCCCAGATGCCAGACGCCCATCCGTTAGCCACGGCGGACTACAAGCGCTCGACGGTCTTGGCCATCGGCTTATGGCATGTCTGCCTCAGGCTCAGCTTCTTTATCGATTCGCGGTGTCCTGCACCTTCCAATCGCTACACAAGCGGTCGTACTTGCCGACGTCACAGAACTGCACCTGCAACCACTTGACGTCGACTGTGGAGTGCTGGGCGTTGGACTTCACCGTTCCTTTACCGCCCGTGGCGCTGATGAACTTCTTCTCCGCCCAGTGCCATGCGCCCTGGTCATGCCACCAGTAACTTACGTACACGCCGGGGTAGCGGCCGTCGGCCTTGGTGTCTTTGGCCGAACCTGTGATGCTCACGCGGTAGTAGTCGTCCCACGTGATCGTGGCGTAGGCGGAATGACCATCGCTGACGTTGTAGGTGTACCGACCGTGTTTGTACTTGATGTACCCGGGATCCCAGTTATCTGCGGCCCACGCCTGAGGGGATAGGCCAAGAATCAGGCCCAAGCTGGCAAGGCCGGTACCGAGGATGGTGGTCGTGCGTTTGATACTCACGCGTTCTCCCCGTTTCTCCGCACCGGAGAGCGGCTGATGGCCCTTCTCCGGGTGAGCCACTCCAGCGGTGCACTGCAGTTGAGGTGCCTGCCACTTGTCGTAGCAGTTGCAGGTCTGCGGAGACCTTGTGATTCAGGAACGTACGATCCACCGCATACGATCCGCGTCCCACCCGGGGTTGAATCGCCGTGCAAACCAGCGCGGTAGAGCCGCGCAGTTCTGTAACTTCCGCGGTACTGCGAAAGTTTGACGCTCATCCGCGAGGGCGGGTTCATGCAGCTGCGCTGGATCCGCCTGCTCGGGTGAGCAGACCGCACTACCGGCCTTGTGCAGTGGCACCCCTGGTCACGGGCGGCGTCACCAAAGGGGCCATTCTGGAGGCGATGGTGAACGGGGAGCGCGATCCTGACCCGCTCGCCGACCTCGCCGTGGGCAAGACCAGAGCCAAGATCCCCGCACTGATCGAAGCCTTGCCCGATCCTGACCTGGCCTGGTTCGCCCCTCCGTTCCCCTCCAGCGGCAAGCGATCAGCCCGACGATCTGTTGAGTGCCTCGAGTGCCGCTCACTCACGGCAGTCGTCAGATCAGGCAGGCACATCGTGGCCGACGGCCAGTTCCGGGGCAGGCGTCCGCCGGTCCCGGTCAGATAGCAGGCCATGGCGTGCATTTCCGCCGGCTCTGCCGGATCAAAGGCTGCATGCCGCTGATCACGGTCAATGCGAAGGCATCCACCCAGGAACACCGGAGCCGCACCCGAGGTTGCCCGCACCAGGCGGAAGCAGCGCCGAACTTGGGGGCCCGCCCTTCGTGATCGCGGACGGTGTTGCCTGTGCGGTCGCTCCGCCCCCTGCGATAGGTCACGTGCTTCGCGGACTGCCCACGAAGGTTCATCTCGCGGCCGACGGCCAACTGCCGCCCCCTGGCCTTCCATCTCAGCGCCGGACAGGCTGGTGACGCGCCTGCCTTCGACGACGTGATGGCCCGCCTGCGTGTTCCCGGACGGCATGGACGACCCCGGACTTGGCCAACTCGGCACGGTACCAGGGGGTATCGATGCCCATCACCCCCTCGTGCCCGGCGCCACTGACAAACCGGGCAGCAAGAGGCGAGGGCGGCTCAGCTTAGCCGAGCGTCTGGAGCATCTGCCTCATCCCGGCCAGCACGGGCGGTCGACCAGCCCGGCGTGGCCCGCGTCCCGCTCGTCGACGTCGCCTCCGGCGGGAGCGCGGCCGCCGCGGGGCCGGTGCCGAAGATTCTCGACCTTCCCCGTCGGCTGCTCGGGAACGCGGGGCTTTTTGCGGCCGCGCACGGCACCTCTACGATCATGAACCGCCTCATCAAAGCTCGTGCCCTGCACCGCGTCTTCGACGAGCACCTGCTGGTCACCTCGACCAAGGCCATGACCGGCCATGCGCCGGGCGCTGCCGGCGGTATCGAAGCCGCGCTAGAGAGCCTTTGAGCGGAAGGGCTGGCACGGCATCGCTGCGGGGCGACGGGGAGCTCCTGGCGTAGGCGAAATGCGCTGTTCCCGTTCCCCTTTGTGCCCCGCTGAGGTAGGGGGGTGGAGATTGGGCGTACCGCCGCGACGCGCTCCTCTCCACGGCCGGTACGTCCCACAGTGGACGTCGACGCTGCGGGAATGCGTCGACGCCCACGAAGTGTGGCGCGCGGGAGCAAGTACCGGAGACGCGAGCCTGGTTGAGTCTGCGGCCCAAGACGTCACCGTCAACCGGCCATGCCCGGCCAAGTCTTTTGCCCGTGGTGAGAGGCCGTCCCCTCCCCAGGGCGGCTACCTCGAATGCATCCGCGGCGACCGGGTACTGCGCGAGGCACTGGCCGGCGGCGCTGACCCGCTGCACCTCGCCCTGGTCTTCAACCTGTCCCACACAACCGCGAGCCGCTATGCGGCCATCGCCAGGAACCTGCTCGACGACCAGACCACCGAAAGCGAATGAGTATGGATACGGCTCTCCTCCGAGGGATTGCTCTGACAGGGCATGTCACATCTTGAGGTGCTGCCTTCGTCAAGGAGACGAACACCCAACCGTCGTTCTCGCGCAGAAGAAGGAGTTTCTCGTGCTCGCCCTCTACCTCGTGGTCACCCTCCTCACCGCGGCTGTCAACGGTTCAGCCGCCATCGCCAACTTTATCGGCCACGACTATCCCCAGAGCCAGGCGGACAAGTTGCGTGTGCCCAGGTCCTGGATGCGCCCGCTGGGCACACTGCTGGCGTTGGGGGCGCTGGGGCTGCTGGCCGGGTTCGCCGTGCCGGTGCTGGGCACACTCGCTGCCATCGGTCTCGTGCTGTACTTCCTGGGTGCACTCTTCGCCCACCTGCGGGTTCGTGACCACCAGTTGGGTCCCTGGGCTGTGTTCTTCTGTCTGCCCGTGGCTGCTCTGTTCGCGAATCTGGCCTACCACGCCACCCGGTGACCCGGTGCAGCCCGTCCCTCAGGCCCCCCATGAGTTTCCTGCCGATCCAGGGGCGATGAACCCGCCGCACATTCGAGCCTACTAATCTCCTCGGGGCGTTGTCAGAATCCGTCCCGGAACCGGTTGAGAAAGGTTACCTCGACGGTTTCTCAGCGCACCGGTGATACAACCGGCCCGCGGCAACCGCATGCCCGGCACACGCAATCACAAGAGCATACGCAAATGAATTTACCGGACGGGATGGCTCCGTAGCTCACTAGGGGCTGTCCGATGGGTCGTGTGAACCGAGTAGAGGCGTGGCCTAAGGTTCGCTGAACGAAGGGGGCCGCATGTCACGCGATACAGCCGAAGCAGAGGCGGGAATGAAGGGGATCACGTTTCCTGCCTGGCACGGAAAGCATTACGTGACCCTGGCTGAGCTGGTGGTTCGCCTAGGCAGCTTCGGCCTGGACCTGACGTGGCGCGTCGAGTTCGATGAGGTTGTCGATCCTCGCTGTGTCGAGATGGAGAGGCTGTCTGCTGGCGAGGGCATGGACACCTTGACGTTGTTGTCGTTGACGACGCCCTTCCTCCAGTTGATCGACGCTGAAGCACGGGGATCCGCCGACGACAAGCTGGTGCTCGTCCTGACCGAATTCGACAGCTCCTCGTGGGAGGTCCGGGCTGTCGACGAGCGCGTACTCAGCGAACTTCGCCACCACTACCCGGGTGCCAAGGACCTCTGAACTGGGCGCATCATTGTGGACGGAGCCGTAGGCGGAGCGCGGCCACGGTGACCGTCCCCTCGGGAAGGCGTACGCCCTCTTGTCTAAGCGCGTGGCGATCGCTCGGAAGTTCTTGAGTCGGTTGATGGTCCGCTCACCTTCGTTGCGGCGGGGACGAGTACGCCTTGTCTCCCCCGACGGGGCCGGGACGGGGCCGGGACGGGGCCGCGGTCGCCCACCAGCCTGCCGGGGCACGCGGATCTCTTCCAAGACGGGGATCATCCGCGGTGCATCCCCCCACTGGCCGGGCGTGATGACAAACCCGAGCGGGCGGCACCCGCCGCGTTCAGCAGGGAGGCGGCGGACTGTTCGTCCTGGGCAAGGCGGAAGGCAGGCCACGTGGCGGTCGGGATGATCTCGGTGGGTGTCGGAGCCGGGCCCGACCACCGCCCCCTCCTGCCCAGCGCCACCAGCCCCGCCGCGCGCGGGCCTTCGACAAGGCCGTCACGACGATGGGCTGCTGCGGACACGCCGACGTCCGCCGATGAGCCACCGCGACGCCCTTGCTGCCGCACGCACGTAACGCACCCACACCCCCAGCGAGAAGGAAATCCGGTGGGGCGGCCATCCCTCGCCGGCGCAGCCTGACCCCATGCCGGTGGATCTATGCGGGAGAAGCAGCAGGTGTTCCGGGGCACAAGGGTGCTGTGCGTGCGGGTGCGGTTTCAGGTCGTGGGGGCCCAGAGTCCTTCGGCCTTGCCGCGGGCGAGGTGGTCGGCGTAGACGCCGACCTTCCTGGTGATGACGGACCGGCAGTCCTGCAGTGCCTGGATCTGCGCGTCGACGCGCCGCCGGTGGGTTTCGAGAAGGTGCAGGCGTTGCGCCTCGTTTCCCGGACCGTGCCGCACCAGCTCGGCGAACTGCTTGACGTCGGCCAGCGGCATCCCGGATTCCCGTAGCTTGACGCAGATCAGCAGCCAGCCGACGTCGAACGTGCTGTACCGTCGCCGGCCTCCGGTGGTTCGCCGGACCGGTCCCACGAGCAGTCCCTCGCGCTCGTAGAAGCGCAGCGCGTGGACGCTGAGTCCGGTCTGCTCGGCCACGTCGCCGATGCTCAGTGGTGTTGCAGGAGTCTCGGTGCCGGCCATGCGTCGCAGTCTAGGACTTGATCTAGAGTGCCCTCTAGATCGTAGCTTCGACGGCATGACCAGCATCGATCAACAGCCCCTCGGCTCGCCCTTCTTCGCCACTAGCACTGCCCAGGACGTCACCGCGGGCCTTGACCTGTCCGGCACGAACGCCGTGGTGACCGGGGGCTACTCCGGGCTCGGCCTGGAAACCACCCGTGCTCTCGCGGCCGCCGGAGCCCGCGTCATCGTTCCGGCGCGCCGGCCCGACATCGCCCGGGCCGCACTCGCGCATGTGAAGCGCTGCGAGGTCATCCCCATGGACCTGATCGACCTCGCCAGCGTGCGGACCGCCGCCGCACACCTCCGCGACACCCTGCCCCGGCTCGACCTGCTCATGGCCGTCGCCGGAGTCATGGCCACTGCCGAACGGCGCGTGGGGCCCGGCTGGGAGGGCCAGCTCGCAGCCAACCACTTCGGGCACTTCGTCCTGGCCTGCGAGCTCTACCCGCTCCTGGCCGCCGCCGACGGCGCACGCGTCGTGGTCAACAGTTCCGCCGGCCACACCCTGACCGACATCCGTTGGCACGACCCGCACTTTCACACCGGCTACGACAAGTGGCTGGCCTACGGCCAGGCCAAGACCGCCAACGCCCTCTTCGCCGTCCACCTCGACACGCTCGGGCGCGGCGACGGCGTCCGGGCCTTCTCACTCCACCCCGGCAAAATCATCACCGGGCTGCAGCGGGACATGACACTCCAAGAACAAATCGACCGCGGGTGGGTGGACGAACACGGCAACGTGATCGCCACCGACTTCAAAACCCCCTCCCAGGGCGCCGCCACCGGCCTGTGGGCCGCCACCTCCCCTCTCCTCGCCGACCGCGGCGGCCTCTACCTTCAGGACTGCGACATCGCCGCCATCTGTGCCCCCGAAGCGTCCATGGACGACGGCGGCGTCCGCGCCTACGCCACCGACCCCGATGCAGCCGCGCGGCTGTGGGACCTGTCCATCGCCGCGACCGGCACCACCCCGATCACCCGATGACGCCACCACACCGCAACGCACCACGGTGGCGCCCGGCTGCGTCGCGCCCCCGCCCCCAAGCGCCCGCCCCCGACGTACGCCAGCCACCCCCATCGTTCAGGGGCAGACAGCCACGGACACCCTCACGGTGCACGGTGATCCACACGCCCCCCTCTCCCTCCCCGGCCGACCCAGCCAAGAGCAGCCCACAGCACGCCCCCGCACCACGACACACCCCCAGCCCCGGCCCCGGCCTTGTGATCAGCCCTGCGTGCGGCCGTCCCCGAGCTGCCTGCGCACGTCACGCTGCATCCGCAACGCCGCACGCCTGCTGCGGATCGCATCCACTCTCATCCCCCGCCCCCGAGCCCTGACCCCTGCAACCCACGCACGCATCGCGACCGCACGCTCCTCATGCCCACCCATCCCTACCCGGTACCCCCAACCAGCCGGAGCAGCCGGAACGCATCCGAGCTGATCGGTCCGCGCGGCAACCATGCTGCGCGGCCCACCCTTCACACGCGACTACATGGCGAAGTGTTTTTCGAACTCGCGCTTGGCCTTGTCGAACCGCTTCTTCGTCGAGCGGGGAACCCGCCGCCACGACACCGTGCGCATGAGGATCTCCCACGCCGCTGAGTAGCACAGCGTCGTGAACAGATCGTTCTCAGCCCACTCGTTGTCGCAGTAGAGGTAGACGCGGGAGATCGCCGTAGCTGCGGTACGCGCGGCGGGCGGAAGGCTGGGCCCCGCAGCCCTGCCCAGGCGGTCGACCACCTGTGGATCGCAGGTCCGGGCCTTTTGCCAGTCCCACCCCATCTCGGCCAGCGCGGCGCGGATCTCGGGGTACAGCCGGGCCCGTCCGATGCGCTCGTGCCGGGCGTGAAGCGCAGTGAGCAACCCCGCGAGCCCCCCGACCAGGCCGGTAATACCGCCCCCCAGGGCCAACCAGATCTGCCACGTTTCCACAAGCTCCCCCCACGCAGGCCGACATCGCCGGGCCGCGACGCTCCGGCGTCTGCCGTACAGCCAGTGTCAAGGAAGCAGGCTCGCAAGCGCACTCCATCCGAGCATGCGGCGAAAGCGAATTCCCCTGCCGGGGGCGCCGTATGGAGCGAATCCCCTGCTCCGCCCCAGCAGTGTCCCTGCCGTCGGTCCATGCCCGATCCCCCCATCCCCGCATCCGACGTCGCGCTCGCAGCAGCCTCCCTGTTCGGGCGGCCGATCAGGTCTGCTGCACCGGGGCATGGGTGCGGGGTGACGCCGGGCGGCAAACCACCCTCCTTCTGACCCACACCGTCACCGCGCCGCGCCGTACCGCGCACCAGCTGGCGCATCATGCGCCCCAGCCGCCCAGACGCGGGCGCCCGTACGCGATCCGGTCTGGGTCGCCAACCGCTCCCGGACCAACTGCCTCCGGCCCTGCGGATTCCGGTCGCCCCGGATCCCGAAATCCGTCGCAGCCCTGGAGTGGGGTGTTGCGACGACCGCTAGAACTCAACAGGCGTCCGGGCCTTCGTCGTGCCTCGCGATCCTCCTGCCCGCACTTGCTGTCCGTTCTCATCACGCAAGGAGCCCAGTTCGGGCTGACCGTCACCGCGCTGGGGAGATCAGCCAGAACAGCGACACGCACAAACGTGCCGATGCCGACCGACCTCCCCGTGCCGCCGGGATTCTGGCGACAGCGCAAGGGCTGTTCAGATCACCCTGCAGTGATGCGCTCGGTGCCCCGTCGGAATCTGGTTGTTGGCGTGCTTCAGGGCGTTCTTCTTGGCGCTGCTGTAGGTGGACCCGGTTCCGGTTCCGTACTTCACATCCACGATGTCTCCATCGGAGATGCGTTCCACCGGGCACCTCACGTTGACGGTGAACCGCGCAGGAACAACCAGGGCAGTGGACGAGCCCGAGCCGTCGACTGCTGCAGTCGCCGCAGCGGGAGGGCCGATGAATCCCAGCAGCGCCACGGCCGCCACGACGGCAAAGCGCACGCTGCGGCGCCTGCTGGTGGCGTCAGCCATCAGGCTGCTCCCTGCACACCGCTGTTGGGCCCGAGCCCGGCGTTGCACGGTCCTGCCTGCAGTCGCTGGGTCGGGTTGCCCGACTGCGGGGTGATCCAGCCCGAGTAACGGTCAAAACCGTTGCAGTCGGCGATCAGGCGGACCTTTCCCTTGTACACACGGCACCAGGTGTACGCGTAACGGCCGGTGGTGTGCACTCGAGGGCAGTCGTACTCTGCGGGACTGGCGGCCGACACTTCCATGGCGGCGCCATCACCCCGTTCTGCCGAGACCGGGCCGCCGGCGCTGGAGGGAGCCGGAGCGGCAAACCCACCGTCAGGCATGGCCTGCGCAGGTACGGACATTGCACCCGTAACGAACAAGGTGCCGATGGCAGCGGCAGTGAGGGCATAGCGAGATCGCATGAGGGCTCCTTTGTGGGTCACTCAAGGGGACTGCAGGCAAAGGCCGCCAGAAACGAGTCCGGTGGCCCTGACTCCTTGTCGCGTTCGTGCCACGTGGGGCGACACGGACGATGCAGCAAGGCTTGCCGGTCCTGATACCGGGGATCAACAACATGCAGCAGTCCCGGACACTGATGGGCTGTCCGGGCTGTTCAGGGGCTTGTCCGGATCCCTGTCCGGGCGCCGTACAACCCCGCGCAGCAGGGATGGACAGCGCACTGCCCCAAACAACGAGCAGGGTCGCCGGTCAGCGCGGGTCGTACACGCCCGGCCTTGGAACGAGCCCCAGGGGACGATGCAACCAGCCTTAGGGCGATGGGGCAGCCGGTCGCTCGCCCTGGGTGCTCCACCGCGTGCGAGGACCGGGGGTGGCCTGCTGGGCCCGGCAGGGTGCGGACCTGAACAGGCCCCCGCAGGCCCCGGTGGCTTGCAAGTGACGTCCAGGACCACAAGAGAAGTCCACGGCCAGACCGGCGACTTGATACGTGGTGGCCCCGGGGCCCGGAGGTTTTCGGCGTACGCGTCCCAAGAGGGCTCGCTCCAGACCCCCTTGAGCCCCAGGGTGAGAGTCCGGTGAGCGGGCGCGAACCCGCAGCGACGGCGCTGCGGTCGTGCGAGCCCCGCGGGTGCCCCGGATTCGCCCGATCCCATCCCCTGCGACGTCGGTCCGGCAGCCAGCTACTCAGGACAACCTAGGTACACGAGCTCAAGCAGAGCACGACACCTGCTGCCTAGCATCCGAACATGACCGTTGATCAGATGGCAGGACCGGGCGAACAGGCTTCGCCGCGCCAGAAGTCGCCGGGTACCACGTCGCTGGTACTCGGTACTACCGCCCTCGCCATGTTTGTCTGCCCCTTGCTGGCCATCGCGCTCCCCATGCAGGTCCGCCTTCTTCTCGCCTGCAGCATCGTGCCCCTGGGCATTTCTGCGATCGTCTCAGGCACCCTGGCTCTGCGCAGAGTGCGGGGCCGGCGGGGAACCGATCTCTTCCGGGCGCGGGCGGGTATCACTATCGGCACCGCGGCCCTCCTGGTGCCGCGGGCCATATGGGCACTGAACCAGGCCCGCCACTAGGCACTGTTTCTCGGATCTGCTGACGTGAACGGGTAGTTGGGGTCAGGCTGATCGTATGGGTCGTGGTGATTTAACGAATGCGGAGTGGGACCGGCTGGTGTCGTTCTTACCTCGTGGTGGTGCCCGTGGGGGCCGGTGGAGTGATCACCGACGTGTGATCAACGGAGTGCTGTACCGGGTGCGCACGGGTGTGCAGTGGCGGGATCTGCCCGAGCGTTTCGGGCCGTGGGAGACGGTCTACAAACGTCATCGTCGCTGGTCAGCGGATGGCACGTGGGCCATGCTGCTGTCGAAAGTGCAGGCAGCTGAGGATGCCGAAGGTCGCATCGACTGGGATGTCTCCGTGGACTCCACCACGGTGCGAGCCCACCAACACGCGGCCGGCGCACGGAAATCACCCCCGGCCGCGGTGGGTCAAAAGGGGGCCGGCCGGGGGACGAACCAGGTCGATCCGGTGCTGCAGAAACTGGCCGCCCGCTTGGAGGAAGTCCTCCGAGCGGCGAATGTCTGGGACGGTCCCGCGGCGGCTTCACGACCAAAATCCACCTGGCAGCCGACGGACGATGCAGGCCCCTCGCCGTCGTCCTGACCCCGGGACACTACGGCGACAGCCCCCAGTTCGAGCGCGTACTCAGCCAGATCTCCGTGCCCCGCCTCGGCGTCGGACGGCCGCGCACCCGACCCGACCATGTCCTGGCGGACAAGGCCTACACGTCCGGCAAGAATCGCCGCTACCTGCGACGACGCGGCATCGCCCACACCATCCCCGAACGCCTGGACCAGCAAAGGCACCGGCACAACCGAGGCTCCCGCGGAGGCAGGCCCACCGGGTTCGACGGCGAGCGCTACAAGAAACGCAACACCGTCGAACGCGCCATCAACCGGCTCAAGGGCTTCCGGGCAGTGGCCACCCGCTATCAAAACGCGCCTACATCTACCTCGGCACCACCACCCTCGCAGCCCTCACCATCTGGCTCCGAACATGATCCGAGAAACAGCGCCTAGTCCAGTGGCTCCGACACGCAGAGGATCTCGACGTGGGGCCAGAGCTTGCGGGCCTGGCGAACGACCGTGATTCCATATAGGGCTTGGAGACCAGCAGCACCGGCTCGGCGCCGGATCGCTGCGGCGGCAAGGACCTCGCGCGTGAGGGTGATGTTCTGGCCGGTGTTGCCTGCGTGGGGCTCCAGCCGGATCGCCTCGGGCGGCACGCCGAGGTTGATGGCGTGCCCGCAAAACTGCAGGGCCTCCCTGCAGGGAACGACCCGGGCGGTGGTGGGGCTGTTGCCAGCGGTGAACACCAGGAGGGGGAAGAGCCCGCAGCGCTACAGCTCGGCGTGGGCGACGACGCCGAGCCCGTGCCTCTCCGGCCGCAGCGCCCTGGAAGCATTCATAGCCCCGGGCGCTGATCCGTCTCGGCGGACCGGAACCCAGCAGATCTGGTCAGGCCACGTTTTCGGGGTGACGGCCGCATCCCCGGGCCGGCTCCGACGGCCCCGGAGAGGAGCCTGCCTCCACCAGGGGCGAGGACAAGGGCGGCGGAGAGGAGTCCAACCGCTCCGCAGGGTAGAAAATGTCGATGTCGACCTCCTCGCCGCCGACGATCTGCGTGTCCCATGCACCGCTGCGGACCAAGGTGTAGAGAGTCCGGCTGTCCAACGTGTCCAGGTGCTGCAGCAATGTCGCGTCATCTGGCATGCCGGGAACCCGGGGCGACAAGCGGTGGCGGATGGTGCGGAGTTGTGTGATGAGCGTGTCGAGGTCGGACTCCCGGTCCAGTTCCATGGACTCCGCGATGCTCTGCTGGATCTTGTCCTTGATGGCCCGGGTCACCCCCTGCTCGTCCGTTGCAATCATGGAGTTCCAGGCGCGGCTCTTGTGCCGGTACTGGAGCATCGACATGGCCGCCTCATGACGGACGAAGTCCGCGTCGCGGAACGGCCGCCCCCGCCAGGTGCCGCTCAGTGACCGGGCCAGCGAGATGACCGAACCCCAGCCGCTGTTGAGGCCGCGCCCCGGCCAGAAGTGGATGGCGTTGGCGGCGTCCCCGAGCAGGAATCCATAGGTGCCGGGTCCTGCGGATGTTTTGGGATACAGCCGTGCCGTGAATCGCGGCCGCTGCACCATGTCGAGCCGGAACGCAGTGACGGCACTCAAGTCCGACTCGGGCACGGCGAACAGTGCCAGGCCCTCCTTGACCCGCTTCCACAGTGCGGAGCCCTTGATCAGGGCGGGCAGGAACAGGGAATTGTGCGTGTCGCAGCGGTAGTCGCCGTCCTCGCTCCGGTTCATCACACACGGACGCGAGGCGATGCAGTCCTCGAAGACCTGCCGCACGGGGTCAATGCCCACGACCTCCTTCGCCTCCTCGTCGGTCAGCCGCATGTTGAGGAAGCCCTCACCATGCAGGGAGTTGAGGAGGAAGCGGTTTTGCGCCACGGTCAGCAGCACGGACATCGCATCCGGAAGCCGCGACTTCACCTTCAAACCGAGCACCACGTCCTGCAGATGCGCGCCTTCCAGGGAGTAGATGGACTTGTCGGCCTGGCCGAACTTCTCGGCGAAGTGCTCACGCGTCCGGGAGCGGCCACCTTCGCAGATGGCGAGCACGTGGCCCGCGGCCACGGTCTTGTCGTGCCGGACCGCATCGAACCGCTCCGGCACCAGACGGATGCGGTCCGGCTTCTCGTTGGCGATCTCCAGCAGAGTGTCCTCGACGTAGGCGATGCGAATGTTGCGGGGGTTGTGACCGTCGATCGAGTCCGGGCCCGCCGGCCACATCTCGCTGTAAGCGCCGTCCCGGAACAGCCTCGCCTGCACCTCGCGGGGAAGCCCCAGATACTGACGGCTCTGGACCGTGACGACCTGCTGCCGCCGGACATTGCCCTGTTTGGCGTCCTTCCAAAGGACTCGGTCCCCGGCCCGGGTCCAGCGGCCGTCGTAGACCGTGATCGCGGCCCGGGGGCCGAGCAGCGATTCGAGGAGGAGGGCGAAAGCCAGCCCTACGGGACCGCCGCCCGCCACCGTGACCTTGAGCACCGGCAGCGGCTGCCCGACCGGAGGAGGCGTGAGCGCCTCCAGCACGGAGAGGTCCATGATGGTCTCCATCGGATTCGCCGCCTCGAAGCGGAACGTTTCCTCACCGATGGTGATCAGGTCGCCGGGCTGGAGCACATGAGAGGTCGCTCGCTCCCCGTTGACGTACGTGCCGTTGCTGCTTCCCAGGTCGTACAGCATGAAGCCGTGTCCCTCACGGCGTACCTCGGCATGGAACCGCGAGATGCTCGCATCGCGGATCACCACGTCATTCGTCGGCTTGCGGCCGAAGGTGAGGGGCTTGGCGCCGATACCGAACCGCTCCCCGGTCAGGGCGCCTTGATGACTGACAATCTCAGGAGGCATGAGGTCCTCGGATTCCCTTCACTCGACGGGCAAAGAGCGTGCGGCGGGGCGAGCGAACCGCGGCCGCCGTGTGTCACTGACTGCATACGGCGCGGTGCAGTCGCGCGTTCAACAAGACATTTCGATTGCCCGAAAACCGACGCCGCGCCTCCGAGAGCGGCTCTCGCTGACGTACTCAGCCAGTTGCGGACTTGCTCCGCGACACCGACCGCCCGCGTCACCGAGTAGCGCACGGCTCATCGGGGGAGCCCGCACGACAACTACACGCACGATGCCGTCCGGGTGCTGAAGGGAAAACCTCCTCCACTGCTCCGGCCAGGTCGTCTGCCGGCGGCCTTCGAGGCGGCTTCAAGCTGGGTGAGGAGTGCAAGCATCTGCTGACAAGGCGTACGCCTCCCGCAGCAACCGCGCCTACCTACGCCGCCGCGGAACGCTCGATGAGGCAACACACCGCCACCAAGCACAAGATCCGGTAGGCGAAGGAGCGCAGGTAGTAGCCAGACTCCCCGCACGAACCCCGCATCCGCAGCCACTGGTTGTGCTCGAACCTTAAAAAGTTCGACAACCGGCTGCGCAGAGCGCTGCCGGACTCCAGCAACAGTCCCTTACAGCGCAATCCGGTCACGCAACGCCTTCTGCTGCTCATACGTGTACTCGATATCCAGCTTGCGCCGATGAAACCGCTTGTCGAAGCCGTACGTCACCGACGGCGTCACCACGGCAACGACCAGCGCCACCACTGCGGCTATCACCGCCGAGGCGATGGGGGGCGGCAGCGACGACCAGGCAAGTTCCATGCCCCGAGACAAGTACCTCACCGTGTGTCTGTTAAGAGGGCACCAGTCGGCCGACCCTCCCTGCGCCCCCGTTGGGAGTTGGGCTGTCCCGCAACTGCTTGCTCGGGGCCTGGCATGATCGAGGCGTGAGCGGTGAACTTGCCCAGTCCGGAACGAAGAAGTATGTCCTGTTTGACGTCGATGGCACGTTGATCGACGCCGTGGACAACCAGCGTCGGGTCTGGCACGTGTGGGCGCGGCGATACGGCCTGGAACCCGACGAGGTCTACCAAGTGGCGTTGCGGACCAGGCCGATGGAGACTTTTGCGCAGGTCGTTCCGGACCGTGACCCGCGCGAGTGCCTGGCTGCGCTGCATGAGCTGGAAGACGAGGACGTGCGGTCCGGCGTGTATACCGCCTTTGACGGCGCCTCTGAGCTGCTGGGTGCTCTGCCGCCCGGGTCGTGGGCACTGGTCACGTCGAACTACGAGCACCGGGTGCGCGGACGCTTCGCCCGGACCGGCCTGCCGGTTCCCGACATCATTGTGGATGCTGCCTGCGTGGAGGAGGGCAAGCCCTCGCCTGTCCCTTATCTGCTGGCTGCCAAGCGGCTCGGTGCCGAGCCAAAGGACTGTCTGGTGATCGAGGACGCTTTGTCTGGGGTGCGGTCCGGGCTGCGGGCCGGCATGACCGTGTGGGGTGTCAACACTCCCCTCGCGGTGGACGGCGTGCACCGCCACTTCAAGGTCCTGCGCTCAGCGGTCCTCGACATTCTCGCCTTCGCGTCCGCACCCCGCCCTGATCAGCCCGAAGGCTCAACCCCAAAGCAATGATCTTGCTACGGTTGGTGTGATCACGGCGTTGGAGTGGTCTTGGACCGCCCCGTTCCACCGGGCTGAGCCCTCGCCAGTTGGCAAAGCTGGTGAAGGTGTTGCGCCGCGCCGGTGCCGATACGGTCCATTGAGCTCAGCCATGGGGCTTGTCGCTGGACGACTGGCCCTGCTGGTCACGACGTACTGGCACACGCACGTGACGATGCGCCAGTACGCTCCGCAGTCCGGCATTTCGAAGTCCGCGGTCGACCGCACCGTCGATCATGCGGGGCCGCTGTCGGCACCCCCACGTCGGCAGGATGGACAGCGCCCATTCCCGCGCGAGCATTGGCACACGCCGATCACCCTGGCGCCCACGGGGTGATCTACGGTCGAAAGCAGGGGTGCCGTGAGGCTGGCGGCCTTCTCGCGAGGCCCTCCCTGCCGGCGCGGGGGTGTCGCGTCGTCGTTGATCCACGCAAGGATCATGTCGAGACTGAGGCAGCGATGCCCACACCGCCATCGGCGACGTGCGCCGCCCACCGGTCGTGGCGGCGGCGCCTGCAAGGCCGTCAGAATAGCGGGACCTGGTCCGGGTCGTCAGGCTGCTTCAGGGGAGGTACGTCCTCGCCCCGCCATTTCGCCGCAAGGTGCTGGCGCCATCCCTTCGGCGGCGGCCAGGGAACACCCCATTGAGCAAGCTGCTTCTTCGACCAGCCACCGTCATCAGACTGCGCGGCGGTGACTTCATCAGGAGAGGGAACAAAGGAAGACATGGCCAAGGACTGCCCAAAAGAAACCTGGCATGCACATGCGGGTGGGCGCCTCCGTCAGATTGTGGTGGTACTGGTGCCGCAGGTGCCGGTGACCCCTTTGGTCACCCCTCTTGGCAGTCGCGTGGGACCACTCGTGGAGTGTCGGTACTCGAGGGTTGCAGTATTCGCGCGCAAGCCCGCATCCGGCCCGGGTCATCCACGACGTGGCCCGCTGACACGCTTTCAATCCCAGGCGCTCCTCCCAAAGTAAAGCTGAAGTTGAGGTCGAGGCTGAAACGACACGATCACTCGATGTGCCCTGCACCCCCCACCCGAAGGGGCGACATTCCAAGGGCCACATGGCCGCCACCGGCCACGCCACACGATCACCCTGTGGCACACCAGACGACGAGCAGCCACCACTCCCCCGCCACCGTCCTGGGGGTGAGGGCCGAGGTCCACCGCCCACGCGCGGACGTCACACCCCGTGCGCATCACGGGCTTCCCCTGCCGGGTGAGGCGGGCGGGCCCGGGCGGCGGCGGTTTTCCGGCGAGCATCGCTTCTCGCGTCACAAAAAAGATCCGGTAGATCCGCGAGGAGGACTTCGCGATGCCTTACCGCTCGAACGCCGCGGTGTACGACGACGGCCAAGCGGACAGAGGTGGCGCGGCAACCGATGTGCGCCTCCGCTCCCGGGACCGGTCACCGGTCACCGGTTCGATCCCACGCCGTCGCGCCCTTCGGGTGCTGCCGCAGGAGATGCGTACGCCTCGCCCCGGCAACCGGATTGGTCCGCCGCAGGTCGCTCAGATCACCGTAGAAGCTCTGCCGCAGCACACCCGCTACCTGCGGCGGGAGTTGTGCATCCACCGTGACGATCGAGTCACCACTCGGATGCGTCGGTGCCGTGCGGACTCGAAAGCGATGGACCGTCAGTGCCCGGGCTCGGGGCCGGCACACGCACCCGAGTCACGCCCACAGATCGTTGGTCACCGGCAGGCATTCGGCGAGCAGGTCCAGGACGTCGCGCCAGGCGCGCTGCGCGTGGCGGGGGTGGTAGCCGACGCCGTCAACCGCCCGGTGGTCGACCGGCGGGTGGTGGAAGGCGTGTAGGGCGCCGCCATAAAGCGTCAGGCGCCAGTCCACACCCGCGTCCTGCATCTCCTCGGTGAACGCCTCGCGTTGCGCGGGCCCCATGATCGGATCATTGGAGCCGACGCCGGCCCACACCGGACACCCAATGCGCGCCGCTTCGCCGGGCCGGCCGGTGGTCAGGGCGTTGACCGTCCCGATCGCCCGCAAATCGACCCCGGCGCGGCCGAGCTCCAGCGCGATCGCGCCGCCGGTGCCGTAGCCGATGGCGGCGATCTGATCGGGGTCGGTGCGCGGCTCGGCGTGCAGCACATCGAGCGCTGCCAGGCCCATTTCACGCATCCGCTCGGGATCATCGAGCAGCGGCAGGCAACGGGCCAGCATCTCCTCGGGCTCGGCCAGATAGCGGCCGCCGTGCAGGTCGAAGGCCAGCGCCACATACCCCAGTTCGGCCAGCGCGTCGGCGCGGCGGCGCTCGACGTCACTGAGCCCCATCCCCTCCGGCCCCATCAGCACCGCGGGCCGGCGGCCCGCACCGGCCGGCAGTGCGAGATACCCGACCATCGTCAGACCATCAGCCGCATACTCCACCGCACGCGTCGTCATCGTTGTCGTCGTCACAAGACGTGGACTGTAGTGACCGTTGAGCCCGGTCTGGCCGATGCTCTGCCACGGGCAGAAGAGCGCGGCCGGCTCGGCCACTCTGACATGCCCTCCATCACCGCGTCAGTGATCGTGGAGAGGGTGGTTTTTGAGGCCTCGGCCCCATGGCCTTGGCGAAATGGGCGGAGATCGCTCCCTGTGTGGGGCCTTTCGCGGACAGCGACAGCCCCATCTCGTCGACGCCGGTCTGCCGGTGCTGTCGTTCCGTGGCGTTCTGCGGTTCGAAGCTGCCCTGACGGTCGCGGGGCACGGTGGTCTCGACCGGGCCGACGTCGGTCAGCACAGCCGGGATTGCTTCGCTTGGGCCGCCGACCCTTGCGGGAGTTGTTGCCGTTCCTCCCGGCCGCATCATGCTTGTCATGACCGAGGTGATCAGCTATCTCACCGTGGAGCGGGGACTCAAGCAGCCGATACGTGAGCTGCTGCAGAACCCCGCCCTCGCCGGTCAGCTGCAGCCTGGCGGCCTGGGCCCGAAACACGAGTTCCTCGGCTGAAGTTCCGTCACGCGCGGCGTTGAGCCCCGATCCAGAGGTTGCGCAGGACCATCCGGGCCTGCGTCGCGAGGTACGTCCGTCGCGGGCGTGCCGTCCGCGTCGAGCGGGAGCTGATCGGATATAAGGATGACGCCGTTATGGATCACGGCGGGTACCGGCCGAGAGGCGTGCTCACCGCGGTGCTTTGGCGAGGTGGATGCTGCTGGACCCGGTCGTCCGTAAAGCCGGAGGGTGGGTCATGGTTCTTCGCTTTCGGCCGCAACAGGGGTGTTCTCGCGGTAGGCAAGGTGGCTACTTCGTGTAGTTGTAGACCGTCGCCCGGGAGACGCCGAGCTGGTCGGCGATGAGCTGAGCGGAACTCCGGGTCTCGAAGAACCCGTCGCAATGCAGTTGCCGGACCAGTTCGCGCTTCTGATCGCGGTTGAGGCCGCGGGGGGTGCTGGAGCGCGCGGCGGCGAAGGAGTCGATGTGCGACCGGAGTTCGCGTCCGGTGCGGTCACGCAGCGTCTCCAGCCTCTCGCCTCGGTGTTCGGCGTCCGTGGCGACCAAGTTGGCCAGGGTCAGTGCCAGCGGGGACAGCGTGCTGACGTCCAGGTTCAGGCAGAGGGCCGCGACATATCGCCCCTCGGCGTTCTTGATGCCAATCGAGGTGCTCTTGGCCGGGCGTCCGTCGGGGAACTGGTTGCTGTAGTTCTGGATGACGCTGGGGTAGCCGGGGTCCGCGATGCGGTGCAGCCCCAGCTCGGTGGCGGAGTCGCCGACCTGCCGCCCGGACAGGTTGTTCTCGATGGCGCGGATGGCACTGTCGGGCCGGCGAAGATCGTGCAGGACAACTTCGCACAGGCCCGGGAACATGCGCCCGATGGCAACGGCGATGCGCTCGGCTTCTCGTACGAGGTGCTCGTCCTCCCCTTCGAGGTGCTCGTCGGTGAGATCGTCGTCGGAAGGGTGTGCCACCGTGCTCTCCTTTCCTCGTGTGGGCTCAGTCGGATGGCTGGGCGAACACCGAGGCCATTGTCTCGGCGGACTTCAGCCCCGCACCGGTGAGAACGACCACGGTTGTCTCGCCCGGAGCGATGGCCCCGGTCTCGATGAAGTGCTCGAGGGTCGCGGCGGCGACACTGCTGGTCGGCTCGGCGTACAAGCCCCGCGCGCTCAGTGCGCGGACCGCGGCGTGGATCTTGGCCTCGGGGACGGCGCAGGCGGCGCCGCCCGAACGGCGAATGGCCTCCACCGCCTCGGGCAGCCGGACCGGGTGGGCGATGGAAGCGCCCTCAGCGATCGTCGGTATCCGCTCGCCACGGCGGGCCGGGACGATGCCGTTGAACGTGTCGGCGATGGTCGCCCAGTGCTCGGGCTGCCCGACGAACAGGCGCGGGAGCCTGTCGATCTGACCGGCAGCAAGGAGCTCGCCGAAGGCGAGGTCGCATCCGATGATATTGCTGCCCGCCCCGGCCACCAGGACGACATTGTCGGGCGCGGTGAAGCCGAGCGACTCCCACATCTCGTAGGCGATGGTCTTGGTGCCCTGGAGAAACATGGGGTGCCAGTTGTGGCTGGCGTAATGGATGTGCTCCGACTGGCGGATCGCTTCGTTGGAGACGTCCTCACGGGTGCCGTCCACGAGCTCGATCTCGGCTCCGTAGGCGCGAGCCTGGAGGATCTTGGCTGCCGACGTGGCGGCGGGAACGATGATCTTGGCGCGGATGCCTGCGGCAGCGGCGTAGGCGGCCACCGCACAACCGCCGTTGCCCGAACTGTCCTCGAGCACCCGGTCCACGCCGTGTGCCGCGAGGTGGGAGATCATCACCGAGGTGCCCCGGTCCTTGAAGCTGGAGGTCGGGTTGAACCACTCCAGCTTGAAGTGGACGCGCCGACCGGCCCAGTTGGCTGGGATCATCGGCGTACATCCTTCGCCGAGGCTCACCCGGCGGGCGGCCGGGACGGGCAGGGCCGCACCATAGCGCCACAGGGACCGTTCGGCGGTGTCGATCTGATCGGGACGCAGACCCGGCAGGGCGCTGACGGCGAGAGGGCTGCCGTCCTCGGCCCGCCAGCGCAGGTGGTCCAGGGAGTAGCGCTTTCCCGACCGGTCGTACAGGTCCGGGGCGGTGACGGCTGAGTGCTGTTCGGCCTTCATGGATGATCCCGGCTTCTCCTCGCTCGACGTGCTGCCGCTGGGGGGCTGTGGCGCGGTGATCACCCCACCACCCCACATTAGACCACCTTTCTAGATCTAGACAATGCATCCAACTTCTTGTTGTTGAGCCGACGGGAGCTGACCGGGGCCGGCGAGGGCGAGCAGAGTGATCCGGGCCGGGAGCAGCTCCGGCTGCGCCGACCGCGGGGTTTTCCGTGTGCCGGCCTCCTTGGGATGGGCGATCCGCATCAACTCGACCAGCGGCGGCTCTGCGCAGCCCGAGGCCAGGTTTCCGACATGACCGCGGGGATCAGCAGGATCAGTTGGGAGAAACTGCAGGATCAGGCGCCGACGTAGCACGTGATCAATTCCGGGCAATGCTCCTGTCGTACTCATCTGACCTTGACGCCCCACGTCATGAAGCAGATGCGATACGAGGCGAAAGTGCGGCATACGGCCGTGCGGGCGCGGGCGGGCTCGGCACGGTGTGCGGGCGGGCATGGCATGAAGACGGTCAGCGCAACGTGGCAGTACTGTCGGCGCCATGACTGCCAATGCGCTGCGTTCTGTCACCATCGAGCGGGCCGGCCCGGGCCGGTTCACCGTGACCAACATCCGCGGGGGCACGCTGAGCTTCGGCACCGGCGAGGGTGCCGACTTCACGCCGGTTGAGTTGTTCCTCGCGGCGATCGGCGGCTGTACCGCGGCCGACGTGGAGGTCGCCACGAGTCGCCACGAAGAGCCGACCACGTTCTCCGTCACTGTCACCGGCAACAAGGTCGAGGACGCGGGCGGCAACCGGATGACAGACCTCGAGGTCACCTTTGCCGTAGCGTTCCCGGACGGGCCGTCAGGGGAGCGCGCCCGCACGATCTTGCCCCGGGCCGTGAAGACTTCGCACGACCGTCTCTGCACAGTCAGCCGCACCGTCGAGGCGAGCACACCGGTCAGCGCGACCGTATCCGACGCCAGAACCTAACGAAGCACCACTGCAGCGTCTCCTGTCGATGTGATGGACCGAGGAGAAATCGGGTGCGGTTGCTTGCCGCGGTGGTGTTGGGTGCGGGGGTATGACGATCGTTTTGAACAAGCCCGGCGTCCAGGGACTGAGCAAGGTCGTGGACGCGCTCCGCGCCTGGCAGGACGACCAGACGCCGCTGCAGCTCCACCCGGGCGACCTCGGTTGGGCCTGGGCGCTGGGCGCGGAGAGACTGGCTGGTGCCGTGCGTACCTGGAGCACCGACGGGCGGATCGTTGCCGTCGGTTACCTGGACGGACCCGATGTGCTGAGGCTTACGACCGCGCCGGACCTGCGAGCGGACGAGGCGCTGGCATGGCAGTTGCGGACCGATCTCGACGATCCGGAGCGAGGGGTCCTGCCGCCCGGGAAGGTTGGCCTTGAGGTTCCCAACGGCGCCCTGCTCCGCGAGGCCCTCCTTCAGGCGGGCTGGAACCTGGACGAGGCGTGGACGCCGTTGCGCCGCGACCTTGGCGCGCCGGTGCAGGACGCCAGGCTCCGTATCGAGGTGGCCGGTCCGCACACGGCGGGGGCGCGGACTGCGGTGCACCGCTCGGCGTTCGCCAGCCCGGTGTTCACCGAGGAGGTCTGGCACGTGCTGGCGGGTGGGCCGGTGTATGCCGACGCCCGTTGTCTGATCGGTTACGACGAGAAGGACAACGCGGTGGCCGCAGCGACGGTCTGGTCGGCCGGGCCCGGCAGGCCCGGTCTGCTGGAGCCGATGGGTGTCCACGCCGACCACCGTGGTCACGGCCACGGGACGGCGATCAGCGTCGCCGCCGCGGCGACGTTGCGCGAGATGGGCGCGTCCAGCGCGCTCGTCGCCGCTGAGAGCTCGAACGTCGGTGCCCTCGCCACATACAAGGCGGCAGGATACGAGCCCTCGCCCCAACGACTGGACATCGTCCGACCCGCCTGACGCCACTCGTACCCCAGCCGGACTTCGACGCTGTGCCTGGTCAACGGCCTGCGATCCAAAGAGTGTAGCGGCGTGGTGCCAAGGTCGGGACGGGCTCTTGCGGCCCGTCCCCCAAACGTGTGACCACGGCGCGCAAAGCGACCACGACACGGACAGCATCGAGGCATGTCCGGTGACCTACCCCCCGTGGCGTGGGAACAAGGGCCGGAAGAACTCTTCCTCAGGATTGGGCACCGCTTCGCCCGGATCAAGCCGCGGCGACGGATGCGGGACTACGTTTACGGCCTGCTCGGCCCGGCCTGCCGCAAGAACCCACCGGTGCGTGGCGGGCAGAGTGGCCGGCTGTAGGTGAAGCCCACGAGGTCGGTGCCGGTCCGGGGCGGTGATCATGCGGAAGCCGGGAACCTGGTGCTCGCGTTGCTACCGGTAGTTCGTTAAATCCGGCGGTAGAGGTCAATGCCGTGTCCGGTCGTAACCGCGTCGATCAAGGCCTGAAGCTCGGAGGGCGGGTCCTTGTCCATCCAGGCTCGCCACCAACGGTTGAGCCTGACGGCAGGGTCGAGCCAGGAACGGATCGCTCGTAAGGCCCTGGGCCAGCAGGGCTGTTGGTGCTGGTGGGACGGGGGCGGGCCCCCTCTCTGACCCCTTGCTGGGACACGGGTCCGGTGCGGTGGCATCCACGGTGCCGGGTGGGGCGAACCATTGGTCCCAGCAGAAGGAGAAAGCGCAGTTGACCAGGGTCTGGTGGCGGCGGATGGCGCGGTCGGAGCGGACTTGAAAGTCGGCCCAGCCAAGTTCGTCTTTGACCTGTTTGTAGTTCTGCTCGATCCAGGGGCGCAGGCCGTAGAGGCGGACGATCTCGGCGAGGTCGGCCGGCGGGTGCGGGCTGGTGGCGGCGCAGGCCGCGTCCGGGTGGGGCAGGTTGGCGGCCAGGTACCAGGTGCCCTTCTCCGGCAGGGTGGCTGGATCAGCGGTGGCCACGACCAGCCGGCAGGGTGAGTGGGGGCCGTATCCGCCCAGTCGGGCATCGGCAGCCCACCAGGTCTGGGTGTGTCCGTCGCAAAAACGGCGCTCCACCGGTGTCCAGTCGCCGGGATCGTCGGCATTCTTCCAGGCCAGGGCGTGTGCGGCGTCGATGGGGGTGTGCGGCTGGCCGACCCGGGCCCAGGTGCCACGGTGCGGCTTGAGCGCCACGACATAGGGCAGGCCGGCCTCGCGTAGCGCGAGATACCAGTCGTCGCTGACGGAGTAGGCGCAGTCGGCGACCACCGCCCGGCAGCCGAAGCCCGCCTCCTTGCCCCGGACCGTGAGAGCGGCGGAGATCTGCGGTTTCGTGCGGAAGGCCGGATCGGACCGGCCGCGAGTGAAGTGATGTGCGGGCGTGTACGGCTGTGCGTGCAGCGGGTAGTAGACACGCCCGTCGGTCCACACCGTGGTCACCGTGACGATGCCGTTGTCGGTCTTGCCCAGCCGGCCCAGCCACTGCCAGCCCACGTTGGCAGTTGCCGTGCCGTCCTTGCGGTCCCCGGAGTCGTCAATCACGATGACACCGCCGTCGTGCGGAGCGGTCGCCGCTTGCTCGTGCAGCAGTGCAAGCCGCCGGTCATTGATCTGCTCGGCCTCCCAGGGAGACTCGGACAGAAAGAACTGCAGTCGCTGCACTCCCGGCATCCCCGCACCGGCCACCGGCTCAGCACCTGCCAGGCACGTGATGGTCTTGTTTCGCTCCCGCGGCGCCAGCAGCCCGGTCAGATACTCGCGAAAACCCCGACGCTGAGCCAGGCTGAAGAAGAGGTCATCGAACCGGGCCGCGTACTCCTCCAACGGCCCCGGCGCAGGCGGACACGGGCGGCGAGCAGTCATCTTCGGCTCCCAGCAGAGCAGTTGACTCCTACTACCGGCCTACGGCCAACCTGCACCGCCGTCAACCCACACGACCACCAGATTTAACGAACTACCGGTAGCGCTCAACGACGTCGACGATGTGCTGGCCGGCGGTGGGCGGTTCATAGACCGGAGGCATCCAGCAGACGCTGCAGGGCCTTCTTGGTTGGGTGCTGGCCGCGCAGCGCGCGCAACCGCTCCGCGAATGCTTCGCTGGTGCCGTCACGGTCGGCGAGGACGGCCAGGTCCCCGAGCAGCTGCACAGCGGCGGGGTAGTTGCGGCCCCTCTGGTACGCGATCATCTCGTGGATACGGCTCCACGCCGCCTCGGGATCATCTTGGATCGCGGCCAGCCGACGCCGCTGTTCAGCATGCGCCTTTCGACGTTCGGCTTCCTCGCGTTGGGCTTCTTCCTGCGCTTCGTGGGCGAGCCGCTCGGCGGTCGCCGCGGGCACGGCGGCCCGCAGTTGGGCAACGGTGCGGCCGGGCTCGCGAGCGGGAGTACCAGGATGTGCCAGGCGGAAGCGTCGGCGCAGATCAGCGACGGCGTGGGGGTCGTCGTCGTACAGGAGGCGTACCAAAGTGGTGTCCTTGTCCGTCGACGGAAGTGTGCTGAGCCAGGACTCGTACATGGCTCGCGTGGGCTCAGGATCGGGGTGAGGGGCAGGAGCGGACGCTGCGGTGATCAGGTCGGGGTCGATGCGCAGGAAGTTGGCCAGGTCGGTGAGGGAGTGAGGAAGGTCGGCGAGGCCGGCGGGAAGCGCGGGTTCGACATCGTCGTCGTCCAGGTCATTGTTGCCCAGGCAGTGCAGCCAGGCCAGGTAGAGCAGACGCATGTCTCCGGCCGCGACGTCGAGGCGCGCTTCAGCGATCGAGGGAAGCCATTCCTCTTCGCGGCCGATGTCTTCGTAGTTGTCGAAATCGAAGAGGTCGTTGAAGTCGTCGAGCTCCCCGTCCTCGTCGTCGGAGACCAGCGTGATGAGGACGTGTCCGTCGTGCTGGCGGGCGTTGGCTGATTCGCCGGTGCAGTACTGCTCGGCTATGTGCAAGGGGAGCTGGTCGGAGGGCCATCGCAGGATGATCTTGCGGTGGCCCCAGTTCGCGAAGTACAGGTGGGCGTCGAAGTACTCCTCCATGAGCTGGTCGCAGCTGCCCTTGAAGTCGCCCCACTGATAGTTGTTCACGAACGTGGTGCGGGTGAGGGCGGCACGGGAGGTCAACTGGCGGATCCCAGCGACCTGTTCGTCGGTCAAGGGCCGGTCAGCGGCGAGAAACTGGTAGTGCTGATATTCGGACATTGCGGCCCTTTGCCTTTCGATAATGGTCGGTGCCTGACGGTGAACGAAGTCAGGCTCCGACCTCGGAATTCCGCCGACGCCCATTCGCCCGTTCGACCTGGCGTAGCAGTAGGTCTGCGAACTGAAAGTGATGGCGCTCAAGTCCGCCGTCTATGAGATGACCGGCGACGAGCTCGCCGCAGAGCTTCCGGTACCGGTGCCCCTGGACGTCACCACTCACGCACTGTGCGCCCAGTTCACCGCCCTGTCGCGCATCCAGGAGCGCACAGGTATCCGGTTCGTGCACTCCACCGTGAACGAGCAGCTCAATGACACGCCGTGGCGGATCGGCGACTACACCCATCAGGCCTACCGGGCCGCCTTCGGGCCGGTCAACGTGCGCTACTGGATCGACGCGCAGGTAGCCGAGCAGCGCCGGGAGATTCTCGACGCGAAGTACGCATCCATCGGTGTCACCGACCGCGGGCGAACCGTCGCCATCGACTTCGCCCCGGCGGTGTAGCAGCAGCGTACTCCTGCTCGGGGGGCTCTGGTGCGCAGGCCGGCGCCGTACGGTCCGGCTCCAGCCCGATTTTGTGGGGGTGCACGCAAGCCGGAGTCCCCTCGGCCGTGTAGCGCAAACCGTCGTCCGGGTTGAACGGTGCTTCGCGGTTGGGCCGGTCGTAGACCACGAACGCCTCGCGGGGCAGCCGCTTGGACGGGCAGATCCCGCACACCGGCCGGGCCGGGTCGTCCACATCGGGGTCGATAAACGGCGCATCATCGTCCATACCGCAGCAGCGTAGGGGAATTGAGACCACGCCCGCCCCCGCTGTGATGTCTATGCCCTGACGGCGCTGCCGGACCACCGCCCCACGCTCGTCCATAGGTGGCTGTCTCGTACTCTCGGCGGGCCTCGCGCTGAGCCAGAACAGCCGAGACGCCCTGGCCGCCGTCGAGCAGCGGGCGAGGAACTGACGGTGCACGACGGGGATGGCGGTTACGCAGGTGTAGCCCTGGCCGTGCCGAACGGTCGCCGAGAACGGCATCAGCGCCCTCGCCGCAACCGGACCATGATCGTTCTCAGGGGGGTGAACGGCGGTGCCGGCATCGCCAAGACCAGCAATCACGCGTAAAGAAAGTCGGAAAGAGCCTGTTCCAGCGTGGCCTTTGGCTTGGAACCAGTGATGGACGACCGCCCCGGCTCTCCTGCGCGCCCGGATCTGGCCCGCGCACCCCTTCACCGGCCCCGCCATGCTACAGCTCGGGGAGTGGCTGCCCTACGACTGGCGCGAGCTGAAGCAGCTCCAGCGTCGCCGCCTCGCCGCTCTCGGGATCGGGCCGGACGTCACACAGTCGCGCACCCGAGAGTCCTTCGCGGAAGTCGTTCAGTACGCCCTGACCACCGAGGCACGCCCCTTGTTCGACGCAATGCTCAAGGACGGGTCGTCCCTCTTCGAGGATGACCTGGTCGCCCCCGACGGCCGCCGTGAAGGTCTATGGAAGCTCGATGTCGGACCGTACCGGGAGGACGGCGACGCTCAGCTCCTCGAAGTCGCCGATCTCCACCTGACGGCCGTCTCGTTCCTGTAGACCAGCTTCACTCCACCCCCTTCAAGGAGGGCCCATGTACATAGTCCGCCCGGCCACAGCCGTCGATATCCCCGCCGTCCGCACGTTGGTCCTGGCCCGCTCGGCGTGGCTGGAGGAACGGCACATGCCCTCCTGGCGGGCGAGCGTGGACGACGTGGCTGGGCAGGCCGAGAACCCGGACGGGTCGATGTGGCTCCGCACCGAGGAAACGTCCGGACGGATCATCGGATGCACCTCGATTCAGCAGGAGACCCCGCCCTGGGGATGGACAGAACAGGAGCTCGCCGAGCCTGCCAGCTACCTCTACACGACGGTGACGGACCCGGCCGACCGGGCACAGCGCCCAGGAACACTTCTCGCACTCTGGGCGGTGGACCGCGCGTCCCGTGAAGGGCACGCGTGAGTACGGCGCGGGTGTATGTTCCCCGGCCTGGTCCGCTACTACCAGACCCAGGGCTTCGCGCTGATCCACCAAGTGCAGCGCACCCACCATCTGTTCTACCTCCTGGCGCGCAAAGCCGAGAGGCTGACCGAGGTCACGGCCACCATTCGGACACAGGATCCCGCGGCCCTCTTGTCACCGCCCGCCGCCCATGCGCCCGAGCCGCCGCCCAGCGCCTGAGCACCGGCAGAAAGTGCCGGTCCCTGCCGGGCCGCCTTGATGGTCGAGTTGGCCCCGGGCGCTCCCAGCGTGTGATGTAGGGCTCGATGCCGCCCTGGGCCGTGCGGAGCCGTCACAGCGCAGCCGCAATCGACATCGCGACCAAGGCCCAGCCACGTCGTGCAATCCCCCAGGGGAAGGACCGGAACCCACACGAGTGATCGAACGCAGCATCACGGCACGCCGCACCGGGCAACACACGGACGGTCCCCGGTTTTCGAAAATGATGGCAGCGACGCAGAAGCTGGCCGGCCTGCCGATGGGCGGCGCGCCGTCGCTCGGGTACTTCCTCGGATTCCATTGGCGTACCATCCACCGCGGCCACCATCAGTGCGGGCCTTCCAGCGCATCGTCCAGCGGCGTCGGCCCTTGCCGGTCGGGTCCAGGCTCATCAGCGCCATGTAGACGCACTTCACCTTTGCGGCCGACTCAACGACCGGCTCCTCCACGGCCTCGTGCTCGGTGATGGTCTCGCTCATCAGGCGTCTCCTTGATCATCGGATCCGCCGTCTATTGGACACTCCCCCGAGCAGCCGTCCGCACGCAAACTGGTGGCCGCCAGCCTAGCGGCAGGCGTCGGTGAAGACCCGGCTGCTGTACCGGGCTCCGTGATCGGTGTGCATGATCGCTCCGACGAGGCTGCCGAGGGTGTCGACGATAGCGGGTGGGTTGGCGTGGCCGCCGGGGCCCGGCTTGTCAGTGCCTGCTGGCAGGATTACCGGCATGACACCGTTGCTTCTCACCGACATCGAACGAGCCATTCGCAGCAGTTGGAGTGCCGAGACGTGCACGCCTGAATTCCGGTCACTCTGGACCAACGACAATCCGGCCCGTGACCAGTGCGGGGTGACCGCCATGGTGCTCAATGACCTGCTGGGAGGCGAGTTGATCCGGGGGGAGGTCCACATTGACGGCAAGCGGGTGGACTACCACTGGTGGAACCGACTGGGCGTGGGCGTCGACATCGACCTCACCCGGGAGCAGTTCAGGCCGGAGGAGATCGTCACCGAAGGCATCGTGATCCCTCGTCCGCCCGTGACCGAGTGGCGCAGGCTCCGCGAGGAATACGAGCTTCTCCGCGACCGTGTCCTGGACAAACTCCAGCGCCAACAGGCAGCGGCCACTGCGGCGGCCGCATCACAGCAACAGGCGTGAACCTGTCCGGTGCGTGCGCGGGTGCCGGCAAAGGCGGTGGACAACGATGCCGCGTGGGTCGGGCGAGGGCGGAGGGGGCCAGGCGGCCTGGGCCCCTGACACCCTGGCCGGACTTCCCGCAGCGGACTCAGCCGCTCTCACGCGCTATCGATCTCATACGCCAAGCCCATCCAGGGAGGCCTGTCACCTGCAGGGCTGCGGTCCTTCTTGTTAAGGGACGCTGGGTAAAGGCCAAGCGAGCCAATACCGATCGCGAGCATCTACCAGTCGCTCGCCGAGCACGCGAATGGCGAGGCGTAATCCCGAAGCCGCCGAGGACACTTCCGCAAGATCACATTCGTGTCAGGTTGTGATCAGCCCTGGCGGGGGCGCACCGGGCGGCGATGACGGCGAGCACCAGTACGGGGGCCGCAGACAACCCGAGCCGCTCAGAGGGTGTGTGCCACGCCAACCCCGACAGGGGCGCCTTGACGAAGGACATCAGGGCCCCCAGCCGAACCGAGGAGAGGTAATGAAGTCCGGCTCTCTCAGAGTTTGCCTTCCAAAAGGACCGTGCGATGCCCCCCGAGCGCGCGGGAGAGACCGGCGAGGAAACCAGGGCTGAAGTCGGGCCAGTCCCAGAACTCGAAACCGAGGTACCCGAAGGCGAAGTAGTCATCCGACCAGGTCCACGCAGTCAGGTCACCAGTGCGCCGACAATGCGGGCAGGCGACTGCCGCGCTGCCTGTGTCGCTCCAGTCGCTGATGGCCTCCCTGAAGGGTTCCCACGCGCCCTCGATCTCTTCCAGCCGGTCGGTGTAGAAATCTGCTCGCACGGCACAATGGGGGCACACCGCGAACCGTGGTTCACCCTGACCGCAGTTGAATACGGTGCGGCCGGTCTCGATCTTGAGTCCGTCGCTGGGCTCCCAGTCCTCCTGATTGACCGCCTTGCCCCAGGAGGGACCGGGCGGATGCCCCGACGGCGCCCCGAGAACACAGTCGGTGAGCTCGGCCCGAACTATCCCCTCCCTGACCAGCCAGCCCAGTCCGCTATCTGCCAGGGTTTGGGCGTCCGCTTGCGTGGCGTCGAGGTCGACGATGGTCTGAAAGTAATTCCCCATGAGGCAACAGTAGAAGCAGCCACCGACAGCACGTCACTGGCGACGTCCACACCTACCGGTCCTTCACATCCCCGATTGTCCGGGCCTGCCCGGGGGCCACGCACAGGCCGCGACAGAACTCGGTCCAGAGTACTCACCGGCCCAAGCGGCCCTTGGCTGACTCCCGAACCCCAGGAGCGCCGTCGGGCTGCACCGGACACGTTCAGGGTCCTGTACGGGGCCTTCCCATCACGAGGTTGGCCCATTCCTGGTCCCACTGTCCGGGGATCGTCCGTCCCGTCCGCCGCCAGGTCGCGGCGACGGCAGCGAAGATGGGCGGCTCATCGATTCGAAGAAACGATTCTCCGAATGCGTGCACGGTTTTCCTCCGTCGCTCACTCTCCTGGGGCGACGGAGCCGTCTGCATCGTGGTCATACCAGCTCAACGACGTCTCAGACCGTCGGCACCGCGTCCAATCGCACGTCACCCGACCGGGTAGCCCGTTACCCGGCCACACTCGCACAGGCGAGCGACATCCCGGGGCGAGGAGACCTCACCCGGCTTACCGCAGAACGATCCCTGCCGCTCCGAACCTGCCTGGGGGCACTGCGCTCGGCATACGGGCCTCCGACCGGGGCATCCTGCCGCTGCGCGCTCTGCGGGCCGGGCACTTCACCGTCCTGTCCCCTCGAGGTCGATAAGCCCGGCATCTCCTCAACCGGGCAGCCTCAGCGGCTGCCGCTCCTTGTGCCCCGTCAGCACGGCGTGGCAGCGCGCACGTTGCCGACCTACGTATGGTGTCGTTGGCTTCAGACGCCCAGCTGGTCGCCGTGGTGGTGGCCAATCACGCTGCCTCTCACGGTCACTACTGTGGTTGATCCGGTGCCTGTTGGGCACCGTGCCCGCGAGTGCTGACCTGGCTTGTACTGCGATCGGCGTCTGTGCTGTTCGAGGTGGCGTGGGCGATGAGCAGAGCTACGTCATCGTGGCCGCCGGGGTGACGCAGGGCTTCCAGGATCCGGTCGCAGGTGTCCTCCAAGGGGGAGTCGGCGGTCTCGTCGAGGTGTGTCAGCAGGGTCTGGAGGCGGTCGTCGATGTCTTGGTCCCGGGTTTCGACCAGGCCGTCGGTATACAGGACGAGCCGGTCGCCGGGGACCAGGTCAAGGGTGGTGGTCTGGAAGGCGACACCTCCGACGCCAAGGGGCGCACCGGGGGGCAGGTGGAGGAGTTCTGCCGGTCGGCCGCTGCGTACGAGGGCAGGGGGTGTGTGCCCGGCGTTGGCGATGCGGCACTGCCCGCGGTGCGGGTCGTAGACGGCGTACAGGCAGGTGGCGATGTAGTGCTCCAGAGTGCAAGTGAGCGTGTCCAGCTGCTGGAGCACTTCTTCCGGAGCGAGGTCGAGTTGGGCGAAGGCGCAGGGGGCGGCGCGCAGTCGGCCCATGGTGGTGGCGGCTGCGATGCCCTTGCCCATCACGTCGCCGACGACCAGTGCGGTCCGGTCGTGAGCGAGGGGCAGTACGTCGAACCAGTCGCCGCCCACTTCGATGCTGGCTCCTGCGGGCTGGTAGCGCGAAGCGACGTCCAGGCCGGTCAGGGGCGGCGGTTGGTCGGGCAGCAGGCTGCGTTGGAGGCTGACTGCGGTGTTGCGGGCGATTTGGTACCAGCGGGCGTTGTCGATGCTGACCGCGGCACGAGCTGCGAGTTCCCCGGCCAGGATGGCGTCGTCCTGGTTGAAGGCGGCGGTGTTGCGCGTGCGCTTGAGGTCGAGGGCGCCGAGGACTTCGCCGCGGGCGATCAGCGGCACGGCGAGGTAGGAGTGGACGCCGGCGCGGGCCAGGAGCCGGGCGGCGGCGGGGTTACGGGCGATGTGGACAAGGTCGCCGGGGTCCACGTGCGGGACCAGAATGGGGCGTCCGGTGCGCACGCACCTGGTGACCAGGCGGTCGGGTTCGTATGCGGCGAGGTGGCCCGGCGGGTCGGCGGCCTGGATGGCTGCGCTGGGATGGTCGGCTGCAAGGGCCAGGGCGCGGAAGAGGGCCGGGGTGTCGCTGTCTGGTGCGGCGGAGTCTGCGCCTTCCAGAACGGAATCAAGGATGTCGACGGTGGCGATGTCGGCGAGGGCGGGAACGGTGAGGTCAGCGAGTTCGTGGGCGGTCTTGTTCAGGTCGAGGGTGGTGCCGATGCGTGTGGAGGCGTCGGCGATCAAAGCCAGACGGCGCCGGGCTTGGTCGGCTTCGATGGAGGAACGGTGGCGTTCGGTGGTGTCGATGACCGAGATGGCGATGCCCAGAATGCGCCCGCTGGGATCTTCCAGCCGGTAGTACGACACCGACCAGGCGTGATCACGGTCCGGGGCGGCTGAGGTACGACCGACTGCGGACTGATCAACGACAGGGGCACCTGTACGCAGGACCTGACGCATCGTCGCTTCGATGCCCTCCACGTCCAGGGTCGGCAGGACCTCGCGCAAGGTGCGGCCGAGGTGATCTTCGGCGGTGACGCCGTTGATCCGCTCCAGTGCCGGGTTGACGGCGACGTAGTGCAGATCGGTGTCCAGCACTGCGAGCCCGATCGGGGACTGGGCGACCAGACGGGTGGACAAAGCCAGGTCCCGCTCCACGGTGCGCAACGTGGCCTGGTCGGTGGCGATGCCCAGGGCGTAGAGGTCACCCCGGTCGTCTTCCAGGCGCATGTTGCGGAACTCCACCAGGCGGGTGCTGCCGCTCTTGTGCCGGGTGGGGAATACACCCGCCCATCCGTCGCCCCTGTCCATGACCTCGGCGAACAGCTCGGTCACGAGGTTTCGATGCTGTTCGTGGACAAGGAGGCGGGCGGCAAACTGGCCGAGGGCTTCCTTGGCCGTGTAGCCAAACAGCTGTTCGGCCTGTGGGCTCCACAGCAGGATCCGGCCTTCGGCGTCCAGCACCACTGCCGCGACCTGGAGCACGTCCATGAGCGCCCCCGGAGGAGCGGGGCCGGGTTCGGGGAGATACTGGTCAGCTCCGAAAGCGCCGGTCGGGCCCATCCGCCGCTCCTTTCGCTCCAGCACCCGGGGCTTTTCCCGTGCGTCCTGGGGCACTGCTGTCTCCATGATCCTCCGGATTCGGCCTGTCCACATAGTCGCGGATAGGGCTGCCGGAACCGTGCCGTGAGTGACACGAGGAGGTGCCTCCGGTGACAGGCTGGCGCCTGCACGATCGTGCACGAGCACGCGTCGGCACCCTTCCACGCCGAGACCGGCCACGCTGCAGGCGCGGTGAGCTCGGATGACCCTCCAAGGCCGTCAGGAGGCGGCCTTCGCCCGGGTGGGCTCAGGCCGCCATCTCGATCTCCTGGGTCAGCCGGTGGGGGCGCCCGTGACGCGGCGCTCGCCGCCGTTGCGCTCCTGCCAGAGGCGGTACACCTCGACGGCGTCGTCCCGCTCTTCATAACGCATCGGCATCCGTCGGTCCTGCCACGGCTTGGCGATCTCGTCGTAGAAGGTGCCGAGTTCGAAGTACTTGCGGTCGTCGACGTAGTGGGGTTCGTAGGCGTCGCGGGTCGTGAGGAAGACGACCTCGTCCGGCGAGCAGTAGTACAGCGAGCCCAGGCACATCGGACAGGGGTGGGCGAGGACGTAGATGGTGGTGCCGGTCAGGTGCTCGGTGCCCAGCTTGGTGCAGGCGTCGCGGATGGCGAGGATTTCCGCGTGGGCGGTGGGATCGCTGGTCTGAGCGACCTTGTTGGGGCTCTCGGCGAGGATCTCGCCGTCCTTGACGATGACGGTCGCGAACGGGCGGCCGCCTTCGGCGACGTTTTGACGGGCGATGTCGATGGTGCGCCGGACGAAATCCATGAAAGATCCTCCAAGGACGGAAGCGGGGAGCAAGGCCGCCTAAGGGCGGCTTCGCGGGGTTCGGGGAACGGGGCGGGCTGGGCGGGCCGGAAAGCTTGTTCTTCCGGCCCGCCCCGTCACCGCCCGTATGTGGCGCTGTCGGCGCCGGTCAGAACGGCTTGGTCGGCAGGTACTTGCCGTCCAGGGTGATGACGGCGCGCTCGCCGCCCTCGGGGTCGGCGACCTTCTTCACGTCGAGCCTGAAGTTGATCGCGGAGATGATGCCGTCGCCGAACTGCTCGTGGACCAGGGCCTTGAGGGTCGTGCCGTAGACCTGGAGCATCTCGTAGAAGCGGTACATGGTCGGGTCGGTCGGGATCCGGTTCGGCATCGAACCGCGGACCGGGATGGTCTGCAGCAGCATTGCCGCGTGGTCGTCCAGGTCCAGCAGCTCGGCCACGGTCTTCGCGGACTTCTCCGGCAGCGGGTGCTGGCCGAGGACAGCGGCGGTGGTGAAGGCAACTGACAGGCCCGAGGCGTCAGCGATCTGCTGCCAGGAGAGGTTCTTGACGGTCTTGGCCTCCACGGCCTGGGCGGCCAGGGCCTCACGGGCGGTCGGGTCGAACTGTGCGTGCACCATGATCAGTACGTCCTTTTCTCAACGGGGCCACTTCACGAGCAGGGGGTGGGGTGAAGTGGCGGATGGGGGTGGGGTTCCGTTCCCGGGCGGGAGGCCGGAGCCGGGAGTATCAGGCCGCGAGCGGGACGGTCAGGTCCTGGATGCGGCCGGTGGGGATGTCGAAGACCCAGCCGTGCAGGGCGACCTTCCCTTGCGCCAGCGCCTTGGCGACCGAGGGGTGGGTGGCCAAGTTCGCCACCTGGGCCAGCACGTTGTGCCGTACCAGGGCGGGAACGTCACCGTCGGTGGAGGTTCGGGCCACCGCGGGGTCCGCGTACCGCAGCCAGGTGGCGACCGCTGGGACGCTGCTGAGGTCGTGTCCTTCGGCGAGTGCGGTCATCGCGCCGCACGCGGAGTGACCGCAGACGACGATGTCCTTGACTCCCAGTGCGGCGACGGCGTACTCGATGCTCGCCGCGATCCCGTCGGCGCCGGGGGCGTGGGCGGGCACGAGGTTGCCGGCACTGCGGATGACGAACAACTCCCCTGGCTCGGTACCGGTGATCAGCTCGGGAACGACACGGGCGTCAGAGCAGCTGATGAACAGCGTGTGGGGCGTGTGATGCGTGGCCAGATGGGCGAAGAGCTTCGCCTTGGCCGGAAAGACGTCACGCTGGAAACGGGCGACGCCCTCAGTCAGGTCCTGCATGGTCACTCGCTTCGGGTGGTGGTGATCGGCCCTGGCGGGCTGGTGAGATCCACCTTGCATGACCTGTACCTATAGGGTCCAAGAGCCATTAGGCATAGAAGCTATCGACCGCATCTATGATGGGCTCCATGGCTGCTCTCGAACTGCGCCACCTGCGCTATCTCCTCGCCGTGGCCGAACACGGCAACTTCACCCGGGCCGCCGAGGAGCTGCACATCTCCCAGCCCACGCTTTCCCAGCAGATCAAGCAGCTGGAGCGGACCCTGGACGTGCAGCTGCTGGACCGCACCGGCCGCACGGTGCGGCTCACCGACGCCGGCGCCGCCTACACCGACCACGCGCGGCGCGCACTGCGCGATCTGGCAGCGGCCGAACGCGCCGTCCACGACGTCCGGGACCTTTCCCGCGGTCACCTGCGGCTGGGCCTCACTCCCACCTTCACCGCCTACCTGATCGGCCCACTCACCGCCGAGTTCCACACCTGCCACCCCGGCATCAGCCTCACCCTGGTGGAGATGACCCAGGACCGCATCGAAACGGCCCTGCTCGCCGACGACCTCGATCTCGGCATCGTCTTCGCCGGCCCCCACCTTCCCGGCATCGCTGCCACCACCCTGTTCACGGAGACGCTCACTCTGGTCACCGGCGCCCGCCGATCCGACGCCGACCAAGTCACCCCGCTACCCGTAAGGGAACTCGCCGACCGGCAACTCGCCCTACTGAGCGGCGACTTCGCCACCCGCGGTCACATCGACGCCTACTTCACCCGGCACCGGGCCGCCCCACGCATCACGGTCGAGGCCAACTCCGTCCAGGCCCTCACCGAGATCGTCCGGCGCACCGGCCTGGCCACCGTCCTGCCCGACGCCATCACCCATGACCACCCCCACCTCACCCCCATCCCGCTCGACCCGCCCCTGCCCACCCGCACCGTCACCCTCCTGCACCGCGAGGGTGCCTATCACAGCGCAGCCACCCGCGCCTTCACCCGGCTCACCCACGACGTCGTCCGCACGCGGGGCTACACACCCGCCTCGTAGCCGCCTGCCCGGCTGGCAGGGCATGCGCTTCCGCAGGTAGACCGCAACCGCGGCCGTCCGCCGCCCTCCTCCGCCAGGCCGGGAGCCGGGCGGGGGGACCCGTGTCGTGCCGCCGTGGTACTCATGCCCCATGAACCAGTTCCGCGACTTCAACCTCAAGCTGCTCGTCATAGAGGAGCTCATGTACGGCTCCGAGCCGCTCCTCCCGGTTTACGACCTGCCCGCGCGGCTGGCCGAGCAGGGGATCGGCGACCCCGCCTCCTACGTCCTGGAGAATGGCTTCCACGCGGAGGTGCTGCCGGAGCCCCGGGCCCATTTCGAGGCCCTGGAGATCCCGGCCGACCTCCTCGCCCGCGTCGAGGCGCTGTGCTTCGATGCCGGGGCGGGCATCTTCCGGCACTGCGCCCCCGCCTGGGACGGCGAGGACGACCTGTTCGACGTCCGCTCACTCGACGACCTTGTCCTGCTGCCCAACCTGCGGGAGGTCACCTTCGTGGAGGACGGCGTCCTGGCGGTGCCGGAGGCAGCGGAGGTTTTCGCAGCGCGCAGCATCGAAACCGACTGAGCCCCGGCACCCAATCGTTGCCCGCCGCCCCCGGCGGGGCCCCCGGGCCCCGCTAGTGAAGTTCCGCGCCGGTAACCAACCGAGCCGCAACGGGACCTGGAAGCGGCCAAGTTGGCCCTCTACTCTGCCGCGTAAGGCTCGAAGGGACCAGGAGAGCGACCTCCAGACCTGGATGGCCATGCCCGCGCCGAGCACGTGGGGAAGCCTCCCATATTGAGGAATGAGCACACCCGATAGGCGGGCCGTGCCCGCGCCTCAGCCGTCGTGACGTTCGATCCTGCGCAGACACGGCGGATGCATTGATCTGGCCGCGGCGGTGCGAGGCCTCCGCGTAGAGGCCAGTGAAAAGTCCTCTCCACGGAAGAGGCCGGTCAGCGCGGTGTGATCCAGTACGACGGTGCAGTTCACGCCGGGTTGATCCCGCTGTTCTTCTGAGGCTGCGCGGCGTGTCTGGCGACCAGGTCCCATGGGGCTCCCCGAATTTGGCAGTGGGATGCTTTGCGGCGGGCACATGCGGCTCGTAACGGCGGTCGGTCAGCTGCGGAAGGGGCCTGTGACTTCGTAGGTGATGCCGCCGGACGAGCTGCCGCTCGTACCACGCTGGCTGGAGAAGTACAGGCGCTTGCCATCCGGCGAGAAGGCCGGGCCGCATATCTCCGATGCGGACTGGCCGTTGATCCGCAGGAACGGCGCGACCACGTCGTCCGGCGTGATGATGCAGATCTCCATGTTCCCGCCGTCCTCCGCGACGTACAGGTCGCCGGAGGACGAGCCGGTGACGTTGTCGACACCGGTCAGCGGAGCTCCGCCACCGACGACCAGGGAGTCGTCGTAGGCCAGCTCATAGGTGCCGGCGGCCACGTTGAGCTGCCAGACGCGGCCATCGCCCTTGGTGGTGAACCAGACGGTGTCGTTGGCGTAGTGGCAGCCCTCTCCGCCGTTGAACAGCTTGGCGCCGGAGATTTGGTCGCGGGTGGGGGTGGGTGAGCCGTCCGGGTCGGGCACGGTCACCCAGGTGAAGCTGCCGGAGGTCGCCGTTCCGCTCTTGAGGACCTGGAGGGTACCCGTCGACAGGTTGCCCCAGGTGGACGGAACGAACCGGTAGAAGCAGCCGTCCGATGCGTCCTCGGTCAGGTAGATCACCTTGCGGACCGGGTCGGCGGCCGCCGCCTCGTGGTTGAAGCGGCCCATGGCATCGCGGCGCACGGCCGCCTTCACGCCCCACGGGTCGGTCTCGTAGACGTAGCCGGTGCTGACCTCCTCGCAGGACAGCCAGGTGTTCCAGGGGGTCGCCCCGCCGGCGCAGTTGCGGTTGGTGTTGGACAGGATCCGGTACGAACTGGTGATGGCGCCCGCCGAGTTGAACTTGATCGCGCCCGCGCCGCCGGTAGCGGAGATCTCCGAGTTGGAGACGTAGATCCAGCCCGTACCGTCGGCGAAACAGGCTCCACCGTCGGGGGCGTTGTGCCAGGTGTAGGTGGTGGAGCCGACCTTCTGGCCCGACCGGGCGATCACCCGGCTGGTGAAACCGCTGGGCAGCTGGATGCCGTTGGCGTCGGCCGCGCCGAGCGCGCCGTAGGGGCCAGGCCCCTTCTGTGCCGGCGCCGCGTAGGCGGCGCCCTGCATGAGCGTGTACCCGAATGCCGCTGCTGTGCCGCCGACGACTGCTCCACGCAGGAAACCACGACGTTCCACTTGATCACTCCAGGGTTCGTGACCGTCCCTGCCGCACCGGTCGGGCGGCGGGGTCGCGAGGGGTGCTTGCGGAACCTAGAAGTCCCAAATTGACGGAGCGTCAACAACTGGTGACGCGGAAGCGTCTGGTGTCGGCCTGTTGCACCAAACCCTCTGCCAGAACCTGCCGCCGCGCCGGTGGGCGGCGACCGGATTGACCGAGCTTCACGGCGGCACGGCTGTCTTCGGCGCCCCCGCGCGTTCCTCGACGTGGCCGCACATACCTTCACGGGCGACGGCGGGACAGCCGTCGGCAGGGACGACGAACCCGCCTACTACCCGGCCGGCCCGGCTGGTGCGCGCCCGGGAGCCGAGCCGAACACGGACGCCTCCCGGCCGCCGCAGCCCCCGGGCGCCGGTGCGGGTCCAGAACGCGAGAGCGGTTTCCCCGTTGACCGTGATCTGTTCCGTGCGGGCGGCGGAATGCGGCGAATTCAGGTCAGCCGTACACCAAAATTGGTCCAGACCTTGACAGGTCCAGACCATTTCGCTTGAGTCACCGACACTCCCCTGGCGGCGTGGAGCCCGTCGCCGGCCCCGCCCCTAGCCCGCCCGATCGGAGATGCCGCGTGATCAAACGTCTCATCAGTTTCGCCGCAGCGCTGGCTGCGCTCTGCGCGATGATCGTCCTTGGCCCGGCCGCCGCCACGGCGTCCGCCGCCGCGTGCGCGACCCCCTGGAACTCCTCCTCCGTCTACACGGGCGGCAACACCGCCTCGTACAACGGGCACAACTGGACCGCCAAGTGGTGGACCCAGAACGAAACACCCGGCCGCAGCGACGTCTGGGCGGACGCGGGCGCCTGCGGCGGTGGCACCGACCCGGGCAACCCCGACCCATCGGGATTCGTGGTCAGCGAGACCCAGTTCAACCAGATGTTCCCGAGCCGGAACTCGTTCTACACATACAAGGGCCTGACCGACGCACTCAAGGCGTACCCGGCCTTCGCCAACACCGGCAGCGACACCATCAAGCGCCAGGAAGCAGCGGCGTTCCTCGCCAACGTCCACCACGAGACCGGCGGCCTGGTGCACATCGTCGAGCAGAACCAGGCCAATTACCCGCACTACTGCGACGCCAACCAGCCCTACGGCTGCCCCGCGGGACAGGCCGCGTACTACGGCCGCGGTCCGATCCAGCTCAGCTGGAACTTCAACTACAAGGCGGCGGGCGACGCACTCGGCATCGATCTCCTGCGCAACCCCTACCTGGTGGAACGCGACCCGGCGATCGCCTGGAAGACCGGTCTTTGGTACTGGAACACACAGTCGGGCCCGGGCACCATGACGCCGCACAACGCCATGGTCAACAGCCGCGGTTTCGGTGAGACCATCCGCGCCATCAACGGCAGCCTGGAGTGCAACGGCGGCAACCCCGGTCAGGTCCAGAGCCGCGTCGACCGCTACAAGCAGTTCACCCAGATCCTCGGCACCACGCCGGGCTCCAACCTGAGCTGCTGACCTTCCTCCTCCGCACACGACGGCCGGGCGGCCCTGATCTCGTATCAGGTCCGCCCGGCTCCGTGCGTCGCGCCTTGCTCCGGCGGCAGCAGCCGAACGGCACACCGCATGCCGGGCCCACTCGGCCGCGAACTCGGTGTCGGATGAGCCGCCAGTCACCTCAACGCTGCAGGGGCCGCCCAGGTGTCGAAGGTGCCGGCGGACTCGGGCCGTCTGCGTGACTTGTCCGCCCTGCCGCGCGATGAGCGGCCTCCCGGGCATCTGCATCTCCATGTGGCGCGGCTTCCGCAGGGCTCGGTGGGGATCCCGGCGACGGGAGGGATGTACCCCAGTGGCCATCGAGGAGGTCAGCGCCTGGCCCATCGGCGACCTCAGCGACTCCGCCCACTGACGGACCACTGGCCGGCCGGGAATGCCTCGGCATGCCGTGAGGGTCCGACCGGCGTACCCCGGTCAGACCCTCAACACCGTGTTTCCGGCAGCGCGCTTACCGCTCGGTCAGGCTGCCGCAGCGGCACCGAGCATCGCGGAAGCCTCCTGCACCGGGGTAAGAACGCGCACGGGCGCGGCGGGCTGGGGGAAGCTGCGGCAGGTGAAGCCGAGCTGGGTCATGGCCCGCAGGACTTCTGCGGCGCTGAAGTCACGGCGGTCTTGGCGTGTGAGGACCTGGCCGACCTGCTTGAGGGGGTAGGTACGGCGGCCGATGATGACGGACTCGCCGAGGGCCTGCTCGGGCTTGATGCCCTTCATCGACTCCAGGACGCCGCTCTTGGTGAGGTCGAACGGGAAGCGGGCAATGACACAGCGCATGATGCCTCACAGGGGGAAGGGCCGAAGGGGGGGGTGGTTCTGCCGCGGTTGAGCCGGTCGGGGCGGTTCAGTGGGCGAGGGCGAGGATGCCCAGAGCACTGCCGTGTTCGTCGACCACCGGCAGGGCATCGAGCCGGTTGTAACGCATCGCGTGCTGGGCTTCGGCCATGGTGGTCACCGGAGAGGTGAACGGGCCGCGGCCGCCGAGGATGTCACGCAGTTGGACCCTGTCGGTGTATGCGGGGCTGTCGCGGGCCTCGGTGAGCTGGGCCAGGGTGAGAAGCCCGGTGCACAGGCCGCCGCCGTCGCAGACGAGGAGGTAGCCGGTGCGGGCGCTGGCCATGACGGACAGGGCAACCTCGACGGTCATGTCGTCGCAGACCTGGGGCCCGCCGGTGACCATGGCGTCGGCCGCCGTCCTGCGGACGAACGTCGGCTGTGACGAGTCGGGCGGCATCTGAATCAGCGTCAAAAGGTGCCTCCTGCAGTGACGGGTCAGTTTCCTGATCACGAAGTTTCTAGGCCGCCGCGTCCAACGAGGTCTGCCGCGCTGTCATGCGCCGGGCAGCCGCGGCAGGGCTGCGTCGGCCGCGTGGAGCGGCGCTGCGCTTGCGTCGCTCGGTCACCGGTGCGGTGATCGTGACCGGGATACCGGAGGGGGCCTGGGCGCCGGTGATCCTGCTGAGTGCCTCCTCGCCGGAGCGCACCTGGGTCGTCTGGGGCACGATGCCGGCGGCGGTCATGAGTCGTGTCATGTCGCGGCGCTGCCCCGGTGTCACCAGGGTGACAACGCTGCCGGACTCACCGGCGCGGGCCGTACGCCCACCGCGGTGCAGGTAGTCCTTGTGGTCGGTCGGCGGGTCGATGTTGACGACGAGGTCGAGGTCGTCGACGTGAATGCCGCGGGCGGCGACGTTCGTGGCGACCAGCACGCTGACGTGTCCGGTCTTGAACTGGGCCAGGGTCCTGGTGCGTTGGGGCTGCGATTTGCCGCCGTGCAGGCTGGCGGCCCGCACGCCGCTGTTCAGCAGGTCCTGGGTGAGCCGGTCGACGGCGTGCTTGGTGTCCAGGAACATGATCACGCGGCCGTCGCGGGCCGCGATCTCGGTGGTTGTCCGCTGCTTGTCGGCGCCATGGACGTGCAGTACGTGGTGTTCCATCGTGGTGACCGCACCCTGCGAGGGGTCGACGGAGTGGACGACGGGGTCGTTGAGGTAGCGGCGGACCAGCAGGTCGACGTTGCGGTCGAGCGTGGCCGAGAACAGCATCCGCTGGCCCTCGGGGCGCACCTGGTCCAGCAGCGCGGTCACCTGGGGCATGAAGCCCATGTCGGCCATCTGGTCGGCCTCGTCCAGGACGGTGATGCCGACCTGGTTCAGCCGGCAGTCGCCGCGGTCGATGAGGTCCTTCAGACGGCCGGGCGTGGCGACGACGACCTCGGCACCATTGCGCAGCGCACCGGCCTGCCTGCCGATCGACATGCCGCCGACGACGGTGGCCAGGCGCAGCTTGACCGAGCGGGCGTAGGGGGCGAGCGCGTCGGTCACCTGCTGGGCCAGTTCACGTGTCGGCACGAGGATCAGAGCCAGCGGCTGGCGGGGCTCGGCGCGCTGGCCGGCGGTGCGGGCCAGCAGGGCCAGGCCGAAGGCAAGGGTCTTGCCGGAGCCGGTGCGCCCGCGTCCCAGGGCGTCGCGGCCCGCAAGGGTGTTGGGCAGCGTCGCGCCCTGGATCGGGAACGGCACGCTGACGCCCTGCGCGCTCAGCGCGGCCAGCAGGTGGGCGGGCATGTTGAGGTCGGCGAACGCCTCGACCGCGGGCAGCGCGGGAGTGATGGTCTTCGGCAGGGCGAACTCACCCTGGACCGCGGCGGGGCGCCGTCCGCGGCCGCCCGAGCGGCTCGGACCCCCGGAGCGGCCCGTAGCGGGCGAGCCGAAGCGGGCGCCCCGCCCCGAACCGGCGCCGAAGCCGGGGCTCTCGGTCCGGCGGGGGCGGGAGGAGCGATCGTTCGTACGTGTGGGGTTCATCGAGAACCTTCCTTGATACGGCGCGTATCAAGGAATTCCCGCAGCGAAAGTACAGCGCGGGGCAACACAAGAACGAACCGAATGAAATGCGGAAAGAAATGCGGCTTGCGGTGACCTGATGTGGGACGCAAGCTCTGGCGAAGGCATCGAGAAACGCGCATCCTGGGGGCGGGGATGCGGGCGGTGTCGGGACCTCACAGGTGACATCACTGTGGGAAATATCCGTAGCTGGGTCCCGCACCCCGAGGGATGCGGGACCCAGCTACGAAGAGCGCGTCAGCGTCAGGCGAGAGCGATGTTCTCTGCCGTCGGCCCCTTCTGGCTCGGCGCGATGTCGAAGGTGACCTTCTGGCCCTCCAACAGTTCGCGGAAGCCCTGAGCGGCAATGTTCGAGAAGTGGGCGAACACGTCGGCGCCCCCACCGTCCTGCTCGATGAAGCCGAAGCCCTTGGCCGCGTTGAACCACTTCACAGTGCCTGATGCCACGTCGTATCTCCTTCTGGGGCAGTACGCCGGTACCCGCGATGCGCGGGTACCGGGTCGCCGCGATGATGCCCCGACCGGAAAGACCGGCAATACGAAAAGGATTCCAGGCGCCGGAATATCTTCGGCGAAGGAGCTTGAGGTTTTTGGGAACCAAAACTGCAACTGAGATCGACAGTAGCATGAGGCAGCAGCCCGTGTACGGAAAATAATGCCACTCTATCGGTTGCCCCAAAAACACTCCCCGCACTGCGCGTTAAACCCTCATCGGGCGGTCACAGATATTGCCCACTCGAGGTGCAGCGTTCAAGGAAAACCGGGGCGCTGTTGGCGCATGCGACGCAGATCTGACCTGCTCAGCCAGGCTCTTCAGCGGTCCCGCTTCAAGGTGGGCCGCAGCGCCGTGGCCGCCCTGAAACTCAATGGGCCGCAGCTCGCAGGCCGGTGGGTTTCCTCCGTCTTCACCTCCGGGGCTCAGCGAGCGCGAGTTGACCCTCCCCTTACGTCAGGCTTGAGGCTGTGTACCGACGAGAGGGCAGGTTGATGAACTACTCCGTGGGGCAGGTCGCGGCCTTCGCCGGGGTGACGGTGCGGACACTGCATCACTACGACAAGGCGGGTCTGCTCTCGCCCAGTGACCGCAGCCACGCCGGATACCGGCTCTACAGTGAGGCTGATCTGGTCCGTCTCCAGCAGATCCTCTTCTACCGTGAGCTCGGTTTCCCCCTCGACGAGATCGCCGCGCTCTTCAAGGATCCGCAGGTGAACCCCCTGGAGCGGCTCCGGGCCCGGCAGCGGCAGCTGAGTGAGGAGATCGCCAGGCTGCAGCGGCTGGCCGAAGTGGCGGAACGGGCGATCGAGGTCCAAGAGACCGGGGTGACCCTGACTCCTCAAGAACGCTTCGAGGTCTTCGGTGAGATCACCTTCGACCTGAGCTATGCCACCGAGGCGGAACTGAAGTGGGCGCACTCGGAGGGACAGCGCGAGGCGATGGCGCGCGCTGCTGCGCACACCAAAGAGGATTGGAGCCAGCTCATGGGTGAGGCCGCCGCCTGGCGCGCGGAGCTGCTCGCGGCCTTCGACGAGGGGGAGCTGAGCGACAGCGAGCGGGCCAAGGACCTCGCCGAGGAGCACCGCTTGCACATCTCACGCTGGTTCACCTCGTGCCCGCCCGACATGCACCGGCGCATCGCGGACGATTTCGTCGCCGACCCGCGCGCATTCGCACTGGTCATACCGCCGTCGCAGCAACGCCCAGGCCTGGCTGCCTATACGCGCAAGGCGATTCACGCCAACGCGGCCCGTCACACAGGGGGCCGCACCGATTTCGAGGAGAACCAATGAGGATCCTGATCGCCGCGGCCGGATCGCGCGGCGACGTCGCGCCCTACACGGGTCTGGGCGCCGAACTTCGCCGGGCCGGATACGACGTTGCCCTTGCCACCACCGACACCTTCGCACCCCTCGTACGCGACGCGGGGCTGGAATTTCGCAGTCTCCCCGCCGACACACGGGGGCGAAGCGGCGTCACAGGCAAACGTGAACTGATGCGCACCGCTGTCGCATTCATCACCGAACTGGGTCAGGGCTTCGCCGACGCGATGGACGATCGCACGGATTTGCTCCTGCTGTCGACCACCACGGCTCCGCTCGGCTGGCACCTCACCGAGGCTACCGGCACACCGAGCCTCGGCGTGTACCTCCAACCCACCCAACCAACCGGCGACTTCCCGCCCATCGTCACAGGCTCCCGCTCACTGGGCCGTCTCGCCAACCGAGCAACCGGACGCTTCGCACTGCGGATGGCCGACCGCGTCTACGAACAGGCTGTCGCACAGCTGCGCCACCGCCTCCAGCTGCCCCCGACCTCACCCTCCGAGATGCGGCGACGACAGGACCAGGCGCATTGGCCCATCTTGCACGGCTTCAGCACGGCCCTGGTGCCCCGTCCCTCCGACTGGTGCTCTGGCCTGGAGGTCGTGGGCAACTGGTGGCCCCATCACGATGCGGCCGAACGGCTGCCTACTGATCTGGAGGACTTCCTGCGCGCCGGACCCCTGCCCGTCCTCATCGGCTTCGGGAGCATGGCATCCGGCGACGGGGAACGGCTGAGCGAGATCGCAGTGCGAGCCCTGCGCCGCGCCGGGCTGCGCGGCATCCTCCAAGCCGGCAGCGCCGGGCTCGCCGCCGACGGCGACGACGTGCTCACCATCGGGGAGGTACCGCACGCCCTGCTGTTCCCACGGCTGGCTGCGGTGGTCCACCATGGCGGGGCCGGCACCTCGGCCGCCGCATTGCGCGCGGGAGTGCCCGCGGTCACCGTACCGGTGACCGCAGACCAGCCGTTCTGGGCGGGGCGGCTTGCCGCCATCGGCGCCGCCACCACCCCCATCCCCTTCCGATTCCTTACCGCCGAACGGCTTGCCGACTCCCTTCACCAAGCAGTGAAGCAGCAGGCACACAGTCGAGCCGCCGCACGAGCGGCGCACCATCTGGCGACCGAGAACGGAGCAGGTCAGGCGCTCAAGGCCATCCAGCAGCTGACCGATGGATGACGCCGATCCGTTCGTCGTCCTCGTCATTGCTCCTTCAGTCTGGGCACCGATCAACTGAAGGTTGAGGGCGCATCACAGGCGAGGCCCCCGGGTTGCTGATGACGTTGTCTGACCTCTCAACCAACAAGCCCTGAAGGCATCGTTGGTCATCTATCGTGCCCATCCGCATGCCCCGGGCTACTTCGTGCGCCCCGTCGATCACACCGTTGAGGATGGCGTCTGCGGCTTCGAACGGCAGGGCGGCGAGGCCCGGAGGGTTCGACAGGGGCGGCGCTTGCCGTGGCAGCACTGCCGAGCACAGCGGACGCCGCGAGCACGGCGGTAGCGAACACAGGACGCCTGCGCATAGAGGGCTCCTTCAGCACGGCGGCAAGTGATCAACTTGCAACCGTGCAACACGACCCCCGCGTCACGGGCAGAGCACGACAATCACTCGGCCGATCCGCCGAGCCAAGCCCCGACCGACCCAGGAAACCGGCGCGATGGCCGAGCCGGGCCCGGCTGGACGACTGCCCGGCTTGCGCGGTCAAGTCTGAGGGCCCAAAGGCCGCAACGCCGTCGGGCCTTGACCAGGGATGGTGTCCGTCAAACTCTGATGGCACGCGCTCAAGGTTCGATGACACAGGACATGTGCTCGCACCGCAGCTGGCTCCCGTTAGCGGTCCTCCTCCCGGGATCGCGGTCCCAGCTGCGTGGGATCGACGCCTGGCGGAAGCCACCTTCCTGCAGGTCAGTCAATTGCGTCGGTTGCTTTAGGGGATGACGAGTAGCTTGCCGGTGGTCCGCCGAGCCTCCAGATCGCGGTGAGCTTGGGCGACCTCGGCGAGCGGGTAGCGGGCCGTCACGGTGGTCTCAAGCGCCTTGGTGCGCACCCATTCCAGCACGTCGGCGGCGCGCCGGAGCAGCTCGGACCGATCGGCGATGAAGTGTCCGAGGCTTGGCCGGATCAGGGTCAGCGAACCGCCCTGGGCGAGCCGGATGGGGTCGAAGGGCGGCACTGCACCACTCGCGGCGCCGAAGAGCACCAGGTGGCCGCGGGTTCGCAGGCTGGCGAGGCTCGCATCGAAGGTGTCCCTGCCGACGCCGTCGAAGACGACAGGCAGGCCCTGGCCGCCATGGAGCCGCTTCACCTCGGCCGCGAGATCGTCCACCGCAGAGTAGAGGATCACCTCGGCGGCCCCGGCGCGCCGCGCCAGCTGGGCCTTCTCCGGTGTCGAGGTTGTGCCGATCACTCTGCCGCCGAGATGGGTGATGAGCTGGGTCAGCACAAGCCCCATGCCGCCGGCAGCAGCGTGCACGAGCACCGTGTCGCCTGGCTGCACCGGGTAGGCGTCCTTGACGAGGTAGTGCGCCGTCATGCCCTGCAGCAGCACAGCGGCGGCGGCCTCGAAGTCGACGCCGTCGGGCAGGGGCACGAGCCGGGAGGAGTCCACGACGGCCTGCTCGGCATAGGTGCCGGGAATCTCCACCCAGCCGACCCGGTCTCCCACAGCAACGTGGGTGACGCCCGGTCCCACCTCGAGGACCGTGCCCGCGCCCTCAGTGCCCGGGGTGAAGGGCAGCGGGAGGGTGTACCGGCCCTGGCGGTGGTATACGTCGAGGAAGTTGACGCCGGACGCGGCGACCTGCACGACCGCCTGGCCCGGGCCCGGCGTCGGTTGATCAATGTCGACCAGTCGCAACACCTCGGGACCGCCCACGTCGGAAACTTGAATCGCTCGCATGACCCCTCCTGAAACGGCTAACTTCCCTCACCAACTCCGGTCGTGGCGATCTGATTCCCGCTCGCGGTGGGGTGTCGCAGCCGTCTCGTGCCCACGTGGGAGAAAGGTGCCACTGACGGAGTGAGCCTGCCCAGGTGACGAAGCGCGGTCGACGGTCGGCCGGGCATCACGGCTCTGCCTGCGCTCGCACCCAGCTGGCTCCCGGTAGCGGTCATCACCCGGGGGTCGCGGACACAGCTGTGCGGTCGCGCCACCCCAGGTCCAGCTGTAGGTGAGGGCCTTCAGCTTGCAATTACCCCTGAAACTCTTGCGCTTGATGAAGCTCCCGGCCCGGGCAGGAGGGAGCCACCGCTGCGGGAGCACCTTGCCGCCGGACAACGGAACTTGTTCTGCCGCCAGGTCGTCGCAGATGCACCAAGGGTGTGCAGAACGTGTGAACGTCACGGCGCGGCCTGCACCGGTCCCGGCGCAGCTCGTTCCCCATGCATGAGCGATGCCCCGATCCCCCGGCCGCATGCCGAGTCGTCCGCCGTGTACTGGCTCGACTCCCCCGCCCCCCAGCAGCACAGCCTGTGCGCCTGCCCCGGCAAGGATGACGCCGCAGAGCGCCGCTACGAAGGAACGATCCGCTACCTGCTGATCGGTCTAGCCTGCATGTTGGTCGTCATCGCCTTGGTCACGGCCCTGACCTCATGAAACGTCCTTGCACCGGCCCCGAGACCGCACCCTCGCCTGACCTTTCCACCGGAACCTTCGGCCAGGCTGTGCATATTCACGCGCACGACGTCCACAGCGCGGACCGCTCGCCGGCCGTCGTCCACCCGCCGTCCGGCACGGGAGGTCGCCGGGTGACCACAGGCGGCACCATCCTCGGCCTAGCGCACTCGGACGCCGACGTCATCGAGTTCCTGCGCATGACCGGACTGCCACAGGCAGCAGAGCTGCTCAACGACCCGGCATGGGTGCAATGGCGCGGCGGACGAGCACACCGATACGACGTGGCGTGACACTCGAGCAAGCACCGCAAACCCACCCGTCCCACCAACAGCGGCGGAAACCAAGTCTGCGGCGGTGGGGCCGGTGGAGGGCTCGGCGAGGCCGGCCCCGCAGTCAACATGGGTCTTTTCCGCCCCGTCCGGGCGATGCACCGGCGCAGGTGCGGCTGCCCGGTGATCGGCGCGGATCACAGGTCATTCGACGCACAGGGCGGCCAGGTACACCCGGCACACTGCCTGGCCGGCAACACACCGCCCCGGCCCGCACCAGGTGCAGCTCTGCACGTGACACACCTACGCCCTGTAGACGGCCTCCACCGAAGCTCTGGCCCGTGGGCGCCAGTTGCGGCATGCAATACCGCCCCGCTGTCCCCGTATGTCCGGGCGCCCGGAGCCCAGTCATCCGCAGGAATATACGGGCGACGCGGCAGGCGTTCGGGTGCTGCCGGGTGCAGCGCTGCGTGTGCCGTTCCATGCGTGCCGTCCGGCGGCCCGTGGGGGACGAACACCACCGGACGGCTCCCAGCACATGCCCACCGCCAGACAGCTCCAGTCGTCAAAGCCACCATCAACGTGAGCAGCTGGTGCGGACCCGCCGCGGCGGCGCGGTCACAGTCGGCCGGGACTGCGACAAAGCGCCCACCAGCGCTACGCATTCCTCATCGCTCCGATAGGTGATCCGCGTCAACTTCTGCGACATCTGGCACCGCAGCCCTGAGCATGACGCAGCGACATACGCCACCTGGCCGTAGCTATACGAGAACAGGGCCGGAACGGAAAGCGCCTGCCGGTACTCGGCAACGGCGGGACGAGGCCTCAACCTGCGCTCTTAGCCAGCGCTTTGACCCGCGCCTGGTACGAGCAGCACACGGCGTCTTGACGATCGGCATCGAGCCGCTGCCCGAAGCCATGCCACCTCCGCGCGGTAGATGGCATCCCACTGGCCGGGCGCCGGAACCAGCTACGCGCTCTGGGTCAGCAGACCGGCGTCGATGACCTCAGCGATAAGGGCGGCGCCGCGGCTGTTCTGGTGGATGTGGTCGGTCGTGAGCATGAGACCTCGCCGCCGCGAGATCGTGTCGAGGCTGCGGCGCAGCACTGTGCGCTGGACAAGGACGCCGACGACCGCTGCGGGCGTCGCCTCCCGGTACGGAATCGGTGGCGGGTCCACTTGGCGCAGTTCCTCGATCTGGCGTTCGTGGAGCGGAAGGTAGGCCACCTCGTTGGTGGCGGCGACCTCGGCGATCATGCGGCTGTACGCCTGCGAGGCCTGGGCCGCTGCTCCGTCGAGTTGTTGGCCAAGGACCGGCAGCGACAGCAGACCAATCGTCGCGTCGGTCTCCGCTCGCAGCCGAGCGACGACGGCTCCCAGGCACTCTTGGAACCAGGTGGCCGACGGGCGATCGGGAAGCTGTTTGCGCTTCATGGCCTGCTCGACGGGGTAGCCGGCAAGGCTCGCTCGGGCATCGTTGGTCCCGATCAACACGGTGATCACATCGGGTGGGTTCGTGACGACGGCATCGAGGCGCTGCAAAAGGTTGTAGGCGAAGTCACCGTTGGCGCCGAAACGGGCAAGCTGCACGTCACCGGAAGGGTGGCGTCGTCCGAGAAGATCCAGGTAGTCGACGCTGAACTGCGCGCGCGTGAGGCTGTCGCCAAGGCACGCGATGCGTGTCGTCACGACGCTTCCTCCGGGTTGGGCCTGTTGACGCGTTCGGTCGGGCGGGTATCGGTCCGAGGATGGCGGTCGGTGTCGAGGGCAGCAGTGATGGACAGGGTGGGCGTCGGCTCCTCCGTGTCGCTCACGTGCCATACCCGGCCCGGGTTGATGGTGGCCGCGCCCGGCGCGAGAAGAGCTTGGTCGGGTACCGCGTCCGCGTCGCGGGTGACCGTCACGGACCCGTTGCGGCAAACGGCCAGTTCGTCGTCTGCAGGCTGGCTCTCGCAAGGGTCGCCGAGCCGGTCGCCATCGAAGATCGTCACGATCCGGCCCTCGGCGCCGGCTGCCACGACCGCAGTCCTGTAGGCCTGGAGCGCCCGAGGGTTCCAGGTGAAACCCTCGACGGGTTTCGCTCTCGATCCCGGTCCGCGGTGTGCGGGGGTCGTCCGCAGGTCCATGGCATTGCGTGCGTGGTTGACGAGTCTCATGCCGATGATCGTCCACAACAGCGATCGGGCGGTCTTGAAGAAAAGGGAAGAGAAGTCAACGTGAGGGGCAGACGGTTGGCGGCTACCCGGCTCCTACGAGGACTTCGCTGCGACGCCAGGCCGTGGGCGTTCGGCACGTGAACTTGCGCGAGTCCCAGGTGAGATGGACCGGGTCGGCATAGCCAGAGACGATTGCCACATCGCACCACGAGAGCGGGTCCTGCGCCGCCGCCGGTTCGTGCGCGTGCGCGAAGCCAAGCCTGAAGCGAAGGTCTTCGGCGACGGGCCCACCTCACCGCGAAACCGCTCGGGAGTACCTACGGCTCCAGCCGAGTTCCGCGGCGACCGCAGCAGCCTGGGCGCAACCCCGCACGGCGACGAGGCCGTGCCATGCCTCGACTACCGCGGGGCGCACCCAGCGCACATTGTCGTCGCAGACTCCCGCCTCGTAAGGGGCCGTGGTCGGGCCGACCACGGCCCGACCACGGCCTTTGTGTCCCCATCGTGACCGTGGTCGGGGCTTCGTGGTCGGTGGTCCGGTCGGGGCAGAGCGTTTCCTCGACGTTGGGCAACAACCCGTTCCGCCCTGGCCGTTGCACCATGTCTTACGCCAAGTAGGGGTGCCCGTGACCACACCCGCTGCCGAGACCGCCGCGTCGTACACTTCCAGGCTCGTCGAGCCGCTGCCTCATCAGCTTCTGTCCGCGCTCGCCCAGCACCGGATGGCCACCACCAGCCAGCTGCACGATCTGCTTCGGCCGAACGCCGCCCGTCAGACCGTCTCCGCCCCTTTGAACAAGCTGCTGCGGAAGGGGCTCGTCGGCTACACGGTGCTGCCCCAGTCCAACCGTTCCCGCGCCTGGTACCTCACGGGCGAGGGTGCCCGCCTGGCCCGGGACTTCCCCGCGCTGCGGGGCCGCCCTCCGTATCCGATCAGTTCCGCGACGGCTGCCTCGCTGAAGACACCGCACACGCTCACCGTCGTACGAACCCATCTGCCATTCGCGGCAGATGCCCGTCGGCTCGGCCACGAGCACGGCCCGTGGGACTGGACCCCTGAGGTATCTCACCCCATCGGTGAGGGGGAACGGGTCGTGAGCGACGCTGTCATGCACTACACCCTCGTCGACGGCGGACAACGGCTGAAGCTGCGCGCGTTCGTGGAGGTCGATCGCAACACCATGAGCAGCGGGCGTCTGGCCGGCAAACTCATCGAGTACGCCCGCTTCTACCTGTACCAGCCCACTCCCGTCGGACACCGCAAACCCGCGCCAGGGATGGGGGGTCCGGTGTGGCAACGCTGGTACCCCCTCTTCCCGCGTGTGCTGTTCGTCCTCACCCATGCCAGTCGCCGCACACTGGCGAACCGGACAGCCGACCTGCGGTCCATGGCCGACCTGCACCCCGCGGTCATCGAACTCGCCCGCCGCGTCCCCCTCGGTGCCGCCGTCCTGGAGGACTTGGAAGAGCACGGGCCTGCCGCTGCCATCTGGACGCCGCTCACCGGAGACACCGAACAGCGTGCCTGGAACGAACTCTGATCGGCGTCGACAGGCCCCGCCCAGGAAAGGGACGGCGACGTGAGTGGCTTCACGTGCGGAGCCTGCAGCACACCCAACATTGGCCGGGACGCATGCGAGGCCTGTGACACCGCCAGCCCGACGGCCACCCTGGAGGGCCTGACGGCCACTGCTTTGGCGGATGCCGGCCGCGCACGCGACCTGCAGGTCGAGGAAACCTCGCGCGGCAACCACGCGCTCGCCAGCCACCTCGGCAGGGTGAGCGACGTCCACCTCGATGATGCCCTCGCTCTGCGGCGCCTTCACCCAGGTGATCACGCTACGGGCTGTTCATGCCCTGAACGATGACGGTTCCTTCAGCCGCGACATGCCAAGGCTCGGCCGTCGTCCTAAGCGGTCGCCACGGAAATCGACTTCGACCGCTCGGCCGTCATCCTGTGCGAGCACGACGCCGACGCCATCCAACGCGCCCTGGCCGGTGCCGTGCTGGGGCAAGCACTGGGCCCAACCCCTCGCGGCCGGCCGCGAAGTCCTACTTGCGCGCGTGGAACAGGGCCACCGAACCCACCACCGTCACCTCGTGGCAGGCGAACGTCCGGGCCAGGCATGCCTGGAGGTCGTCCAGAGCGTCCTGGCGGTTGCACATGAACCCCCGCCAGTTGGCTGCCGCGAGCTGGAGGCGCGCCAGGGGGGTGTGGTGCACGCCCCGGGCGAGGATGGTCGATCCGAACAGCACGCCGCCAGGCCTCAGCACCGCGCGGGCCTGCTCGAAGATGACGGCCTTATCCGGCAGGGAGCCGGGCAGGCAGTGCAGCAGGTAGCACATGCCGACGGAGTCCACCGAGTCCGACGCCAGCCCCCACGGTTGAAGGACGTCGGCCTGGTGGAGGCGCGGTGCGTGGCGGCGCAGGCGGTGGGCCGCGGTGGCCAGTGAGTGCGGGTTGAGGTCCATCAGGGTCAGGTCCGGTGCGGGCGAAGGATACCGGCACTGGTCGAGCAGCAGGCCGGTGGCGACGCCGATGTCGAGGTGGTGGGCCGAGACGTGCCGGTCGTACAGCTCCACGATCCGTCGCTTGGGGCAGCGCCAGGTGAGCGGTGAGTTGATGCCGTAGACGAGAAAGTCGTACGCCCGCAGGAACCCGCGCGTGTACAGCGCCTGTCCCCGGTGGGCGGGGCTTCCGCGGTCCACGGTCATGTCACCCGGCCGCTCAGGCCGGGCGGGAGGTCAGACGCACCACGGGAATCTGCCGGCTCGTCCTGCGTTGGTAGGCGGCATAACCCTTGAAGTCCGCCGCGACACGCTCCCACCATTCGCCCCTCTCCGCGCCGGTCAGGACGGTCGCCCGCACGGGCCATGAGCGGTCGCCGATGCGGACGACCGCGTCCGGGTTGGTCACGAGGTTGCGGAACCATGCCGGGTGCTGGGCCGAGCCCCGGTAGGAGGCGACGACGATCACGTCGTCGCCGTCGCGGTAGGTGAACAAGGGGACCGAGTAAGGCTGCCCGTCCTGCCGCTTGACGGTGGTGAGGATGCCCACCTGTTGCCCCAGCATGCGGGTGCCCAGGCGGCCGCGTGACTTCTCGTACAGCACGGTGTGGGTGATGTTGTTCGCGCGTTGGACGAGCCTGCTCCAGCGGGAGACCCGTCGTCCCGTCGTTGTCGTCGTCATCTGTGCCGGTTCCTTTCCCGGTTCGCGGTCGTCACGCAGGCGCTCCCACAGCAGGGTCGGTACGACCCAGGCGGCATGGGCGAGCGCGAGGCGCTCGACGCTCGCTCCGTTCGCGCGCAGCCATGACAGGCTGCCGCCCGTGCACAGGGCGGCGGTGGTCACCGCGGAATTGCCGGTGGCCACATGGGCGGCGCCGTAGAGCACGCTCGTCAGGACCGCCGCGCGGACCGCCCCATGCCGGCGCGTGAGTCTGTCTTGCAGCAGTCCGCGCCAGAACAGCTCTTCTCCCGGTGCGATGGCCAGTACCAGACAGGCACACATGCGGGCCGGACCGGCCGTGGCCGCCACCCGGTCGAGCGCCTTCGCGTCCGCGTCGAGCCGGGGCAGGACCCGCCGCGCTCGTACGTCCGTGACGGCGCCCACGGCGAAGAGGCCAAGGCCGACGGGCAGCGCGGCGGCGACGTCACGACGCGACAGAGCACACCCGCGCAGCGAGCGGTCGGACAGCAGGGCGGCCAGGCCGAGGGAACCGTGAGCGAGGGTGAGCGTGCGCCAGTGCGCGTGTTCGGGCCCGCGGAAGGCCGCTGCCAGGCCGGCCGCGGCGAGGGGAACTCCCGTAGCCGCCACGAGCGTTGGCGCACCGATGCCCATCACGCTCCTCCGGTGCGCCGCAGGGAGGGGAACTTCGTGTGCACGCACCGCACCCAGAGCGCATCGGGCAGCAGCCTGCGCAGGGGCAGCAATACGTGGGCGTCGGTGCCCACCCGATAGCGTGCGCGGGGGCGCCGGGCCGTCACGGCGCGCAGCACGGCCGCGGCGACGCGGTGGGGCGGCACACCGCGGGGCAGGCGCACGGCCATCTGCCGCTCCATCTCCTCGACCACGTCGCCGTAGGGCCCGGCGGTGTATCGGCTCATGCCCGGCACATTTTCGCCCCACCGCGTGCGCACGGCGCCCGGCTGGACCAGCGAGACGCCGATCCCGAACCGGGCGACTTCCAGTCTGAGCACCTCGGACGCCGCTTCCAGCGCGTACTTGCTGCCGTGGTACGCCGCGCCCACCGGCAGCACCAGTTCGCCCGCCATGGAACTGACGTTGACGATGCGGCCGTTGCCGCGTGCGCGCATGCCGGGCAGGACGAGCTGGATGAGGCCGACCGGGCCGAAGACGTTGGTCTGGAACTGGAGGTCCCAGCGGTCCAGCGGCACCTCTTCGCACGGGCCCAGCTCTCCGTAGCCGGCGTTGTTGACGAGCGCGTCGACCCCTCCGTAGGCGGCGATCAGTTCTTTCACCACCTGGCGGCGCGCGCTGTCGTCCGTCACGTCCAGCCGCCGGACGACGCATCCCGCGTCGGCGAGCGGTTCCAGCGCCTCGACGTCGCGTGAGGTCGCGATCGTGGTGAATCCGCGGTGAACGGCCGCCAGTGCGACGGAGCGGCCGATGCCGGAAGAGCAACCAGTGATGAGGATGACCGTCATTGAAAGACACCCAGGGAGTAGTCGGCGCTGATACCAGGGCCGAAGCCGGCGATGAGTCCGCGTGCTCCGGTGGTGCCGGCGACGTCACTCGCGTACAGGCGCGCCAGCGCATCGAAGATGAGGGTGCTCGCGGTGTTTCCGTGCTCGGCCAGGGCGGCACGGCTGAAGCGGTGATGAACCGGATCGATGTCCAGGTAGGTCGTCAGGTCGTCGAGGATGCGCGGACCGCCGGCGTGCGCGACGACGAAGTCCAGATCCTGGTGGCTCCACTCGGCCTCCGTCAGCAGGTGTTGGATGCCCGGTGTCACCGCGCGCATGCTCGTGCGTACCCGGCTGTCGAGCCGGAAGTGGAATCCCGTTTCCTTGATCTCGTATGAGATCCAGTCGGCGGTGTTGGCTATGGTCTCGGCGGCCGAGCGCTCGATCCTGAGGCCGGAGGCTCCGGTGCCCTTCATGACGGCTGCGGCGAATCCGTCGCCGAAGAGGCCGGCGGTGAGCAGGGAGCCGACGTCGGTTTCGGTGGGCTGGTAGCAGAGCGAGCACAGCTCGAAGGAGACCACCAGGGCGTTGCGGTCCGGGTGGGCCCGGCAGTACTGCGTGGAGATGCTGATCGCACTGCTGCCGGCGGCGCAGCCGAGCTGGGCGACGGGCAGTTGGCTCAGGCGGGTCGGAAATCCCAGTTCGTTGATCATCCATACGATCGGTGACGGCATGCTGAAGCCCGTGCAGGACACGAACACCACGGCGTCGATCTCGTCCTTCGACAACCGGGCGTTGTCCAGGGCGGTGGCGACGAGTGTGGGCAGGTAGGTGCGGACGGCGTCCCAGTACAGCTCGGTGCGGGCGGCGACTCCCGGATGGCGCAGGGTTTCTTCGAGCGGCCGGAGAATGCGCCGCGTCTGGACACCGGTGTTCTCGATGAGCCGCAGGGCGACATCGAGGCGAGGATGGTCCGCATGGACGCGGCGGGCGCTTTCCAGGGTGTCCTTGAGGGTGATCTCGTAGTCGGGGAACAGCACCGCCGGACGGCACAGAACAGACATCCAATTACCGCCTCAATGCGGGGAGGGCCGGTCAGAGCCAGGTGGCCAGGACGAAAAGGGCGAAGAAGGCGGCGAGCAGGCGTGGCATGTGAAACCAGGTCGGCATGGTGGCGTCGAATCTCGAACGCGCCACTGCTACGGCGAGATACGCGGCATAAGGGAGGCTGAGCACAGGCGCCGCACAGCGAAGGGAGCCGAATTCCAGCGCCATGACGACCACGCACAGGTAAGGCGCCGCCAGCAGGCTCACGTACAGGATCTTGGCTGTGCGGCGGGAGAGCACGTGGGCGACCGTCCTTTTGCCCGCCCGCAGATCGTCGGTGAGATCGCCGAGATTGTTGTGCAGCATGGTCGCGGCGAACAGGAATCCGCCCGCCAGCGCGCCCAGCACGACGGGCCAGGTGAGGGTGTGGGCGTTGACCCACACCACGCTGCCCACGACGAGACAGCCGGCGAGCACGAAGTCGACGACCTCGCCCAGGGCCCGGTATCCGAGGGGCGCGGGCCCGCCGGAGTAGAGCAGTGTCACGAAGAGCAGGGGAACGATCACGAGCGATACGGGGCTCGTCGTGTACAGCAGGTAGATGAATCCGCAGGTGGCGACCGCGAAACAGGACAGGCCCGCGACGCGGACCTGCTGCATGGGCAGTCCCAGGGCGAGCGCGCTGCCCGGCCGGGCGTTGTCCGCTCGGTCGACCCCGCGCCGGTGGTCGTCGTAGTCGTTGATCAGCCGTCGGCCGATGCTCTCCGGGACGAACAGGGCCAGCGTGAGCAGGGCGCGGGGCGTGGAGAGGGGCCCGACGTACCGTGCCAGGGCGAGCGCGTACGCAGCCTGCAAGAGGATGACCACGGTCATCTGCAGGCCGAGCGCGGAGGTCCAGGCGCGGATCCGGCCGACACCGGCCGGGGCCGCCGCGAGGGCCGTCGTATCCGCGACTCCCGGCTCTCCGCCTCCCGTTTGCGCCGCTTTCGCACTCGCGACTCCCCTATACCCATCCACGGTCAGAATTAGAATGGGGTCGCGCTCGGCTGTCCAGAGACGTCGTTGTCCGGTGGGGACATTCTTGTCCTTATCTCGGCAACAAGTGCTCTGCTAGCGTCGAATTTCATGAGCTCTGACGCACGGGGCGAGCACCCGGATGAACTTCCGTATCCTTTCGGTGACACTCACGGGCTCGAAATGCACGCGCTGTACCGGCAGGTGCAGGACGACCGGCCGCTGTGTCCCGTGCGCATGCCGTACGGCGATCCGGCCGTCCTCGCGACCCGTTACGAGGACGTGAAGACCGTGCTCGGCGATCCCCGCTTCCACCGGGCGGTGCCGGCCGGGCGCGATCAGCCGCGGGTCACTCCCGAAGTGATCCCCATGGGCCTCATGGAAATGGACCCGCCCGACCACACACGCATCCGGCGGCTGATCGCGGGGGCGTTCACCGCCCGCCGCGCCGAGCAACAGCGGCCCGCCGCGCAGGCGTTGGCCCACACCCTCCTCGACACCATGCTCGCCGCCGGCTCGCCCGCCGACCTGGTCGAGAGCTTCTGCGTGCCGCTGCCCATCGGGGTGATCTGCGACCTGCTGGGCGTGCCGTTCGAGGACCGCGCCACGTTCCACCAGTGGATCCTGGCGATGAACGAGCTGCTGTCCGGCAACGGCGACCAGATACGCATGGAGAACATCGGCCATCTGACCACGTACATGGCCGATCTGGTCGCCCAGCGGCGCGCTCGGCCCACCGACGACCTGATCGGCGAACTGGCGCGGGCCCAGGACGCGGACGAGCGGCTGTCCGAGGAGGAACTGGTCTTCTTGTGCATGCTGCTGCTGGTGGCCGGCTACGAGACCACGTCCAACCAGATCGGCAACTTCGTTCATCTGCTGCTCACCCACCCCGATCAACTCGCCCTCCTGCGCGAGCGCCCCGAGCTGCTGCCCCAAGCCGTGGAGGAGCTGCTGCGGTTCACCCCGCTGAGCGTCTCCGCGGCGTTTCCGCGCTATGCCGCCGAGCCCGTGAAACTCGGGGACGAGATCGTGGCCGAGAGTCAGCCGGTGCTGACCTCCACGTCCGAGGCCAACCGGGACCCCCGGGTCTTCGACGATCCCGACCGGCTCGACATCACCCGTCCGATCACCGGCCATCTCGGCTTCGGCTGGGGCGCCCACCACTGCGTGGGTGCCTCGCTCGCCCGCATGGAGCTCCAGGTGGCACTCGGGTGCCTCCTGGAGCGGCTGCCCGGCCTGCGGCTCGCGGTCGACGCCGGGGACGTGACGTGGAAACGCAATCTGTTGTTCCGCGGTCCCCGGGAGCTTCCCATCGCGTGGTGAACGGACGGAGAATCCAGTGCATTCGACGCGTATGTCGTCCACGACGGAGCGGATCGTCTTCGCCCGTCTCGACCGTGACCTGAAACTCGTCCGGCAGTCCATGGCGCACGTCGCCGCGGTCGGCGTTCGTGAGGCGGAGGCTTCCTTCACCCACTATCTGAAGCGTCCGGGGCGGCTGTTCCGCCCGGTCCTGACGCTGGTCTCGTCCTACATCTTCGATGAGGCCGCGGAGCGGACCCCCTCGGTGGTCGCCGCCGCCACCGGCATGGAGCTGCTGCATCTGGCCACCCTGTGCCACGACGATCTCTGCGACCGGGCCGCGACCCGCCGGGGCTACCCCACGGTCAACGCCGCGTTCGGGGACGAGGCCGCCTTGTTGTCCGGTGACTATCTCCTGGCCTGCGCGACGTCCGCGTTCTCGTCGCTCGGCCGGCATGAGATGCAGGTGGCCGGCAACACGCTCAAGGACATCTGCCTCGGGCAGATGCTGGAGATGGCCGACGTGAACAACCTCGACCGCTCCGAAGAGGCGTACCTCTCGGTGATCTCGGGCAAGACGGCCGCGCTGATGGCCGCGTGCTCGCACGTCGGCGCCGCGGCGGCCGGGGCCGACGAGCCCGACCAGGAGATCATGGCCGCCTTCGGGCACAGCCTCGGCATGGCCTTCCAGATCTGGGACGACGTCCTCGACATATGGGCGCCGCCCGGAGCGACCGGAAAGGCGCGGGGCCAGGACATCGAGAACGGCGTCTACACCCTGCCGGTGATCCACGCGCTGCGTGAGGAGCGCACCGAGCTGGCCGCCCTGCTCGGCCAACGCCCGCTCGATCCACGGCAGTACGAGGAGTTGCTGCGGCTGCTTGACCGGTGTGACGCGCGGCAGCGGGCGATGGACTCGGCACGCCGGCACATCGAGCACGCCCTGACCGGCGTACGGCAGCTGCGCTCGCCGGTGGACGCCGTCGCCCCGCTCATCGACGTCGCCAGGCGGCTGATGCCCGAGATCGACCATCTGCTTCCGGAGTAGCCGGGGAGAGCGGGGAGAGTGTGCAGAACTCCGAGTTCGAGGCCGCGACCTATCGGGTGACGATCGACGCGCCGCCCGGCCATGTCCTGGCGACGCTGCGCGATGTCGCCGCCTATCCGGACTGGCAACCGGAGATCAGTTTGGTCGAGGTCCTGCGTCTCGACGGTCTGGGGCAGCCGGCGGAAGCCCGGTTGACGGTCACTTCCATGGGGATGAGCATGGCGCTCACCCTGGCCCTGGAGCACGGGGCACGAGAGATGCGGTGGTCCTTGGTCGAGGGCGACTTCGTGACGCGCAACGACGCGCGGTACACGGTCGCCGAAACAGCGGACGGCCGCACCGACTTGACGCTGCGTCAGGACCTGGCGATGAAGTGGCATCTGCCCGCCGTGGTGGCCAAACCCATGATCGCACGCAGGATCGGTGCGACCATGGACGCGCTCAAGCGCAGGGCCGAGCAGACGGCGGCAGGCGCGGCGGGCCGGCAAGACTCGTGACGTGATCAGGTCCGGCGGTTTTCACACACCGGTTTCTCGCAGGTCACCGGCGGCCTTCACACCGGGTGGCCGGTGGTCTTCGCCCCGGCCACTCCGTACAGCATCCGCGTCGACGTGACCCGTCGCATACGGACGTCGCCGTGGCGTCGGCCTGCCGCCCAGGACAGAAACTCGCGCGCGTCGGGGGCCAGGCCGAACGCCTCCACCGGCACGCCGCCCGCGGCGCAGGCGCGCACCAGTGTCCCGGGGTCGACGAAGAGGCGGTGGTCGTGGGTGCCCTTGGGGGCCGCCCAGGTGACGGGCAGGTGCTCGCCCAGGGTGATCACCGCGGTCCGCGCCAGCCACGTGTCGGCGATGGTGTCGATGATCAGCGTGCCGCCCGGCTTGAGCAGGCGACAGCACTCGGCCACCACGTCAAGTGGCCGCTCGACGTGCTCCAGACAGTGGCCGGCGACGACGACGTCCGCGTGACCATCGGCCAGGGGAATGTCCGCGATGTCGCTGATGATGACGTCGTCGACCCCGTGCCGCAGGGCCACCTCGGCGCTCAGGGGCGACAGGTCGACTCCGATGTGCCGGTATCCCTTGTCGGCGATGTACGGATGCAGCAGGCCGCCACCGCAGGCGATGTCGAGCAGGACCGCTCCGGGCCCGGCCGGGGGCGGGACGTGCTCGGCACGGGCACGGGCGATCCACCGCAGGCTGGAGAACGGTCCGCGGGGCTGCCACCACAGGGACGCCCAGGTGTCGTACTCGGCCGTCTCGACCGCGGTCATGCCTGGGCCCTTCGCTCGGCGTGCAGGGCCAGGGCCCACAGGGCGTAGGCGTTGGTGAGGGCGCCGTCGATCGCGTACACGTTGTCGGGAATGATGATCATCCACTCCTGGGTGTCGGTCCAACCCCCGTCGTCTTGCTGGTGCTTGACGAGGTGGTCGACGGCCGCGTCGATGCGTGCGGTGTCCACGACGCCGGTCGTGTAGGCGGCGATGACACACCAGGCCGTCTGGACGACCGTGCTCTGGCCCGTCGCACGGCGGGTTGTGTCGAACGTGGAAGGGACGTCTTCTCCCCAGCCGCCGTCGTCGTTCTGGTGCTGGTAGATCCATTCCATCGCCGATGCCACGGCGAGATGGCCGGAGCCAAGGCCCGCTTCCTTGAGGGCGAACAGGACCTGGGCGGTGCCGTAGAGCCGGCCACCCCAGCGGCCGCACCATGACCCGTCGGGGTCCTGCTGCTTCAGCAGCCACCGCAGCGCCTGGCGCACCTTGGGATGCCAGCCGTAGCCCTCCAGACAGAGCATCTCCACGATGTGCGCGGTCACGCATGGCGAGGGCGGCTCGATGAACCCCATTCCGGTGAGGACCCGCTTGCCGAGGAGGGACCAGCGATAGACGCCGTACCCGGACCAGCCGCCGCCGTTCGACTGCCATTCCAGGATCCACCGGATGCCCTCGGCGACGGCGGTGTCCATCTCCGGGTCGCGGTGCGCGCGTACCTGATTAAGGGCCGCGATGACCATGGCGGTGTCGTCCACGTCCGGGTTGATGGTCGGGATGCCCTCGTAGTCCCAGACCAGCGCGGGCGGATGGGCGGCGTTGCGGGTGGAGTCGCTGCGGTGCTCCATCAGCCAGCCGATCGCGCGGTCGACCACCGGATCGGACCCGGCCCGGCCGCCCGCCGCGGCCAGGGCGCGCAGGGTGATCGCGGTGTCCATGACGGGGCACGGGAAGATGCGCACCCGCCGTGTCCACGCCCCCTGGATCTCACTGTGGGCCCGCGCGCCGGCGTCGTCCTGGATCTCGCTGTGGGCCTCTCCACCGGCGGCGCCCTGGACCTCGTTGCGGATGCAGTAGCGGTCGCAGGCTTCCAGGCCACTGCGGACGACCGGGTGCCGGGTGCCGTATCCCAGCGCCCACAGGGCGAGCACGCACACCAGGGTCTCCGTCCAGCTGCCGCCCCAGCTCCCGTCGGGCTCCTGCCGGCCGAGCAGCCAGCGCTCCGCCTTGTGCAGGGCCCTGCGGCGCAGCGGCTGCGGGGACGTACGGCTGACGGCGTGCGCCACCCGCAAGGCCGCCCCTCCGGCCGCCTTCTTCGACAGAGAGAGCGCGGAGCGCCGGGGGGCCGCACCCGCGCGGCGCAACGGCTTGGTGTCGATGGGGAGTTCACGTACGGGACGGACGACTCCCAAGATGCCCACCGCGACGACGAGTTCGCGGGCCAGCGGCTCGAAGTCCTCGACGGTGCCGGGGAACCAGGAGGGCAGCAGGATCAGTTCGGGTGGCAGCGGAGGAATCTCGTCCCAGCTCACCACTCCGGCGAGGGCCAGCCAAAAGCGGGTGGGAACCAGCTCGGCCGCCTCGATGCCGCCGTGGGTCCGCACGAACCGGGCGGCTCGGTCCAGCCGTTCCCGGTCCTCCTCGTACCCGGCGAGCTGGAGCGCCACATGGGTAAGGACGGTGCTGGACACGTCGGAAGGACCCCCCGCGTAGAGGGAAAACCCCCCGTCGTCGTTCTGCTGGGAAATGATCCAAGCCCGTTCCTCGGCGATATGCGTGGCGTCGGCCCGGTCCAGGACGTGCTGCACGAGAATGTCGGCGGATTCCCAGGACGTCCCGCCGGTGGCGAAGTCGCCGGCCCAGCACCCCGCCTTCTCCTGCTGCTCACCTAATGCGGCCCGCCCCGCCGTGAGTGCGGGGAGAGCGAAAGGCCCGGTCAGGGAATTCTCAGCGAAGACCATTCGCGCACCGTAGCGGGCGTCGACCGGTGAGTCCATTGGGGAGAATGTCTTTTCCGCGCCTTCGTGGATGTGTTCCGTGAAATCAGGGGAAACTGGTGGCCGTGGGGCTCGGGCGGCACCCGAACCCTGGCTGATTCACCACGTCAGCGGGTGTGCGGGCGGGGCAGAGGCGGACAGTTGAGGTTAATGGCCATTGCCACAGGGGCCCTTGATGACGCTTTCCTGCCGCCCTCGCGGCGCGGCCGATTCCTGCCACTTCGCAACCATCGGAAGAACAGGCCTGATTGACCCCTAAAGCTTTACCGTGATAGGGCTTTTGTAATGCGTGTCGGCACACATGTGCCTCTTTATCATTCCGGTTATCCAGAGCGACGAACGGATATGATCCCTCATGCTCGGCTGGAAAAAGACAGATGTGACTCTGGCCTCCCCCGTATCGGCGAACAGGCCGCGACTGCCGTATCCCCATGGCTGGTTCGCGGTGGCCTTCAGCGGCGACGTGCCGCCCGGGCGGGTGGTGCGGCGCCGGTTCAAGGGCGCAGACCTGGTCGTGTACCGCACCCGGCAGGGCAGACTGCGTGTCATAGAGCCCTACTGTCCGCACCTGGGCGCGCATCTGGGGTTCGGCGGGAAGGTGGACGGCGAGGAACTGGTCTGCCCCTTCCACCACTTCGCCTACGCACCCGACGGCACGTGCGTACGGACCGGCTACGGGTCCCGCCCGCCCAAGGCCCGCCTGAGCCACTGGACCGTCCGGGAAGTGAACGGCCTCGTCATGGTGTGGAGCCATCCCGAGCACGCCGCTCCCTCCTGGGAGATCCCGGCGGCCGGGACCGATGAGTTTCCCCCGCCTGCCCGGCACACGACGATCGTCATCGACCACCCTCAGGAAGTCGTCGAAAACGCGATCGACATCGGGCACTTCGGCCCGGTGCACGGCACGTCAGGAGCGCGCATCACCGAGCCGCTCGGCATCGACGGGCCGCGGCTGACCATCGGCACCGCCGTGCACCGGGAGATCCCACTGCTCGGCCGCTCCGACGTCGTGTTCGACGTCGAGGCCCACGGTCTGGGCTACCTGTGCGTCCGCGCGCACCTGCCGCAGATGAACCTGTCGGCGCTCGTCCAGATCATGCCCACCCCCCTGGACCCCTGCCGCATCGAGACGCGCTTCACCGTCAGCGCCCGCATCGGCTCGTTCGGCGGCCGGCTGAGCGCGTACTCGTCCTGGCTGGCCACCCAGCTGTTCGCGAAGCCGTCGTGGCGGGGCATCGACCAGGACACACCGATCTGGCGGAACAAGACCTACCTCAAAAATCCGACGCCGGCCCAGGGCGACGGCCCGATCATGAGGTTCCGCGGCTGGGCGGAGCAGTTCTACACGGCTGATCCCGCCCGTCCGGATGACACCGAAAGGGGCGATGGCCCCGTGCCGCCTTCGTGGCCTGTGCCTGTCGACAAAGGATCGTCCACGCCCGCCTGAAGGCACGGTCCACTCATCGGCACACGGACGGAGGACTTGACGCGATGGCCATGCCGCCGCCCGAACACCGCGACGAGCGCCAGAAGTTCCAGGACGCCTACGAGGCCGCACGGATTCTCTCGGGGAAATGGATATTCGCCGTGCTGCTCCAGCTCGCGGCGAGGGGCCCCAGCTGCCACAACGACCTGGCCCGCGCGACGGGACTGCTCGAGAACAAGCCGCTGGACCGGGCGCTGCGCCAGTTGGTGAACACGCAGCTGGTCGACCGGACGGTGCATGACGTCGGGGGCTCAGTACCGCGCGTGCGCTACCGGCTGACACCCAGGGGCTACTCGGTACTGCCGATCATCGACGACCTGGCGGTCTGGTGGCAGGCGTCGGAGGCGGGCGAACAGTGACCGGGCCGTCCCTGCACGGGACCGGTCCCCGGTCGCCCGGGCCGGCTTCCTCCCCGACGGGCTCGGCGGCGGCAGGTACATGCCGCGGGCATGGCAGCGAGTCGCGCCCAAGAGCACTCCCGTGCAGGCGGGACCTCACCTTCTGCTGTTCCAGCTGCTCGGTCCGGGCAGGAGAGCCGGGGCATGACGGGTGAGGCGAGCGGCGGCCAGACCGATGGCAGCGCCCGCAGCGACATCGCTAGGGAAGTGGGCGCCCGACGGGACCCGTTCGAGAGCCACCATGGCGGTCGGCACCGCGCACAGCGCACCCGCGGCCGGCCAAGTAGGAGCGACGGCGGCGGTGAAGGCGACCGCGGCCGCGGTGTGCCCGGAGGGGAACGAAGACGAGTCGGGGCGGTCCTCGACCTCGTCGTGCGGGATCCAGTCCACCGGCGGCCTGGGGCGGTCGGCCAGTTGCTTGCCCAGGCCGTTCGACGCCAGTTGCGCCACAGCCAGGGCCCCCAGCCCTGCCGCCGCCGCCTTGCGGCCCCGCCATCCACCCCACCAGACCATGGCGGCAGCGACCGCGCACCACAACTTCGTATTCTCTGCGGCCTCCTCCACCGCCGAGAGCACCTTGGCCGTCGTCGGTGGGATACGCGAGGCCGCCCGCTGTGTCAGAACCCGGTCAGTCTTGTGCCAGCTCGTCAGCAACTTCATGAACTGCGGTTATCCCCAAGCAATGCTTGTTAAGCAGCCGGACGGGCATGATCAGTGCCAACGTGGCCACCCGCCGGGGGCAGGATCCCGGGAATAGGCGGGAGGAGCGGGGGGAACCGAGTCATTCACCAGACGGTCGGCATGCGGGGAGTTGATGAGGCTGTGAACAACAGCGGCGGCGTGGACCGGACTCAGCAGTGGCTGGCCATCTATCTCAATGACCATCTGTCCGGGGCCACGGCCGGAGTAGAGCTCGCCAAGCGGATGGCCCGCGTCCACCAGGGCTCCGAGCACGGGCCCGGGTTCGGCGGCCTGGCCACCGAGATCGAGCTGGACCGGCAGTCACTCTTGCGCGTCATGGAGCTGCTCGGCGTTCCGGTCCGCCGCTACAAGTCCTACGGAGGCTGGGCGGCCGAGAAGGCGGGGCGCCTCAAGCTCAACGGCCGGGTGTGGCGGCGAGCCGCGCTCAGTACCGTCATCGAGCTGGAGGGCCTGTTGCTCCTCGTGGAGGGGAAGGTCCTGCTCTGGCAGACGCTCGGCACCGTCGCCGCCGACGAGACGCGCCTGGACCCCCAGCGGCTCGAGGAACTGCACGGGCGCGCCGTCCAGCAGCGCGAAACCCTGCGCGCACTGCACACCGTGGTCACTCAACGCCTCACGTCGCCTCAGGAGGCGCCCCACTGAGCGAGCGGCACCGCCGCGCACGGGTCCGGGGCGCGTGTACCGGCTTCGCGCCGCGGCGGTCAGCGATTGCCGGTCCAGACGATGCGCTCCGCGAAGCCGCCGCGCTCAAGCGCCTTGGTCTCGCGGATTCTCTCCAGCTGATCCGTGTCAATCCCCAGATCCGCGGCGAGCGAGTGCACGACCTCCAGAATGTCCGCGAGCTCTTCCGCCACCTTCTCCTCGTCGGCCTCCAGAACCTCGGCGGCCTCCTCGCAGAGCTTGTCCCGGAGCCGGTCCCGGTACTCCTGCGGGCCCGCGATGTAGGTGACCGGCTCCGCCCCGTCCTCGCGGATGATCTGCGGAATCCGGTCCCGCACCAACTTCCCGACCTTGCCGTAACGGTCCACCGGTTGTTCTCCCGCGCCTATGACCGCGAAGCCGCCCTGGTGGCCGCCCCCTCATGCCGAGGCAGCCTAGGCATGACACCTCACCACTCGCCAGGCGCAAGGCCGCTCCCACCCGTTCGGGGCCAGGAACACCTAGGGTCACCACCTCCCGCGCGTTCGGCTGCCCGCCCCTCGACGCCGAACCCAACGGGAAACAGGATCGCCCTCGTGAATCACGCCCGTGACCTGTACAAAGAGATGTGAACCAGCTTCTGGGCGAGGACACCACGGAAGAGAGCGAAGCCCTCGGCTGGTGCGTCGAAGGTGGCTTCGGGCTCAGTGTCCTCAAGGCCCCAGGGCTCGTCCGGCGGCGCAGGGGCCGAGCCAGGGCCGGGACGAAGCGAGGACTGGGCAGTGCCGTAATCGAGTTGACGCCCTCGGCAGGCAGTGCTGGAGTCCGCACGTGGACAGCATCCCCGCCAACCGGCGGCTCTGGAACCAGATCAGCAGCACCTACCAGCACAAGCACGATCCGCGAATCGGCGCCACACCCCGGCTGTGGGGCATGTACTCCATCCCTGACGCGCACCTGCAGGCCCTGGGCGACGTGACCGGCAAGCGCGTCCTGGAACTCGGCTGCGGCGCCGGCCAGTGGTCCAGGGCGCTGGCCGCCGAGGGCGCCACCGTGGTCGGGCTCGACCTGTCCGAAGCCCAACTCGCCGCAGCAGCAGGGGCGATGGGAACGGCCCGTTACTCGCTCGTGCAAGGCGCGGCCGAACAACTCCCCTTCGCCGACGAGAGTTTCGACCTGGTGTTCTGCGACTTCGGTGGGCTCAGCTGGGCGCCCCCGCACCTGGCCGTCCCGCAGGCCGCACGCGTCCTGGGCCCAAGCGGGCGCCTGGTGTTTAACGTCGCCAGCCCATGGTTCGAAGCCTGCTACGACGAAGCCGCCAGCCGCGTGACCACGACGCTGCAGCAGGACTACTTCGGGCTGCACACCATCGCCGAAGGCGACGGCGCGATGAGCTATCAGCTCACCTACGGCGACTGGGTCAAGGTCCTGCGCGGCGCGGGTCTCATCATCGACGACCTCATCGAGCCGCGGCCCGAACGCGCAACATCCAACGGCTACAACGAAACCGACCCACCCGACTGGGCACACCGCTGGCCCGCGGAACTGCTCTGGGTCACCCATAAACCGTAAAAGTCCGCCGCGCCGCGACATGAAGGCATCCCCTCGCCGGACACGCCTGGCGCCTGCCCGGCTGATTTCGGGCGGAGCCCGAGCCGGATCGAGGCGAGGGTGAGGGTGAGGGTGATGGTCCCGATTCGAAGTGCTGAGGCCCGCCGCCTGACGGCGACGGGCCTCACAAACATTCGTTGGCCACCGGTGTCTCGCCGGGCTGGCTCCTTCTTCGTTTGCCGCACGCGCGGCGGCTCGCTTCGCGCCTACCCGATGGCGGGCAGGAGACCCGCTCCGGGCCAGAGTGCACGCCCGGCTTGGGTCGCGCGCAGGTTCTGCGCGAGTGTCGCCAGGACGGCTGCGCGCTGATCGGGCCCGTGAGTTTCGCGCTGCCCGGTGTCCGGGTTGAAGTTGATCACGCGGGCGTGCGGGGCGCTGCACATCAAGGCCCTCTCGAGGGCGGGCAGTCCCAGGCCGAGGGAGTCGCACGAGCCGAACCGGGCCAGGGCGAGGACGTCATCCACCACGTTCTCCCAGTGGGCGGTCTGCTCCCATCCGGCACCGCCGTCGAGTTCGTGGGTGAGGGTCGACAGCGGCACGATCTCCCCTTGCGTACGCCGGCCTTGGTGGAGGTAGTGGTGCATGCGGGCGCCGTCGGGCTGGCGTACATGAGGGTGCAGCAGCGTGTCGGCCGCGACGATGGTGGTGTTGACCTCGATCAGGCCGTGCGGCGGGTAGTACGGCTCGTGGGCGAACAGGAAGTAGATCTCTTCAGGCACGGCGTCTCCTTCGGCGGGGTGTCACTGGGGTCAGTGCGGGTGGGACGGCCTACGGGCCGTGGTTTCGGCGGTGGGCGCGGGCCCGTGGCCCGGCGAGGTGTGGGCGGTGGCCGATTCGCTCGGCGCGGCGAGGGCGCGCCGGGCGCGGTCGGCGTCGTCGGCCTGGCGCGCGAGGTGGTCCAGCAGGCTCTCCAGGGCGAGCCACCTGCAGGTGGTGTCGGGGCTGCGGTCGGGAGCCGTGATGATCGTGGCGATCGACCACAGCACGCGGTGGCCGAGCTGAGCCGCATACGCGAGCTCGGGGCAGGGTTGGGAGGCGGCGGCGCGGGTGATGCCGGCGAGCTGAGCGATGAGCCGCTGCAGGTACTCCAGCCCAGGTCCGACGTCGATGACGCACACGTAAGCGCGGGCGCGGACATCAAGGCGGCCGGGCAGGCGGTCGACCAGCAGCGGCAGCAGGATCGCCAGCGGTAAGCCGACGGCGACGGGAAGGCCCGCATCGATCGCCCAGCTCATGCCGAGCAGGGCGCCCACCGCAGTCACCAGGGTTGCGCCGGTGACCGAGCCACCGTGGTCGAGGAAGAGGCGTAAGGGCGGGCGGCGGGTGAGCCAGCGCTGCGCACACCGTGCGCGCAGCGAGCGGCCGGGCGTGACGATGCCGATCTGCACCAGACGCTGCGGTGCCCCGTCGGGGGCGGTCGGGCTCCAGCACAGCCAGCCCCACGCCGTGCGTTCACTGGCAGGCAGCCGCCTGCGGCCGGGCGGGAGGTGGGTGCTCGATGCGGGGTGGGGCGGCGGGAGAGTCATCGGTGCCTCGATCCGGTGGACGACGGCGGGAATCTGGGAGGTGTAGGGGACAGGGCCTCTCGGAGATCAGGTGCCGCAGACGCTGCACAGGCCGTCGCCTGCGGGGTCGGCGCGGCGGGGAGTGGGCCCGGTGCAGGCGGTGCAGGTGGGCCAATCGAGGCAGGTCGGACAGAGGTCCTGGCCCGGGGCGCGGCTGGGACTGCCGCAGCCGGCGCATTCGACCAGCGCCCGGTGAAAGATCGCCTCGGCTACGGTGCGGCCTGCTGCGGCCGACGGCGCCGACTTGGTGGGCGGGGCTGCACTGCCTGGCACGGGAGTGGCCTGTGCCGTGCGCAGCCGAGCGGCGATGATCGCGCCGACCGTGTGGTGCAGCGGCCGGGGCAACGGCCGGTCGGCGATGACGTGGCGCACCTGCTCCGGCGTCCAGCCCGCCTGCAAAAGGTCCTGGACGACGTCACCCTGATCGGTGAGTGCCTGACCGGTGAGCAGCAGATCGGGATGCTGGGCGCCGAGCGACAGGAGTAGTTGCTCGCCGGCGGTGGGCGCCGGGCCGGTGGCCGTGGCGGAAGCGTGTGTCCGTCTCTGGTCCGCTCGGCCTCGCTGCTGGTGCAATGCGCCGGTTTCGCGGGCGGGTGCGTCAGGGACGGACGGATGGACGGAGTTGGTCTGCTGCTTCTTGGTGTTTTTGCTCTGGGTGTTCTTAGGTGTGCGGTTTTCCAGCGCTGGATAACCCTGCGCCGGAAAACCTGATTCTGGTTGCGACCTGCCGCTTTGCGCGATGGCGGTCGTGCTGGGGGCGTTGTCGCCCAGGAGGTCGTACAGATGGGCCGGGGCGTCGGTGATGGCGTAGATGACCTCGCTGAAGGTGCCGTCCTCGCGGCGCTCACGCTCCCGTGTGAGGTAGCCGTACGCCTCCAGTTCTCCAAGCCCTGAGGCCACCGCGCTGCGGCCGTCGGGACCGCAGCGCGCGAGCGCGGCCATGGTGATCCGCCACCCGTCGCGGTGCGTCGAGATCAGCCCGAAGATCCCCTTGGCCTTGAACGAGATCCGCTTGTCTCTGAACAGCGCGTTGGCGATCTGCGTGAAGCGATCGCCGGCCATCTCGCCGCGCCGGATCCCGGCGCCGTAGCCGGTCACCGAGGTGCTCCGGCCGGCGTGGCCTGTGCCCGTTCGCGGCGATGACCGCCGGGCGTGGCCAACACGGTGGCTGGCACAGGCCTGTTGAGCAGCAAGGGGTGTGCGTGGTCCATGCGCTGAGAGAACCCGGCGGGCCCGACCGGTGTGTCGACCACTGCGCCCTGACCACCATCACGAAGGGGTCACAACACGCTCTTCGCACGGTGGGAGACCTGGCCACCGGAGCGATGCGCCCGCCACCCGATGGTCCTTGATCGAACCGGTCTTCTCTCCATGGCGGGTGAAACGGACCCGGCCCTGGCACAGCCGTCCGGGTGCACGATCTGCGAGAGATCGTTGACGCAATCCTCCACGTCAACCGCACCGGCATTGGGGGTCGAAGCGGTACTGCCGGTAGCGGACATGTGTCAAAGACTCCTCATCGCCTAGCCAAGACAGCAAGGTGAGACCGCGGATGAGGCGTCTGGTCGACCGCGCCTACGGGTGCGTGTCCGTGACCGCGATGACCTCGTCGAGCTGGGCCAGGGCGGCCTGCAGGTCGTCGATCTTGGACTGGATGCGCTCGCGCTCGGCTCGCAGCATGGCGCGTTGCTCGGCGTCGGTATGCCCGGAGTCCCAGCACGGCAGGAGTTCGGCGATCCTTCGGCTGGTGAGGCCCGCGGCGTACATCGCCTGGAAGAAGCGGACCAAGGCGATGGCGTCCTGCCGGTACAGGCGCTGGCCGGACGGGCTGCGTTCCGCGATGAGTAGCCCTTGCTGCTCGTAGTAGCGCACGGCGCGCACGGAGACGTCGGCACCTCGTGCCACCTCGCCGATGCGGATCAGCCGCTCGGCTGCGGCCTCTGTGACGGTCATGGTGATTCCTCTCACCCCGGCCTCGACGGTCAGCACTTGCCTCTGACGCTAGCGTCAGGTTTTAGCGTACCGGCCATGGACATCAACAACTCAGTCGCCCTTGTCACCGGAGCCAACCGTGGTCTGGGCCACGCCTTTGCCCAGCGCCTGCTCGAACGGGGCGCCCGCAAGGTCTACGCGACAGCCCGCCGACCGCAGACCGTGGACCTGCCCGGGGTCGAGGTGCTGCCCCTCGACATCACCGATCCCGCATCCGTGAGGGCCGCCGCCGAGGCCGCCCCGGACGTCTCGCTCCTCATCAACAACGCGGGAATCAATACAGGAACCGACCTGGTGACCGGTTCGCTGGACGCGGTGCGGCACGAGATGGAAACCAACATGTTCGGCCACCTGGGAATGATCCGGGAGTTCGCGCCGACGCTCGCCAGGAACGGCGGGGGCGCGATCGTCAACGTCCTGTCCGCCATGTCATGGTTCGGAGGCAAGGGCGCCAATGCCTACCACCTGACCAAGGCCGCCGCCTGGGCCATGACCAACGGCGTGCGCCTGGAGCTCGCCGAGCAGGGCACGCTCGTCACGGCGGTACACCTCGGCTTGGCCGACACCGACATGGCGGCGGGCTGGCCCGTGGACAAGATCGCTCCGTCGGACCTGGCCGACGCGGCGCTCGACGGTGTCGAGGCGCGCTCGGCCGAGGTTCTCGCCGATCAGTGGAGCCGGGACATCAAGTCACGGCTGCCGCTGACGCCAGAAGAGTTCAACGCCGCAATGGACCGCGCGCTGGCGGCGCTGGTGGCAGCCTGAGGGGCCCCTCGGGCCGCGGACCTCGACCGGCTGTATCTCCATCAGCCTTGCCCGCGTGCCCCGTCACCAGCACACAGCCGGCGACGAGTAGCACGCAGCCGCCCTATCGCCCCCGTCGGGGATCGAGACCAAGCAGAGCGTCGAGCCGCAGACACTCACAGCTGGTGGGTGCAGGCATGCCGCAGATGGGCTCCACCGTGTCGGGACGATCCGCGGTTCGTCTCGCATCCTCCACGGTGCGAGACGGACATGCTCGGCGTCCAAAGCAGGTCGGCGGCGTGCGCAGCCGCAGCGGGGCTGCGCAACCGCGTGCGCAGTGCGCAGCGCCTCGACGACGTGACAAGTCCATGCTCTGTCGAGGGCTACCGTCGTCTGCCGCTTGGCACGATGGTGTGGCTGCGCAATCGCCGTACACGGGTGCCTGGCTGTCCTGCCAGGGCTGGTGGTAGATACCGACCACCGTCACCGGCGGCGCCCCGACCACCGTACTCCCGGCCCTGACCACTGCAGGCCACAGCCCTGCACAGAGGTGATCACCACCTCCTGGGCGTTCTTGCGGCATGTGGACGGTGAACGACGCATCGGTAGCTGCGCAGCCACGGGTGCGCAGCTCGCCGGCCGCAGTTTCCCTCCCCGCCAACAGCAGCGGCCGCGAGGGCCATTGGCCGTGCGCACCCCTCCCCCGCGGCTTCCACGGGAGGAGTGCGCAGCCTGCCGGAGCGCAGGGCGCCGGGTGTTCGGCACGAAGCTGCTCACGCCGGAGCGCACCGCCTGCCGAACGGTGGCGGCGCACACCCCGCATAGGGCCTGGCCGACGGATCATTGCCCCACGGCAAGTGAGCCTCGGGCAAGGGTCGCCGAGTGCGGCAGGGAGAGGTCGTCAGGCCATCGCGAACTTGGCAACGTACTCGTCGAAGGGCTCGATGCCGACTTCCGCACGTAGTTCATCCATGCGCTCGGGCTCTTCACAGGGCCACGGAACCGGCGCCCCGTCCCTCACGCCAGCGATCTGAGTGCCGTATACCTGCTTGCGGCCGTCATTGACCAGCGTGCGGTCGCGTAGAAAGGCCAGCTCGCGCGGGCTGGCCGAGCCTGCCGACACCGCCTGCTGCATCAGCTGCAGGGCGCGACGCTGGACGTCGAGCTGCCGGTCGGCGTGCTGTGCGATCAGCCAAGCCGCCCGTGCGGCCTCCTCGCCGACCAGTTGTGCCGTCGGCCAGCCGTACTCATCCATGATCTCGCCCAGTCGGTCACCGTGCCGCGCGGTCAGCCGACGCCACGCCAACTGTTCGGCCGGGTCGTCGCTGTTCGCGCGGATGGAGGACTGGTGGTCGGCCGCAGCCATGTCCGTCAGTTCCACCGTTAGCGCGGCAACGTCGTACGCCACTCTCAACTCCCAAAGCAACTCGATGCGTTGTGCTCGCTTGCCACCAACCCTAAAGGCGCATATCGGTAGTAAAGATCATTCTGGAGAACGGTGACAGACGCCTCCACGGACCGGGATAATGGATCTACGCTTGCAGATGTCATCGCCAGCTCCTAAGCCTTCCTGGGCAGGGGTACTGGGCGTTGTCGGCGGCCAACGCTTCTGACAGAAGCAGAATCCGGGATGCGGTCTCCGGCAGAAAGGCGCACGAGCTGGATGGCCAGGCAACGCACCGGAGCGACTGGCCCAACGTTCGGCTCGCGGTCGTGGCAGAGCTCCTTCGCGCGAAGTCCACTCAGCACCCCGAACTCGCCCAAGTCCTCGTTTGCGCAGGGGACGCCAGGATCAGCTACACCGGCCTCTTGGACTCACCCTCGTGGAGAGATGTCTCCGACGGTCGGGGACGAAACTGGATGGGGCGGTTGCTCAAACTGACCCGCTCCGAGCTCGTTGCCCAGCAGTTACTCCAGCCTGACAACCTCAGCGTGGCGCACACGGTGGGCCCGGCCGGGTGACGATTGCCGTGCCCCGGCCGGCCCCACCCCACCGTCGCTGCTGATCTCCTCGCGTTCCCGCCTCGGGGATGGTCGCGGGTGGTGGTAGCCGCTACGGCCGCGCCGACCACAAATTCGTGACGGCTTCGTGCCCGTGGTCGGGGCTTGGTGGTCGGCAAACCGGTCGGCACCGGCGGGTTGTCTCACGGCATCAGCCCCTTGAGACCTGCCGGGAGATCCCGCATGTTCCGATCCTCTGCATCACCACGCGCGGGGCAGCCTCCGGTGGCTGCCGGCGTGGCGCTGACCCAGATGCGGCGGCGCGTTCAGTTGGGCCGGGCCGGTGTCTGGGCGGCGTTGGCCGCCGGCCCGCTCGCGCTGGCCGTCGCCGTCAGCCAGCCCGCCGAGACCGTCGCCTCCTCCCCCGCCTCCAAGCCACAGCGCACCGAGCAGACCGCGTCGGTGGCCGATCCCTCGGGTTACGTCGCCGAGTTCGTCGACGCGTGGCTGCGCAGCAGCGACGACGCCAGCAGTGCGGCTGCCCGTCGTGCGCAGTCGATGGCCCCGGAGGTCTCCCTGCCCACCCTCAAGGACGATGCGCCGGCGCCGCGGCGGGTCACGCCGTTGCGCAGTGCACCGGGCAAGGGCGGGCAGTGGTCGGTGACGGTGGCCGCCCAGTACGCGGAGAGGGTGCGCTACTTCGCTGTGCCCGCGATCTCCGCCGCCGGCGGCGGCTCGTTCGCTGTGACCGCCGCGCCCGCACTTGTCGCCGCGCCCGCCCTGCACCCGCTGCCGGAATCCGACTACCGGGTCTCGGTCGAGGACGGTCCGCTGACGACGACGGCCGGTGAATTCTTGTCGGCCTATCTGGCCGGGCGCGGCGAAGTGGGCCGGTATCTCGCACCGGGCGTGACGATGTCGGCGCCCTCCCCCGCGGCCACCACGTCTGTGGAGGTCGAGGAGGTCTTGGCGCGTGAACAGAGCGCGGCCGGCGAGAAAGTGCCGCCAGATGGCACCACGGTGCACGTCCTGGTGGCGGTCGAGGCTCTCGATGCGTCGGGCCGCTGGCCCTTGTCCTACGAGCTGACGCTGTCCTCGCGCGACGGCCGGTGGGAGATCGCCGCGCCCGTTGCGGGCACGGCGGGCGGTGAGCGGCGGTGAACGCGCTCCATCAGATGGTGTTGGCGGGGAAGTTGGACGAGCTGGGGGATTCCTGGATCGCCACGGCGCAGGACTGGGGGTCCAAGGGCCTGCAGGCGGCGTTGATCGTGATCGTTGTCATCGTCATGGTGCAGCGGTTCTCGTTGAAGGCCGGGATCGGCGCCCTAATTCTCCTGGTGATCGCGCTGGGCCTGTACGGCTCCCGCCATGACCTGGCGGACATGTTCGAGGACGAGGTGAAGAACCCCGCCAAGGGTGCTCCCGCCGTCGGCCATCTCCCGTACCGAGAGGCTGACGTGCTCACGATCCGCGGGTGGGAGGGCCGGGCGTGAGCGCGGCTGCCGCGCCGCGCACGGCGCGCTTTTACACCGCTGCGCGGCGCCATCCCTGGGTGCTGGGCAAGCTCGCCGACTGGCGGCTGCCGCTGGGCCCCTACAACGCCGCACAGATCGCCCTGGCCGTCGTCGGGGGGTTCGTCCTCGCCAAGACGATCTCTGTATGGAATGTGCTGGGGCCCCTGCCCATCGCCGTGTGGCTGGTGGGGATCTGGCTGCTGCGCAGGCCCACGATCGGCGGCCGGCACCCGATCTCGGCAGCGGTGGGGATGGTGGCGCTGCTCGTACAGCCCGGTGGTGGGCGCATCGGCCAACGCGCGGCGCGCGATGCCCGCGCCGGCCGTCTGGGCGGCGGGTTCACCCTCGAAGACCTCATCGGCTGCGCCCCCGCGCGCAGGCCAGCCGCTCCGACGCTTTTGGGGCCGAGCCGAGTGCGCCGGGCCCGCAGGCCGCAGGCCCGGTCCCTCGCCGCGCACGGTCTCAGGGGGCGCCGCGCTCCACGCGTGCGTGCACCGGCTGCGGCCCCGCCTTGCGCGGTGACGCTGTTGGCCCAGGCCCGGCTGTGTGCACGGAACCAGACAAGGGGGACGTGATGCGGGTTCCCATCCGGCATATCGCCGGGCATCTGCTGTGGTCCACGCACGGTCACGCGTGGGCGATCTACCGGCTGCACCCCGGCCCGGATGCCGAGGGCCGCAGCCAGGAGACCGTCCCGGGCACCTATGTGCCCCCGGCCGTCCGCGACGAACTCCTCGCCAAGGTCACGCACTTGGTGCGCTCCCTGTCCGGCGCCCCCCGCCTGTTCGGGCTGTGCGCGCAGGTCGACCCGGCCGAGATCGCCTGGAAGATGGCCGACGGCCTGGAAGACGCCGAGACCGAGGACGGCCTAGCGCCCGCGGCCCGTTGGTGGGTGGACCACCTTGATGCAGCCCTCGATCTGCTGCAGGGCCAAGAGATGCACCAGCGCACCTGGTGGTTGGCCGTCCCTCTCCCAGCAGAGCACCAGGGCATGCAGGCGGCCGGCGCCCTGTGGGCGGAAGTCGCCGACACGCTCGGTCTGCGCGCCGCGCCCGTAGCCCGAGCCGAAGTCAGCGCAGCCCGCGAGCAGGCCGCACAGGTTGAGGCGCAGCTCACCGGCGGAGCGTCTTTCCGCCCGGCCCGCCCGGCGGAAATCGTCTGGCTGATCCAACACGCGGTGCACCGGGGCCTGGCCGAGCCGCTGCTGGGCGAGGCCGCGCTCAGCGAGCTGTATGGCGGCCAGGTCCGCGGCGGGCTGCTGCACTCTCCCAGCTACGCCGATCTCGGTCAGGTCCGCCTCGAGGAGGGCGGCACCGAACCGAAGGTTGAGGACGGCCTGGGGAAGAACGCAGGAAACGCGCGCGGCCGCGGCGGCAGGGCAGGCCGCGGCCCGTGGTGGACGACACGGTCGGCCTCGCCGCTGCGGCGGCGTTGGCTGCAGGTCGAAAGCGAGAGGGGCACCGGCTATCAGGCGCACCTGGCGCTGGCCGAGTGCCCGCCCGCCATCTCGCTGGAAGCCGCCGACCTGTTCGCACAGCTCGACGTCCTGGACTTCCCCGTCGACTTCACCATCGACTTGACGCTGGTGCCCGCGGAGAAGGCCCGCGCGCAGGTGCAGCACAAGAAGACCGAGCTGGTCGACCAGGCCGACCAGTACGACGCGCGGCCCACCGGCATGCCCGCCTCCCTGCCCGACGCCGCCCGCGACCTGGGCGAGCTGGACGCGCGGCTCTCACGCACCTCGGTGGAGGTGGAGGTGCAGGCCATCACCGCACTGACCGTGTGGGGGCCCACCGCACCGCTGTGCGACGCACGGGCCCGCGCCCTGGAAAAGCTCCTCGCGGGCGCCGATTACCGGGCGGTGCGCCCCGCCGGTCTCCAGGGCGATCTGTTCACCCTCGGGCTGCCCGGGGCGGTGCGCACGCACCGGTTGAAGGAATTCACCCAGCATCAAGTCAGCGAGGACTGGGCCCTCTCCGGCGCCTTCACCCACAGCGAGGTCGGTGATCCGACCGGCGTGCTGCTGGGCTTCGACCTGGACTGCGGCACCACCCGCCCCGTCCTGATCAACGTGGCCGACGCGCCCAAGCAGGACGCCTCCGCCTCCCTGGGCGTGGTCGGTGATCTCGGAGCGGGCAAGAGCGTGCTGCTCAAGTACGTCTCCCAGGCGGTCGTGGACCGCGGCGGGCGCGCCATCTGCATCGACCGCACCCCGGTGCGCGAGTGGGCCTCCTTTGCCGCGGCTGCCGCACCGGGCCGCTGCCAGATCATCGACGCCGCCAAGGCCGCCCTGTCCATCGACCCGCTGCGCCTGTTCCCCGGCGCCGAGGGCCGCCACTACGCGCTCAGCTACCTCACCCTGCAGCTGGGGATCGGGCCCATGACCACCTCCGGCGCGGTGTTGCACCACGCCATCGAGCAGGCCGCCACATCGCCCTCTCCCTCGATGAGCGGCGTCACCCACGTCCTGCGGCAGATGGCGGGAACCGAGAGCGGCAAACGCCAGGACGCTGCCGCCACCCTGGCCCAACTGCTGCGGCTGGTGGAGCAAAACCCCCTGGCCCAAATGGTGTTCGATTCCGTGCTGCCGCCGGTGAGCCTGGACGGCAGCGGCGCCAGCGACTTCATCGTCATCACCACGAGCGGGCTGAAGCTGCCGCCCAAGCAGGCCTTTGAACACGCGGAGATCCTGCACCAACAGCCGCTGGAGGCGCTGATCGGCCGCGCGGTGCTGTATCTGATCGCCGCGATAGCCCGCCAGGCCGCCTTCTCCGCACCGGAGCGGTTCTGCGCGGTCGCCCTGGACGAGCTGTACTGGCTGACCTCTTCGGCCGAGGGCACCGCCCTGGTCCACGAAATCCTCCACGACGGCCGCAAACACGGTGCCGGACTCCTCGCAGGCGCCCACGACGCCACCGAACTGGGCCCCGACCGAGGCCTGATGGCCTACCGGGCGCTGGCCCGCACCACCGAGCGCGAACGCGCCCGCCGCGGCCTGGACTTCATCGGCCTCAACTCCACCGATGCCGACCTCGTGCGGACGGTCACCTCCGGCCTGTCCCCCGTCGGCCACACCGACCGCGCCGGCGAAATCCTGCTGACCGGGCCGCGGCAGAACACCGGCCGCGTCAAGGTCGCCATCCCCGACATCGACCGCATCACGTCCCACATCACCACCACCCCCGGCCGGTACGCGCCCTCCCCTCCAGCCGCCGCCGGAGCGGACTTGGCCAAGCCCCCACCCACCGCTGCCCCGCAGACATCGGCTGCCACACGAGAGGGGACCTGATGATCAGCCGTGCGGGGCAGCGTGCCCCGCGGCGCTCCACCGGGTGCCGCGCGGGCGTCAGTTGTGTGCTGGTCTGCTTCCTGTTCGCCTTCGTAGGGGCGCATCTGGAGGCTTCGCCCGCTGGCACCCGTGCCGACACCAATGCCCGTGCGCCCGTCGACAGCCACCGACGTGCTGCCTGTGCACACATCTGGGGGCCCGCCAAGGCGTATTGCGAGCGCAGGCCGAGGCCGATCACCCCGTGTGCCCCGCAGGGGTCGCCCGGAGATGCCTGGGTGCTGTTGCCTCCCGCTGCCGCGCTGCTGGCCCTGGCCGGTGGGCGGCGGTGGGGACGGGCGGGCCCGCCATGATGCTCTGGCGTCTCGCACTCCGTCAGGGGCGCGGCCGCGGGCACACCCTGCTGCGCGCCCTGGCCCTGGCTGTAGTGTTCCTGGTCGTCAACGCGCAGGTCGCTTACGCGGCCGACGGCGGCCAGGACATGATGGGCCCGCTGAACGTGGACAGCTCCGAAGGCGTGCCGATCAACGGCTATGAACTGTCCGCCCAGGGCGGATCCATCTTCTCGGTGAAGACCAACGCCTATGCGTTCTTCATGAACGGGCTGTTCACCCTGCTGCGTCTGGTGGTGGGCCTGGCCTGCTGGGCCATCGCGTTCGCCCTGCGCTTCCCTCTGATCAAGATGCTGGCCGATCCGGCGCAGAACCTCTCCGACACCTATGACGACATCGTCGTCGACACTCTCGGCCTCAAAGGCCTCTTGCTGTCCTGGGCGTTCATCTTCGGCGGGATCTTGCTGGTGCGGGGCAAGGCCGGCAAAGGCCTCGGCGAGATCGTCCTCACCTTGGTGATCGCCGCGTTCGCGGCATCGGCTTTTGTCCGCCCCGACTATCTGCTGGGCCAAGACGGGCCCCTGGCCCAAAGCGAACGCTCAGCCTCGGAGGTCGCCCAGATGACCGTGGACTCCTACGACTGGGGCGGCAAGATCGCCAGCGGCGACGCAGGCCCCTGCGGCGCAGGACTGGCAGGCCCGGCGCTGGAAAAGTGCTACCAGCAAGAGAACAAGAAGTCGCCCTCTGCGTCCCGCATCACGGGGCCCATTCAGGACTCCCTGACCAACGTGACCGTGGTCAAGGGATACATGCTCGTGCAGTACGGACGCATCCTCGACCCGGCCAAGGCTGCGGACCGCACGGCTTACGCCCTGCACCTCAAGTGGGTCTCCGGCGGCTACAAGCCCACCTCAGCGGCCAGCACAGCAGACCGCAAGCAGGCCAACCACGCCTGCAGCAAGATCAAGGGGCCTGCTCACAAGTACTGCGTCAAGGGCAAACTGAGGAATTCCGCGGCAGTCCCCCGGGACGACCCTCCGCTCAAGTACACCCCCCTCACCCCCGGCGAGGCGCTGCTGGACTCCGCCACCCCGGTCCTCAACTCCCAAGATCAGCAGTTCGCCGCGTTCCTCAAGGAACTGGAGAAGGCCGGCCCGGTGGGCAAGGCGGCCGCCGAGTACGCCAAGGAACCCACCGGCTGGCGCACCGCGGGCGTCCTGATGCTGTTCGCCGCCGCGCTGCTCATCTCCGCGATCCCGCTGTCCGCGGCGTTCGTCCTGCTGGGCCTGCAGGCCGCCGATGCCGCCGCGGCCGCGGTCGGCTCGGTGATGCTGGTCTGGGCGATGCTGCCCGGGCCCAACCGCCAAGCCGCCTGGAAGTGGCTGGCCCTGCTGGGCGTTTCGGTGGCCGGCATGTTCGCCATCTGCACGTTCCTTCCCTCCTACGCCATCGGCATCGACGTCGTCCTCACCGACGGGCCCGACGTACCGGCCGAGCGCCTCTTGGCGCTCATCGCTCTGGCACTGGCCGCTCTCGCCCTGCACCGCAGGCTCCTGGCCGGTATCACGTCGGCCGGACAGCGACTGTCACTGCGGATGCGCTACGCCAAGATCGGCGGCACCCATCTGCCCGGCGACACCTCCGAGATCGGCGCCGCCCTGGCCGTCCACGGCAGCGCCACCATGGCCGCGGGCGGCGGCTTCGGTGTGCGGGCGATGGGCGGCCACTATGGCCGGCTCGGCACCCGTCAGCGCATCATGCGCTCGCTGGCCGCGATGACCGACGGCACCGGTATGCCCGTGGACACCGGGCGTCTGCTGTCGGATGCAGGCGCCGAGGCCTCGCGCGGTCTGGCCCCGTTCGCGCTGGCCGCCACCGGCGCCGGACTCGGGGCCCGCGGCGCGTGGGGGCTGCTGGTCGGCAAGCATCCCGGTGACAAGGCCCTGGAACGGATGCGCAAACCCACCGCTCACGGCGATCCCCCGGGCCGGGGCCCGCACTACGACGGCGAAGGCCAAGGAGGCCCGTCGGGCCCCGACGGGCCGCGCGGCCCGCGCCGTGGCGGACCACCGGACCGCTACCGCGAGGCGGACGGCATGGTCGTCAACCAGAAGACCGGCAAGGTGATCCACGATCAGAACGCCGACCGCACGCTGCTGTCCACCCGCGCCCACAACCGCCTGGTCCGCCTGCGCGGCTACCGCCTCCTGCACCGCGGAGGCCGCGTCACCTACGGCGCCACCCTGGGCCTGCCCACCACCACCCGGCGAGCCCGCCAGGGCGCCTCCGAACACACCAGGGACGCCAGACAGCAACTCGCGGTGTGGGGCAACACCCTGTCCGAAGACGCCCGCTCGTGGCGGCGCCGCGACAAACCGGCGGCGGGGGCAAACCGCGGAGACGGTCAAGGCCGTGGCCCTGCCGCGCCCTTGGGCCAAGGACCACCCCCCGGGCCCCCGACACCTGGGCCGCCCGAAGCCGATCGGCCAGCCCCTGAGGCAACATCCCGCCTCCGTGGGACTGCCTCGCCGCGCACCACCGGCGCCGGCCGCTCCAGCGGCCGGGAACCGGAACGGGAGAGACGGGCCAGTGACCTGAATCTGGGACCGGCCGGCCCCACGCGCTCCCCTCTGAGCGGCGGGAACCCCACCCCGCCGCCAGCCACGCCACGGCGGGCGGATCCCGGTCCAGACGAATCCACCCGGTGGCGGCCGCGGATCGACCCGGCCGAGATGCGCCGCAGTGCACCGACCGACCCGGCAGAGCTGCGCAGGCGCCTTGCCGACCAGCGCCGCGTGGGCCCTGAAGAGCTGCGCCGCCGCTTCGCCGAAGAGCGCCGGGCCCGCGAGGAGAGCCAGCGCCGCGACAGGGCGAATCCCGACGCAGGCGGGGAGGAAGGATGAGGCCGCCGCACGTCCGCACACGCACGCGGCCACGGCGGCGCAGGAAAGAGGGGTGCCTGCTGATCGTGCTGCTGACCGCTGCCAGTTGCGCCGCCCCGTTCGCCGGCGTCCTGTCCGCCGGGGCCCAACTCGCCCACGAGGACCGCAAGGAGAACGATGCCGGCATCGCATCGGGCGGCAGCCCCAGGGACATCCCGCCCACCATGCTGGCCGCCTACAAGAAGGCCGCCCAGCTGATCGGCCGCCATGCGCCCACGTGCCAGGGCATGTCCTGGCCGATCCTGGCGGGCATCGCGAAGGTCGAGTCCAACCACGCGGCGGGGCGCACCATCGCCAAGAACGGCGACATCCACAAGCCGCGCATCCTGGGCGTGCTGCTCAACGGCTCCGGCCAGGGCGGCAATACCACCACGTTCCCGGACACCGACGGCGGAAAATGGGACGGCTCCGCCCAAGGTGAGCGGGCCGTGGGCCCCTTCCAGTTCCTGCCCTCCACGTGGAAGACGAACGGGCGCGACGGCAACGGCGACCAGGAGAAGGACCCGCACAACGCGTTCGACGCCGCTCTGGGCGCGGCGGTCTATCTGTGCGGCAGTGGGCGGAATTTGACCAAGTCGAGCCAGCTCAAGGCGGCGATCTTCCAGTACAACCGCTCGAGCGCGTACGTGGCTAACGTCAGCAACTGGATCGCGCAGTACCGGGTCGCAGCGAAGGGCTCAGCCCACGGCCTGAACCTGTCCGCGGTCACGGGTAAGGCGAAAAGGGTCCTTGCCGCGGCGCTCTCCCAGCGCGGCACTCCCTACTCGTGGGGTGGCGGCAACGCCAAGGGCCCCAGCACCGGCTTCTGCTGCTCGCCCAGCGGCAAGAGCGGCGCCAACATCAAAGGATTCGACTGCTCGGGCCTGACCCAGTACGCCTTCGCCCAGGCCGGGATCCGTCTGCCACGCGTCGCCTCCGCCCAGGCCGGACGCGGCCAGCGCATCACCTCCAAGGGGGCGCTAAGGCCAGGGGACTTGCTGTTCTACGCCTACGTGCCCGGATCGGATTCGACGATCTACCACGTCGGGATCTTCGTGGGAGACGGACAGATGATCAACGCTGCCCGGCCCGGCACCACGGTTCGCCTCGACCCCGTCGACGCGATGTCCGGTTTTGCGGGAGGGGCACGAGTGTTGTGAGTCCCAAGGACACTATGCAGCAGCCCGTCCCGAGAGCTACGTGGCTGTTGCTGGCCTGCACTCTGGCCCTGTCGTCCTGCGGCTACCTGCTTTGGGGCGGCGAAACGGTCCCCCCACATGCCAAGGCGGAGGGCCCCCAGCCTGGGTCGCGAGCACAGCGCACCCCGGGAGCGCATCCCACCCCACACGCCCTCACCTCCACCGAGAACGCCCGCCCCCTTGCCCCCAACTCCACACCGCCGAGGGCACATACGCCCATACCACCGCCCCCGGGCGACGGGCGCGCCGCGGACCGGCAGATCCAGAACCTGATCGAAGAGGCCTGGCCCGCCGACCTGCCCGTCACGCAGGAACGGCAACTCCGCCAGGACGGCGCCCTGCTGTTGCGCGCGGACGCCACCGGCGAGGGGCGCGAACGCTTCCCCCAGGTGTTCGGCGACCGCCCTACGCAGCAGGTGGCGCCCGCGTTTAGCCGTTTGCGTATCCAGGCCGCCATCGCCCGCAAGGACCAGCAGACCGGCCGGGCGGTGGTGCACCTGGTATGGGCGGCAGTCGACCGCGGCGGCACCTACGCCGACGGCCGCGTCAGCGATCTCACCTTCCACCGACCGAAAGGACACGGCCCGTGGACAGCACTGCCCCGGCCATGACCGCACACGCCGCCCCGCTCATCGTCTCTGCCGCCATGGACGCGATGAGCGTCCTGCGCTGGCTGGCCGGCCACTGGTATCTGCTCGCCCTCCTGCTGGTCGCGGCGTACGGGGCGGGCGAGTACGTGGTGCGCCGCCTGGCCCAGAAGGCCTCCGCAGAACGTATGGCCCTGGAATTCACCCCCGCCCGGCACTTCGACCCCTGTCACGAGGAGATCTTCCGCCGGGGCGTGGAGCTGACCCGGGCCTGCACCGCGTTGCCCTGGTGGGCTCCGCGCCGCGCGAAGAGCGTACGGATCAGGCTGCGTTCCGATGGCCGCTCACCCTTCACCTACCGGCTCGAAGGACCCGCCGGGGCGGAACGGCTGCTGACCACCACCCCCTTCGGCCCGGGCGTACAGGTGGCCAAGGCCAAAACGGTTAACGACAAGAAGCGTCCGCACGAGGTGCGTGCGGAGTTCATTCTGCGCGGCAACCCCGTCGCTGCGCTGCGGGATGTGCCGCTGCAACCCGATCCGCTGCAGCCGCTGGTCGATGCGGTCGCCGATCTGCGAGCTGAGCTCGGTGATGTCGCCGAGATCTGCATCGACCTGCAGCGCGCCCCCAAATGGGCGCTGCGCGCCCGGCGCTTCAAGCTGATGCAGGAGGCTCGCCGCAGGGAGCATCGGGAAGCGGGACGCGCCGCGCGGTGGATGAACAGCGATGGTGCGCGCATGGACTCCTTCATCGGCCAGCTTCAGCATCTGGTCACTCCCGGGCGCCGGCACGGGGCCGGCGGCCGGGGCGTGGTCATGGTCGCTCCCCCAGTGCGCGTGGATCGGGAGCAGGCGCTGGGCAAGCTCGCCGAGGACTCACACCTGGTGCGGGTACAGATCCTGGTGCGCTGCGCCTCCGATACCAAAGGCCGCGCCGAGGCCCGCCTGGCACGCGTGCAAGCAGGTCTCGACGTGTTCGGTGGCTCCGCCCGATGGGCGATGAAAGGCCTGCGCATCGGACCCTGGCGGCTGGGCGCCGACCGGTGGCCCCGCCGCACCCGCTTCGATCTGCGATGGCGCACCGGACAATGCCTGCCCCCGGCCGCGAACTGGGTCAGGCTGGAGGAGTTGCTGGGGCTCTTGAAGCCGCCCACCACCTGGTGCCGGGTGCCGCTGCTCCCCCTCGACCTGCCCACCTTCGTCCACGGAAAGCCGGATCTGCTGCTGCAGGGCTGGTATCACACACCCGATGGCCGACGGCGCCTGGTGGCCACCCGCGCCGAGCAGACGCTCTTTGAGATCGGCGTGGGAAAAGCCGGAGGCGGCAAGACCGAACGGGCCGCCGCCCAGGCCGTCGGCTATGCCCACGCCGGCGGCGGTTTGCTGTTCATCGACCCCCACCACGACTCCTGGCGGCGCGTGGCCCCCTTCCTCGCCCACGACTCGATCATGGATCGCATCGCGCGGATCGACCTGCGGGCCGCGGGCCGCGGACCCAACCCTCTGCTCAGCTCCTGGAATCCGATCGGCATGCACCACCCCAGGCGAGCCGCCTACGAGGTCGTCGAGGATGTCGTGGATGCGTTTGCCACCGCCTTCGGATGGGACGACGCGAACGCCCCGCGGGCGATCGCCATCTTCACCGAAGCCCTCACCGTGCTGACCGCACTGAACGAGCTGGCCTGCCGCGCCGGGCGCCGTGAAGACCAGGCCACGCTCTTCCACATCCGGCCGCTGCTGACCGACGCCGGCTTTCGCACCAGTGCCCTGGCCGCCACCGAGCCAGCCTTGGATGCAGAATCGTGCGCCTGGTGGCAGACCACCTTCCCCGCCTTCCCACCCGAGGCCTTCAACGTGCTGCTCAACCCGCTGGCCCGGCTGGCCGCCAACCCCGTCACCCGCGCCTTCCTCGGCCAGCCGCACGGCGTCTACAACATCCGCTGGGCCATGGACAACCGGTGGATCGTGTGGGTAAGCACCGCAGGCAACGGACCCACCGACCGACTGCTGGTCGCCCTCCTCAACCGCGACCTGCTGCGCGCCGGACGCTCCCGCGTCGACCTGCCCGAGGACCAGCGGGTGCCCTTCCGCGGCTACTTCGACGAACTCATCACCCTCGCCAGCTCCGGCGCCGACTCCATCGCGAGCATGTTCGAGGACTTCCGAAAGTTCAACGTCCAACTCCATGCGCTGACCCAGCTCCTGGCCCGCCTGCCCATCTCAGTGCGTCAGTCGCTGGTGCAAAACGCCTCCACTCTCTCCACCACCCGAGGCTCCAAAGCCGCCGTCAGCCCGGTTACCGAGGAATGGGGAGAGCGGCCCAGCGCGGCCCAGGTCGCCGACCTCGACCAATACGACCACTACAGCTCGTTCACCATTGACGGCCGCCCCGTCGGCCCGGTGCTGATCCACGGCCCGCATCTAGACGAGGTCTTCGCCGAGCAGTACCGGCCCACCCGTCTCAGCGCCCTGGAACAAGCCGCCGACCGCAACGCCCAGGCACGCCCCCTCAATGAGCTCACCACCACGGCCGCCGACCAGCTGCAGCGCGTTCGTGACTTCCTACGGGACCACGCCCCAGCCACCAACAGCACCACCACACTCACCAAGAACAGCGACTACCAGTGATTTCCCCGTCTCCCGCCCAACCACCCCCAGCCGTAGAGACCACCCCAGGCCGTCAGCCGAGCGGCGGACCCCGAAGGCCGAGCCCCGTGCCCAATGCGTTGCGTCCGCAGCAGTCGCTGCCGAAGCCACCGCATCCAAGGCGCTCAACCATCCTGCTTCGCGTCCTTTTCCCGGCTGAGCCCTATCGCTAGGGAGAGCTGCGGAGCAGTCGCGCCGGTTCCATCCGTTGCCTGGGTAGCCGCCTCTTGTCGTCGCCAACTCATTGTGTTGTAGGGAGTACTTCCCAAGCCCCACCGGAGTAGACGACGCCCACGCAGGCCAAGAGGACGGGACCGCCGAGTTGCCAGGGGGGCTGTTGCCCACTCACCAGCCCGACCTATCACGACGTTTACGGAAATGATGAGCCGGAATGTGGCTTTCGGCACAGCGCTGCCGTGACAGACATGATCACATTCATCATGACCAACTGGGTGCGACGCTCCTGACGGCCGTCAGGAGCGGGGGAACGGCGCCCAGACATGTGTTGCAGATATGGAGCAGTTCGCACATGACCACCAGCACCACCCGGCCGCGCCGCGCATTGACCCGCGCTAGCGGCACGCTCGTCGCGGCAGTCACCGCGGGGGCCATCGTCGCAACCGTCACGGGCGCGCATGCGGCGGAGGCAGCTCCGGAGCTCCGTGCCGCCACCGGCATCGCGCTTTCCGCGGACGGCGACGGGTTCTCCGACTTCACGTCGGAAGAGCAGGAACAGGCCGCGGGAATCGCGAAGGGGATAGCGGAACTCGGTGTGACCGAGGAACAGTTCGCGGCCGCCATCAACGTTTCCCTCACCAGGCCCGCCCCCAACACCGAGGACGTCCAGAAGCGCTTGACGGACCTGCCCGCCACGCCCAGCGCCGAGCAGATCGTGCAGACGGCGTACCCGGACGATGCCGAGGCGCAGGCCGCGCTCCTGCCCCTCTTGGCCAATGAGGAAGTACGCGACGCTGCGCTGGCACAACTCAACACCGGTGCCGGCAACACCGATGCCCAGGGCAAGCAGAACGGCATCGCGCTGCGTGGTTGGTGGGACACAACCAAGTTTGCGGTCAAGTGCGGGGCGGCCGTCGCCGGCGTCCTCATCTCATTCGTACCGGCCGGGTCCAGCATCAAGGTCGCCCGGGCCGTGGCGCTGTTCAAGAGGTACGGAGCGAAGAAGACCGCCAACATCATCTGGCGGTTCGTGAACGGCAAGCACGTTGGCTCCAAGGAGCGCGAGGCCGTTAAGGCGTTCATCGGTATCAGCGCGATCTCCAACGCCTGCTCGAAGTGAGGTGAAGGCAATGACGATCGAGCATGTGGCAGTGATCGCTCTGGTGGTCGAGGTGGTGGTCATGGTGCTGGCGAGGTTCGGTACCGAGCGGCGCCACTGGAACCACTACAAGAACCGTGGGCCCGCTCCGCAGAAGCGCGACGACATCACGCATGTGTCATGGGTCCTGTACGTGGTCGCCGCCGTCGCCATGGTGGTCGCCGCAGTGACGACGCGTGTGGAACTGACCCTGTCCGCTGTCGGTACGTTCGCGCTGTTCGGCATCCTGCTTCCGGCGTTCGCCGCCAACTCCGTCATGGTGCTGGCGACATCAGGCCGCCCGGGAGCGGTGACCCGATGGCAGCGGGGGCTCGCTTACGCGGTCGCTGCCGGAGGCGGCCTGGTATCCGTCGGCCTCGTCGGCTGACAGCCTGACGCGACGGCCCGCCGGCTTCGGCGGGCCGCTCGGGCCCGAAAAAGGGACAGCGACCAGTCCGGGCCAACGCTCGCTGCCGACACAGTCGTGTCACGCATCAGTACTCCCGGTCCCAGGCCGGGGCATTGATCCCCCACCGGCCCGGCGGGCGTGCCCAATTCACCGGGTCCCAGTTGTGGGGCGTCAACCCGCAGCACGTCGGCGCCGAGCAACACCAGCATTCGACTGGCCCGGCCAGCATCCGGGTCAGATCCAGGACGCGCAGCCTCGCGCACGGCAGTCCGCCACCACCGAGCATCCGCTCGGGGGCTTCATCGATGCGTGCTGTCGTCAGCAGCGGCTGCCCGGCCGCCAGGACCCCCTGCTCGCTCATGGCCCAGTCCTGGGGGCCTCGTGCCGCGACGGCCAAACCGCCCCTCGCGTGAAGACTCTCCTCCACCTCGAGCGCGGTGAGCCCCCCGATCACCCGGGCCACCGCATCCACTGGCTCCTCGCCGAGGTCCTCCGCCACCCCGAGGGTGGCCAGCAAGCTGGCCCGGTGGTGCGGATAGTTGGCCGTTCAGATCGCGCACCGTACCGCGGCGAAAGGCAAGGGAGGGGACGGCAGCCGCCTCGGGACTACAGCGGGACTACAACTTGTGCCTGTTCCGACCCGACGGGCCGAAACCCGAACTCGAAGTTCTGCGGCTGCTGGCCCAGGGCCTGCGCAACGCCGAACCCGCCAGCCACCTCCATGCACGTACCGCAGGGGGACGTGCACGGTGCCGCGCGGGCGCATTCTCCGTTGCTCCACCGGGGAGACGCTCAGAGCCCCATGGAAGCCCGGAACTCCTCGAACGAGACCTTACGGTCACCGTCGGTGTCCATAGCGTCGATGAGCGCCTGCGCGGCCTCATCGGTGACGCCCGTCTCGCCGAGCTCCTCGACGACCTGCCGGTATTCCTCTGCCGTCAACTGACCGTCACCGTCGAGGTCGTAACGCTCGAAGACCTTCTGCGCCGCGGCTGCCATATCTACCACGTGGGCGCCTTTCTCTCGCTGTTCCAAGACGGCTCCACCCTAGTAGGGCTTGACCGGGATCATTCCCCGGAGGGGTTGGCTGAGGGCGAGGAGCGCTACCGGAGCGGCTGGAGCTACGGCCCCTTGACCTCTAGGCCAGGCGAACCCAGCGATCATGCAGCCCGCGTGCGGGAAATCCCGGACGCCCGGCCCACAGATCGGCGCTCGCCCGGATTGGACGGTCCAGATGGCGGGTTCCTGGTGAAGATCACGTCCTGATGCGGCTATGGGGCCAGGGGGCAACTACAGGTTGCCCCGTAAGTGATCTTGCCGTGGGATGATCTTGGCCGTGGCTGGTGTGATCACGGTGTCGGAGCCGTTCTGGATAGCCCCGTTCGCCGGACTGAGCCCGCGCGCCTTCGGCAAGTTGATGAGGCAGCTGCGCCGCGAGGGCGGCGACGTGCCGGGCCGTGGCCGGCCGTGGAAGCTCTCCCGGGAAGACCGGGTGCTCCTGGTGGCCGCGTTTTGGCACACCCACTTGACTCTGCGCCAACTCGCGCCGCTCTTCGGAGTGTCGAAGTCCACCGCCGATCGCGTCATCGACCATCTCGGCCGCAGGCTCGCGCTTGCCCCGCGTAGGCGATTCGCCAAGGACGCGGTGCTGATCGTGGACGGGACACGGGGACTCACCCGCGACCACCAAGTCGCCGAGCGGTCGAAGAACTATCGCTGCTCGACGAACCACCAGGTGGTTATCGACGCCGACAACCGCCTGGTTGTGGTAGTTGGCCGGCCCCTGCCCGGCAACCGCAACGACTGCCGGGCAGGGGAAGAATCCGGGGCCAAGGCCGCCGTCGGCCGGACACCCACGATCGCGACGGCGGCTAGCCCGGAACAGGTCTCCTCATCCCGCACCGTCGGCCCCGAGGCGGCGAACTGACCGACTGGCAGGCCGAACACCACCACGACCACCAACGGGTTGGCGCCCGCGTCGAGCACGCCTTCGCCCGGATGAAGACCTGGAAGACCTTGCGTGACTGCCGCCTGAGAGGCGACGGTGTGCGCCACGCGATGCACGGCGTTGCCCGCCTACACAACCTCGCCCTCACGGGATGGCTCCCGTCGCATGCGGGACCTGAGAGATCCCCGAAGACGGCTCCCCACCTCGTAGTCTCGGAGGAGAATCAGTCCAGGCAGAACTCGTTGCCCTCGATGTCCTGCATCGTGATGCACGACTCGCTGACGCCATCGGCGCGCTGCGTCAGCACGTGCTTCGCGCCGAGCGCCATCAGCCGTGCGCATTCGGCCTCGAGGGTGGCCAGGCGCTCGTCACCCACGAGCCCGGCGCCGGCCCGCACACAGAGATGCACCCGGTTCTTGACGACTTTGCCCTCGGAAACTCGCTGGAAGAGCAGACGCGGGGCCACGCCCGAGGGATCAGTACACGCGAAGTAGATCTCGTCCTCAGGCGGCAGCGAGTGGTGGTACTCCTCCCACGTGGTAAAGCCCTCCGGGACGGTCGGTACGACATACCCCAGCACCTCGCACCAGAAGGAGGCCAGGCGCGCAGGTTCCGCGCAGTCGAAGGTCACTTGGAACTGCTTGATCGCTGACATCGGCGCACGATAACAGGGGCCCTGCTCACCTCCCTGGGCGGGTGGATCCACACGTTGCCGGGAGGACGACCCCTGCCATCCGCTGCTGGGTCGTGCGGTCACAGGGGTGAACCGAGGTCAGTGCTTACCCAAAGGGAACCTCGATCCAGGCCAAGACGAAGGCGAGGAAGCGGACCGGCAGCCGCCTCGGGACTACAGCAGGACTACAACCTGCACCAGTTCCGACCCGACGGCCCGCGTCGTACTCGCAGCATGACCTCGTCCGCCGAGTGGGCGACACGCGGGGTACGCCACGATGGGCGGCAGGCGCGTGCGGTCACGCTGCCCGCGCGAGTGGAAGCTGATACCCCGAACGGGCGTTTCTCCATTTCGCTTTGAGGACGGACGTACTGAGATCGACTCGCCTCTTCACGTCCATGGTTTGCGCCCCAGGCCGTGCGGACTGGACCGAGGCGCGTGAAGGGCGCTGGGACGCGGCGCGCCTGGGGTCACACGGTCTTTATGGAACCGCCGTCGATGATGTGGTCTGCCCCGGTAATGCTGTCGGCAAGCGGCGAGGCGAGGAAGGCGACGAGCGCAGCGACCTCATCGGGGCTTACGAGCCTGCCGGTGACCATGCCCATGGCGGTCGGGAGATGGGCCAGGAGCTGCTGCTGCTCCACCCCCATCGTCTTGGCCAGCTCGGCTCCGTAGCCGTCGGGACTTTCCCACATGTCCGTGCGGACGGGACCGGGCGAGACGGTGTTGACGCGCACGCCCTGGGGGCCGAACTCCTCGGCCAGCGCCTTGCCGAACGCGGTCAGTGCCGCCTTCGCGGTGGTGTAGGTGATAGGGGCCCGCGTGCGGGGTCCTGGCCCCATTGGAAGAGATGTTGACGATGGCGCCGCGGCTGCCGGTGAGGTGAGGCAGCGCGGCCCGGGTGGTACGGACCGAGGCGAGGAAATTCAGGTCGAACGCGTCGTGCCACTGCTGGTCAGTGAAGGTGAGGAAGCCGCCCGTCTGGCCCTGCGCGGCGTCGCCGCCGCCGACGTTGTTGACCAGGAGATCCAGCCCGCCCAGCTCGGCTTCGGCCTGGGCGACGAGCCGGGCAGGGCCGTCGGCCGTGGAAAGGTCCACGGACACGCCGATCGCGCCGGTGGCCTTGAGCTCCGGCGTAATCGTCCGTGCCGCGGCCACCACCCGCATGCCTTCACCCACCAGCGCGGAGACGGTGGCCAAGCCGATCCCCCGGCTCGCGCCGGTCACCACAGCAGCCTTGTTCGTCAGTTGCAGGTCCATGGAGCACTCCCATCCATAGGTGAATCTTTCTCGGAGCGACAAACCTAGAACTTGCAACACCGATGTCGCAAGTAGTGGTGAAGCAGTAACGATCCCGTACTCTTCTCGAAGAGTCGGGGAGAGGGAGTCTCGTGGATCGAAAGAGTCAGCAGCGGCCCCTGCGCGCAGACGCGGAGCGGACCGTGAGGGCAATCCTGGAAGCTGCCGAGCGTGTTCTCAGCTCCAATCCGGCGGCCACGATGGAGCAGATCGCGGAGGCGGCGGGCGTCGCTCGGACGACCGTGCACCGCCGGTTCACCAGCCGAGAGGCTCTGGTGGACGCTCTGACAGCGTGGGCCACGCAGCAGTTCCACGAAGCCGTGACGAGCGCTCATCCCGACAGCGCTCCACCCCTGGTCGCCCTCTACCAAGCGACGGCCAACGTCCTCCGGGTCAAGATCGGGTGGGGGTTCGCCATGAGTAGAACCACACCGGAGGACCCCGACGTGGCACGCGCCCATGCCGATGTACTCGATCAGTGCGACCGCCTGTTCCAGCGCGCGCTGGAAGCAGGCGTACTGCGCCCTGACACGGACCTGGCATGGGCTCGCCGCGTCTATTACGCCCTCATTCACGAGGCCGCCCAAAGTCGCTCGGACGAAGCCGACAATGTCGATGAACTGGCAACTCTCGTCGTCGACACTTTGTTGCGTGGCGTGGGCCGGCAGGGCAGCTTCCTCAGCCCGTGACGCGTCCCGAATGCCGGTCGTGGCCTTGCCGCGTCGGGCTCACAGACCAGGGCGGCCAGCGGCACCGGGAGGAGGATGACGGGCGAGGTTTCGAAGAAGACCGCAACGGTATCGCGGTCGATGCAGATGTCATCCACGGTGAGTTGGCTGAAGATTGCGATCTTCTGTGCGTATACACGGATGTGAGTTGGCCGCCCTCAACAGCACAGCCACCTCGTGGGCCCCTCCTCAGGTGCGGTAGTCGCGCCAGGTTCTGGCCGCCTGCTGCATGAGCTGGGACCCCTCGTCGGCGCTCTGCGCCGCGACGCTGTCCCACCTACGGGCTTGTGCCCGCGAGAACGCCCATAGCGCCTCGTAGGAGGCGTGCCGCCATGCTTCATGTCCGGAAGCGGCGAACTCGGCCTGTTCAGGGTCGTGTCCGGCGGCGATGAGCCGCAGCACCCACAGTGCTGGGTCGATCCAGGCCGCGCCGAGGGAGGCCCGCGCCCAGTTGACGAGGCGGGCTCCGCCGTCGCGGACGAGTACGTTTTTAGGGTTCCACCTGGTGTGCAGCAGCGCGGAGCCGTCGAACAGGTGCAGTTCCTCGGACTCGGCGTAGGGGCGCATCCGGTCGGTCATCCGCTTTACCTCGACCGGTGGCAGTGGCCGCTCGGCGAGTTCCTCCATCACGTCGAGCGTCGGCTCCACGTCTTCTGTGCCGGGCTTCCAGTTGGCGTGACGGGCTTCGATGTGCGCGTAGCCGAGGATGTGCCAGTTGGTGTCGACGGCCTGCCACACGAGTTGGGGCGCGATGCCGGGCACGTAGGGGTTGATCGCGGCCTCCCGGCTCTGTGTCCGTACGCGGGGGTGGTCGGCGGGGAGGGCTTTGATGAACAGTGTCTCCACGTCGGTGCGCACGCGGGCGGTGATCGCCCTGTTCAGTCCGCCGGTCACGGTGTGGGCCTGCAGTACTCGGCCGCTGCGGTCCTCGATCACGTCCAGGACCGTTGGCGGGATCTTGTCCAGATGCTTGATGGGCATGCGTGCGTTCTTTCTGCTCAGGAGGTGCGGGCCAAGGTTTCGAAGGCGTACTGAAGGGAGCGGGCGCTGGGGCGGCGGGCAGGGTCGTGCTGCAGGCCGCGGTCGGTGAGCCTTTCGAAGCGGGCGAAGGGCCAAGGTGCCACCGCATCCCACGGTTTGACGTGTCCGGTGGCGAGTTCGGCGTGCAGGTCCGGGGTCGTCTGCGTGGTGTCTTTCGAGCTGATCGGGTAGTGCCCGCTCCAGCAGGCGTAGATCACCGCGCACAGCGACCACACCTCGGATTCCCTGGTCAGGACCAGGTTGTCGGCGGGCGCCGTGGTCCGGCGGGCGTGGGCCAGTTCGGGCGACATAAAGAAGTCGTAGGCGCCCCGGCAGGCCACGGCCCCCTTCCCGACGGCGCGGCCTGGGCTGTGCGCCATCGCGAAGTCCAGCAGCACCGCCCTGGTGGGTGTGATGAGGAAGTGAGGTTCCTGCAAGTCGCCGTGGAGCCATCCCGCGCCGTGCAGGTCGGCCACCGCCCGGCACATGAAGCCCGCGTAGGTGGCGGCACGTTGCGGCTCGGGATGGCTGCGGAGCTTCGCGAACGCCGACTCGGCGTCGGCGCCGACGATCCACCGCAGCACCAGCCACGACCCAGCCTCGTCGGGCAGAAAGCCATGCGCCCGGTACAGCGGCACGACCGCCTCGTCGCGCTGCAGGCCGATCAGCAGCTCCGCCTCGACGGCCGCCAGGAGCTCGGAGTCGGTGTGCCCCTGCGGGTCCTCGCACGGTGTGGTGATCTTCAGCGCGTACGGGCCGGTCGCCGTGTCGATGCGCCACAGCGCCGTGCCGCGCCGCTCGGCGACCAGGACGCCGCCGGTCTGTGCCGGCCCCCATACGGTGGTGACCACCTGGCGCATGATCTCGCGGGAGGCTTCCTGATTCACTGCAACTCCGCCGGTATCAAAGGGCATGGTCTGCATGTCTCCTCCGTCGGGTGTCGTGCTTTCCGTCCCCGTCACCGGCCGCCGACGACCGGTGACGGGCGACTTGGGGCACGGCGCCGGCTGCCATTCCGCGGCGGGAGACATTCGCGGTCGCCTGGCCGTGCCGTGCCGAGTTTCAGTTGGTCCCGGGTTCCGATCCGTGGACCGCCGGTCGCGGACCGGGACCCGGGGTCCCGTCGCCCAGCCCGCGCCCGCTCGGGCGGCCAGGGCGGCGGGGGCCTATGTCACCCCTGCGGCCGAACCCGGCCCCGGCCGCAGGGATTTGGCCCGTGCCCAAAGGCGTACGGAGAGGACAGCACGCTGCCGGGCACGGTGTGTCAGGGGTCTACCGGGGTCGGCCGGAGCGCGGCGCGGACGGTCTTTGCGTCGGCCTGCGGGGTGATGCTCCACGTGATCGTGCCGCCGCGGCTGACGACGCCGCCCAGGCTGCGCTCCGGACCGGCGGCAAGGGCCTGGTCGAAGTCGGGGAAGGCCGGATTGGGGTCCGTGACGTCGATGAGGAGGAGGTCGTGCGCCTCGGTGACGCGCAGGCAGGCGCGCAAGTCCTTCCCACTGTGTACGAGCGAGCCGTATCGCGCGGCGTTGTCGACCAGGCAGTGCAAGGCGTTGACTGCGGCGCCGTGATCGCCGGGCCAGGACAGCACGGTGAGCAGTGTTCGTGCCTGGATGCGCACGCGGGCCAGCAGCCTCATGCCCGTGTCGTCTGGAATGTCCAACTGAATTTCACGCAGGACCGGCGCGGTTACCGCAGCGGATTGCATCGGAAGGTCCTTCGATCAAAGGGAATACGGGGCTCTGGTGAGGGCTGTAGGGGCCGCGCAGAACCAGGCACGTGAGGCTGGCGTCGCCCTCGAGGTCGTAACGGGCACAACTTCCCCAGCGCGTGGCGAGTTCGTCGACGGCTTTGTCCGGTAGCCCTCGGTGACGCATGAACGGCGGTGCATGTTCGGTGACGTGCGTGGTGATGTGCACGACGCCAGTCGGCTTCAGCCAGCGCCGCGCGTCGACCAGGAAACGATGACGATCCAGGTACGCGATGGACAGCCTGCACACGACCAAGTCGAGTGAACCTGGCTGGAGCCCTCGGTGAATCGAGTCGGCGTTGAAGTCGTGCAGAGCGAACGTGATGTTGTCCTGGTCTCGGGTGTTGCGCCGTGCATGGCCAAGAGCCGTCGCAGAGAAATCAAGTCCGAGCACATCAAGACCCAAGTCTCCCAAGTAGGCGGCGAACTCCCCCCGGCCGCACCCAGCGTCAAGCGCGGCCATCCGGGGTTTCGGGTCGACGTACACCAGGAACATCTGCCGCTCGAAGTCGGTGATACCTGGCACTACGTGCTTGTCTGCCTCGTAGAGGCTGTTCCAGTACTCGGGGGTACTGGTCTCGCGCACGATGGTCACGTCTCAGGCTCCGGGTCGTTCTCGACGACGCGGATCCGGTGTAGGCGGGCGACCTGAAACGACGAGACCACCACGTGACCGGTGCCGACATTGAACAGACCCAGCTGGGGCGGGCGGTGATCCTTGGGAGCTATGCCGTTCAGGGCCTGGCCCGGATTGCGCTTCGGCAGGGGGCACGTCATCGCGGATGTTCCTTTCAGCGGAGCCGACCGGAGACGGTCAGCACCAGGGGGATGGTGATTCCGGCGACGGCGAGGACGATCAGGAGTTGCAGGCACCACTGCCACCAGCCCGGCTCCCGCTCGTCCAACCACCGCCGTGGTGCTCTTCAAGTGGCGGCTTCGGGCACGGCCACCAGCAGCAGGCCCGGGCGCTGCCCGATCCAGTGCACTTCTTCCTCGTACTCGTCATCACGGCGAGAGATCGCGTTGCGATCGACGACCGCGATGCCGTCGGCGAACCCGCAGTGCACCAAGCGCCTCGCCTCAGCCCAGCCGGGCCGGTGCTGCGGGGCGTGCGGGGCGTGGGTGTCGGTCAGCTCGTGCACGACGTCGTATCCGTGATTGGCGATCACGGCGCGTACGACGGCGAGGCCCTGGTCGGCACTGCCGCCGACCTCGCTGATGGCATAGGCGACGATCCTTCGCGCCCGGTCCGGGTTGGGCAGGTGCTCCAGGGCCTTGCCGTTGTAATCCAGGCGCAGCCGCTTCAGATACAGACCACGGTGCACCACCGGACGTGGCGACAGCCGCACCGGCTCGCCGTGCATCCACGGTCGGGTGTCTTCGTTGTCACGGTCCATCCAATTGGTGCCCCGCTTTGAGCCTGCTGTGCTGGGTGACATGGGGTGTCTCCGTAGGTCCGGGCCGTTGGTGGCTCGCCGCAGCGGAACGCAGGCAATAGCCGGTCACCAGGCTGGGGCCGTTGCTGAGCGCTGGGCGCACGGATCGCAACGCGTCTCTGGGACGCTGCTCTCCGTGCTCAACTACCGTGGTGCATGTGCGATTTACTGTGCAAGGGCAATGGCATAGACACTGGAATTGGCAATTGCCAGAACACACACAAGGGGTTGTTCAGATGGGTACAGGGGGTGGCACACTCAGGGACACGGCCTGCAACAGCGCAGGGCATAGGGCGTGTTGAGCACCTACAGGGCTGGGGAGAGGGTTGCCTGTGGCAGCTAAGCGCGGGGCTACGTTCCGACGCAGAGAACTCGGCAAGGAGCTTCGCAAGCTCCGAGAGAAGCAAGGGGAGACACTTCAAGAGGTCGCCAAGGCTCTGGGCTTCTCCCACTCGAAGCTCGCACGAGTCGAGATCGGTGAGAACGACCTTCCACGAGTCAGCGATCTTCAGGCCCTTATCGACTACCTAGCCCCAGAACTTCCCAAAGGAGACTTGGAGACTCTGCTCCAGCTCCACCGGGAGTCTCTGAGCAAGGAGCCGTGGACACCGTACAAGGCGTATATGCCGTCGAAGATGCCGACCTACCGAGGCCTGGAGCAGGACGCCACGGTCATGCGGGTCTGGCAGCCGGCGTTCGTGTACGGCTTGTTCCAAACGGAGGACTACGCTCGAGCGCTTTACCAGATCGCCAAGCCGGTAGACGAGACGACCACTGAGTACATCGAGCAGAACGTACGCCTCCGTCTAGAGCGGAAGGACCTCATCACGCGCCCGGATGACCCCCTGGAACTCCGAGTGATCATGGACGAGGCGGCCGTTCGACGGATGGTGGGCGGGCCAGATGTCATGCGCGCTCAGTACGAGGAGATCGTGAAGCTGGCCGAGCTCGACAACGTGACCATCCAAGTGCTGCCGCACGACGTGGTGACGTATCGATCAGAGAGCAACTTCACGGTCCTAGACTTCGCCGAAACCCTCGCCCCTGTCGTGCAGTCGGACATGTGGAACACGATCAGCGTTTCCGACGAGCGGCAGGACGTTCAGCGAAGCATCCGCCGCTTCGACGCCATGCGCGACAGCGCTCTACCCCCGGCTCGAACAGCCGAGTTTCTGCAACTACTAGCCCGAGAGTGGAAGTAGCCATCAATACCAAGATCATGTCCCCTGATGTGGCCCCCGAATCTGCCTGGTTCAAGTCCTCGTACAGCAACGACTCAGGCGGGTCGTGCGTTGAAATAGCGGAGCTTGACAGTCAGGTCGGCATCCGCGACTCCAAGGTCAAAAGCGGGCCCGCCCTCGTGGTGCCCGCTGCCGCCTGGTCCTCCTTCGTCGAACTCGTGCGCTCCCAAGAGCAGATGTAGCCACTATCGAGAGTCGCCACCTCCACCCACTAAAGGGGAAGGCGCCAGGCGGTTACCTGCCCGAGTAGCAAGGAAAGGTGGTACCTCCCTACGGGATTGTGGGAGGCACCACCTTGCCCTCTTCCGCGCGCGTTCAGACGTGTTACGGCCTCAACATCGCGCGCCGAGCGTACGTGCGTTACGCACATCCATCTCACCGTGTGCCATCGTCCGTACCTCCGCCCCCTGCCAATTGTCACGAACTGGTCAGGCGGGACGCCCAGCTCTTGGCGGGGGAAGCCGGCGGTCGCCATGTGAGCCTCCACCTCGCAGAGCAGGACAACCAGGCATTGCTCCTGGCCCTGAGTCACGGGCTTGAGGCCGCAGAGCTCGGCGACACCGTCCTCAACCAAACTGCGTTCGCTGGGCGCGGTGAGCTGCGGCACTGAGGTTCCCCCAGACGGCCGCCAAGTCTGGGCAGTTCTCGACGTCGCATCATCACAATCAGGTTTACCGAGCAACGAGTTCGGGCCCTACACAGCCGCGGGGTCGCGCACTGGGATCTCGGCAAACGGATCGTTCCTCTCCGCCTGCACGAGCGTACGTACGTACACTGTCCGGAGGGCCTCATGGGCCCAGCCGCCAGCGACCCGCCCGCGCAACTTACTGATCGTGACGCCCCATGGGGCAGTTCAATCGCGGCGCCCGAGCGGATGCACTGGGAGCGGCACACAAAGCACTACTCGGCGTACTCCTCGGCCCCGCCCGCCACAAGGAGAAGTCGACGGTGCACATCGCGACCGACCTACCGCATCCCCCACCCATCGAAATCGCGCCATCTTTCCCATCCAATCCACAGCGGTAGCCGCCCCATCGCTCGCAACCCAGCCCGGAACTCGGTGCCACGACGAGCCTGCCCGGCCGAATTATCGAGCGCTCGAGCGCAGGCGCCTCCAGCTTCCGCTTACTCGAACTCAACCTCTCTCCGCGCTTCCTTCAGCCGCTCAATCTGCCCCGGCCGAATGGGGTAGGACTCCGATTCCATGCACACGCTAGGGAGCCCACTGTTCCCCTCCCTCGAGGTCATGAACAAGCAACGCGCTCCGCGACACCGGTGCCGCCGGAATCGCACCCCACCGCTAACTTGCGAACGCGCTCTGCAGGCCTCCCCCTGAACAGGCAGAAGTTGGCCTCCACGTAGGACAACTGCCAACTCCATTCCCTGCCAGCGCTACCACCTGGGCGCGCGCTCAAGCACCCCGGAGGTAGACATCCCGGCCCGTCTCCGACCTCGCTGTGCGCTCAGTACCTGACCACCGCTCTGCGCTGTGGCCACGCACCCGCGGCAGGACACTCAGCCTTGGCCAAGCGGGGCACCAGACTCCGGATTCGCTCTTTATTGCAAGATTCGCCATTGCATCGACTGACCACCCCGCAGCACCCTGACGGCCGCCGACACAAGGCCTCATCTCATTCGTGCAGGTGACGTGTTGTGACCGAATTCCTATCAACTGCCGCACAAGACATAGGAGAACGGGGTGCCCCGTGGGCTTGCTGCGTCGTAGTGTGACCGCTAAGCAGACTGCATCACCGCAGCTCGCACCAGCCGCGCACTCCCCATCTCACCTTGCTCCAAGACCTGGGAGTTGACCGGCGCATCATCACGCCGCACTGGGAGACACAGTGACACGAGCGGAACGTCAGAATGCATATTCCGGCATTCGCAGTAGGAAAAAAGCGCAGGTGACGGAGGTGCTACTCGCCCTGTGTGCCGCCACCGTCGTCACCGCGTGCAGCAGTGACGGCGACGCCGACACGAGCAGCAACAAGCCTTCTCCCCCTCCCAGCAAAGCCTCTGAATCCGCCCCCACCAGGAGTGCGGACCCGCTGGCTAAGGACAAGCAAGCGGTACTCAAGGTCTACGAACAGATGTGGGAAGAGCAGGTCAAGGCCTACGCGAAGGGCTCGATCGACGGCACGGACCTGAAGAAGTACTCGACGAAGGACGCCCTCGGCCGCGTCATGGGTGACATGTTGGGGATGAAGCAGGCTGGCACCGTGACCAAGGGTGCTCCCTCACACGACACCAAAGTGGCGTCCATGGACCTAGACGAGAAGATCCCTAGGGCTCGCTTGTCCGACTGCCTGGATATCAGCGATTGGAAGACCGTTAAGCGGGAGTCGGGCAAGGTACAGCCGCTTCCCACGGAACAGCCGCCGCGCTACGAGACCACCATCGACGCTGAGAAGTGGGGGAAGACGTGGATGATCACGAAGTTCGAGCCGAGCGCCGACCGTTGCAAACCGTCGTCCTGACGCTCTTAACCGTCGCCTTGGCTGGAGCGGCGCTGCCCGGAGTCGCCCAAGCCGAGGACGGCAAGAGTGACGTCGGCGCGCCGTGCGGTCCAGCTTCGTGGATCTATGTGTGCCGCCAGGAGCCCGGCAGCGGTGGCGGACAAGCGCAACAGCCCGCCGATGAAGACCAGGGCGGGGGCAAGGGGAAGAAGAGCAAGCCTCGCCCACAGTTATGTGCTGTGGAGCGACTAGAACCGCAGCCTCCCAAGAGCGACCCTGTCTGGAGGGGGCACGAAGGTGACGGCGCCATCTATACCCGCACCTGCCTTGGCCAAGCTGGTGCGGCGATTGTCGCTGGTGCTCTGGGCGCACTCCCGCAGACCTTCTGGGCCGCTGAGGCGCCGGCCGTCGACGTCGACCCGGAGCAGTTGGCACGGGAAGCCGTGGACAGGATGCTGCTGGCCGGGCCAAAGATCGCTAGCCCGCGCGCTGCGGGGAAGTACACCGTCGGGGTGCCGATGTGGATGTGGGTCGAGCCCTCCCCCACCACGTTCGGCCCCAACTCGGCCTCCGCGACGCTCGCCGGAGTGACGGTGACGGCGACAGCAAAGGTGTCGACGATCCGCTGGTCCATGGGTGACGACAAGACCGTCACCTGCCAGGGCGCGGGCACCAAGTACAAGGCCTCCTACGGCATGTCCAAGTCGCCTGACTGCGGCCACTTCTACCGCACGTCGTCCAAGGACCGTGCGGGCGGCCGCTTCAAGGGCACCGCGACCGCGACGTGGGCGGTGGAGTGGCAGGTCACCGGCGAGGCCGGTGAGGAGGGCGCGTTCACCGAAGTGCGCGAGAGCGACTTTGAGGTGTCCGTGGGCGAGATGAGAGTCCTCGACTAGGCGGGATGGCAAGCACGTGTTGAAGAGCAGTACGAAGAACAGGGCGGCGGTGCCCGCCCCGCCGGCCGGGGACGTGATGCGTCCGGACCTGGACATTGTCGACCCGGAGCCGCCGCGCCGGCGGCGGCGCTCGTTCATGGTGATCGGCGGTGTGATGGTGCTGGCCGGTGCGATCGGCTTTGCCGGTCTGCTGAATGCTTCAAGTGAGCGCTCCGATGTGCTGGCGCTGGCCCGCGACGTGCCCGCCGGAGCGAAGATCACGGCCGAGGACCTGCGCGTGGTGGCCCTGCCGGACGATCCCGGGCTCAAGCCGGTGGCCGCCGCACAGAAGAACACGATCATCGGGCGGCGGGCTGCGGCCGCGCTCACCGAGGGCTCGCTGCTCACCTCCCGTCAGCTCACCGGCAGGGGCGGGCTCAAGGCGGGTGAGGCGTTGGTCGCCGTCGAGGTGAAGCGGGGCATGGCCCCGGTTGACGCGCTGCGGCCCGGAGCCACCGTCAGTCTGGTGACCCGTCCCAAGGAGGGCGAGGTCGGGGGCAAGGAGCAGTCCGAGCTCGCCGAGGTTGAGGGTCGTGTCGTCAAGGTGGGTGCCCCGTCCAGCAGCGGTGACGTGGTTGTCCAGGTGGCTGTGCCGGATGCGGACAGTGGTGTGGTGGCCTCGGATGCGAGCGCGGGCCGGGTGGCGATCGTGCTGAAGACCGCGACGGGGGGCTGAGGCGTGATGTCCGTGATGGTGCTCGTGGGCGGGCACGGATGCGGGGTCACCGTGTCCAGCCTGGCTCTGGCCCTGTCCGGCGCCCGTCCGTCGCTGCTGGTGGAGGCTGTCGCCAAGGCGGCGTCGATCCGTTCCGGCTACCGGCAGGGTGCCTGGGGCGGGGAGGTGGGGCTGTGGCATCTGGCCCAGGCGCACCTGCAAAACCAGCTGGCGGAGGCGTTCGAGGCGCATCTGCGGCCGCTGGATGCGCAGGGCGATCGGCTGCTGCTGCCGGGGTTGACCGATCCGACGCAGGCCGCCGCGCTGGCCGGGACGTGGGAGCCGTTGTCGCTGCTGCTGCAGGCGATGGATCAGCACGCCGGTTATGACGTGGTGGTCGATGCCGGGCAGGTCGTGGTCGAGGGCGGCGGAGTGCACCCGGGTCTGTTTCCCGCGGTGCTGGCCCACCGGGCCGATGTGGTGTTGCTGGTGGTGCGCAACTCGCTGACGTCGGTGGCGCAGACGCTTGCGGTGGCCCGGGTGTTGCAGGGCGAGCTGGAGCGGCGGGGCAGCGGTGCGGATGCGCTGCGGCTGCTGGTCATCCAGGAACTGTCGGCTGCGGCGGGCGGTTTGCGTACCGATGCGATCGCGCGGCGGTTTGGGGTGCCGGTGGTGGAGATGCTGCCGTGGGATGCGACGGCAGGCGCGCTGTTCACGCACGGGGCGCAGCGCCCGGTGAAGCTGGCGAAGCTCGGTTTGATCAAGCAGGCCCGTAAGGCGATGCACGCCATCGGGGTGGAAGTTCACACGCGGCGCCGTGCGCTGGACATGCCGGCGGCGCCGGTGAGTTCACCAGTGGTGGCCGGGGTCTTGCAGCGGCTGGCCTCCAGCCGGCAGGCCCCGCCAATGCCGCCCCCGGACCCCCGGCTGGGGGTGAGGGCCCCATGACCGACCGGTTCGGTGAGGCGCCCGCCGATCACGGGGCCCCCGCACGGTTGCAGGATGTGCTGAGCCAGGCCCTGCGGCCCGCGACTTTGGGCACTCCAGTCGCTGCGGGTGCTCGGGGTGCGGATCCGCATCCGCTGCACCCGGCGGTGGCGCTGACATCTCCGGCGTCTGTCGAGGTCAGCGAGCAGGGGGCGCTGTCGGCGTCGCCGCAGGACATTGCCGATCTGCGCGATGCGGTCAGCGATGACATCGTCGCGGCCGACGACAAGGAGCCGCTGGCCAACGAGAGCACCCGCCGGGAGCGGGCCCGCTCGCTGGTCGCCGAACGGGTGTCACGGTGGGCCGTGGACCAGGCCCGCCGGAGCACGGCACTGACACCCGCGCAGGTGACCACGCTCTCCCAGGCGGTGTACGACGCGCTGTTTCACGCCGGGCCGCTGCAGAAGTATTTGGATGACCCGGATGTGGAGAACGTCGTCGTGCTGGGTGAGGACGTGCAGGTCGACTACGTCAACCGGCCCACCGCGAAGGTTGCGCCCATCGCGCAGAACGACGACGAACTGATCGCGCTGATCAACCGGCTGGCGTCCAACTCCGGGCATCGCGAACGCCGGTTGTCGGCTTCCTCGCCGATGGTGAGCTTCCGCCTGCCGGACGGCTCGCGCGCCGAGGCCACGGTCTTGACCCCCGTCCCCTTCCTGGGCATTCGCCGGCACCGGATTTTGACTTCAAGCCTGGAGGAGATGCAGGCCTGGGGTTCCCTGTCCGGGGCCTTGGCCGCGTTCTTGCATGCTCTGGTGCTGGCGAAGAAGAACGTACTGATCGCCGGGGATGTGGGCACCGGCAAGACGTCCCTGCTGCGCGCGCTGGCGAAGAAGATTCCCGCAGAGGAACGGGTCGTCACCCTGGAGTCGGACCGCGAGCTGTTCTTGGACCAGTACGACCAGGGCGCCCAGTTCTTGGCCATGGAGTCGCGCGAGTCCAACGGCGAGCTCGTCGACGGGCATCCGGTCGGGCAGATCACCGTGGAGGACATGTTCCCGCACACCCTGCGCATGCTCTCCACCCGCGTCATCGTCGGTGAGGTCCGCGACCGGGAAGCCATCGCCATGCTCCAGGCGATGAGCGCGGGCGGCGCCGGTTCCATGTGCACGCTGCACGCCGCCTACCCCAACCTGGTGCTGCCTCGTCTGGTCACCCTTTGCCACGGCATGCACCGCGACGATGTCCACGAACTCGTCGGGACCGGCATCAACTTCATCGTCTATCTCAAGCAGATCAACCAGACCCGCATCGGCGGGCGCCGGCACCGGTTCGTCTCCCACGTTATGGAGGTCCAGCCCGGCGAGCGCGGCCACCCCTCCATCCAGGAGATCTTCGCCCCGAGTGGTTCCGATCCGCGCGGGGTGCCGCAGCTGGCGCCGTCCTGCATCGGCGAGCTGGAAGGCCTGGCCGGGTTCGACCGGCGCTGGCTGACCGTTCCCCAGTACGGGGCCTGGTCTGCGCCGCTGCGTCTGGTTGGCGGAAAGGAGAGCGCTGCCTAATGCTGAAGTCAAGCGGTAAGACGCAGTTGTGGCCGGGCTTCGTAGGGTGTGCGGTCGCGGAGCATTGCGTAGACGACGTTGA
>NZ_JBSGUA010000017.1:102825-227549 GCF_053607685.1 Streptomyces sp. NPDC055099 | reverse complement strand
AGCGAGTTGCCGAGGGTGTAACCGAAGCCCGGCTCCAGCGGCTCGATCACGAACCGGGAGCGGAATTCGTCGACGACCTCTTCGGTCAACGAGGGACGCTGAGCGATCAGCATGAAGTGTTTCCTTCAGCTCAGGGGCACCCACTATTTGATGCCCTGATGTTGTTACAAGGGTACGGGCGGTACAGCTCCGAGGAGCCGCACCGCCCGAAAATCCCTGGGTCAAGCGACGTGCGTCAGACGCGGCGACGCTTGGGGGGACGGCAGCCGTTGTGCGGCGTGGGGGTGACGTCCTGGATCGAGCCGACCTCGAGGCCGGTCGCCTGCAGCGAACGGATGGCGGTCTCGCGACCGGAACCCGGACCCTTGACGAAGACGTCAACCTTGCGCATGCCGTGCTCCTGGGCGCGACGCGCGGCCGACTCGGCGGCCATCTGCGCGGCGAACGGAGTCGACTTGCGCGAGCCCTTGAAGCCGACGTGACCGGCGGAGGCCCAGCTGATCACGTTGCCCGTGGGGTCCGTGATCGAGACGATGGTGTTGTTGAACGTGCTCTTGATGTGGGCGTGCCCGTGAGCGACGTTCTTCTTTTCCTTGCGGCGCACCTTCTTGGCAGCGCCCTGACGACCCTTGGGGGGCATCTATTACTCCTACGGGAGGTGGTCGGTCCTGCAGCGACAGCTGTCGATAGACCGCTGAGCGAGGACTACTTCTTGCCCGGCTTCTTCTTACCGGCGATGGCGCGACGCGGGCCCTTACGGGTACGAGCGTTCGTGCTGGTGCGCTGACCGCGGACGGGCAGGCCACGACGGTGACGAAGACCCTGGTAGCAACCGATCTCGACCTTGCGGCGGATGTCGGCCTGGATCTCGCGGCGGAGGTCACCCTCCGTCTGGATGTTGGCGTCCACGTACTCGCGGATCTTGATCAGGTCCTCTTCGGACAGATCACGAACACGGGTGTTGCGGTCCACACCGGTGGCGTCCAGCGTCTGCTGGGACAGCGTGCGGCCAATGCCGAACACGTACGTGAGGGCAACCTCAACACGCTTATCGCGCGGGAGGTCAACACCTTCAAGGCGTGCCATTCAAGGCTCCTGTTGATTTTCGGAGGTCTTCAGCAGGACCGTTCCCAGGTGCCGTACGAGGTACATCCTGGGTCCCCGGCCTCCGACCGGGGGTGTCGCCCTCCATCACTGAAGAGGGACGGGTCCTGCACATGTGCTTTACGTGCGTCGCGCGAAAATCTGCGAACTGCAGTCGTGCGTCAGCCCTGGCGCTGCTTGTGGCGCGGGTTGTCGCAGATGATCATGACCCGGCCGTGACGGCGGATCACCCTGCACTTGTCGCAGATCTTCTTGACGCTCGGCTTGACCTTCATTGGGTGAGGTTCTCCGGGTCAGTGCCATCACCCCACGTGAATGGGGTGCGGGCAAGATCTACTTGTACCGGTAGACGATCCGGCCACGCGTCAGGTCGTACGGAGACAGCTCCACCACGACCCGGTCGTCAGGGAGGATGCGGATGTAGTGCATGCGCATCTTGCCGCTGATGTGTGCCAGGACCTGGTGGCCGTTCTGGAGCTCAACCTTGAACATGGCGTTCGGAAGAGACTCAACGACAGTGCCCTCGATCTCGATGGCACCTTGCTTCTTGGCCACGCTTTGCCCTTCGAATCGACTACCTTGATCGACTTCGTACGCCGCATGCAGACACACGGATGCACGAGAGCCGACGAGTCAGTCTACGTCAGGCATCCCGGAAACACGAATCGAGGAAGTCTGCCCCACGAGCAAGATCCCTAAGCAACGACACAACCACCGTCAGCCCAGCGGATCGGGCGCCACAGTCACGCCGTACTCGGCGAGCTTGGCCTTGCCGCAGTCCGGGGAAGTCAGGACGAGCGGGCCCTCCTCCGTGAGGGCGATCGTGTGCTCCCAGTGCGAGGACCAGGTCCCGACCTCTTCCCGACGCCCCTCTCGCGGGATCGGCGCCAGGGCGCCTCACAAGCTTCGAGCGGCTGCGCCGGACTCCGTCCAGCGGTGTCGGCTCAGCCCAGCGGGTCCGGCGCCACCGTGACCCCGTACTCGGCCAGCTTCGCGCGCCCGCAGTCAGGAGCCGTGAGGACGAGCGGGCCCTCCTCCGTGAGGGCGATCGTGTGCTCCCAGTGCGAGGACCAGGTCCCGTCCGTCGTGATGACGGTCCAGTCGTCCTCCAGGACCTCCGTGCGGGGGGTGCCGAGGGAGACCATGGGCTCGATGGCCAGGCAGAGGCCGGGGACCAGCTTGGGGCCCTTGCCGCGGCGGCGCTCGACGTAGTTCAGGACGTGCGGGTCCATGTGCATCTCGGTGCCGATGCCGTGGCCGCCGTAGTCCTCGACGATGCCGTACTTGCCGCCGCCGGGCTTCGGCTGACGGCGGATGTACGTCTCGACCGCGCGGGAGATGTCGACGAGCCGGTTGCCCTGCTTCATGGCGGCGAGGCCCGCCCACATCGACTCCTCGGTCACCCGGGAGAGCTCGATCAGCTCCGGGGAGTGACCGGTGCCCACGAACGCGGTGTAGGCGGCGTCACCGTGCCAGCCGTCGATGATCGCGCCCGCGTCGATGGAGATGATGTCGCCGTCCTTCAGGACGGTCTTGTCGTCCGGGATGCCGTGCACGACGACCTCGTTGACCGAGGTGCAGATCGTCGCGGGAAAGCCGCCGTACCCGAGGAAGTTCGACTTCGCGCCATGCTCGGCGATCACCTTGCGGGCGACGTCGTCCAGGTCCTTCGTGGTGGCACCCGGCACCGCCGCCTCACGTGTCGCGGCGTGGATGGCGGCGACCACAAGGCCCGCCTCACGCATCTTCGCGATCTGCTCGGGGGTCTTGATCTGCACCATGGGGCTTCCGCTCTCCGTCATCCGTCCAACAACCGGCCACGTACACGAACCGACTACGTACACAACACTACGGCCGCGGTCCCCCGAGGGGCACCGCGGCCGAGACAGCGTACTGGCTACTTGTCGCCCTTGAGCGCATCCATCGCGCGCTTGGTGACCTCGTCCACCTTGCCGAGCGCCGAGATCGTGACCACCAGGCCTTGGGCCTTGTAGTGGTCGATGATCGGCTCGGTCTCGCGGTGGTACACGTCGAGACGCTTGCGCACGGTCTCTTCCTGGTCGTCACCGCGCTGGTAGAGCTCCCCGCCGCAGACGTCGCAGACGCCCTCGGTCTTCGGCTTGCTGTACGTCACGTGGAAAACGTGGCTGGAATCGTTCCGGCAGATGCGGCGGCCGGCGATGCGCTTGACCACCTCGTCCTCGGGGACCTCGAGGTCGAGCACCGCGTCGAGCTTCTGGCCGTCCGCCTTGAGCGACTCGTCCAGGGCCTCGGCCTGCGACACGTTCCGCGGGAAGCCGTCGAGCAGGAAGCCGTTCGCGGCGTCCGCCTGCGTCATGCGGTCGTGCGCCATCCCGATGGTGACCTCGTCGGGAACCAGGTTGCCGGCGTCCATGAACGCCTTCGCCTGCTTGCCCAGCTCCGTGCCCTTGCTGATGTTGGCGCGGAAGAGGTCGCCCGTGGAGATGTGCGGGATCGACAGGTTCTTGGCGAGGAACGCGGCCTGCGTTCCCTTGCCCGCACCGGGCGGCCCGACGAGGACGATTCGCATCAGCGGAGGAACCCTTCGTAATTGCGCTGCTGGAGCTGGCTCTCGATCTGCTTCACGGTCTCCAGACCCACACCCACGATGATCAGGATGCTTGTCCCGCCGAACGGGAAGTTCTGGTTCGCGCCGAAGCCCACCAACGCCATCGTCGGTACGAGAGCGATCAGACCCAGATACAGCGAGCCCGGCCACGTGATCCGGTTGAGTACGTAACTCAGGTACTCAGCGGTCGGACGGCCAGCCCGGATGCCCGGGATGAAGCCACCATACTTCTTCATGTTGTCCGCGACTTCCTCGGGGTTGAACGAGATAGCCACGTAGAAGAAGGCGAAGAACACGATCAACAAGAAGTAGGTCGTGATGTAAATCGGGTGGTCGCCCTTGGTGAGGTTCGCCTCGATCCACTGCTTCCACCCGGAGTTGCCACCCGCGAACTGGGCGACAAGAGCGGGGATGTAGAGCAGCGAAGAGGCGAAGATCACAGGGATGATGCCCGCCTGATTGACCTTCAGCGGAATGTAGGTCGACGTGCCGCCGTAGGACCGGCGACCGATCATGCGCTTCGCGTACTGAACCGGAATGCGGCGCTGAGCCTGCTCCACGAAGACGACGAGACCGACCATGACGAGGCCCACCGCGATGACGGTGCCGAATTCGATCCAGCCGTCCGCCAGGGAGCCCTGCTTCTTGATGGCCCACAGGGCGCTCGGGAAGGTCGCGGCGATCGAGATGAACATCAGGATCGACATGCCGTTGCCGATGCCGCGGTCGGTGATGAGCTCACCGAGCCACATGACGCAGGCGGTGCCCGCGGTCATCGTGATCACCATGGTGACGGTCACGAAGATCGACTGGTCCGGAACGATCTCGGTGGCGACGGGGCAGCCGGAGAACAGCGAGCCCGTGCGTGCGGTCGCCACGAGGCCGGTGCCCTGGAGGATCGCGAGCGCGACGGTGAGATAACGCGTGTACTGCGTGATCTTCGCCGTGCCGGCCTGGCCCTCCTTCTTCAGGGCCTCGAGCCGCGGGATCACCACGGTCAGCAGCTGCAGGATGATGCTCGCCGTGATGTACGGCATGATGCCGAGCGCGAAGATCGTGATCTGCAGCAGCGCCCCGCCACTCATCATGTTGACCAGACCGAACAACCCCTGGTTGGAGTTGGCCTGGTCCATGCATACCTGGACGTTCTTATAGCTGACGCCCGGGATCGGAATGTGCGTTCCGAGCCGGTAGATCACGATGATGCCGAGAGTGAAGAGCAGCTTCTTGCGCAGGTCGGGCGTCTTGAACGCCCGGGCGAACGCGGTGAGCACGGTGCCTCCTGCGACCCCCGCGCGCGTGCGTCAGAGGTAGTGGTCTGAGGATCGACGAATACGTATCAGTCAGAAAAACCGCACGGGCAGACCGCACGGAGCTTAGACAGTGCACGCCACCTTACCGGCGACCGTGCCCCCCTTGGAACGACCAACCGGGGATGCCCCTTTTGTGGGGCATCCCCGGCTGGGAATCGCTCAAGTCATCGAGTGGCCTGAAGAATTCAGACGAGCTCGGTGACGGTACCGCCGGCGGCGGTGATCTTCTCCTTGGCGGAGCCGGAGACGGCGTCAACCGTCACCTGCAGCGCCACGGTGACCTCACCCTGGCCGAGGACCTTGACGAGGCTGTTCTTGCGAACCGCACCCTTGGCCACGAGGGCCTCGACGGTGACCTCGCCACCCTCGGGGAACAGCGCGCTCAGCTTGTCGAGGTTCACGACCTGGAACTCGGTCTTGAACGGGTTCTTGAAGCCCTTGAGCTTCGGGAGACGCATGTGGAGGGGCATCTGGCCACCCTCGAAGCGCTCCGGAACCTGGTAACGGGCCTTGGTGCCCTTGGTACCACGACCAGCGGTCTTACCCTTGGACGCCTCACCACGACCCACACGGGTCTTGGCGGTCTTGGCGCCCGGGGCGGGCCGGAGGTTGTGGACCTTCAGCGGGTTCTGCTCCGCCATGTCAGTCGACCTCCTCAACCGTCACGAGGTGGCGGACGGTGTGCACCATTCCGCGGAACTCGGGGCGGTCTTCCTTGACGACCACGTCGTTGACCCTCTTGAGGCCAAGCGAACGCAGCGTGTCGCGGTGGTTCTGCTTGCTGCCGATGTACGACTTCGTCTGCGTGACCTTGAGGCGAGCCATTACGCACCCGCCCCGGCACGTGCACGCAGCAGAGCCGCGGGGGCCACGTCCTCGAGGGGCAGACCACGGCGAGCCGCGATCTCCTCGGGACGCTGCAGGCCCTTGAGGGCCGCCACGGTCGCGTGCACGATGTTGATCGCGTTCGACGAGCCGAGCGACTTCGACAGGATGTCGTGCACGCCGGCGCACTCGAGCACGGCACGCACCGGGCCACCGGCGATAACACCGGTACCGGGGGAGGCAGGCTTGAGCAGGACGACGCCCGCGGCCTTCTCGCCCGTGATCGGGTGCGGGATGGTGCCCTGGATACGCGGAACCTTGAAGAAGTTCTTCTTGGCCTCTTCAACGCCCTTGGCGATGGCCGCGGGAACTTCCTTGGCCTTGCCGTATCCGACACCTACGGTGCCGTCACCGTCGCCCACCACGACCAGCGCGGTGAAGCTGAAGCGGCGACCACCCTTGACAACCTTGGCGACACGGTTGATCGCGACAACGCGCTCAACGTATGCGGTCTTTTCGGCGGCAGCGCCACCGTCGCGACCCTTCCGGTCCCGCCGCTCGCCGCCACCGGCACCGCTTCCGCGGCGCTGGGGTCCAGCCATTGGAATTACCTCTCTCTGTTACGTCCGCTAGCTCCGGAACCGGGGCTTAGAACTTCAGCCCGGCTTCGCGGGCGGCGTCCGCCAGAGCGGCAATGCGCCCGGCGTACTTGTTGCCACCGCGGTCGAACACGACGGCCTCGACACCCGCGGCCTTGGCACGCTCGGCGACGAGCGCGCCGACCTGCTTGGCCTGCGCGGACTTGTCGGCCTCGCCACCGCGGATCGTCGCGTCCAGGGTCGACGCCGACGCAAGGGTGTGACCCTTGAGGTCGTCGATGACCTGAGCAACGATGTTGCGGTTCGAGCGAGTCACGACGAGGCGCGGACGCTCCGCCGTACCCGACACGTTCTTGCGGATGCGGATGTGGCGGCGGGCCTTGGCGGCACGCTTGTAAGCGTCGCCCTTGGCGATCTTCACACCGTATGCCATGGCTTACTTACCTGCCTTTCCGACCTTGCGCCGGATGACTTCGCCCTCGTACTTGACGCCCTTGGCCTTGTACGGGTCGGGCTTGCGCAGCTTGCGGATGTTGGCCGCAACCTCGCCGACCTTCTGCTTGTCGATGCCCTCGACCGAAAGCTTGGTCGCGGACTCCACCTTGAAGGTGATGCCCTCGGGGGCCTCGACCAGGATCGGGTGGCTGTAACCCAGCGAGAACTCCAGGTTGGAGCCCTTCGCGAGGACGCGGTAACCGACACCGCTGATCTCGAGCTTCTTCACGTAACCCGTGGTCACGCCGGTGATCATGTTCGCCACCAGCGTGCGGGACAGGCCGTGCAGGGCCTTGTTCTGACGCTCGTCGTTCGGGCGGGTGACGTTCAGAACGCCGTCCTCACCCTTAGCGATGTCGATCGGCGCGACGACGGTGTGGGAAAGGGAGCCCTTGGGACCCTTAACCGAGACCGTCCGGCCGTCGATGGTGACGTCCACGCCGGCGGGAACCGTGATGGGGAGCTTGCCAATACGCGACATTAGCTATTCCTCCGTTCCCGACTACCAGACGTAGGCGAGGACTTCCCCACCTACGCCCTTCTTGCCTGCCTGCTGGCCGGTGAGCAGACCGTGGGACGTGGAGATGATCGCCACGCCCAGGCCGCCGAGCACCTTCGGCAGGTTGGTGGACTTCGCGTAAACCCGGAGACCGGGCTTGGAGATCCGCTTGATGCCCGCGATGGAGCGCTCACGGTTCGGGCCGAACTTCAGCTCGAGAACGAGGTTCTTGCCGACCTCGGCGTCCTCGACCTTCCAGCCCGTGATGAAGCCCTCCTGCTGGAGGATCTCCGCGATGTGAGACTTGATCTTGCTGTGCGGCATCGCCACGGAGTCGTGGTACGCCGAGTTCGCGTTACGCAGACGAGTCAGCATGTCCGCGATCGGATCAGTCATGGTCATGAATTGGCCTTCGGCCTCTCTCGCCGGGGTTTCCTATCTGCGCCATCCCTCTCCCCACTCAGAGGCAGGACGGGTGCGGCGCGGGGACCTACGGCGTAGTAAGTCGGTCAGGGCGGCAGGCGCCCAACCCTCCTAGCCTAAGCCATGGAAAGGTGGGCCACCTACCGACCAGATACTTACCGAGAGCCTCCGGTAGTTCCCAAGTCCCTTAGGACAGAGGGAATTACCAGGAGCTCTTGGTCACGCCCGGCAGCTCGCCACGGTGAGCCATCTCACGAAGGCAGACGCGGCACAGGCCGAACTTGCGGTACACGGAGTGCGGACGGCCGCAGCGCTGGCAGCGGGTGTAGCCGCGCACACCGAACTTGGGCTTACGAGCAGCCTTGGCAATAAGAGCCTTCTTCGCCATCTCGCTTACGCCTCCTTGAAGGGGAAGCCGAGGTGACGGAGAAGGGCACGGCCCTCAGCGTCGTTGGTCGCCGTGGTGACCACGGTGATGTCCATACCCCGGACGCGGTCGATCTTGTCCTGGTCGATCTCGTGGAACATGACCTGCTCCGTGAGACCGAAGGTGTAGTTGCCACGGCCGTCGAACTGCTTGGGGGACAGACCACGGAAGTCGCGGATGCGCGGCAGCGCGAGCGACAGGGTGCGGTCCAGGAACTCCCACATGCGGTCGCCACGGAGCGTGACGTGGCAGCCGATCGGCTGACCCTCGCGCAGCTTGAACTGCGCGATGGACTTCCGGGCCTTCGTGATGGCCGGCTTCTGACCCGTGATGGTGGTCAGGTCACGGACGGCACCGTCCATGAGCTTCGAGTCACGGGCGGCGTCGCCGACACCCATGTTGACCACGATCTTGACGAGGCCGGGGGTCTGCATGACGTTCTCGTACGAGAACTCTTCCTGCAGCTTGCCCGCGATCTCCTCGCGGTACTTCGTCTTCAGACGCGGAGTGGTGGTGGTCGTCATCAGATGTCCTCACCCGTCCGCTTGGCAACGCGGATCTTGTTGCCGTCTTCGTCGAAGCGGAAACCGACACGCGTGACGACCTTGTTGCCGTCCTTCTCCACGACCAGCTGGACGTTGGAGACGTGGACAGGGGCCTCGGTGGTCACGATGCCGCCGGCCTGCGAACCGCTGGCGGTCGGGCCGGCCTTCGTGTGCTTCTTGACCCGGTTGACACCCTCGACCAGGACGCGCTCCTCGCGCGGGTAAGCGGCAATGACCTTGCCCTGCTTGCCCTTGTCCTTACCGGTGATGACCTGAACCAGGTCGCCCTTCTTGATCTTCATGCTTACAGCACCTCCGGCGCGAGCGAGATGATCTTCATGAACTTCTTCTCGCGCAGCTCACGGCCCACCGGGCCGAAGATACGGGTGCCGCGAGGGTCGCCGTCGTTCTTCAGAATGACGGCGGCGTTCTCGTCGAAGCGGATGTACGAGCCGTCGGGACGGCGGCGCTCCTTGACGGTGCGAACGATGACCGCCTTGACGACGTCACCCTTCTTCACGTTGCCACCGGGGATCGCGTCCTTGACGGTGGCGACGATGACGTCACCGATACCCGCGTAGCGGCGACCCGAGCCACCGAGAACACGGATGGTGAGAATTTCCTTCGCACCCGTGTTGTCGGCGATCCGAAGTCGCGACTCCTGCTGGATCACGTCTATCTCCTGTTTGTCTGCCGGTTCCCGGCGAGCTCCGTAAAGCGATTCACGGAGCTCGCCGAGCCTGGCGGAACGAACTCTGAGGGATACCCCTCAGAGATTTACTTGGCCTTCTCGAGGATCTCGACGATGCGCCAGCGCTTGGTCGCCGACAGCGGACGCGTCTCCATCAGGAGGACACGGTCGCCGACGCCGGCAGCGTTCTGCTCGTCGTGCGCCTTGAGCTTGTTCGTACGGCGGATGACCTTGCCGTACAGCGCGTGCTTCACGCGGTCCTCGACAGCGACGACGACGGTCTTGTCCATCTTGTCGCTGACGACCAGACCCTCACGGGTCTTGCGGAATCCGCGGTCGGTCTTCGTCTCAGTCACGTTGCTCTCGCTCATCAGGCGCTCTCCACCGTCTCGATGCCCAGCTCGCGCTCACGCATCAGGGTGTAGATCCGCGCGATGTCCTTACGGACGGCCTTGAGCCGACCGTGGTTCTCGAGCTGACCGGTCGCCGCCTGGAAGCGGAGGTTGAACAGCTCTTCCTTGGCCTCGCGGAGCTTGTTGAGAAGCTCCTCGTTGCCCAGTTCGCGCAGCTCGGACGCCTTGGTACCGGCCGACATCACGACTCACCTGCCTCGCGCCGAACAATCCGGCACTTCATCGGAAGCTTGTGAGCAGCGCGGGTAAGCGCCTCACGCGCAGTCTTCTCATTCGGGTAGGACAGCTCGAACATCACCCGTCCGGGCTTGACGTTCGCGACCCACCACTCGGGGGAACCCTTACCGGAACCCATGCGGGTCTCGGCGGGCTTCTTCGTCAGCGGGCGGTCCGGGTAGATGTTGATCCAGACCTTGCCGCCACGCTTGATGTGGCGGGTCATCGCGATACGAGCCGCCTCGATCTGGCGGTTGGTCACGTACGCCGGAGTGAGGGCCTGAATGCCGTACTCGCCGAACGCAACCTGCGTACCACCCTTTGACATACCGCTGCGCTTGGGGTGGTGCTGCTTGCGGTGCTTGACCCTACGAGGGATCAGCATGTCGGTCAGGCCTCCGTTCCGGTGCTCTCAGCCGGAGCGGCAGCTGCGGCGGGAGCGTCGGCCTTGGGGGCCTCGGCAGCCGGCGCGGACTGCTGCTGCGGCTTGCGGCCGCGGCCGCCACGCTCGCCACCACGGCCACCACGGGCCGGGCGGTCGTTGCCGCCACCACGGGCCGGGCGGTTACCCGCACGGGCCGCGGCGTTCTCGGCGCGGACCTCGGCGATGTTCTTGACGTCGCCCTTGTAGATCCAGACCTTCACGCCGATACGGCCGAAGGTCGTCTTGGCCTCGAAGAAGCCGTAGTCGACGTTCGCACGGAGGGTGTGCAGGGGCACGCGGCCCTCGCGGTAGAACTCCGAGCGAGACATCTCGGCGCCGCCGAGACGGCCGCCACACTGGATCTTGATGCCCTTGGCGCCGGCCTTCATCGTCGACTGCATGCTCTTGCGCATGGCGCGACGGAAGGAGACGCGGGAGGACAGCTGCTCTGCAACGGCCTGCGCGACCAGCTGAGCGTCGACCTCGGGGTTCTTGACCTCGAGGATGTTCAGCTGAACCTGCTTGCCAGTGAGCTTCTCGAGGTCACCGCGGATGCGGTCGGCCTCGGCGCCACGGCGGCCGATGACGATGCCGGGACGCGCGGTGTGGATGTCCACCCGCACGCGGTCACGGGTGCGCTCGATCTCAACCTTCGAGATGCCGGCGCGCTCCATGCCGGACGTCATCATCCGACGGATGGCGACGTCTTCCTTGACGTAGTCCTTGTACAGCTTGTCGGCGTACCAACGCGACTTGAAGTCGGTGGTAATGCCGAGCCGGAACCCGTGCGGGTTTACCTTCTGGCCCATTACCGGGTTCCTTCCTTGCTGCTGACGACCACGGTGATGTGGCTGGTCCGCTTACGGATCCGGTAGGCACGGCCCTGGGCACGCGGACGGAACCGCTTCAGGGTCGGGCCCTCATCCACGTACGCCTCGCTGATGACCAGCGAAGAGGCGTCACTGTGGTCGTAGTTGTGTGCAGCGTTGGCGATGGCGCTGTCCAGCACCTTGCCAACCGGCACGCTCGCGGCCTGCGGGGCGAAACGCAGGACCGCCTGAGCCTCCGTGGCATCCATGCCACGGATGAGGTCCACCACTCGGCGGGCCTTCATGGGCGTGACGCGGATGTACCGCGCCTGGGCCCTGGCTTCCATGGTTGTCCCTTCGGTGTAAGTCATAGTCGTTCCACCCCGCGCTAGCGGCGCTTCGACTTCCGGTCGTCCTTGACGTGGCCGCGGAAGGTGCGAGTCGGCGAGAACTCGCCGAGCTTGTGGCCGACCATCGCCTCGGTGACGAACACCGGGATGTGGGTCTTGCCGTTGTGCACCGCGATCGTGTGGCCCAGCATGGCCGGGACGATCATCGAGCGACGGGACCAGGTCTTGATGACGTTCTTGGAACCTGCTTCGTTCTGGACATCCACCTTCTTGATGAGGTGTCCGTCGACGAAGGGCCCCTTCTTGAGACTGCGCGGCATCTAAACCCGCTCCTAGCGCTTCTTGTTCGTCTTGCGGCGGCGGACGATGTACTTGTTGCTCGCCTTCTTCGGCGAACGAGTACGACCCTCCTTCTGACCCCAGGGCGAGACCGGGTGGCGACCACCGGAGGTCTTGCCCTCACCACCACCGTGCGGGTGGTCGACCGGGTTCATCGCCACACCGCGAACGGTCGGGCGAACGCCCAGCCAGCGCTTGCGGCCGGCCTTGCCCCAGTTGATGTTCGACTGCTCGGCGTTGCCGACCTCGCCAATCGTGGCGCGGCAGCGGACGTCGACCAGACGGATCTCACCGGACGGCATACGAAGGTGGGCCATGGAGCCCTCCTTCGCCAGCAGCTGCACGGAGGCACCCGCGGAGCGGGCGAACTTCGCGCCGCCGCCGGGCCGCAGCTCGATGGCGTGGATGGTCGTACCGACCGGGATGTTGCGGAGGGCCAGGTTGTTGCCCGGCTTGATGTCCGCGCCCGGTCCGTTCTCGACCCGGTCACCCTGCGACAGGTTGCGGGGGGCCAGGATGTAGCGCTTCTCGCCGTCCGCGTAGTGCAGGAGCGCGATGCGCGCGGTGCGGTTCGGGTCGTACTCGATGTGCGCGACCTTCGCCGGCACGCCGTCCTTGTCGTGACGACGGAAGTCGATCACTCGGTAGGCGCGCTTGTGTCCGCCACCCTGGTGGCGAACGGTCACACGACCGGCGTTGTTACGGCCGCCCTTGCTGTGCAGCGGGCGGACCAGCGACTTCTCCGGCGTGGACCGCGTTACCTCGACGAAGTCGGCGACGGAGGAGCCACGGCGGCCCGGCGTCGTCGGCTTGTACTTGCGGATTCCCATTTCTCAGTCCTCGTCCGATATTCGGACCAGGGCGCTCCGTTAGGAGGCCTGGCCGAAGATGTCGATACGGTCGCCCTCAGCGAGGGTCACGATCGCGCGCTTGGTGTCAGCGCGCTTACCGAAGCCCGTGCGGGTGCGCTTGCGCTTGCCCTGGCGGTTGATCGTGTTGACCCCAGTGACCTTGACCGAGAAGACCGCCTCGACGGCCTGCTTGATCTGGGTCTTGTTGGCGCCGGGCGCGACGACGAAGGTGTACTTGCCCTCGTCGAGAAGCGCGTAGCTCTTCTCAGAGACGACCGGCTTGACGAGGACGTCACGGGGGTCCGTGAAGCTCTTGCTCAGCGGCGTCTCAACGGTGTTCTTGCCCTCGGTGGCGTGGCGCTTCGCCTTGGCGATGCGCGCGGCCTTGGCGGCCTTGGCCGCCTTGGGGGCGATGCTCGGGTGACGCGTAGCCATCAGGCTTCGCTCCCTTCGGTCTCAGCGGCCTGGGGGCCAGACACGAAGGACTCGAAAGCAGCCTTGGTGAAGACCACGTCGTCCGAGACGAGCACGTCGTACGTGTTCAGCTGGCCCGGCTCCAGGATGTGCACCTGGGGCAGGTTGCGGGCGGAGAGCAGCGAAGTCTCGTCCGCGCGGTCGATGACCAGGAGCACGTTCTTGCGCTCGCTGACCTTGCCGAGCAGCGTCTTCGCGGCCTTCGTGGAGATGTCGCCCTCGACCACGTTGGTGACAACGTGGATACGAGCGTTGCGGGCCCGGTCGGTGAGGGCGTGGCGCAGGGCCGCGGCCTTCATCTTCTTCGGGGTCCGCTGCGAGTAGTCACGCGGCTGCGGGCCGTGGACGACGCCACCGCCGGCGAACTGCGGCGCACGGGTCGAACCCTGGCGCGCGCGGCCGGTGCCCTTCTGGCGGTACGGCTTCTTGCCACCACCGCGGACTTCACCGCGGCGCTTGGTCTTGTGCGTGCCCTGACGGGCAGCGGCCAGCTGGGCGACAACGACCTGGTGGATCAGCGGAATGCTGATCTTCTCGACGTCGAAGATCTCCGAGGGGAGCTCGACGGTCCCGGCCTTGTCGCCTGCCGGCGAAAGGATGTCAATGGTGCTCATCGGTTCCTCAAGCCCCCTTGGCCGCTGTACGGACCAGGACGAGGCCGCCGTTCGGACCGGGAACTGCGCCCTTGATGAGGAGCAGGCCCTTCTCCGCGTCAACGGCGTGAACGGTCAGGTTCTGGGTGGTGACCCGCTCGTTGCCCATACGGCCCGCCATGCGGAGGCCCTTGAACACGCGACCCGGGGTGGCGCAGCCACCGATCGAGCCCGGCGAGCGGTGCTTGCGCTGGGTGCCGTGACCGGCGCCGAGTCCCTTGAAGTTGTGACGCTTCATGACACCGGCGAAGCCCTTGCCCTTGCTCTTGCCCGTGACGTCAACCTTGACGCCGGACTCGAACACCTCGGCAGTCACCTCCTGGCCCAGCGTGTACTCGCTGGCACCGGGGGTGCGGATCTCCACCAGGTGGCGGCGGGGGGTCACGTCGGCCTTGGCGAAGTGACCCTTGAGGGGCTTGTTCACCTTGCGAGGGTCGATCTCGCCGAAGGCGATCTGGACCGACTCGTAGCCGTCGGAGTCATTCGTACGGACCTGGGTAACGACGCAGGGCCCGGCCTTGACGACGGTGACCGGGACGACACGGTTGTTCTCGTCCCAGACCTGGGTCATGCCGAGCTTCTCGCCCAGGACGCCCTTGATCTGCTTAGTCATCTGTCCGCGCCTCTCAGAGCTTGATCTCGATGTCGACGCCGGCCGGAAGGTCCAGGCGCATCAACGAGTCAACGGTCTTGGGCGTCGGGTCGAGGATGTCGATCAGGCGCTTGTGCGTGCGCATCTCGAAGTGCTCGCGCGAGTCCTTGTACTTGTGCGGCGACTTGATGACGCAGTACACGTTCTTCTCAGTGGGCAGCGGCACCGGGCCTGCGACCGACGCACCAGTGCGAGTCACCGTCTCGACGATCTTCTTCGCCGAAGAGTCGATGACCTCGTGGTCGTAGGCCTTGAGCCGGATGCGGATCTTCTGTCCCGCCATGGCTACTTGGTAGTCCTTTGTCTCGAACGCTCTGGCTCCCGGGAGGTCCTTTTTTCTACTTCCTCCGACCCACGCGGTCGGGCGTGTCGCAGTCCCGCTCACGGAGATTTCCCGAAGGATTTCCCTGCTAGGGGCTGCGGCCCAGATGACCGCGGGTCCGGGGGAAGAAACCCACCGGGCGCCTGGTTGGGTCTCCGCACCGCACTTCCCAGAAGATTCCCGTACGTCCGCTCCAGCGCTGCCTTACGGCAGATGGGGCGACGAGTACTGTGGGACTCGCTTCCGATCCTCCCGGCGGGAGGCGCGCAGCATCGGCACTCAACCGAGCAACCCCGACAGTCTGCCATACGGGGCATCGGCCTGGCCAATCGAAGCTTGGGATCGTACCCGCCGAACGCCGAAGATCAAACCTGAGGCGCACTCGACCACCCGACCACCAGGCCCCACAAACCCCCTCCGACACCCCTCCCCACCAACCCCCACACCACCGGAACCCGCTCCTTCGCGCTCCGGTGCCGCAGGCGTCTTTCCCCAAGAAATCCGAGAGGGAGAAAGAACCCCGCCAAGCCCCACCCCACCGCCCGTAGGCACCCGCCTCGGAAGCCGTCGGCAACGATCGGGCACCCCCTCACTCACGCGAGTGAACATCACCTGCTCAGCTGGATTTCCGATCCCCCGACTGCCCTAATCTCAGCCCCAGCACGCAAGAAACAACTGCAGACATGCGACGGCCCCCGCCGGGACTGCAATCCCAAGGCGAGGGCCTGACCACCGAGGAAGTAGGAGCTTCCCGATGGACACCCAAAACCCTAGCGCGCCCTCGCGCGCCCAGTCCGCCCTTGGCGGCAATCAACCCCCCTCACGAGCGACCCGGCACCCCCGCAGCCACCCCCACCGCACCGCTGCGCGCCCCGCGGGCATCGCCCACGAGAACACCCGCCACACCACTCGTTTCACCGTGATCGGGAACCACCTCACACAGCACCAGGAGCTCTCCCTCCTCGCGATCGGCGTGGGCTGCCACATCCAGTCGCTGCCCACGGGGGTCCGTGTCGACATCAAGTCACTGGCCGCCCGCTTCCCCGAGGGCGCGACCCGTATCGCCGCCGCCCTGCGCGAACTGGAGGCCCACGGCTACCTGCGCCGCACCCGCGAGCGCACTCCCGCCGGCCGCATCGTCACCCGCACGATCTCCTGCAACCAGCCGCACGCAACCCCGGCACGCTCGCCGCAGGCACCGCAGCCCCATCAGGCCAAGCCCGGCGAGCCCTCGGCGCCCGTGCCACACCCACAGCCCCGCAAGAGGGCCCGCCCCCTCCCCGCGGTACCGCACCCGGCTTACCCGGCCCCGCCCCTCCTCCAGCAGGCCACCGACCTCCTGATGGAGCTGCGTCACCATGACCGCCGTCTCCCCCTCACCACCCGCGACGCCGCCCACCTGGCCCCCGGCGTCGCCGCCTGGCTGGAACGCGACGTCACCCCGGACGCCGTACGCCACGCCCTCACCCACGACCTGCCCCTCGAGGGCCCACGCCGCCCGGCCGCACTGCTGGCCCACCGCCTGACGGCGCTGCTGCCACCCCCACCGCCGACGGCGTCCGCCCCACCGGTCCGGCACCCGCTCCAGAACTGCGACACCTGCGACCGCGCCTTCCGCGCCCCGGCTCCGGGCCACTGCGGCGAGTGCCGTCCCGTCCTCTGAGCGGCCGCCTAGCATGAACGTGACGACCCTTGCCCCTGGGCACGAACGAGGAGCGCACGCCATGACCATCGCCCCAGACGGTGCACAGCAGGGCAGCCCTCACTACCGGGCGATGCGTGAACTCGTCGAGCAGATGGACGACCGGATCTCCGGCAAGTTCGAAATCACGAAGCACGGGATCGTCCACGACATGATGTCGCCGAGCAAGCCCCACGAGCTCACCGCACTGCGGCTGCGCCGACGTCTGGAGTCGGTGATGCCGGAGGGATTCCTCGCGCACACCGGGGCGCCCGACGTGGAGGACATCTCCGAGGGTGTGCTGCGACTGCCCGACATCATCGTCATCGCTGAGGCGGACATGGAGGGCGAGGGGTCCTTCGACCCCCGTACCCTCATCGCCGCCATCGAGATCGTTTCGCGTTCGAACCCCGAGAACGACTGGGTCGGCAAGACCCGCGACTACCCGCTCCTCGGCATCCCCGTGTACGCGATCTTCGACCCCCGGACCGGCACAGGAGCCGTGCTCTCGGAGATCCACCCGACACCACAAGGCCCGCGCTACGCCACCCGCAAGGACTTCGTCTACGGCGAGGACGTCACGATCGCCGGATGGACCGTCTCCACGAAGGAACTCCCCCGCTACGAGGCGGGACATCCCTGAGCACGCGCAAGCACCCTCGCAACGCGAAAGGGCCCGTACGACCGAAGTCGTACGGGCCCTTCCGTTACTGCATGTACTGCTGTGCTCTCAGTTCAGAGCAACCGGGTCTCCCCGATCAACGCGCAAGCGAGATGCTTACTTGTTGATCTTGGTGACCTGGCCGGCGCCGACGGTCCGGCCACCCTCACGGATGGCGAACTTCAGGCCCTCTTCCATCGCGACGGGCTGGATGAGCTCAACGGTCATCTCAGTGTTGTCGCCCGGCATGACCATCTCGGTGCCCTCGGGGAGGGTCACGACGCCGGTCACGTCCGTGGTGCGGAAGTAGAACTGCGGGCGGTAGTTGTTGAAGAACGGGGTGTGACGGCCACCCTCGTCCTTCGACAGGATGTAGGCCTGGGCCTCGAACTCGGTGTGCGGCGTGACCGAACCGGGCTTGATGATGACCTGGCCGCGCTCGACGTCCTCGCGCTTGATGCCACGGAGGAGCAGACCGACGTTCTCACCGGCCTGGCCCTCGTCGAGCAGCTTGCGGAACATCTCAATACCGGTGACCGTGGTGGTGGTCTTCTCGGTCTTGATGCCGATGATGTCGACGGTCTCGTTGACCTTGAGGATACCGCGCTCGATACGACCGGTGACGACGGTGCCACGACCGGTGATCGTGAAGACGTCCTCGATCGGCATCAGGAACGGCTTGTCGACGTCACGCTCGGGCTCCGGGATGGACTCGTCGACAGCCTTCATCAGGTTGAGGACGGACTCACCCCACTCCTTGTCGCCCTCGAGCGCCTTGAGCGCCGAGACCTTGACGACCGGCAGGTCGTCGCCCGGGAACTCGTACTCGGAGAGGAGCTCACGGACCTCGAGCTCGACGAGCTCCAGGATCTCCTCGTCGTCCACCATGTCGGCCTTGTTCAGGGCGACGACGATGTACGGAACGCCGACCTGGCGGGCCAGGAGCACGTGCTCCTTGGTCTGCGGCATCGGGCCGTCGGTGGCGGCAACCACGAGGATCGCGCCGTCCATCTGCGCGGCACCCGTGATCATGTTCTTGATGTAGTCCGCGTGACCGGGGCAGTCGACGTGGGCGTAGTGACGGGTCTCCGTCTGGTACTCGACGTGCGCGATCGAGATCGTGATACCGCGCTGGCGCTCCTCGGGAGCCTTGTCGATCTGGTCGAAGGCCGAGGCCTCGTTCAGCTCGGGGTACGCGTCGTGCAGCACCTTGGTAATGGCGGCCGTGAGGGTCGTCTTACCGTGGTCAATGTGACCGATGGTGCCGATGTTGACGTGCGGCTTAGTCCGCTCGAACTTCGCCTTCGCCACTGGGTCCTCCTGTGGAGTGGTTCTGTACGCCTTGCTTCATCGGCGCCAGGTGATCTTTGCTGGGATGCCGGGGTCCGAGGCATTCCGTCCGAAGAACGGTCGGAATGCCTCAGGACTTCCGGTGACAAGCCTAAAGCGTTAACTCCGGGGAGTTACTCGCCCTTGGCCTTCGCGATGATCTCCTCGGCGACGTTCCGCGGAACCTCGGCGTAGGAGTCGAACTGCATCGAGTAGCTTGCGCGACCCGAGGTCTTGCTGCGGAGGTCTCCGACGTAGCCGAACATCTCCGAGAGGGGCACGAGGCCCTTCACGACACGGGCGCCACTGCGCTCCTCCATGGCCTGAATCTGGCCACGGCGGGAGTTGATGTCACCGATGACGTCGCCCATGTAGTCCTCGGGCGTGGTGACCTCAACGGCCATCATCGGCTCGAGCAGCACGGGGCTGGCCTTGCGCGCGGCCTCCTTGAACGCCTGCGAACCGGCGATCTTGAAGGCGAGCTCGGAGGAGTCGACCTCGTGGTAGGCACCGTCGAGAAGCGTGACGCGGACGCCCGTCATCTCGTAACCGGCCAGGATGCCGAACTGCATGGCCTCCTGAGCACCGGCGTCCACCGAGGGGATGTACTCCCTCGGGATACGGCCACCGGTGACCTTGTTCACGAACTCGTACGAGGTCTCGCCACTGTCGATCGGCTCGATCGCGATCTGCACCTTGGCGAACTGACCCGTACCACCGGTCTGCTTCTTGTGGGTGAAGTCCACGCGCTCGACGGCCTTGCGGATCGTCTCGCGGTAAGCGACCTGGGGCTTGCCGACGTTCGCCTCGACGCGGAACTCGCGCTTCATGCGGTCGACGAGCACCTCGAGGTGAAGCTCGCCCATACCACCGATGATGGTCTGGCCGGTCTCCTCGTCCGAGTGCACACGGAAGGAGGGGTCCTCCTCCGAGAGACGCTGGATGGCTACACCCAGCTTCTCCTGGTCACCCTTGGACTTGGGCTCGATGGCGACCTCGATGACCGGCGCCGGGAAGTCCATGGACTCCAGGATGACCGGCTTCTTGTCGTCACTCAGCGTCTCACCGGTGGTGGTCTGCTTCAGGCCCATGACGGCGACGATGTCACCGGCGCCCACCGACTCGATCTCCTCACGCTTGTTCGCGTGCATGCGGTAGATCTTGCCGATGCGCTCCTTCTTGCCCTTGACCGAGTTCAGCACCGCGGTGCCGGCCTCGAGGCGACCGGAGTAGATCCGGACGAAGGTGAGCTTTCCGAGGTGCGGGTCGCTCGCGATCTTGAACGCGAGAGCCGAAAGCGGCTCGTCGTCCGAAGGCTTGCGCTTGACGACGACCTCGGGGTCCTTGACGTCGTGGCCCTCGATGGCCTCGACGTCCAGGGGCGACGGGAGGTAACGCACGACCGCGTCGAGCAGGGGCTGAACGCCCTTGTTCTTGAACGCGGTGCCGCAGAACACGGGGGTGACAGTGGTGTCGCCGCCCTTGCCGGAGGCGATGGTGACGCGGCGAATGGCCTCGTACAGCTGGTCCTCGGTGGGCTCCTGGCCCTCGAGGTACAGCTCCATCATCTGCTCGTCGTTCTCGGCGACGGCCTCGAGCAGCTTGCCGCGCCACTCTTCAGCGGCCTCGGCGTGCGTCGCGGGGATGTCGACGATGTCGTACGCCTCGCCCATCTTGGTCTCTGCGGACCAGACGAAGGCCTTCATCGTGACGAGGTCGACGACACCCTTGAAGTCAGCCTCTGCGCCGATGGGCAGCTGCATGACGATCGGGGTCGCACCGAGGCGGTCGACGATCATGTCGACGCAGCGGTGGAACTCGGCACCCGTGCGGTCGAGCTTGTTGACGAAGCAGATACGCGGGACGCCGTAGCGGTCCGCCTGACGCCACACGGTCTCGGACTGGGGCTCAACACCGGCGACGCCGTCGAACACCGTCACGGCACCGTCGAGCACACGGAGCGAACGCTCTACCTCGACGGTGAAGTCGACGTGGCCCGGGGTGTCGATGATGTTGATGGTGTGGTCGACGTCGTTCAGCGGCCAGTGACAGGTGGTGGCAGCAGAGGTGATCGTGATGCCACGCTCCTGCTCCTGCTCCATCCAGTCCATCGTGGCGGCGCCGTCGTGGACCTCGCCGATCTTGTACGACACACCGGTGTAGAACAGGATCCGCTCGGTGGTCGTCGTCTTGCCCGCGTCGATGTGGGCCATGATGCCGATGTTGCGCACCTTGGCCAGGTCAAGTGAAGTGGTAGCCATATCGGCTCAGTCTTCTCTCGGTCTCGATGTGGGTAGCGACTACCAGCGGTAGTGCGCGAAGGCCTTGTTGGACTCGGCCATCTTGTGGGTGTCCTCACGCTTCTTCACAGCGGCACCAAGGCCGTTGGAGGCGTCGAGGAGCTCGTTGAGGAGACGCTCGGTCATCGTCTTCTCGCGACGGGCGCGGGAGTAACCGACCAGCCAGCGCAGGGCCAGCGTGTTGGCACGACCGGGCTTGACCTCGATCGGAACCTGGTAGGTCGCACCGCCGACGCGGCGGGACTTGACCTCGAGGGTCGGCTTGATGTTCTCGAGCGCGCGCTTGAGCGTGATGACCGGGTCGTTGCCGGTCTTCTCGCGCAGGCCCTCCATGGCGCCGTACACAATGCGCTCGGCGGTGGAGCGCTTGCCGTTCAGCAGCACCTTGTTGATGAGGGAGGTCACCAGAGGAGAACCGTAGACCGGGTCGATGATGACCGGGCGCTTCGGGGCGGGGCCCTTACGAGGCATTCTTACTTCTCCTTCTTGGCGCCGTAGCGGCTGCGGGCCTGCTTGCGGTTCTTGACACCCTGGGTGTCGAGGGAACCGCGGATGATCTTGTAGCGAACACCAGGCAGGTCCTTCACACGGCCACCACGCACGAGCACGATGGAGTGCTCCTGCAGGTTGTGTCCCTCACCCGGAATGTAAGCGGTGACCTCGATCCCGCTGGTCAGACGCACACGCGCGACCTTACGCAGGGCCGAGTTCGGCTTCTTCGGGGTGGTCGTGAACACACGCGTGCAGACGCCGCGGCGCTGGGGCGAACCCTCGAGTGCGGGCGTCTTGTTCTTCTCGACCTTGTCCTGCCGGCCCTTCCGGACCAGCTGCTGGATCGTAGGCACTACTTCTCCGGTTTCTGTGTGCCGAATGGTAAAGCTAACCTGGAACATCGCCGACCCACGCGGTCGGGTGTGTCGAATCCTGCAGACTCCCGCCGCAAGGCGGAAAGAAGCGCAGATTGCGGTGGCCGTTCTCGAACTCGCACAGCGGCTGAAGACACGCGCACGAGCCCAGGCACACCCCAGGCACAAGGTCTGAGCGTACCTACCTCATCGAGTCTGGTCAAAACAAATGCGGTGGGGGGCGACACGCCGGGCTTTTCGACTCCGGCGAGACCGGTCTCGGCCAAGGGGGCCGGTTGTCGCCCGTTCCCCGCGGGGCCACCTCAAGTACGTTGACTGGTTGCGAGACCGGGGGCATCAGCGCACGTGAACACGGGGGCAACGGCATGGCCGTGGGGCAGACGCACGCGCGGGACGAGGACGGCCTGGACGACCGGGTGCCCTTCCTCGCGCGGCTGGAGAGGGACGACCGCACCGCGCTGCTCGCCATCGGTCGGCCCCTGCGCTATCCCGCACGCGGCGTCATCATGCGCCAGAACGAACCGTCCACCCACATCCTGCTGCTCCTGCAGGGCTGGACCAAGGTCACGGCGACCGCGGCCAATGGCTACGAGGCGCTCCTCGCCCTGCGGGGCCCCGGCGACATCATCGGTGAGGGTGCCGCGCTCAGCGGCCGCGGCCGCTCGGCCACGGTGACGGCCCTGGAGCAGGTCGAAGCAACCGCCATCGAGCAGGGGCGCTTCACGAGATTCCTCACCGGCAGCCCCCAGGTGGCGCTCAAGCTCCTCGGCCTGGCCACCGACCGGCAGCGCTCGACCGATCGCCGCCGCCTCGAGTGGGCGGCGCTGGCGGTGCGTGAGCGCCTTGCCGTCCTGCTCCTCGACCTCATACGCACCCACGGGATCCGCACCGATGAGGGCATCGAACTCACCGTCCCGCTCAGCCAGCAGGAGTTCGCCGGCTCGGTCGGGGCTTCGCGGGAGGCGGTGGCCCGGCTCCTGAAGGAATTACGCGACCGCCAGGTGGTCGTCACGAGCCGCCGCCGCATCATCGTCGTCCGGCCGGATGTCCTGCGCCGCATAGCCGGAGTCGTCGGCAGCGGCAGCGGCAGCGAGTGATCAAGCAGTAACGAAGTGGTGCTCTGTGCACACGGTCACACTTCGTACGTGTCATCGTCCCTCCGCCTTCTCGCCCAGCCGCGCCATCGTGCTGGTCGAAAGCCCGAACCGGCGAGAGGCAGACATGGCCGACCACCTGCACCGCACGATCCTGCTCTTCGACATCGAGCAGTTCGGCACCAGAGACGATGTCGAGCAGGCCTTCCTCCGGCGCATGCTCTACGACGTCGCCGACGACACCCTCACCGCGGCCGACGTGAGCGAAACGGATCGGCTCCGCGCCGACCGGGGTGACTCCGTCGTCGAGCTCATCGATGCGAATGTTCCGGTGCCCAGACTGCTGAAGGCGCTGCTCACCGAGACCCCGATGCTGCTGCACGCCAAGAACCGGCTGATGGCGGGCAGCACCCGGATGCGGCTGCGCGTCGTACTGGCGGCCGGATACGTCGGCGTGGACGAGAAGGGCTGGATCGGCGGGGACCTGAACCATGCCTTCCGTCTGCTGGACGCCGAGCCACTGCGTGAGGCCTTACGGACCGGCGCCGACAGCAGCGTCCTCTGTGTCTCCGACGCCGTCTACCAGGGCGTCGTACGTCACGGCCATCACGGCGTACGCCCCGAGGAGTTCCACCAGGTTGCCGTACAGACCAAGGAAGGGCCGACCAGCGCCTGGCTGCGCCGGGTGGCGGCGCCCGAGCGGGGCGGCGGGGACTCCAGGCCCACCGGTCTCTCCCCCATCGGTTCTCCCTCCCCCGACTCTGCCCCCACGAGCACTCAGATCATGGGCTCCCAGTACGGAATCACCGGCGGGCACGTCCACGGCGACCTCAACTTCGATCTGCGGGGCGAAGAGCGGGGTGACCGGAAGTGAGCCAGGAGGAGACCAAACCGGAGAAGCCGCCGAAGGGCGAGCGAACCGAGAAGAGCGAGAAGCCGGGCGCGGACGCCGCGAAGACGGACGAGACCCTCGATGGTGGCAAGGGTCCGGAGCCGGAACAGGAACCCGAAGCAAGGCAGCCTGCCTGGGCCGCCCGCCGCGACCTGATCGACCACGCCCCCGACTTCGTCGGCAGCCTGGTCCGCGGCGACCAGCTAGGGGTCACCGGCGGCCATGTCGCGGGCAACGTCAACATCCACCTCGGCCCACGTGGTTTCGGAGCGGGCCCACGTTCCGTTTCCGGCCAGGTCCGCCACGAGGACGTCGAGCGGCTGGCAACCGTCTTCCGGACCTGCCCGAGCTTCGACGCGGCGCTGGAGCGGCTCCGGGACGACCATGTCGTCGTGCTCAAGGGCAGCCGCGGTACTGGGCGCGAGACCGCGGCGCTCATGCTGTTGCATCGGCTCGGCGCCCACCCGATCCAGTCCTTCGATCCGGGCACCGCACCGGCGGCGCTGCCGGACGCTCTGGAGGACTCACCCGGCTTCCTCCTGCACGAGTTGTCGACCAGCCGCAGCCGTCCGCTCCTGGGACCCCACCTGCTGAGCATGCGGGAGAAATTGCGGCTGCGCGGCAGCCGGTTCGTCATCACCGTGGATTCATCGGCGGAGCTGGGCGAGATCCCCTTCGTCCCATGGGAACCGCCACCGGTCGAGGACGTTCTGCGCGCCCATGTGACGACCCTGGTGGGACACGAGGCGTGGGAGCGGCTGCGTCGGCTCACGCCGGTCGGGGAGTTCCTCGACCGTACGCACCAGCCTGGCGAGACCGAGAAGTTCGCTGATCAACTCGCCGCTCACCACCGAGGCGAACTCGACGAGGAGCAGCTGGCCGACTTCGCAGCGTCGGCCTTGGCCGACCGGGTCTCCGGGTGGCTTATGTCGCCCGGGAAGGAAGACGGGGCCGAGCTGCGCGAGAAGGCGTTCCTCATCGCCCTCGCCGTCTTCGACAAGGCTCCATATGCGATCGCGGCGGAACTCGGCGACAGTCTCTTCGTCGAACTCCAAAGGACGGCCAACCCCGATAAGCCACCCGTGATCCCGATCTTCGGCAGCACCACGGCATCGCGCCTCGCCTTCGCCCATGCCGTCGGCAGTACGCAGGACGAGGTCACCGAATGGGGCCCGGTCTCGCAGTACCGGGCCGAGTTCCAGGACACGAACACCGCGCGCGTGCTGCTGCGCGAGGTCTGGACCGTGCATCCCTCCGCGCGCGCCGCCCTGGTGCGCTGGCTACAGCAGCTCGCGAAGGACGGTCGCCCGCTGGTCCGCACCCGGGCCGCCGCGGCCACGGCACTCCTCGCCGAGGCCGATCTGCCGTCCGCCATGGCACATCTGATCGAGCCCTGGGCCGGCGGCAGGTCCTACAACGGCTGGCTTACCGCCGCCAACACGCTCAGCCTCGCCAGCCTTCTCCAGGTGCGGGGCGTGTCCCGGATCCTGCACGCCTGGTGCACCGGCGAACACCCCAGCCGCCGATGGACCGCGATCCGCGTCTATGGACTCCTTGGTCCGATGCAGCCTGTGGAGGTGCTGAACGCGCTGCTCGACGCGGTACGTCTGGAGAACGACGACGAAGAGGAGGTGAACCAACTCGCCGAAGCCACCCAGCTGTTGCTGCTCGCCGCTCATGAGCCGGTGCTCCCGCGCCTCGCCCCTCTGGTCAGGGACGAACAGACGCCGCACGACGCGGCTCTGTACAACCACGCGTTGCGCGCCTTCGGTCTCGCCTGCAGCGAGTCCGAAGAGGGCACGGACCGCCCTCTCGTCCTGAAGTGGTTCGCCGATGCCCGCTCCACTCCCGAATCCGACGAGGACGAACTCGTCACCGGCCTCTGGCGTGCCGGGCTGCGAGACCGCGCACACACCGACGCGGCGCGGGAGACCTTGCAGCGATGGGCCCGTGTGGCGGAGCGGGACCTCTACACCGAGCGGTCCTTGACCGCGCTGCTGGCCGCACTTGCCGACACCGAAGCCGACCGGCAGCGGATCGACCACCTCCTGCGCACGACGCACGACGCCGACGGCAGCCCCCTGCACGTCACGCACCGTCTACGCACGGCCGTCGCAGCGCACTCATGAGCCGGAGAGGAGCCCACCGTGGCGACAGGCCAGGAACACCCAGAAAGCCGGACCCCCCAGTTCTCGCGAGAGGTAAAGACGACACCCGAGGCACTCGACAACCGTGACCGGCCCGGCCTGGTGAGCCCGACCAGCCTGGACGGGCTGACCGATCTGATCCGCCCGAACCACCCCCGCGCCCATGGCAGTCCTCACAATCCGGATGCCAGGGAGACCCTCCCGGAGAACGGCGGTCGGCCTACCGGCCTGACCGACCCCGTTCTCGCCGTACGCCAGCTGTCGCGCTACGAGATTCCGGGCCGCCGCTATCTGGGCCGCGCCGACTGCGCTCTCGTGGTCGCCGGGTCAGGAGACTCGTACGAGACGTATCTGCCGCCACGACGCCCGACAAGCCTCCGTGGCCGAACCGCCGTGTACGAGGTCGACCTGGGCGTTCATCCCCTGCGCCTGCGCACTCGTCTGCCCAGCGACATCGACAGCTTCGAGTTCGACACCACCTTCGACCTCACCTGGCAGGTGACCGACCCAGAGCGCTTCGTCGTCAGCCAGGAACGCGACATCCCGGCCCTGCTGAACCGCGTACTGCACCGTCTACTGCGCCCGGTGACCAGGAAGTTCACCATCTCCTCGAGTGCGCACGCCGAGGTCGCCGTACAGCAGATCCTCGATGCCTCCGGTGACCACGCGGCACGGCAAGGGCTTCGGCTCGGCGGCACGGCGCAACTGCGCCGTGATCCCGAAGAGTGCGCCCAGCAAGGGCGCCTGCGCGCGGCCCGGCACAACGCCGAGGCCGCGCTGTCCGAACACGACGTGGAGCTGATGCGGCTGGAACAGGAGCAGCAACTCAAGGCGCGGAAGATCGAGTTCTACCGTCATCACCTGGCCAAGGGCGGAATCGCCGCCCTCCTCCTGCACCTGGCCGAGCACGCACAGGACACCAGCCTCGTCGTGGAGAACCTGAGCGCCGACGAGAAGCGGACGATCGAGAACCAGCTCGGGCTCATCGACCGGGTCCTGCCGGAGGGAACCCTGGAGAAGTACCAGCTGGAGGAGCCTCAGCAACTGGTCCTCGCGCTGTTCAGGTCGATGTTCGCCCAGGCGGTCGGCGGCTCGGCAGAGGCACAGCAGGAAGACCCGCTGCGCAAGCCGCCCGGTCTCGCCGTCCACCGGCCCGACGACCGAGCGGAATCCGTATGACCGCCGAGGAATCGCAGTCCGGTGTCCGGCTGCTCGCCGAGATCCGGGCCGAGATCAGCCGCGCCGACAACAAGGCGGCCGTAGCGGTCGGCGCCATCGCGATGGTGGTGGGGCTGCTCGGCGGCCTCGTCGTCAGCCGCGGCTGGGACCCGTCCCGGCTCACCCCTTTCTGGGCCGTCGTCTGGTGGACCGGACTCTGCGCACTCGCCGCCTCCCTGGTCTCAATGCACCTCGCGGTCATGCCTCGCTACCGCAAGAGCGACTGGGAACCGGGGCGGCCGCTCGGCTACTTCGGGGACATCCGGCGCGCCGCCGACTCGGGAGCCCTGGCACAAGCGCTGTCGGAAGCCGACCGCGATCCGACTCCCCTGCTGGTGGCGGCACTTACGGCGACCAGTCGGATCGCCGCACACAAGCACCTGTGGATACGCGTCGGGCTCGTGGGCCTCGCGGCGGCGACCCTCCTGCTGCCCGCGGCCTTGCTGCTCGGCTGAGGAAGCCGTACCTAAGGAAGGAGCACCATGTCCCAGCCGTACGAACCGGAGTACCCGGAAGTCGATCCAGCGGTCTCCCCCCGCTATCCCGAGCCTGACCTCACTCCCCAGCCACGCCCACCCGATGCCTTGTGGAAGCCGGCAGCGGGTCCGGCACCACAGGCATCCCGAATATCCGATGCCTCGGAGTCGCCGACCGTGAGCAGCCAGGGCCCCGAGGCCCACGTCCCGCACACCGGGCGCGTGCACATAGCGGCCCGCCGCAGGGGCGCCGACGTCCTTGCCGTCGGATCACTGGCGCTCCATCTGCCGCACGCCACGGCCAGCCTCTTGGTCGTGGCCTGCCTGGCCTACGTACTGGAGAGCGCGACCAACATTCCCCTGTGGGCCACGGTCGCCGGGTGGCTGCTCAGCGGCGCTCTGATCTTCCACCGCCCGACCGAGGCGTTCCTGGCCCACCATGTTTTCGGTCACAGGCCGCCGTCCCTCGTCGAGGGTGACCGACTGAAGCCGCTCTGGCGCGACGTCACGGCCCGCTTCGGCGCGGACCCGGCCACGTACCAGCTCTGGATCGCCGAGAGCGAAGAACTCAACGCGGAGGCCGCCGCAGGACACATTGTGACCGTCACCTCGGCAGCGCTACGGCTCCCGCCCGGCCAACTCGCGGCAGTGCTCGCCCATGAACTCAGCCACCATGTCGCGGGGCATTCCTGGTCCGCGCTCCTGAGTAACTGGTACGCCCTGCCCGGGAGGCTCCTCTGGCGGGCGCTGCAAGCCTTGCATCGGCTCGCACTTCCGCATCGGCACATCGAGGCCAAGGAAGCCAACCGCCGGCTCGCCCTGCTGGCGGTCGTGGTCGGACTGGTGCTGCTCTATCTGTTCCCCTGGCTGCTCCTGCTGGCGCTCACTCCCTGGTTGCTCGCCGCAGTGAACAGGCGTGCCGAGCTGCGGGCCGACCGGGCCGCAGCGCTCCGCGGCTTCGGCCCCCAGCTGGTCGCGGTGCTGCAGCGTTTCATCACCGACGCGGAAGCCTCGAAGCCACCCAGCTCGGTGCACCGTCACGACCGCCACCTACCGGCGCCGTCCCTGCTCTCCTCGAAGCCGGATCACCACACCCGGCTGCAGCGGCTCCAGCGGCAGCTCCAACAACCAGGTCACTGAAGAACACCGAAGGGCGGCCACCCCCCAAGGGATGACCGCCCATCAGTTCAACTCAAGCCAACCGGCTCGCCACTCCTACTGGTTGTAAGGCCCGTAGTCGTAGTCCTCCAGCGGCACAGCCTGGCCCGACCCCGTCCCGAAGGGCGAGTAGTCGATGTCGTCGTAGCCGACGGCCGAGTACATCGCGGCCTTGGCCTCTTCGGTCGGCTCGACCCGGATGTTGCGGTAGCGGGAGAGACCCGTACCGGCCGGGATGAGCTTACCGATGATGACGTTCTCCTTGAGGCCGATCAGGGAGTCGGACTTGGCGTTGATCGCCGCGTCCGTCAGGACCCTGGTCGTCTCCTGGAAGGAGGCCGCGGACAGCCACGACTCCGTCGCCAGCGAGGCCTTGGTGATACCCATCAGCTGCGGACGGCCGGAGGCCGGGTGGCCACCCTCCGTCACGACACGACGGTTCTCGGTCTCGAACTTCGAGCGCTCGACGAGCTCGCCCGGCAGCAGCTCCGCGTCGCCGGACTCGATGATCGTCACGCGGCGCAGCATCTGCCGGATGATGATCTCGATGTGCTTGTCGTGGATCGACACGCCCTGGCTGTTGTAGACCTTCTGGACTTCGCCGACCAGGTGGACCTGGACCGCGCGCTGACCGAGGATCCGCAGCACGTCGTGCGGGTTGGTGGCACCGAAGGTGAGCTTCTGGCCCACCTCGACGTGGTCACCCTCACGCACGAGGACCTTGGCGCGCTTCGAGATCGGGAAGGGAGTCTCGTCGCTGCCGTCGTCCGGCGTGACGACGATCTTCTTGGTCTTCTCGGTCTCCTCGATACGGATGCGGCCTGCCGCCTCCGAGATCGGGGCGACACCCTTGGGCGTACGAGCCTCGAAGAGCTCGACGACACGGGGCAGACCCTGGGTGATGTCGTCACCGGCCACACCACCGGTGTGGAACGTACGCATCGTCAGCTGCGTGCCGGGCTCACCGATGGACTGGGCGGCGATGATGCCGACCGCCTCACCGATGTCGACCAGCTTGCCGGTGGCGAGCGAACGGCCGTAGCAGAAGGCACAGGTGCCGACCGCGGACTCACAGGTCAGGACCGAACGGGTCTTGACCTCCTCGACGCCGTTGGCGACCAGGGCGTCGATCAGGACGTCACCGAGGTCGACGTTCGCCGGCGCGATGACCTTGCCGTCGATGACGACGTCCTCGGCCAGCATGCGGGCGTACACCGAGGTCTCGACGTTCTCCGTCTTGCGGAGCACACCGTCCTCGCCCTTGACCGCGATCTTGAGCTTCAGACCGCGCTCGGTGCCACAGTCCTCCTCGCGAATGATGACGTCCTGGGAGACGTCGACCAGACGACGGGTGAGGTAACCGGAGTCAGCGGTACGGAGAGCCGTGTCCGCCAGACCCTTACGGGCACCGTGCGTGGAGATGAAGTACTCGAGGACCGAGAGGCCCTCACGGAACGACGCCTTAATGGGACGCGGGATCGTCTCGTTCTTCGCGTTCGACACCAGACCACGCATACCGGCGATCTGACGCATCTGCATCATGTTTCCTCGGGCACCCGAGTCAACCATCATGAAGATGGGGTTCGTCTTGGGGAAGTTCGCGTTCATCGCCTCGGCGACCTCGTTGGTCGCCTTGGTCCAGATCGCGATGAGCTCCTGCGTGCGCTCGTCCTTGGTGATCAGACCGCGCTCGTACTGCTTCTGGACCTTCTCGTCCTGCGCCTCGTAGCCCGCGACGATCGCCTTCTTGGCCTCGGGGACCACGACGTCGGAGATGGCCACGGTGACACCGGAACGGGTCGCCCAGTAGAAGCCCGCCGCCTTCAGGTTGTCGAGCGTCGCCGCCACGATGACCTTGGGGTAGCGCTCGGCCAGGTCGTTGACGATCTCGGAGAGCTGCTTCTTGCCCACCGAGTAGTCGACGAACGGGTAGTCCTCGGGCAGCAGCTCGTTGAAGAGCGCGCGGCCCAGGGTCGTACGCAGCCGGAAGCTGTCGCCCTGCTGGTACTCCTGCTCGCCCTCTTCGACGGCCGGCGGGGTCCAGCCGCGCGGCGGGATGGTGCCCACCGGGAAGCGGATGTCGACCTTCGCCTGGAGCGAGAGCTCCTTGGCGTCGAACGCCATGGTCGCCTCGGCGGCCGAGCCGAAGGAACGGCCCTCGCCGATGACCTTGCGCTCTTCCTCGTCCGTGGTGAGGAAGAAGAGACCGAGAACCATGTCCTGGGTCGGCATGGTGACGGGACGGCCGTCTGCCGGCTTCAGGATGTTGTTCGAGGACAGCATCAGGATGCGGGCCTCGGCCTGCGCCTCCGCGGAGAGCGGCAGGTGCACGGCCATCTGGTCACCGTCGAAGTCCGCGTTGAACGCGGTGCAGACGAGCGGGTGGATCTGAATGGCCTTGCCCTCGACCAGCTGCGGCTCGAAGGCCTGGATGCCGAGGCGGTGCAGCGTGGGCGCACGGTTCAGGAGAACCGGGTGCTCCGCGATGACCTCTTCCAGGACGTCGTACACGACCGTGCGGCCGCGCTCGACCATGCGCTTGGCGCTCTTGATGTTCTGCGCGTGGTTCAGGTCGACCAGGCGCTTCATCACGAACGGCTTGAAGAGCTCCAGCGCCATGGCCTTCGGCAGACCGCACTGGTGCAGCTTCAGCTGCGGGCCGACGACGATCACGGAACGCGCGGAGTAGTCCACACGCTTGCCGAGAAGGTTCTGACGGAATCGACCCTGCTTGCCCTTGAGCATGTCGGACAGCGACTTCAGCGGACGGTTGCCGGGGCCCGTGACCGGGCGACCACGACGGCCGTTGTCGAAGAGCGCGTCGACGGCCTCCTGAAGCATGCGCTTCTCGTTGTTCACGATGATCTCGGGAGCACCGAGGTCAAGGAGTCGCTTGAGGCGGTTGTTGCGGTTGATCACGCGGCGGTACAGGTCGTTCAGGTCGGAGGTCGCGAAGCGGCCACCGTCCAGCTGCACCATCGGACGCAGGTCCGGCGGGATGACCGGCACGCAGTCGAGCACCATGCCCTTGGGGCTGTTGCTGGTCTGCAGGAACGCGGAGACGACCTTGAGGCGCTTGAGCGCACGGGTCTTCTTCTGGCCCTTGCCGGTACGGATGATCTCGCGAAGCCGCTCGGCTTCCTCATCCAGGTCGAACGACTCAAGGCGCTTCTGCAGGGCAGCGGCACCCATCGAACCGTCGAAGTACGTGCCGAAGCGGTCACGCAGCTCGCGGTAGAGCAGCTCGTCACCCTCCAGGTCCTGGACCTTGAGGTTCTTGAAGCGGTTCCAGACCTCGTCGAGACGGTCGATCTCGCGCTGCGCACGGTCACGCAGCTGCTTCATCTCACGCTCGGCACCTTCGCGCACCTTGCGGCGCACGTCGGCCTTGGCACCCTCGGCCTCGAGCTCGGCCAGGTCGGTCTCGAGCTTCTTGGCGCGGGCCTCCAGGTCGGAGTCGCGACGGTTCTCGACCTGCTGACGCTCCACGGAGACGTGCGCCTCCAGGGAGGGCAGGTCACGCGTACGGCGCTCCTCGTCCACGAACGTGATCATGTACGCCGCGAAGTAGATGACCTTCTCGAGGTCCTTCGGGGCGAGATCAAGCAGGTAGCCGAGGCGCGACGGAACGCCCTTGAAGTACCAGATGTGCGTGACAGGGGCGGCCAGCTCAATGTGGCCCATCCGCTCACGACGCACCTTGGCGCGAGTGACCTCGACGCCGCAGCGCTCGCAGATGATGCCCTTGAAGCGGACACGCTTGTACTTGCCGCAGTAGCACTCCCAGTCCCGGGTCGGACCGAAGATCTTCTCGCAGAAGAGTCCGTCCTTTTCGGGCTTGAGCGTGCGGTAGTTGATGGTCTCCGGCTTCTTGACCTCGCCGTGGGACCACTGTCGGATGTCGTCCGCGGTGGCAAGGCCGATCCGCAGCTCGTCGAAGAAGTTGACGTCGAGCACTTTGTCGTCAATCCCTCTTTCGGGGTCGAGTCTCAATCATGGTCTGAACGGGTCCGGGGAGAGCCGGCCGGACACGAGGTCCGGCCGGCCAACCCGTCAGACCTCTTCGACGCTGCTCGGCTCGCGCCGGGACAGGTCGATGCCGAGCTCCTCCGCCGCGCGGAAGACGTCCTCGTCGGTGTCACGCATCTCGATGGACATGCCGTCCGAGGACAGCACCTCCACGTTGAGGCAGAGCGACTGCATTTCCTTGATGAGCACCTTGAAGGACTCGGGAATGCCGGGCTCGGGGATGTTCTCGCCCTTGACGATGGCCTCGTAGACCTTCACGCGGCCGGTCACGTCGTCGGACTTGATCGTCAGCAGCTCCTGGAGGGCGTACGCGGCGCCATAAGCCTCGAGCGCCCACACCTCCATCTCACCGAAGCGCTGACCACCGAACTGAGCCTTACCACCCAGCGGCTGCTGGGTGATCATGGAGTACGGACCGGTCGAGCGGGCGTGGAGCTTGTCGTCGACCAGGTGGTGCAGCTTGAGGATGTACATGTACCCGATCGAGATCGGGTCCGGGAACGGCTCGCCGGAGCGCCCGTCGAACAGCCGCGCCTTGCCGGACGGGAGGACCATGCGGTCGCCGTCGCGGTTCGGGATGGTGTGCTCGAGGAGGCCGGACAGCTCGTCCTCGCGGGCGCCGTCGAAGACCGGAGTCGCGACGTTCGTCCGCGGGGCGACCTGGTCGGCGCCGATGCGCTGCAGGCTCTGCGCCCAGTCCTCGCTGAGACCGGAGACGTCCCAGCCCTGGCTGGCGAGCCAGCCGAGGTGGATCTCCAGGACCTGACCCGGGTTCATTCGGGACGGGACACCCAGCGGGTTGAGGATGATGTCGACCGGCGTGCCGTCCTCGAGGAAGGGCATGTCCTCGATCGGAAGGATCTTGGAGATGACGCCCTTGTTGCCGTGACGACCGGCGAGCTTGTCACCGTCCGTGATCTTGCGCTTCTGCGCCACGTAGACACGAACCAGTTGGTTCACGCCCGGCGGCAGCTCGTCGCCCTCTTCACGGTCGAAGACGCGTACGCCGATGACCTTGCCGATCTCACCGTGCGGCACCTTCAGCGAGGTGTCGCGCACCTCGCGCGCCTTCTCACCGAAGATCGCGCGGAGCAGGCGCTCCTCGGGGGTCAGCTCGGTCTCACCCTTGGGCGTGACCTTGCCGACGAGGATGTCGCCGGCGACGACCTCGGCACCGATACGGATGATGCCGCGCTCGTCGAGGTCGGCGAGGACCTCTTCGGAGACGTTCGGGATGTCCCGGGTGATCTCCTCCGGGCCGAGCTTGGTGTCACGGGCGTCGACCTCGTGCTCCTCGATGTGGATCGAGGAGAGGACGTCGTCCTGCACGAGGCGCTGCGACAGGATGATCGCGTCCTCGTAGTTGTGACCCTCCCAGGGCATGAACGCCACGAGCAGGTTCTTGCCGAGGGCCATTTCGCCCTCTTCGGTCGCGGGACCGTCGGCGAGGACCTGACCCTCGATGACCCGGGCGCCCTCGTCGACGACAACCTTCTGGTTGACCGAGGTGCCCTGGTTCGAGCGGGAGAACTTGGCGATGCGGTACGTGGTGTACGTGCCGTCGTCGTTCGTGACCGTGACGTAGTCCGCGGAGACCTCCTGGACCACACCCGCCTTCTCGGCCTTGATCACGTCACCGGCGTCGACCGCACAGCGGTACTCCATGCCGGTGCCGACGAGGGGAGCCTCGGCGGTGATCAGCGGCACGGCCTGACGCATCATGTTCGCGCCCATGAGGGCACGGTTGGCGTCGTCGTGCTCGAGGAACGGGATCATCGCGGTCGCGACCGACACCATCTGGCGCGGCGAGACGTCCATGTAGTCGACGTCGTCGCCGGGGATGTAGTCGATCTCGCCGCCGCGACGGCGGACGAGGACGCGCGCCTCGGTGAAGCGCATGTCCTCACCCAGCACGGCGTTGGCCTGGGCGATGACGAAGCGGTCCTCTTCGTCGGCCGTCAGGTAGTCGACGTCGTCGGTGACGACGCCCTCGACGACCTTGCGGTACGGCGTCTCGACGAAGCCGAACGCGTTGACGCGGCCGTACGAGGCGAGCGAACCGATCAGACCGATGTTCGGGCCTTCGGGCGTCTCGATCGGGCACATGCGGCCGTAGTGAGACGGGTGAACGTCACGGACCTCGAAGCCGGCCCGCTCACGGGAGAGACCACCCGGGCCAAGCGCCGACAGACGGCGCTTGTGGGTGAGACCCGACAGCGGGTTGTTCTGGTCCATGAACTGCGACAGCTGCGAGGTGCCGAAGAATTCCTTGATCGACGCCACGACCGGGCGAATGTTGATCAGGGTCTGCGGCGTGATCGCCTCGACGTCCTGGGTCGTCATGCGCTCACGCACGACGCGCTCCATACGAGCCAGACCCGTGCGGACCTGGTTCTGGATGAGCTCGCCGACGTTGCGCAGACGACGGTTGCCGAAGTGGTCGATGTCGTCGGTCTCGACGACGATCGACGTACCGCTGTCGCCAACGGTCTCGGTCTCACCGGCGTGCAGCTTCACCAGGTACTTGATCGAGGCGATGATGTCCTCGACCGTGAGGATGCCCGCGTCGAGCGGAGCGTCCGCACCCAGCTTCTTGTTGACCTTGTAGCGGCCGACCTTCGCGAGGTCGTAGCGCTTGGGGTTGAAGTAGAGGTTCTCAAGCAGGGTCTGAGCGGCCTCACGGGTCGGCGGCTCGCCCGGACGGAGCTTGCGGTAGATGTCGAGCAGCGCGTCGTCCTGGCCCTGGGTGTGGTCCTTCTCCAGGGTGGCGCGCATGGACTCGTACTCGCCGAACTCCTCGAGGATCTGCTCGGTCGTCCAACCGAGAGCCTTGAGCAGCACGGTGACCGACTGCTTGCGCTTGCGGTCGATGCGGACACCGACCATGTCGCGCTTGTCGATCTCCATCTCCAGCCAGGCACCCCGGGACGGGATGATCTTGGCGGAGAAGATGTCCTTGTCGGACGTCTTGTCGATCGAGGAATCGAAGTAGACACCCGGCGAACGGACCAGCTGCGACACGACGACACGCTCGGTGCCGTTGATGACGAAGGTGCCCTTGTTCGTCATGAGCGGGAAATCGCCCATGAAGACCGTCTGGGACTTGATCTCGCCGGTCTCGTTGTTGGTGAACTCGGCAGTGACGAAGAGCGGGGCGGCGAACGTGAAGTCGCGCTCCTTGCACTCGTCGATGGAGTTCTTCGGAGGCTCAAAACGGTGGTCGCGGAACGTCAAGGACATCGACCCGGAGAAGTCTTCGATCGGAGAGATCTCCTCGAAGATCTCTTCCAGACCGGACTTGGTGGGGACGTCCTGTCCGCTGTCCAGAGCCGCCTCGACACGAGCCTTCCACGCGTCATTGCCGAGCAGCCAGTCAAAGCTTTCGGTCTGCAGCGCAAGAAGGTTCGGAACCTCGAGGGGCTCCTTGATCTTTGCAAAGGAAATGCGCAGCGGGGCGGTGCTTGCGCCGTTGTTCGTATTCGCGGTCGAGGCAGTGCGCGAGGCGGCCAAGAGGGGGTCCTTCCGAGGGCTCGGACTCACTACGCGCGTACCGGTCCCAGGTTGGACGCAGAGACGGAACATCCCAGGTCAGGGAAAGTCCAGTCCACTGTGCTCAAGCATGGGCATGCCCCTGGTGACGGGCAGGAGGCAGCTAACAGGCAGCGCAAAGGGTCAGTGTAGCCACTAGGCCCACTGATGTCCAGTGCGGGTTTTTGAAGACCCTCGTTGTTCTCAACCCCTGCTGCAAGCCACGCCCTCGATGCACATCGATACTGCCCTCTTCGCCGTCGATCCATGCCTCGGATGCGGATCGATGTGACGACGCGTCCTGAGAATTGCGCGCTGCGTGCAGTTCGTCAAGGCCCCCCTGCCCCGACTTGGCTCTCAGCTCGTCACCGTCACGGCCGTTCCGGGGCACGACGAAGATCACCATACTCGTCGGCGCGGGCTTCGCAAGGCAGCCGTGGGGTGCGCCGGAGAACGCCGAAGGGCGACCACCCAGATGGGTGATCGCCCTTGACGCGCGCTGCCTGAAGCAGCGCCAAAAAGTCCTGCCGCCTACGCGCCCACAGGCGCGCGGCAGACGACTCGCGAGGTGTTACTTGACCTCGACGGAGGCGCCGGCGGCCTTGAGGGACTCGGCAGCCTTGTCAGCGGCCTCCTTGGCGACCTTCTCGAGGACCGGCTTCGGGGTGCCGTCGACGAGGTCCTTGGCCTCCTTGAGACCCAGGGAGGTGAGCTCGCGCACGACCTTGATGACCTGGATCTTCTTCTCGCCGGCGCCGGTGAGGATGACGTCGAACTCGTCCTGCTCCTCGGCAACCTCGGCGGCGGCGGCCGGGCCGACCGGGGCAGCGGCGACGGCCGCGGCGGCGGTGACGTCGAACTTCTCCTCGAAGGCCTTCACGAACTCGGAGAGCTCGATGAGGGTGAGCTCCTCGAACTGGGCAAGCAGGTCTTCCTGGCTGAGCTTCGCCATGATGGGCGATCCTTCCACTAATTCGGCTGGTGCCGGGTGTATATGAAGGCGGGCGTACGTTCGGCCCGCTGCGACCGTCGCCCTAGCGGGCGGCGATCAATGCGCGAGCCGAATTACTCGGCACCGCCCTGCTCGGCCTTCTTGGCACGAAGCGCCTCCGCGGTGCGGACGAACTTCGACGGCAGCGCCTGGAAGAGCTGCGCAGTCTGCGTCTGCTTGCCCTTCAGCGCGCCGGCCAGCTTGGCGAGCAGAACCTCGCGGGACTCGAGGTCCGCGAGCTTCTTGATTTCGTCGGCGGACAGCGCCTTGCCGTCAAGGACACCGCCCTTGATGACGAGGTTGGGGTTGTCCTTGGCGAAGTCACGAAGACCCTTCGCCGACTCCACCGGGTCACCGGTGACGAAGGCAACAGCGGTCGGACCCGCGAACAGGTCGTCCAGCTGGTTGATCCCGGCCTGGTTGGCCGCGATCTTGGTCAGCGTGTTCTTCACCACGGCGTACTCGGAGTTCTCACCGAGCGAACGGCGCAGCTGCTTGAGCTGGGCCACGGTGAGACCCCGGTACTCGGTCAGCACGGCGGCGTTCGAGCTGCGGAACTTGTCCGTGAGCTCGGCTACCGCGGCAGCCTTGTCGGGCGTCGGCATAGAGCGTCGGCCTCCTTCCGGGTGATGAGGACCGCTCAGAAGGGGCTGACAAAACAAAACGCCCCAGCGCAGGCGCATGGGGCGTGAACTCGACCAGACGAAAACCCGTCCGGGAGCACTTCCTCAGTCACCTGCGCGGGTCGTCCGCAGTTTCAGCGGATCCTTCGGCCACCGCACACTCTTGCGAGCACACGGCAACGACCAGCGGTCTTTGGCTTCTGTGGAAGAGTACGCGAACGGGTTCTCGTCAGGCAAATCGGCTCAGGCGCCGCTGTTCGAGTCCATGTCCATGCCGCTCTTCTCGAGCTCCTTGAACATCTCCATCAGGTCGAAGGTCTCGCCGGCCGGCGGAGCGGACACCTTGGCGGTGGCCCCGTAGTCCGAGAACTTCTGCGAGGTCTTCATCGTGCCCTCGGGGCTCTTGATGTCGATGTCCATGCGGACGGGGTAGTCGTCCTCATTGACCCAGACCTCGGTGTCGTAACCCTTGATGCCCGACTTCTCGATGTTCTTGAGCAGCTGTTCGCGCTCGCTCTTGCCGAGCATTTCGTCAAGGCCCTTGTTGGACTCCATCATCTCCTTGACGGAGAGACGGCCCTTGTAGCGCTGCGTCTGGACGCCGTCGACCTTCGCGGGGCCGACGTGCTTCAGATTCGGCGAGTCAAGGAGCATCGCGAGCTGCTGGGCCGGGTCCTGGTTCATGCTGTCCAGGCCGCCGGTCAGCTGCTTCGCGGCCTTCTCGTCGCCGACCTGCTCGGCGATGGTGTTCAGGTCCATCTTGACCCACTGCTTGCCGTCCATGTCCTTGGCGGCGACAGCCCCCATGTCCATGTACATCACGTTGTCGAGCCAGAGCATCCGGACCTTCTCCGGTGCCTCGGGGTCGCCATCCGTGAGCACGGAGCCGGACATCGTCATATCCATGACGGTCGGGTCCCAGCCCATGACGCCGGACATCTTCATGTCACCGCTGGAGCCACCCATGGACTTCGGCGCCGACATCGTCATCTCGACCTTGGCCGACTTGGCCTTCGAGGTCTTCTCGTACGCCGCCGTGATGACCTCGGTCACCTGCGACCGGGACTGGGTCTCCCCCGAGCCCGCCCCCTTGGCCTTGCCGTCCTTGTCGGAGCCTCCACAGGCCACCGCACCCGTACACAGCAGCGTGGTGGCGAGCACGGCGCCCGCAACTCTCTTCACAGTCATGACCCCACCCCTAGGAACACATGATCGACACAATTCAGTCCGGCGAGAATACCCGACGTCCGAGGTCAGGCCTGCGGCTGCTGGTTCATGAGGTCCTTGAAGCTCACCGTGTCCGAGGCCGGGGGCTTCTCCACGGAGACCGGGGTGCCGTAGTCGCTGTAGTAGACCGTCTGGTTGAAGGCGCCGGTCTTCATCTCGGCCTTCTCGGTCTTCTTGACCAGCAGATCGTCGTCGTTGACCCAGATGTCGATCGTCTCGGTGCTCATCCCCGCCTGGCTGAACTGCTTCTTCAGCTCGGCCAGTTGGGACGCGTCCAGGTCGGCGTTCTTGCCCGTCAGGTCGGCGACGTCGACCTCGCCGGAGTAGTGCGTCGTCTTCGTGCCGCGCACCGTCTCCTCGCCCACGCGCTTCACGTCACCCGAGGCGAGCAGCATCTTGACCGACTGGTTCGGGGTGGTGTTCTGCATCTGGTCCTTGAAGGCGTCACCGGCGGCGCCGCCCAACTCGGCCAGCGTCTCGTAGTCGTACTCGATCCAGTGCTTGCCGCCGCCGGCCTGCGAGGCGAACTGGTCGCCCATGTTCGCGTAGAAGCCCGTCTTCAGATAGCGGTAGTCGATCTTCGACTGGCCCATCTGCTTCATCTGCTCGGCCTGGGTGCCACCGGTGAGCGTCGCGGTGACATTGCCGGTGATGCCGTCCGACCACGCCATGGCGCCGTCCATGTTCATCGACATCTGGGTGCCCATGACCGTCTTGCCCTCGATCTTGGCCGAGTCGGCGTCGTCGGTCTTGTCCTCGATGGAGCGCAGGGCGGCTATCGGGCTGAGGGCGACGGAACCGTTCTTCTTGTCCTTCGCGTCACCGTCGCCACCGCCGGAGGAGCCACAGGCCGCGACCCCGGTCAGCGCGGCGGCCACCGCGATCGACAGGCCCGCGCGTCGCATGGTCGTGCTGTTCATGACATCCCACCCCTTGTACTCGTGTGAATCCCGCACGCTAGCGCAGTCCCCCGACAGCTCTGACGGACATGCACGAATACGAGGACGGGCCCCGCACCTCGAAAGGTTGCGGGGCCCGTCACACAGAACGCGTACGCGACGCGGCTGCCGTCAGAATCAGACGGCCGCCGGGTCCTCCTCGACGAGGAGGTTGCGGGTGCGGTTGCTGTCCAGCGGAATGCCGGGGCCCATCGTGGTGGTGAGCGCGGCCTTCTTGATGTAGCGACCCTTGGCGGCCGACGGCTTCAGACGGAGGATCTCCTCCAGCGCCGCGGCGTAGTTCTCCACCAGCTTGGTGTCGTCGAAGGACACCTTGCCGATGATGAAGTGCAGGTTCGAGTGCTTGTCGACGCGGAACTCGATCTTGCCGCCCTTGATGTCGTTGACAGCCTTCACGACGTCGGGGGTGACGGTGCCGGTCTTCGGGTTCGGCATCAGACCACGCGGACCGAGCACGCGGCCGAGGCGGCCGACCTTGCCCATGAGGTCCGGGGTGGCGACGACGGCGTCGAAGTCCAGGCGGCCCTTCGCGACCTCGTCGATGAGCTCGTCGGCGCCGACGATGTCGGCCCCAGCGGCTTCCGCGGCCGCAGCACGGTCACCGGTCGCGAAGACCAGGACCCGGGCGGTCTTGCCGGTGCCGTGCGGGAGGTTCACGGTGCCACGGACCATCTGGTCGGCCTTGCGCGGGTCGACACCCAGGCGGAAGGCGACCTCGACGGTGCCGTCGAACTTGGTCGCGGAGGTCTCCTTGGCGAGACGGACGGCCTCGAGCGGGGCGTAGAGCTTGTCCCGGTCGATCTTGGCGTCCGCAGCGCGGAGAGTCTTGCTGCGCTTCACTTCTGCTCCTGTTGCGGTTACATCATGCGGCTCCGCCGCGTGACAGGTGTGGAGTCGTGGTGCGGACCAGCGCCTGGTCCTACCACTGAGAAAGGTCAGACGGGTGAGGCTCTCAGCCCTCGACCGTGATGCCCATGGAACGGGCGGTGCCGGCGATGATCTTCGACGCGGCGTCCAGGTCGTTGGCGTTGAGGTCTTCCATCTTGGTGGTGGCGATCTCGCGGACCTGCGCCTCGGTGATCTTGGCGACCTTGGTCTTGTGCGGCTCGCCGGAGCCCTTCTCGACACCCGCGGCCTTGAGGATCATCTTGGCGGCCGGCGGAGTCTTGGTGATGAAGGTGAAGGAGCGGTCTTCGTAGACCGTGATCTCCACCGGGATCACCCAGCCACGCTGCGACTCGGTCGCGGCGTTGTAGGCCTTGCAGAACTCCATGATGTTGACGCCGTGCTGGCCCAGCGCGGGGCCGACCGGCGGGGCCGGGTTGGCTGCGCCGGCCTGGATCTGGAGCTTGATAAGCCCCGTGACCTTCTTCTTCTTGGGAGGCATTGCTCTCTCCGGGTCCTAGTGAGAGTTTCCAGCCGCCATCCAGTCATCCGGATGGAGGCATACCGCACCACGATAACGGGTAACGTCATGCGGCCAAAAACCGAGCAGGTCAGACCGGCTTTGAGAGCCCGTCTGACCTGTTCGGAGGCGTATGTTCCAGAGGAAGCCAGGAAGCCGCGAGGGCTAGTTCTTCTGGATCTGGTCGAAGCTGAGCTCGACCGGGGTCTCGCGGCCGAAGATCTCGACGAGACCCTTGACCTTCTTGGAGTCGGCGTTGATCTCGTTGATCGTCGCCTGCAGCGTCGCGAACGGGCCGTCGGTGACGGTGACCGAGTCGCCGACCTCGAAGTCGAGCACCTGGACCTCGACCTTGCGGGACGGAGCCGGCTTGCCCTCGGCCTCGGCGGCCTCACGGGCGGCCTTCTCCTCGGCCTCCGGAGCGAGCATCTTGACGATCTCGTCCAGGGTCAGGGGGTACGGGTCGTAGGCGTTGCCCACGAAGCCGGTGACACCGGGGGTGTTGCGGACGACGCCCCAGGACTCGTTCGTCAGGTCCATGCGCACCAGGACGTACCCGGGGAGCTTGTTCTGACGGATGGTCTTGCGCTCGCCGTTCTTGATCTGCGCGACCTCTTCCTGCGGCACCTCGGCCTGGAAGATGAAGTCCTCGACGTTCAGCGAGACGGCACGCTGCTCGAGGTTGGTCTTCACGCGGTTCTCGTAACCGGCGTAGGTGTGGATGACGTACCACTCACCGGGAAGGGTGCGGAGCTCATCGCGCAGGGCCACGATCGGGTCGACCGGCTCGGCCTCCTCCTCGACCTCCGCGTCGTCCGCGGACTCAGCCTCGGCGCCCTCGACGTCCTCGTCGGACTCGGCGGCGGCTTCCTCGTCGGCCTCGGCGTCCTCGTCGGACTCGGTGTCGGTCTCGACGTGCAGCGCCGACTCTTCGGCGGGTGCGCCCGCGGCGGCGTCAGCAGCCTCGGCCTGGTCCGGGTCCTCGGAGTCCGCCGCCTCGACGATGTCGAGCTGGTCCTCCACGGACTCCGCCGACTCGATGGCGTCGTTCAGGTTCGGGTCAGACACGGTGGCTGCTTCTTCCTGGATACAGAGGGGTGGAACGCGCGAAACGGGCGCCGGGTACGGCGCCCTTCGCTCTCGGCTCAGCCATCGGCTCAGCCGAAGACGTACTTGACGGCCTGGTTGAACCCATAGTCAATCACGGTCACAAGGCCGATCATGATGACGACGAAGACAATCACCACGGTGGTGTACGTCGTGAGCTGACTGCGAGTCGGCCAGACGACCTTGCGGAGTTCCGCGACGATCTGGCGGTAGAAGAGCGCGAGACGGCCGAAGGGGCCCTTCTTGCCGCGCTTGCCGCCCTTGCGGGCCTTCTTCTTGGACTCCGGCGCCTCGTCCTGGGCATCAGGCATGTCGATGGAGCCCACGGCGTCCGTCACTCGTCCTCACCTGATTCCGGGTCGTGGCCGTGCCGCGCCCGGTATGAGCCGCACGGCGGTGCAATGCAGTACGTACATGTGCGCACACATCCTGGCGAAAGGAGTGTGTAGCAGGGCCGGAGGGACTTGAACCCCCAACCGCTGGTTTTGGAGACCAGTGCTCTACCAATTGAGCTACGACCCTTTGATTTCCCCCAACCTACCGCATCCGCCCGGGTGCACAGAGTGCGAGGAGAAGGTGCGGCCGGTGAGGGCCAACGAGCAGTGAGTGTACGTGCTCTGCGGCGCCCCGTCGAACAGAAACGGATCCGGTGGTCTCGCAAAGCCGCGTGCCCGGGGTCTTTCCGGTCTGGAACGATGGGGCGATGAGCGCTTCCACTTCTCCCACCGAGCGCCGGGTCTCCGCCCGTATCGGCGCGATCTCCGAGTCCGCGACCCTCGCTGTCGACGCCAAGGCGAAGGCCCTCAAGGCCGCCGGGCGGCCGGTGATCGGTTTCGGCGCGGGTGAGCCCGACTTCCCGACGCCCGACTACATCGTCGAAGCCGCCATCGAGGCCTGCAAGAACCCGAAGTACCACCGCTACACCCCGGCCGGCGGGCTCCCCGAGCTCAAGGCCGCGATCGCCGCGAAGACGCTGCGCGACTCCGGGTACGAGGTCGACGCCTCGCAGGTACTGGTGACTAACGGCGGCAAGCAGGCCATCTACCAGGCGTTCGCCGCGATCCTCGACCCGGGCGACGAGGTCATCGTCCCGGCTCCCTACTGGACGACGTACCCGGAGTCGATCCGTCTCGCGGGCGGTGTGCCGGTCGATGTCGTCGCCGACGAGACCACGGGTTACCGCGTCTCGGTGGAGCAGCTCGAGGCCGCGCGCACGGAGCGCACGAAGGTCGTCCTCTTCGTGTCGCCGTCCAACCCGACGGGCGCCGTCTACAGCGAGGCCGACGCCGAGGCGATCGGCCGCTGGGCCGTCGAGCACGGCCTGTGGGTCATGACCGACGAGATCTACGAACACCTCGTCTACGGAGACGCCAGGTTCACCTCGCTCCCGGCGATCCTGCCCGAGCTGCGCGACAAGTGCATCGTGGTCAACGGAGTCGCCAAGACGTACGCGATGACCGGCTGGCGCGTGGGGTGGATCGTCGGACCGAAGGACGTCGTGAAGGCCGCGACGAACCTCCAGTCGCACGCCACGTCGAACGTCTCCAACGTCGCGCAGGTGGCGGCCATCGCGGCCGTCTCCGGAGGGCTGACCGCCGTCGAGAAGATGCGCGAGGCCTTCGACCGGCGGCGCAGGACGATGGTGCGGATGCTGAACGACATCGAGGGCGTGTTCTGCCCCGAGCCGGAGGGCGCCTTCTACGCGTACCCCTCGGTGAAGGGCCTCATCGGCAAGGAGATCCGTGGCAAGCGCCCGCAGGACTCCGTGGAACTCGCCGCGCTGATCCTGGAGGAGGCCGAGGTCGCGGTCGTCCCGGGTGAGGCCTTCGGGACGCCTGGTTACCTGCGTCTTTCGTACGCCCTGGGTGACGAGGACCTCGTCGAGGGCGTCTCGCGCATCCAGAAGCTCCTTGCTGAGGCCCGCGACTAGGCACCTTCCGGTTTGAGTACGCGGGCCGTCTCCCCTCTCCGGGAGGCGGCCCGCTTCTTCGTTCGGGGAAGGCCACGAAGGGGGAAAGTGGCTTCCGGGACGCCACGTGCGTACGGCAAGATCCTCGAATGGAGCGTGTACGTGACGTAAGAGAGCTGCCCAAGGCCCATCTGCATCTGCACTTCACCGGGTCGATGCGGCCCACGACCCTGCTGGAGCTCGCCGACAAGTACGGGGTGCGGCTGCCCCCGGCGCTGACCGGCGGTGAGCCTCCGCAGTTGCGGGCGACCGATGAACGCGGGTGGTTCCGCTTCCAGCGGCTCTACGACATGGCACGGTCCTGCCTGCGGGAGCCCGATGACATCCGGCGCCTGGTGCGGGAGGCCGCCGAGGAGGACATCCGGGACGGCTCGGGGTGGCTGGAGATCCAGGTCGACCCGACGTCGTACGCGCCGCGGCTCGGTGGGCTCATCCCGGCCCTGGAAATCATCCTGGACGCCGTCGAGAGCGCCTCGCGGGACACCGGCCTCGGAATGCGCGTGCTCGTCGCCGCGAACCGCATGAAGCACCCTCTGGACGCCCGCACGCTGGCACGCCTCGCGGTGCGGTACGCCGACCGCGGCATCGTCGGCTTCGGGCTCTCCAACGACGAACGCCGGGGCTTCGCGCGGGACTTCGACCGGGCCTTCGCGATCGCGCGGGACGGCGGCCTGCTCGCGGCGCCGCACGGCGGCGAACTGAGCGGGCCCGCCTCCGTGCGGGACTGCCTGGACGACCTGCACGCGGGGCGGATCGGGCACGGGGTGCGGGCGGCGGAGGACCCGCGGCTCCTGAAGCGTCTCGCGGAGCGGGGGGTGACCTGCGAGGTGTGCCCGGCGTCGAACGTGGCCCTGGGGGTCTACGAGAAGCCCGAGGACGTACCGCTGCGCACCTTGTACGACGCCGGGGTGCCGATGGCCCTGGGAGCCGACGACCCGCTGCTCTTCGGGTCACGGCTGGCCGCGCAGTACGAGATCGCGCGCAAGCACCACGCCTTCGACGACAGCGAACTCGCCGAGCTCGCCCGGCAGTCGGTGCGCGGTTCGGCGGCCCCCGTCGACGTACAGGAGAAGCTGCTCTCGGGCATCGAGGAGTGGCTCAGCGGCTGATGCCCGCGAGGAGCGTGCGGGCGAGGGCGGCGGCGAACTCCTCGACGGGCTGCGGGGGTTGCTTGCCGACCGTGGAGTCGTAGGCGAAGGCGCGCTGGGCGCAGGCGCCCAGGAGGAGCGAGGCGGCGGCGAACGTGTCGGCGCCGGGGGCGATCCGGCCTGCGTCGCGTTCGGTGCGGAGGTAGGCGTCGAGGGCCTCGATGGGCACGTGCGGGCCCGTGCCCATCTCCTGCATGGAGTCTTCGTGGCGGCGCTTGAGCCTGGTCTCGGCGTAGAGGGACGCGGCGATCGGGAAGCTCTGGGCGTAGAAGTGGCTGGCCAGGCGGGCGATCTCGGCGAGGTTCTCCTCCACGGGGCGCTCCCCCGGGTCCTCCGCGAGGCGGCGCAGGAGCGGGCCGAGCCGGGGCAGCCTCTCCTGGAGGACGCCCACGAACAGCTCCTCCTTGCTCGCGAAGTGCTTGTAGAGGGCCGCTTCGGAGCAGCCCGCCGCCTTGGCGATCTCCTTGGTGGTGGCACGGGCGAGGCCGATGGTGAGCATGAGGTCGTGCGCCGCGTCGAGAATGCGGGCCCGGGTGGGCTTTTGCTGCATGTGCCGTCCAACCAACCTTGACGAAGAGGTGAGCGGATACTCACCCTAGGGGTGAGTGAATACTTACCCACCTGGGGAGGGTGTGCGATGAGGCTCACGGTGTTCGGTGCGACCGGAGGTGTCGGCGGGGAGATCGTCAGGCAGGCGCTCGCGGCGGGCCACGAGGTCACGGCGGTCGTGCGTGATCCCTCGCGGCTGAGGGTGACGGGCGAGGGCCTTGAGGTGTTCCGGGCCGACCTGACCGATCCGGAGGCGCTGCGGGCGGCGGTGGCCGGACGGGACGCGGTCCTCTCGGGGCTCGGGCCGCACAAGAGGGCGGACGCGGGGGTCGCGGCGCCGCTCACGCGTTCGGTGCTGCACGCGATGGAGGCCGAGGGGGTGCGCAGGCTGGTGGTGGTGAGCGCGTCGCCGGTGGGCCCTCCTCCCGAGCGCCAGACGGTGGTCGACCGGATCGCGGGCGCCCTGGTCAGCAAGATCTTGAAGCCGGTGTACGACGACCTGCGGACCATGGAGGCGGAGCTGGCGGCCAGCGGGACGGACTGGACGTCCGTGCGCCCGCCGAGGCTGCAGGACAAACCGGCCACGGGCGTCTACCGCCGGGTCGTCGGGGGCACGCCCACCAGCGGGCGGTTCATCGGCAGGGCCGACGTGGCGCACGCGATGCTGGCGGCGGTCGACGACCTGACGACGGTGAAGCAGGGCGTGGGCGTGGCCTACTAGAGACCGCGCCCACCGGGGGCTCAGAGGCTGACGCCCACCGTCACCGGCTCGTTGACCAGGGTGACCCCGAAGGCGTCCCGCACTCCGGCGACGACCTCACGGGCGAGGGCCAGCAGGTCCTCCGTGGTCGCGCCGCCGCGGTTGGTCAGGGCGAGGGTGTGCTTGGTGGAGATGCGCGCCGGGCCCTCTCCGTAGCCCTTGGTGAAGCCCGCCTTGTCGATGAGCCAGGCGGCGGAGGTCTTCACGCGGCCGTCCTCCGTCGGGAAGGCGGGCGGCGCCACGTCCGGGCCGAGACGGTCCACCACGCGCGCGTGGAACGCGGTGAACTCCTCCTCGGTGAGGATCGGGTTGGTGAAGAAGGACCCGGCCGACCAGCTGTCGTGGTCCTCGGGGTCCAGCACCATGCCCTTGCCCGCGCGCAGCTTCAGGACGGTCTCCCGGGCGACGGCCGCGGGCACCCGGTCACCGGCCTGGACGCCGAGCGTGCGGGCCGTCTCCGGGTACTTCAGGGGGGCGCTCATCCCCTGGGCGTCCTCCAGGGCGAAGCGGACACGCAGCACCACGAAGCGGTCGGGCTCGGCCTTGAAGCGGCTGTGGCGGTACGAGAAGTCGCACTCGGCGTTCGCGACGGTGACCGTCTCGTGGGTCTTCCTGTCGTACGCGACCACTTCGGTGATGGTCGCCGAGACCTCCTGGCCGTACGCCCCCACGTTCTGGATCGGCGTCGCGCCCGCGGAGCCCGGGATGCCCGCGAGGCACTCGATGCCCGCGAGGCCGGCCTCCACGACGCGGGCCACCGCGTCGGTCCACACCTCGCCGGCCGCCAGCTCCAGCTTCGTGCCGTCGAGCGCGAAGCCCTTCGTGGCGATGCGCAGAGCGGTGCCGTCGAAGCCCTTGTCTCCGATGACGAGGTTCGAGCCGCCGCCGATGAGCAGCAGCGGGGTCCCGGAGTCGTCGGCTTCGCGGACGGCGGCGATCACCTCGGCGTCGGTCGTCGCGGTGATCAGACGGGCCGCGGGACCGCCGAGCCGGAAGGTGGTCAGCGGGGCGAGGGGAGCATCGTGGAGTTCCTGCACGTGCTCAAGAGTACGGTCCGTGGCCCCGCCGCTCGGGCGGGGCCACGGACCGTGGAGACGGTATGGGGTGAGACCGGTTCAGACGCCTGCCGCGGTGCGCTCCTCGGCCACCGCGGGAGCGGCGTCGGCCGGCTTCTCGGCCGCGGTCCGCCCCGGCAGCAGCGCCGCCGCCACCGCGCCCACCGCGACCAGGGCGGCGCCGATCCAGAGCGCGGGGACGAGGCCGTCCACGAAGTACTGGGCGGGCCCGTAGCCGCCCTGGGCGGAGAAGACCGCGGCGAGGATCGCGATGCCGAGGGCGCCGCCGACCTCACGCAGGGCGTTGTTGGCGCCGGACGCGATGCCCTGCTCGGACGGGCGGACGCTGGACATCACCAGGCTCGCGGCGGGGGCGAAGTACATCGCCATGCCGACCCCGCTGATGATCAGGGCGGGCAGCTGGGCGACGTACGACACGTCGGGCTCCACGACGGCCGCGAACCAGGCGAGGCCGACGGCCTGGAGCGCGAGCCCCGCCGTCACGACGACCCGGCCGCCGATCCGGTCCGAGAGGTACCCCGCGATGGGCGCGACGATCATCGGCATACCGGTCCAGGGCAGCATGCGCAGGCCGGCCTCGGTAGGCGAGTAGCCGACGACGAGCTGCAGGAACTGGCTGAGCAGGAAGATCGAGCCGAACATCCCTACGAACATCAGCAGGCTCGCCGCGTTGATCGCGGAGAACGCACGGCTACGGAAGAGCCGCATCGGCAGCATCGGGTTCTCGGCGCGTATGCCGTGCCGTACGAAGAGGGCCAGGAGCACGCCGCCGCCGATCAGGCCGCCGAGGACGGTCGCGCTCGTCCAGCCGTCGAGGTTGCCGCGGATCAGCGCGTACACGATGCCGAAGAGGCCGCCGCTGGCCAGCAGCGTCCCGGTGACGTCGAGCGGCGCTCCGGTGCCGTACGACTCGGAAAGCCGCAGGCGGGCCAGGGGCAGCAGCGCGAGGCCGAGCGGGACGTTCAGCCAGAAGATCCACTGCCAGGACGCGTGTTCGGTGAGGCTGCCGCCGACGAGCGGACCACTGGCGACCGCGAGGCCGTTGACCGCGCCCCAGATCCCGTACACCATCCCGCGCTTGGCCGCCGGTACCGCCGCCGTCAGCAGGGTCAGCGTCAGCGGCATCATGATCGCGGCGCCGACGCCCTGGACCGCGCGGGCGGCGATCAGTGCCTCGATGCCGGGTGCGAGGGCCGCGGCGCCGGAGGCTCCGGTGAAGACCGCGAGGCCCACGATGAAGAGCTTGCGACGGCCGAAGCGGTCACCCAGTGCCGCACCGAACATCAGCAGCACGGCGAAGGTGAGGGTGTAGGCGCTCACCGTCCATTCGAGGTCGTGCAGCGCTCCCCCGAAGTCCTCGCGGATGGCGGGCAGGGCGGTGGTGACGACGAGGTTGTCGAGGGCCGCCATGAAACCGGCGACGCTGGTGATGGCGAGGGCCCAGGCCGCTTCCCCGCGCCGCGCCGGCTTCTGCTGTGGCCGCTCCTGCTCCTGATGCCGCTTCTGCTTCTGCTGCTGTGACATTGCTTTCCCCTGTGGTTAGTTATTGATGACTAACTTTTGTGGGCGCAAAAGTACGCACCCCCCTGACGCGCGCCGGAGCGCGCGGCTCACTGCTTGGGCTGTGCCGATTCGTAGAAGCCGGTCCACACCCGGTGATCGGGACCGAACCCCATCGACACCAGAACGTTGACGAGCATCCCGTACGCCAGGAACTGCGTCGCCTCACTCACGTCCGCACCCAGCGCGAGGCGGACCGTGTCGTACATCTCCATCCAGGAGGCCCGCAGCGCCTCGCCGAACTCCCGGTCGCCGGACGCCTCCGCGGAGGCCACGGCGACGTACATCTGCATCTGCATGAGGAGCTTGTCCGGGTCGTCGGCGATGAGCGCCTGATAGGCCGCACCCATGGCATGGAGGGCTTCCTCCGCCTCGAGCCCCTCGGCCGCCTTCCTGAAGACCTCGGTGACCTCCTGGCAGCAACGCCCGGACGCGGCGAGGAAGATGGCCTGCTTACCGGGGAAGAGCCGGAAGAGATACGGCTGCGAGACGCCGACTCGCTTGGCGATCACCTCGGTGGACGTGCCGTGGTACCCACCGCGGGCGAACTCGGTCATCGCCGCCCGGATGACACTCTCGCGCCGCTCTTCCGCACTCATCCTGACCATGCGATGAAGTTAGTGGCCAATCACTACCTAGGTCAAGTGGTCGTGATGACGAGCCACGAAGTAAGGGGCGTCCGCTATGGCGGACGCCCCTTACCCATGAGACCTGCGATGCAGGCGATGCCTGCGATACCGGCGAACGTCAGGCGAGCTGAACCACGGCGCGGGACATGCCGAGCACCTTCTGGTCGCCGCTCATCGCCGTCAGGTCCACCCGGACCCGGTTGTCGTCGAGCTTCACGGCGACCTTCGCGCTGACCTCGACCAGCGCGCCCTTGTCGTCGTTCGGGACGACGACGGGCTTGGTGAAACGCACGCCGTACTCGACGACGGCGGCCGGGTCGCCCACCCAGTCCGTCACGACCCGGATCGCCTCGGCCATGGTGAACATGCCGTGCGCGATGACGTCCGGAAGGCCGACCTCGACCGCGAACTTCTCGTTCCAGTGGATCGGGTTGAAGTCACCGGAAGCACCCGCGTAGCGAACGAGGGTGGCACGCGTCACAGGGAAACTCTGGGGCGGCAGCTCGGTGCCGACCTCGACGCTGTCGTACGAAATCTTTGCGGTCATCGCGTCACGCTCCCTCTGCCGCGGGCTCCGCCGCACGCGCGACGAGCTTGGTCCAGGCGGTCACGACGTGCTCGCCGGCCTCGTCGTGGACCTCGCCGCGGATGTCCAGGATGTCGTTGCCCGCCAGCGACTTGATGGCCTCGATGGTCGAGGTGACCGTCAGCCGGTCCCCCGCGCGCACCGGGCGGGTGTACGTGAACTTCTGGTCCCCGTGCACGACGCGGCTGTAGTCGAGCCCCAGCTGAGGGTCCTCGATGACCTGGCCCGCGGCCTTGAACGAAATGGCGAACACAAAGGTCGGGGGTGCGATCACATCAGGGTGTCCGAACGCCTTGGCGGCCTCCGCGTCGATGTACGCGGGGTTGGCGTCGCCCACCGCCTCGGCGAACTCACGGATCTTCTCCCGGCCGACCTCATAGGGATCGGTGGGCGGGTAGGACCGCCCCACGAAGGACTGGTCGAGCGCCATGGACTCGGTACCTCCTGCAGGTATGGGTAACAGGTATGGGTAAACGACGCGAGGCCGCCCCCAGAAATCGGGGACGGCCTCGTGTACGAGCCTGTGTCTAGCGCGTTTCGCGGTGCGCAGTGTGCGCGTTGCAGCGCGGGCAGTGCTTCTTCATCTCAAGACGGTCCGGGTCGTTACGCCGGTTCTTCTTGGTGATGTAGTTCCGCTCCTTGCACTCCACGCAGGCCAGCGTGATCTTCGGGCGGACGTCTGTGGCAGCCACGTGAGTGCTCCTTGACGGACGGATGGACGGATGAACGCAAAAAAATAGTAGCCGATCGAAGGTCCGACCCCACAATCGGCTACCAATTCAGTAGCGGTGACCGGACTTGAACCGGTGACACAGCGATTATGAGCCGCTTGCTCTACCGACTGAGCTACACCGCTGCAGATGCCGGATCCCCCCGCCCGAGGGCGAGGATCACTCGACATCAGAGCCCCAATGCGGAATCGAACCGCAGACCTTCTCCTTACCATGGAGACGCTCTACCGACTGAGCTATTGGGGCGAGCGATGAAGACATTACACGGTCGGTCGCCGATCGCCCAAATCCGTTTCGCCGGGGCTGTCCGGGGGCATCTCGGCAGGCGCCCCAGCCGTCTCACCACGTCACTTCGGCGCCTCGCGCCACACCGGTTCGGCCTCCCCTGTCACACCGGTCAGGCACCTCCCGCCCCACCGGTTCGACGTCTTCCACCGGGCCCCTTCGGAGCCGCACACCACGCCGGTACGACTATTTCGCTCCTCCTCGAAGAGGGCCGGTCGTCGCCCTAGGCTCGACCCACTCTGCGTGATCTTGGACGTTTTCGTCCCGGACGCCTCCGTCCCGGATGACGCCACGCCCCGCAGCCGCCCCCGAGCCTCAGGAGCGCGATGCCCGACAGCCAGCCGCAGCCCCACTCCTCCGGGTCCTCCGGCTCTTCCGGCTCCTCAGGTGACGACGCCGACGCCTCCGCGCTGCTCCTCTGCGGCGCCCGGCTGACCGACGGCCGGACCGTGGACGTGCGGCTCGGTTCCGGGCGCATCGAGGCGGTCGGCACGGCGGGCAGCCTGACCGCGCACGGCACGCGCGTGGACCTCGGCGGCTATCTCCTGCTGCCGGCCGCGGCCGAACCGCACGCGCACAGCGACACGGCCCTGTCCGCGGACGCGGAGGGTCCGGTCTCGTACGAGGTCGCCGACGTGCAGCGCCGGACCACCGAGGCCGCCCTCCTGCAGCTCGGGCACGGCGCGACGGCGCTGCGCTCACACGTGCGGATCGGCGACGTCCAGGGGCTCACGTCCATGGAGGCCGTGCTCCAGGCCCGGCGCTCGCTGCGGGGCCTGGTCGACCTGACCACCGTGGCCGTGCCGCGCCTGCTGACCGGGGTGGCCGGTGCCGACGGGCTCGCGATGCTGCGGGACGCCGTGAAGATGGGCGCCTCCGTAGTGGGCGGCTGCCCCGACCTGGACCCCGATCCGACCGGCTATGTGGAGGCGGTCCTCGAAGTCGCCGCCGAGCACGGCTGCCCCGTCGACCTGCACACGGACGGCAGCGATCCGGCGCGGCTCGGGCGGCTCGCCGCGATGGCGGGCGGGCTGCGGCCCGGGGTGACGATCGGGCCGTGCGGCGGGCTCGGACGGCTGCCGTCGGATGTGGCCGGGCGGACCGCGGAGCAGCTGGCGGCGGCCGGCGTGACGGTGGTGTGCCTGCCGCAGGGCGGGTGCGGAAGCGTGGAGCGGCGGGGGGCGGTGGCGCCGGTGCGGCTGCTTCGGGCGGCCGGGGTGCGGGTCGCCGCGGGCAGCGGGGCCATGCGGGACGTGTCGAACCCCGTGGGGCGCGGGGATCCGCTGGAGGCCGCCTACCTGCTGGCCTCGCGGTGCGGTCTTCGCCCCGAGGACGCGTACGGCGCGGTCAGCTCGGCGGCACGGGCCGCGGTGGGGCTCCCCCAGGTCCGGGTGGAGGCGGGATTCCCCGCGGAGCTGCTCGCGGTGCGGGGCGACCATCTCGCGGGGGCGCTCTCGCTCGCGTACAGCCGCATCGTGGTGCACCGGGGGCGCGTGGTGGCACGGACGAGCGCGGTGCGGGAGTACTGCGACTCGGCGGCCGCCGTGGCGCTCGACCTGCCCCGGCAGGGCCGCTCGAAGGGGAGCGGTCCGGGCCGGACGAAGGGCGCGGAACCCTCCTGAGGGCGGGTGACGCGTCCTGACGTGCTCCCGCGTGCGCGGGGCGATCACGCGGGAGCTGTCGTACGGTCGGAGACATGCGCATTGTCATCGCTGGAGGTCATGGTCAGATCGCGCTGCGGCTCGAGCGGTTGCTCGCCGGGCGGGGTGACGAGGTCGTCGGGATCATCCGCAGAAGCGGGCAGGAGGCCGATCTGCGGGACGCGGGTGCCGAAGCGGCGCTGTGCGACCTGGAATCGGCGTCCGTCGACGAGGTGGCCGGGCTTCTGGAAGGCGCCGACGCGGCCGTCTTCGCCGCGGGCGCGGGGCCGGGCAGCGGCGCCGACCGCAAGAACACCGTGGACCGCGACGCCGCCGTGCTCTTCGCCGACGCGGCCGAGCGCGCGGGCGTGCGGCGCTACGTCGTCGTGTCGTCGATGGGCGCGGACCCCGCGCACAAGGGCGACGAGATCTTCGACACCTATCTGCGCGCCAAGGGCGAGGCCGACGCGTCCGTACGCGGCCGCAAGGCCCTGGACTGGACGATCCTGCGCCCCGGCATGCTCACGGACGACGCGGGCACCGGTCTCGTGCGCCTGGAGGCGTCGACCGGGCGCGGGCCGATCCCGCGTGACGACGTGGCCGCGGTCCTCGCCGAGCTGGTGGACTCGTCGGCCACGGCGGGTCTGACGCTGGAGCTGGTGAGCGGTTCCACTCCGGTGTCCGTGGCGGTCAAGTCCGTTGCGGGCAACTGACGTTCATACGGCGATGTCTGTCCTCTGACGGCGAGATGTCGGCCCTCTGAGGGATGTCCCGCGCGCGGGGCAGTGCTTGGCTGGAGGCACTGCCTACGTGAGGAACGCCATGTCTGCTTCCGATGTGCCCGCCGCGCAGGAAGCCCTCTTGCGGCAGATGTACGCCGTCTTCGGTACCGAAGAGCGCGACGCGTTCATCGCGCGGTCCCTGGCACCCGACGTTGACTGGCCGAATCTCCTGGACAACACCCGCGCCCGGGGCATCGCGGCGGTCCGCGCCTACTGGGCACGGCAGTTCGCGGTGATGCACCCCTTGGTGCACCTGGAGCGGCTGCGGCTCGACGACGACGGCCGGCGGGTCGTGGCGACGGTGCGGCCGGGGCTGCGGGACGAGACGGGCGACCACTGGGCGCCGACGACGGTCGAGCACGTCTACACGTTCCGCGAGGACGGTCTGGTGAGCCGGATGGACGTACGGCAGCGCTGACCGCCTCGTCCCGCGCCGGACGCCCTGGAGGCCCGTGGGAGCGCCTCAGAACAGCGGAAGCTGCCCGGGGAAGTCCGGGACCGCGTAACCGTCCAGAGCGGGCTGTGCGGCGCCCAGCATGGCCTGCCTGCGCGAGCCGGGGCACGAGACGAGGTCACCGCTGCCGCGCGGGCCCGAGCCCGGCGGATCATGCCGGGCGAACCGTCCCGCGACGACCGCGATCTCACGGCGGCACTCGGGACAGTTCCTGCGGCGCGACGAGGAGGGCATGGCTGGCATCGACGACATGCTCCTCAGCGTACGAAAAGACCCCCTCCGCCTTGCGTTTCCGCAAGACCGGAGAGGGTCTCCTTCGTGTGGCGGCGCCAGGATTCGAACCTGGGAAGGCTGAGCCGGCAGATTTACAGTCTGCTCCCTTTGGCCGCTCGGGCACACCGCCTGGGTCGCTGCCTGGAAACATCCGCTGTGGGGCGGCGCTCCGTGGCAACGACGTAAACGATACCTGATGGACAGGGGTGCTTCGCCACCCGATTGATCGGCCCCCGGCACGAGGGCGGTGGCTAGGCTTTGCGGGTGCGGCCAGGGACCGAAGGCCGTGCACCAGCCGAGTACGCAGACCCCGATACAAGGAGCCACAGGACATGGCCGACTCCAGTTTCGACATCGTCTCGAAGGTCGAGCGGCAGGAGGTCGACAACGCCCTCAACCAGGCCGCCAAGGAGATCTCGCAGCGCTACGACTTCAAGGGCACGGGCGCCTCCATCGCCTGGTCCGGCGAGAAGATCCTGATGGAGGCGAACGGTGAGGAGAGGGTCAAGGCGATCCTCGACATCTTCCAGTCCAAGCTGATCAAGCGCGGCATCTCGCTGAAGTCGCTGGACGCGGGCGAGCCGCAGCTGTCGGGCAAGGAGTACAAGATCTTCGCCTCGATCGAAGAGGGCATCTCCCAGGAGAACGCGAAGAAGGTCGCCAAGATCATCCGCGATGAGGGCCCCAAGGGCGTCAAGGCGCAGGTCCAGGGCGACGAGTTGCGGGTCAGCTCGAAGAGCCGCGACGACCTGCAGGCCGTACAGGCGCTGCTCAAGGGGCAGGACTTCGACTTCGCGGTGCAGTTCGTCAACTACCGCTGATTGCCGGTGAGTGCGCCAGTAAGTACTGCTGGTCGCTCCTGCCGGCCGCTCGTCGTACGACGCCGAAGGGCGGGCACCCTCTTGGGGTGCCCGCCCTTGCTGCTGGCCGCAGATCGGGGGACCGGCGCCTCGGGGGCGCGGGTGGCTCAGCGACGCGAGTGGCCGAAGAGGATGCGGTAGGCGACGAGCAGGACCAGTGAGCCGCCGATCGCCGCCGCCCAGGTGGCGCCGTCGTAGACGTCGGTGGCTATGGGCCGGTCGAGATAGCGGGCGGAGATCCAGCCGCCTATGAAGGCGCCCGCGATGCCGATGACGGTCGTGCCGATGAAGCCACCCGGGTCCCGGCCGGGCAGCAGGATTTTGGCGACGACACCGGCGATCAGCCCCAGAACGATCCAGCTGATGATGCCCATGCGGTGTACCTGCCCCTCTTCGTGCTGTTGTCCTGGAGGACGTCACGGGAGCGGGGCGCGGTTGCGGTGGTCAGCGTGATGCGGTGTAGGACACACGAGGGCCGCGCCGCGGTGCGGCACGGCCCAAAGGGTGCGTCAGCGCGCGGCGAACGGCTGGTCCGTACGCACGATTTCGCGGCCGAGCGGCATCAACGACACCGGGATCAGCTTGAAGTTGGCGACGCCCAGCGGGATGCCGATGATCGTGACGCACAGGAGGACGCCGGTCACGATGTGGCCGAGCGCGAGCCACCAGCCCGCGAGGATCAGCCACAGGACGTTCACGACGCAGGACGGCGCGCCCGCGTCGCGGCGCTCAACTGTCGTGTAGCCGAAGGGCCACAGGGCATAGCGGCCGATGCGGAAGCTCGCGACGCCAAAGGGGATCCCGATGATCGTGATGCACAGGAGCACCCCCGCCAGGAGATAGCCGAGGAACATCCAGAAGCCGCACAGGACGAGCCAAATGACGTTCAGGATTGTCTTCACTGTTGGCGACCTGCCATCTGCTCGAGCCGGGCAATGCGCTCCGCCATCGGCGGATGCGTGGAAAACATCTTGGACATGCCCTGCCCCGGACGGAAAGGGTTCGCAATCATCATGTGACTTGCCGTCTCGAGGCGTGGCTCGGGCGGCAGCGGAAGCTGCTTCGTCCCCGCGTCGAGCTTGCGCAGGGCGCTCGCGAGGGCCAGGGGGTCCCCGGTGAGCTGCGCGCCGGACGCGTCGGCCTCGTACTCCCTGGAGCGGCTGATCGCGAGCTGGATGATGGAAGCCGCGAGCGGGCCGAGGAGCATGATCAGGAGCATGCCGAAGATGCCGGGGCCTTCGTTGTCGTTCGACCTGCCGATCGGGATCAGCCAGGCGAAGTTGACCAGGAACATGATCACCGAGGCGAGCGCGCCGGCGACCGACGAGATCAGGATGTCGCGGTTGTAGACGTGGCTGAGCTCGTGGCCGATGACGCCTCGCAGCTCGCGCTCGTCCAGGAGGCGCAGGATGCCGTCGGTGCAGCACACCGCCGCGTTGCGGGGGTTGCGGCCCGTCGCGAACGCGTTCGGCGCCTCCGTGGGCGAGATGTAGAGGCGGGGCATGGGCTGGCGGGCCTGTGTCGAGAGCTCGCGGACCATGCGGTAGAGCTGTGGTGCCTCGAATTCGCTCACCGGGCGTGCGCGCATGGCGCGCAGGGCGAGCTTGTCGCTGTTCCAGTACGCGTACGCGTTGGTGCCGAGCGCCACGAAGAGCGCGACGATCAAGCCCGTACGCCCGAAGAAACTGCCGATGACGAGGATGAGAGCGGACAGTCCCCCGAGGAGTACGGCGGTCTTCAGCCCGTTGTGCCGGCGGTGCACGGTACGCCCTCCTGTGGTGCGTGGGGGAACCCTCTGTCTGCTGGTGCTTCCACTCTTCAGTGGACCCTCCCGTACTGGTCAACGCCAGGCGGGGAGCACTAGTTCCCTTGTGCGCGCAGGAGCGGCGCGGCAGCGGTGTGGGCCGCTCGGGTGATGCCCGAGCGGCCCACAAAGAAGAGGGCCTGTCAGAAGAGGCCGGTGTCGGAGAACCTCAGGACGAGTTGCGGCGCTCCGGAGAGCGCGATGCCGAGGACCGCGGTGAGGGCGATGGCCGCCGTCAGGGGGGCCGGGACGCGGTGCTTGGCCGGCTCGCCCTCGGGGGCGCGGAACAGCAGCGCGGTCCACTGGAGGTAGTAGAAGAGCGCGATCACTACGTTCACGGCCATCACCACGGCGAGCCAGCCGAGGCCCGCGCCGACCGCCGCCGAGAAGACGGTGACCTTCGCGAAGAGGCCGATGATGCCCGGCGGCAGGCCCGCGAGGCAGAGCAGGAAGAAGCCGAGCACCAAGGCCGCGAGGGGGCTCCTCGCGTACAGGTCGCGGTAGTCGCTGACACGGTTCAGGCGCTGCGTCCGGCCGACGAGCGCGGCGACGGCGAACGCCCCGAGGTTCACGGCCGCGTACATCAGGGCGTACGCCACGGTGGAGCCGACGGCCTTCTCGGCCTCGGCGGGGTTGTCGGCGTATCCGGCGGCGGCGATCGGCACCAGGAGGTATCCCGCCTGGCCGACCGAGGACCAGGCGAGCAGACGTACCGCGCTGTACGCGCGCGTGGCCTGCTGGCGCAGCGCCGCCACGTTGCCCGCGGTCATGGTGAGGGCGGCCAGCACGGCGAGCGCCGGGCCCCACACGTCGGCGTACGAGGGGAAGGCGACGACGGTGACGAGGATCAGGCCGGTGAAGCCGACCGCCTTGCCGACGACGGAGAGATACGCGGCGACGGGCAAGGGCGCGCCCACGTAGGTGTCGGGCACCCAGAAGTGGAAGGGCACGGCGGCCACCTTGAAGGCGAAGCCGACGAGGGTGAGGGCGACGCCGGTCTGGGCGAGCGTGTCCAGCTGTCCGTCGACGTGCTGGAGCTCTTCGGCGATCTCCGTGAGGTGCATGGTGCCGGTCGCTGCGTACACGAAGCTGACGCCCATCAGCGTCACGGCGGTCGCGGTGACGGAGGAGAGGAAGAACTTCAGCGCCGCTTCGGAGGACCGCTTGTCGCCGTACCTGAGGCCGACGAGCGCGAAGGCGGGCAGGGAGGCGACTTCGAGGGCGACGATGAGCGTGGCGAGGTCGCGCGAGGCGGGCAGCAGCGCGGCACCCGCGGCGGAGGAGAGCAGCAGGAACCAGAACTCCCCTTCGGGGAGTTCCTTCTCCGTGCCGTTCGCGTCCTTGAGTGTGCTGATCGAGAGCAGCGCCGCCAGCAAGGCGCCGCCGATGACGAGCAGTTGGATGACGAGCGTGAAGCGGTCGGCGGTGTAGCTGCAGGCCTGGGCGCCACCGGTCAGGCAGAAGGTCGACCGGTCGTCGTTCACGATCGGCAGCAGGGAGAGCGCGGCCGCGGCGAGACCTGCCACGGAGACCCAGCCGAGCAGCGCCTTCTTCTTGTCGCCCACGAAGAGGTCGGCGACAAGCACCAGAAGTCCGACGACCGCCGTGATGGTGGGCGGAGCGATCGCGAGCCAGTCGACGGACTGGACGACGCCGGCGGCGCTTTCGGCGGCCACGGTCACGACTTGCCTCCTGAGAGGAGCTGCTGCACGGCCGGGTCGGTGAGGCCGAGCAGAGCGGCGGGCCAGAGTCCGGCGAGGACGGTGAGGGCGACGAGCGGGGTCCAGGCGGCGAACTCGTAGCCCTGGACGTCGGCGAGCGCCGGGGTGCCGGTCTCGTCGGCGCCCTGGGGCACCTGGGACCCCTGGGGCATCGGGCCCATGCAGACGCGGCGTACGACGATGAGCATGTACGCGGCGGTGAGCAGGGTGCCGACGGCGGCGATCGCCATGAAGGTGAGGAAGGCCGGGCGGCTGAGTCCTTCGGCGGGCTTGAACGCGCCGAACAGGGCGAGCATCTCGCCCCAGAACCCGGCGAGGCCCGGGAGGCCGAGCGAGGCGACGGCGCCGAAGGCGAGGAGGCCGCCGAGGCGGGGCGCCTTGCCGTAGAGCGCGGCGCCCGATTCCTGCGCGAGGGTGTCGAGGTCGCTGGTGCCGGTGCGGTCCTTCAGCGCGCCGACGAGGAAGAACAGCAGGCCGGTGATGAGGCCGTGCGCGATGTTGGCGAACAGCGCGCCGTTCACGCCGGTCGGGCTCATCGTCGAGATGCCGAGCAGCACGAAGCCCATGTGGCCCACGGACGAGTACGCGATGAGGCGCTTGAGGTCGCCCTTCGCGCCCTGCTTGGCGAGCGCGAGGCAGGCGAGCGAACCGTAGATGATCCCGACGACGGCGAAGGCCGCGAGGTACGGCGCGAAGGTCTGCATCCCGTCGGGCGCGATCGGCAGCAGGATCCGGACGAAACCGTACGTGCCCATCTTCAGCAGCACGCCGGCCAGCAGGACCGAGCCGACGGTGGGCGCGGCGGTGTGCGCGTCCGGCAGCCAGCTGTGCAGCGGCCACATCGGCGTCTTGACCGCGAGCCCGATCCCGACCGCCAGAACGGCGATGACCTGCACGGATGTACTCAGCCGAGAGCCGTTGTCAGTGGCGAGTGCCACCATGTCGAATGTGCCGGACTTGAGGCCGATGAGGAGGAGGCCTAGCAGCATCACGACGGAGCCGAGAAGCGTGTAGAGGATGAACTTCCAAGCCGCTTGCGTGCGTTGGGCGCCGCCCCACCGTGCGATGAGGAAGTACATCGGGATGAGGACCATCTCGAACGCCAGGAAGAACAGCAGCAGATCGAGGACGGCGAAGGTCGCGAGGGTGCCGGACTCGAGCACGAGGATCAGCGCCACAAATGCCTTGGGGGACGGCCCGATCGGCATTTTGAAGTAGGAGTACAGCGCGCAGAGGAAGGTCAGCAGCGCGGTCAGGACCAGGAGGGGGAGCGAGATGCCGTCGATGCCGAGGTGGATGCGCACGTCGAGTGCGGGAATCCAGCTGATATCGGTCGTGGCCTGCATCTTTGACGGGTGGGTTGGGGCCTCCCCTGCTCGAGCGGAGTCGAGAGCTTGGGGATGGTCGAAGCCGAGCGCGAGGACGATCGCCGCGATGAGGATCGCGCCGGTGACGAACACGCCGTGGCGCAGCACGGCCTGGTCGGGTGACTTCCCCTTCAGTCCGGGCGGGGCGGGCAGGAGAGCCGCCACGGCACCGATGAGCGGGCCGACCACGATCAACGCGAGAAGAAGCTGCATCACGGATTCACTGATATCGATCACGGCTGCTCACGCTCCGGCGGTGGCGACGAGGACGGCGGCGACAGCCAGGACGACGGTGCCTGCGAGCAGCGCGCTCAGGTAGGTCTGCACGTTTCCGGTCTGCGCGCGGCGGACGGCCGCGCCGAGCCAGCGGGGTGCGGTGCCCGCGGCGCGTACGTACGTGTCGACGACCTCGCGGTCGAGGAACCGGACGAGGCGTGCGGCGGCCTGGACGGGGCGCACGAACAGGGCGGCGTAGACGGCGTCGAGGTGGAAGCCGACGGCGGCGTGCCGGTGCAGCGGGCCGAGCAGGAGGCGGCCGGGGTCGGCCGGGTCGTGAGCGGCGGCCACGTCTCCGTAGGCAGGGGCGTGCGAGGCGATGGCCTCGGCTTCGACCAGACCTCCGTCGGCTCCCGCGTCGGCGGCGACCGCGCCCATCGGGTGGCGGGCGGCGAGCGCCGTGGTGTGACGCCACGCTCCGTACGTGACGAGCCCGCCGACGAGCGCGAGTCCCGTGCCGAGGACGGAGGTGGTGAGGGTCGGGGTGAGCGCGTGCCCGTCGAACCAGTCCGGCAGGACGCCGACGGTGAGGCCGAAGGCGAGTGAGGGGACGGCGAGCACCCAGAGCACGGCGGTCATGGTGACCGGCTGACGGCCGTGGTCCGGGGCTTGGGGGCCCTGGCCGTTGAAGGCGAGCAGCCACAGACGCGTCGCGTAGGCGGCGGTGAGGAGGGCGGTCAGCAGACCGGCGACCAGGACGATCCAGCCCGCCGCGGTGGGGGCGGTCTCGGAGTGACCGGTGGCCGCGTGTTCGGCGGCGCCCAGGACGGCTTCCTTGGAGAAGAAGCCGCTGAAGGGCGGGATCGCGGCGAGCGCCAGGAGCGCCACGGTCATCGTCCAGAAGGCGTCGGGGACCCGGTCGCGCAGGCCCTTCATGCGGGACATGGCGGCGAGGGAGTTGGTGCCGGCGGCGTGGATGATCACGCCGGCGCCGAGGAAGAGGAGCGCCTTGAAGGCGCCGTGCGAGAGGAGATGGAAGACGGCGGCACCGCGGTCGCCGACGGCGAGGGCGCCGGTCAGATAGCCGAGCTGGCCGATCGTCGAGTACGCGAGGACGCGCTTGATGTCGTCCTGGGCGAGCGCGGCGAGGGCCGAGCCCGCCATCGTGACGGCGGCCATGACGGCGAGGACGACCAGCGCCGCCGAGGAGGCGGCGAAGACCGGGAGGAGCCGGGCGACGAAGTAGACACCGGCGGCGACCATCGTCGCGGCGTGGATGAGCGCGGAGACCGGGGTGGGGCCCGCCATCGCGTCGGGCAGCCAGGTGTGCAGCGGGAACTGCGCGGACTTGCCCGCCACACCGGCGAGGAGCAGCAGGGCGATCAGCGTCGGGTGGTCGAGGCCGCCGCCCGCGACCGTCCCGAGGATCGTCGTGATGCGGAACGACCCGGCGTCGACGGCGAGCGCGAACAGGCCGATCAGGAAGGGGACGTCGCCGAGCTTGGTGACCAGGAAGGCCTTGAGGGAGGCAGCGCGGGCTTCGGGCGTCTCCCAGTAGTGGCCGACGAGGAAGTACGAGCAGATGCCCATGATCTCCCAGCCGACCAGGAGCACCATCAGGTCGCCGGAGTAGACGACGAGCAGCATCGCGGAGGTGAAGAGGGAGACGAGAGCGGCGTACGAGGGATAGCGCGGGTCGTCGCGCAGGTAGCCCGTCGAGTAGATCTGCACGCAGGAGGCGACGAGGCCGACCAGGACGGCGACGAGGGCGGCGAAGCCGTCGATGTGCAGGGCGAGTTCGATGGGGACCGAGCCGGTCGGGGTGAGCTCGGTGGCGGAGTCGATGTCGTTGCCGCCGCCGTGGCGGGCGGCGACCATGACGGCGATGATCAGCGCCGCCACGGTGGGCAGTACCGCGAGGGGGCGCACGAGACCGGGGACGGTGCGGCCGAGCAGCAGGCCGGCGACCGCGCCGAGGAACGGCAGGAGGGGGACGAGTACGGCGAGGGTGGTCGTGGTCACGCGGTGGCCTCAGCCTTCTGCGACTTCTGCGAGGACTTGGCCGGGGCGGGCTCTTCACCGGCGGCGCCCTCGGCGTCCCCGGGGTCGTCCCCGGGGTCGTCGTCGGGGCCCTCGGCGGTGTCGCGGAGGTCGTCGACGGCGGAGGAGCCGCGGTTGCGGTAGACGGCCAGGACGATCGCGAGGCCGATGCCGATCTCCGCGGCGGCGATGGCGATGGTGAAGAGGGTCAGGGCCTGGCCGGAGTGGAGGGCGTCGCGGAGCCAGACGTCGAAGGCGACCAGGTTGAGGTTGACGGCGTTGAGCATGAGCTCGACGGACATCAGGACCAGGATCGCGTTGCGCCGGGCGAGCACTCCGTACAGGCCCACGCAGAAGAGGAGGGCGGCCAGGACGGCGGGGTAGGCGAGGTGCATCAGCGCTGCTCCTTGTCGCCGGTAGTGCCGGTGTCGCCGTTCAGGCGGGTCATGCGGGCATTCCTGCGGGAGAGGACGATCGCGCCGACCAGGGCGGCCAGGAGCAGGACCGAGAGCGCCTCGAAAGGCAGTACCCAGTGCTGGAAGAGGAACTTTCCGGTCACCGCGGTGGAGCCCTGGGCCTCGTCGGCGGCGCGGTCGAGGTCGATCCAGGTCGTCCGGAAGGCGTCGACGACGACCCAGACCAGGGCGGCCGCGGCGAGGACGGCCACCGCGAGCGCGACCGGGCGGTTGCCCGAATCGGCGTCCGGGGAACGGCCGATGGGGGCCCTGGTGAGCATCAGACCGAACAGGAGGAGGACGACGACGGAGCCGACATAGATCAGGACCTGGACCCAGGCGATGAACTCGGCGGTGAGCAGGAGGTACTCGACGGCCAGGCCGCCGAGCGTCGCCACGAGCCACAGGGCGGCGTGCACCAGCTGCTTCGTGGTGACGGTGACGATCGCCGAGCCGAGGGTGACGAGGCCGACCAGGAGGAAGGCGATCTCCACTCCCGTCGGGGAGAGGAAGCCTTGGGGGGCGTTGGCGGCGAGGTTCACTGGGATGCCTCCGGGCCGGCGGCTTCGGCTTCCTGGGCGGCGGCTTCGGCTTCCTGCGCCGCGGCCAGCTTCTCCGCCGCCTTGCGGGCCGCGGCGATCTCCTTGGGTTCCTCGGCCGCGGGGTCCAGGGCGGGCGGGGCCGGGACCGTCCACATCCAGTCGCGGAGCTTGTCGCGCTCGTGGGTGAGTTCGTGGATGTCGGTCTCGGCGTACTCGAACTCCGGGGACCAGAACAGTGCGTCGAAGGGGCAGACCTCGATGCAGATGCCGCAGTACATGCAGAGGGAGAAGTCGATGGCGAAGCGGTCGAGGACGTTGCGGCTGCGCTCGCGGCCGCCCTCGACGGCCGGCGGGACCGTCTCCTTGTGCGAGTCGATGTAGATGCACCAGTCCGGGCACTCACGGGCGCAGAGCATGCAGACCGTGCAGTTCTCCTCGAAGAGCCCGATGACACCCCGGGTGCGGGGCGGCAGTTCGGGCTGGTGCTCCGGGTACTGCTCGGTGACGGTCTTCTTCGTCATCGTGCGGAGGGTGACGGCGAGGCCCTTGGCGAGGCCGCTGCCAGGGATCGGAGCCATTTAGTTGATCGCCACCTTCACGATTCCGGTGAGCGCGATCTGCGCGAGGGCGAGCGGGACGAGGAGGGTCCAGGAGAGCTTCTGGAGCTGGTCCTCGCGGAGACGGGGGTAACTGACGCGCAGCCAGATCACGACGAAGGCGAGGACGCCGGTCTTCAGGAGGGTCCAGACCCAGCCGAGACCGTCGGCACCCCAGGGGCCGTGCCAGCCGCCGAGGAAGAGGACGGTGGTGAGGCCGCAGAGGACGACGATTCCGGCGTACTCGGCGAGGAGGAAGAGGGCGAAGCGCAGGCCGGTGTACTCGGTGTAGGCACCGAAGATGATCTCCGAGTCGGCGACCGGCATGTCGAAGGGCGGGCGCTGGAGTTCGGCGAGGCCCGCCACGAAGAAGACGAGGGCGCCGACGATCTGCCAGGGCAGCCACCACCACTCGAAGGCGTTCAGGATGCCGGGCAGCGAGACCGTCCCGGCGGCCATCGCGACCGAGGCCGCGGCGAGCAGCATCGGGAGTTCGTACGCCAGGAGCTGGGCGGCGGTGCGCAGGCCGCCGAGGAGGGAGAACTTGTTGGCGCTCGCCCAGCCCGCCATGAGCGAGCCGAGTACGCCTACGCCCATGACCGCGAGCACGAAGAAGATGCCCGCGTCGACGAGTTGGCCGACGGCGCCTTCGCTCGGGCCGATGGGGATGGCGATCAGAACGAGGAGGTACGGCAGCAGGGCGATGGCGGGGGCGAGCTGGAAGATGCGGCGGTCGGCTTCGGCCGGTACGACGTCTTCCTTCTGCGCGAACTTGACTCCGTCGGCGACGAGCTGGGCCCAGCCGTGGAAGCCGCCCGCGTACATGGGACCGAGGCGGCCCTGCATGTGCGCCATCACCTTGTGCTCGGTCTGGCCGATGACCAGGGGCAGGACGAGGAACACGGCGAAGACGACGAGGAGACGCAGGGCGACGTCGAGCACGTCGGTCACTCCGAGCCTCCTGGGCGGTCGGGTTTGGCGGGGCTGGGTTTGGTGGGGTCGGGCTTGGCGGGCTCAGGCACGGCAGGCTCGGGCTTGATGGGCTCGGGCGCGGCGGGCTCGGGCGCGGCCGACTCGGGCGCGGCGGGCTCGGGCGCGGCCGACTCAGGCTCGGCCGGCTCAGGCGCGGCGGGCTCAGGCACGCCGGGCTCAGGCTTGGCAGTTGCGGTGCCGCCAGGGTCAGTGCTGGTACCGGTGCCGGTTTCGGCTTCCGTGGCCGGAGTCGGCTTCTCGCTCGCCTCGAACGCCGGGCGGGCCTGGTGCCACGGAGCGTCGGAAGCGGCCGCGGGTGACGCGGGCTTGGTCTGCGGTGCCGGAGCAGCTTCGGGCTTCGTCTGCGGTGCCGGAGCAGCTTCCGGCTTCGTCTGCGGTGCCGGAGCAGCTTCCGGCTTCGTCTCGGGTGTGGGAGCGGCCGGCCCCTCCGGTCGCTGCGAAGCCGACCCCTGGCTCACACTCCGCGAACGCCGCGGTGCCGGCGCCTCCGGCTGTGCGCCCGTTGCCTGCGTCGCCTGGCTGGCCGAGCCCTCCCCCGCCGTGCGCGTCCGGCGTACGGGCCGGTCGCCCGCCGCGCGGGCGGCGCCGCGGGCCGGGCGGGCCGGGGCCGCCGGGAGCTGGCCCTTGAGGGGGCCCCATTCGTTCGGGTCGGGTACGCCGGCAGGAAGCATCTGGCGGCGCTTGGGACCACCGTGCTCCGACTCCCCCGGCTCCTTCGCGCCCGGCCACGCCTTCGCGACCCGCGCCGCCAGGACGAAGTCCTTGCGCAGGGGGTGTCCCTCGAAGGTGTCCGGCAACAGCAGCGGGACCAGGTGCGGGTGGCCCTCGAAAGCGACGCCGAACATCTCGTGCGTCTCGCGCTCGTGCCAAGCCGCGCCCGCGTAGACGTCGACCGCGGTCGGCAGGACCGGGGCCTCGTGCGGAACGGTCGTACGGATGAGGAGGCGGCGCACGGGAGAGAGCGCGACGACGTGGGCCGAGACGAGGAAGCCCGTGCCGGGTTCGTCGACGGCGCTCAGCCAGTCGAAGTAAGTGCAGGTCAGCGTCGTGCGCGCGGTTTCGAGCGCCGCGATCCAGGAGCCCGGCGGGACGTCGACCGTCAGGAGGTCGTACGAATCCTCCGCCGTGGCCTCGGCGCCGAAGAGCTCCTCGACGGGGCTCGGCAGCCAGCCGGTCATGCCTTCCCCTCCCCAGAGCCAGAGCCAGAGTCGGCGCCGGAGGCCGGCACCGGCGGCTTCACGAGCCCGCTCTGCAAGGCCGCCGCCGAAGGCCGATTTCCATTGCCCCCCTTGCCGTACCGCTCCCCCAGCGACTCCGTCGCGATCTTCTCCTGGAGCTTGAGGATGCCCTGGAGCAGCGCCTCGGGCCGGGGCGGGCAGCCGGGTACGTACACATCGACCGGGATGATCTGGTCGACGCCCTTGGTCACCGCGTACGAATCCCAGTAGGGACCGCCGCAGTTGGAACAGGCGCCGAAGGAGATGACGTACTTCGGCTCGGGCATCTGCTCGTACAAGCGCTTCACGGCCGGGGCCATCTTGTCCGTGACCGTGCCGGAGACGACCATCAGGTCGGCCTGGCGCGGGCCGGGCGCGAACGGGATCACGCCGAGCCGGATGAAGTCGTGCCGGGCCATGGAGGCGGCGATGAACTCGATGGCGCAACAGGCGAGGCCGAAGTTGAAGACCCACAACGAGTACCGGCGGCCCCAGTTGAGGACCACCTTCATCGGCTCGGGGGCCAGCCGCGAGAGCACGCCGAGCTTCTGCGGCTCGGGCGCGGACAGCGGCGTGGACAGCACGGTCGGCTCGGGCAGGAGCACGGGCTCCGGGGTCACGTCCGTGCGAGGACGCTCCGGGGTCACGTCCATGTGAGGACGCCCTTCTTGTATGCGTACAGCAGGCCCACGGTCAGGAAGCCGAGGAAGACGAACATCTCCACCAGCGTCGTCGCACCGTAGCCGGGCGCGGCGAAGACCGTCGCCCAGGGAAAGAGGAAGATCGAGTCGACGGCGAAGATGACGTAGAGGAACGCGTAGACGTAGTAGCGGACCTGGGTATGTGCCCAGCCCTCGCCGACCGGGTCGACGCCGCACTCGTACGTCAGGAGCTTCTCGGGTGTCGGCACGACGGGCCTGAGCAGCCGTCCCGCGCCGAAGGCGACGGCGACGAACAGCACGCCGACGACGGCGAGCAGTCCGACGACGGAGTACGACTGGTAGTAGCTCGCCGCGACGTTCGTCACGTGCACGTCAGCCCCTCACTCCCTGACCGCCTCTGACACCCAGCACTGTTCGACGATCTGTACGCACGGGAGTCTAGGGCCTGCTAAAGGCGAGGTAAGCAGAGCGTCACGCATCGGGTGGGGTTATCCCCCGGGAGTCCTGGCGGTCCTCCTCATGGCATCCCGGCGTCGGGCCGTGCACTCTGGCGCATATGACCGCACGCGCCATGTCCTCGACCACGTCTCCGGCGTACCCGCCCACGTCTCCGGCGTACCCACCGCAGCCGCCGTCCCCGCCGCCGCCCGCCCGTTTCGCGGCGTACGACGCGCAGACCTGGAAGGAGATCGCGCATCTCCTCGCCAACCTGCCGATCGGCGTGGCCGGTTTCGTCTACGTGGTCGTGACGCTCGCCGCCGGCGGCGGTCTCGCCGTGACGGTCGTCGGCCTGCCGCTTCTCGCGGGCGCGCTGCTCGGCGCCCGGCTGATCGGCAGGGCGGAGCGGGCGCGGGCGCGCAAACTGCTCGGGCTGCGGATCGACGAGCCGAGCCCGATGCCCAAGCAGCGGGGGCACGGTTTCTTCAGCTGGCTGTGGTCGAGCCTGAAGGACCCGGTCGGGTGGCGCACGATGCTGTACTCGTTCATGCGGCTGCCCTGGGGCGTGGTGACCTTCGCCGTCGCCCTGACCGGGCTCTTCGTGCTCTGGCCGGTGCTCCCCTACATCGTGCGCGGCCTGACGAACGCCGACCGCGCGATGGCGCGCGGGCTGCTCTCGCCCTCCGACGAACTGGAGCGGCGCATCGTGGAGTTGGAGTCGGACCGCGGTGTCGTCGTCGACACCGCCGCCGCCGACCTGCGGCGCATCGAGCGCGACCTGCACGACGGGGCGCAGGCCCGCCTGGTGGCGCTCGCCATGGGGCTCGGCCTGGCCAAGGAGAAGCTCCTGGAGGGCCAGGCCGACGACACCGTGGCGGCGATGGTCGACGAGGCGCACGGCGAGGTGAAGCTCGCCCTCCAGGAGTTGCGCGACCTGGCCCGCGGCATCCACCCGGCGGTCCTGACCGACCGCGGCCTGGACGCGGCGCTGTCCTCGGTGGCCTCGCGGTGCACGGTCCCGGTGAAGGTGACCGCCGATCTGCCGGCGCGCCCGGCCGCCGCGATCGAGGGCATCGCGTACTTCACGGTCTCCGAGCTCCTGCAGAACGTCAGCAAGCACAGCGGGGCCCGTACGGCGTCCGTGGACGTGTGGCGTGCCGACCAGCGGCTGCTCATCCAGGTGTGGGACGACGGCAGGGGCGGCGCGCAGCTGGACGGGGGCTCGGGCATGGCGGGGCTCGCGGACCGGCTCGGCGCGGTCGACGGCCTGTTCGTGATCGAGTCCCCGGAGGGCGGCCCCACGACGATCACGGCGGAACTGCCGTGGCGCGACCGGGACCAGGACCGGGGCCAGGACCGGGACCAGACGGCCCAGCCGGCCCGGGGGTAGGGAAAACCCCCGGCCGAAGACACCTACGCACCACATGGTCCGGATCAGCCGCGGCCAGCACTCTTGAGATACGACGCCGAACCAGCGCGTGACCCGAGAAGCACCGCACGACCGAGCAGAAACGGACGACACCGATGGCCACGGAGTACGGACAGGAGTACGGACGCATGGAACGTTCGGAGTTCCGGGGATCCGACCTCGACGACCGGCGGCGCCGTCTCCCCGCCGGGCTGCGGGCGCCGATCGAGGCCCGCGCCTGGAAGGAGTTCGGCTATGTGCTGCTCAGCCTGCCGATCAGCATCGTCACGTTCACGTTCGCGGTCACGATGCTGTCGGTCGGCGCCGGGCTGCTGATCACGTTCATCGGCATCCCCGTGCTCGCCGCCGGGCTCGCCGCCTGCCGCGGCTTCGGCTCGCTCGAACGGGTGCGGGCGCGGGCGCTCCTGGACGTCGAGGTGGCCAACCCCGAGCCGCTGCGGCCCAAGAACGGCGGCGGGCCCATGGCGTGGATGGGCGCCGTGCTCAAGAGCGGCGTCTCCTGGCGGCACGTCCTCTACGCCATTCTCCACATGCCCTGGGCGGTCTTCTCCTTCACCGTGTCGGTGGTCTTCTGGACGTACGGCTGGGCGATGCTCACGTACCCGCTGTGGCAGTGGCTCTTCCCGATCTACGGCGGCCAGGGCGGCATCCAGCTCTACCGCGACAACGGTCACCAGATCTACCTGGACAACCCCTTCGAGATCGGCGTCACCGCCCTCACCGGCCTGCTCGTCACGCTCGCCACGCCCTGGATCATCCGGGCCCTGACCACCGTCGACCGCGTGATGGTGGCCGGTCTGCTCGGCCCGTCGAGCCTGGCGACGCGCGTCGTCGAGCTGGAGTCGGACCGCGGTGTCGTGGTCGACACGGCCGCCGCCGACCTGCGCCGCATCGAGCGTGACCTGCACGACGGGGCGCAGGCCCGCCTGGTGGCGCTCGCCATGGACCTGGGTCTGGCCAAGGAGAAGCTGACCGAGGACCCGGAGGCCGCGGCGCGCATGGTGGGCGAGGCGCACGGCGAGGTGAAGGTGGCCCTCCAGGAGCTGCGCGACCTGGCCCGCGGCATCCACCCGGCGGTCCTGACCGACCGCGGCCTGGACGCGGCGCTCTCCGCGCTCGCCGCCCGGTGCACGGTTCCGGTCCAGGTCGAGGTGGATCTGCCCGCGCGACCTGCCGCCGCGATCGAGGGCATCGCGTACTTCACGGTCTCCGAGCTCCTGCAGAACATCAGCAAGCACGCGCGGGCGTCCCACGGCTCGGTCGACGTGTGGCAGGTCGAGGACCGGCTGATGCTCCAGGTCACCGACGACGGCGCGGGGGGCGCGGACGTGACCGGTGGCTCCGGGCTTGCCGGGCTCGCCGAGCGGCTCGACGCGGTCGACGGAATCCTGGTCGTGGACTCGCCGGTGGGCGGGCCCACGACGGTGACGGCCGAGCTGCCCTGGCGGGCGTAGCCCGCGGATCTCCCTCCGCGCTCACCCACCCGGTCGCCCCCGCAGCGCGGGGAGGCCGGGTGGGTGCTGCCGTGCCCGCGACGGGCGGACACGAGCAAGCGGTTGCCCACGAACGCCGTTACGCCCTTCGCCGGCGTTCGTACGCGCGATACTGAGGTGCCGGGGGACTACAAGAACCACATATGCCGGGGGGCCGTGAACGTGGAGGACAAAGTGCGGGTCGTCATCGCCGAGGATTCGGTGCTGCTCAGGGAGGGCCTGACCCGGTTGCTGACCGACCGCGGGCACGACGTCGTCGCGGGGGTCGGCGACGCGGACGCGCTGATCAAGACGATCAACGACCTCTCCGCCGCGGGCGCGCTGCCCGACGTGGTCGTCGCCGACGTGCGGATGCCGCCGACGCACACCGACGAGGGGGTGCGGGCCGCGGTGCACCTGCGCCACCAGTTCCCGGGGCTCGGGGTGCTCGTCCTCTCCCAGTACGTCGAGGAGCAGTACGCCACCGAGCTGCTCGCCGGGTCCAGCCGTGGCGTCGGCTATCTGCTCAAGGACCGGGTCGCCGAGGTGCGCGAGTTCGTGGACGCGGTGGTGCGTGTCGCGGAGGGCGGCACGGCGCTCGACCCGGAGGTCGTGGCGCAACTGCTCGGCCGCAGCCGCAAGCAGGACGTCCTCGCGGGGCTTACTCCCCGCGAACGCGAGGTACTCGGTCTGATGGCCGAGGGCAGGACGAACTCGGCGGTGGCACGGCAGTTGGTGGTGAGTGACGGCGCGGTCGAGAAGCACGTCAGCAACATTTTCCTGAAGCTGGGGCTCTCCCAGAGCGACGGGGACCACCGGCGTGTGCTGGCGGTTCTCACCTACCTCAACTCCTAGCAATCTGACACCCTGTCAGCTATTTGACAACAACAGCAACCGCACACCGCACGAGCACGGAGAACAGTCCTAGAACCAAAGGATGAGTGGGGGGCGTCTTCCATGACGGGCCGGAGGGCGAGGCAGACCATGACGAAACGGGGCATTTCAGCGTCTCAAAAGTGCGTCCGTCATGCGATCAACCCCAGGAAGGCGACCCTTACAGACGTAGGGTGGGCCTTGGGAAGGCCGGTCGCCCAGCCCTTCCCGCTCAGCCGCCCGAGGGAGGTCCAGTTCAGTGACCAGCCAGGTCAGTAGCCCAGCCGAGCAGGCCGATGGGGCAGTCGTCGGAGAGCAGCGCAAGCATGCTGGTGAGAAGGATGTACGCCGTCTGGACCGGGTGATCATCCGCTTCGCGGGTGACTCGGGTGACGGCATGCAGCTCACCGGTGACCGGTTCACTTCGGAGACGGCGTCCTTCGGGAACGACCTCTCGACACTGCCGAACTTTCCCGCCGAGATCCGTGCTCCTGCCGGGACACTGCCGGGTGTCTCCTCCTTTCAGCTGCATTTCGCCGACCACGACATCCTCACGCCGGGCGACGCGCCGAACGTCCTGGTCGCGATGAACCCGGCCGCGCTGAAGGCGAACATCGCCGATGTGCCGCGCGGCGCGGAGATCATCGTCAACACGGACGAGTTCTCCAAACGGGCGATGCAGAAGGTCGGGTACGAGGTCTCGCCGCTGGAAGACGGTTCGCTGGACGGCTACAGCGTCCACCCGGTGCCGCTGACGACGCTGACGGTCGAGGCGCTCAAGGAGTTCGACCTCTCGCGCAAGGACGCGGGGCGCAGCAAGAACATGTTCGCGCTGGGTCTGCTGTCGTGGATGTACCACCGGCCGACCGAGGGCACGGAGAAGTTCCTGCGGACGAAGTTCGCCAAGAAGCCGGAGATCGCCGAGGCCAACATCGCGGCCTTCCACGCCGGTTGGAACTTCGGCGAGACGACCGAGGACTTCGCGGTCTCGTACGAGGTCGCTCCCGCCGCCCAGGCCTTCCCGACCGGCACCTACCGCAACATCTCGGGGAACCTGGCTCTCTCGTACGGGCTGATCGCCGCGGGCCGGCAGGCGGATCTGCCGCTCTACCTGGGCTCGTATCCGATCACGCCGGCCTCGGACATCCTGCACGAGCTGAGCAAGCACAAGAACTTCGGTGTGCGCACCTTCCAGGCCGAGGACGAGATCGCGGGCATCGGGGCGGCGCTGGGCGCGGCGTTCGGCGGCTCGCTCGCGGTGACCACGACCTCGGGGCCCGGTGTGGCGCTGAAGTCGGAGACGATCGGTCTCGCGGTCTCGCTTGAGCTGCCGCTGCTGATCGTGGACATCCAGCGCGGCGGTCCCTCGACGGGTCTGCCGACCAAGACCGAGCAGGCCGACCTGCTGCAGGCCATGTTCGGGCGCAACGGCGAGGCTCCGGTGCCGATCGTGGCGCCCAGGACCCCGGCGGACTGCTTCGACGCGGCGCTTGAGGCGGCACGGATCGCGGTCACCTACCGCACCCCGGTGTTCCTGCTGAGCGACGGCTACCTGGCCAACGGCTCCGAGCCCTGGCGCATCCCGGACACCGACGAACTCCCCGACCTGCGCGTGCAGTTCGCCTCGGGGCCCAATCACACCGAGGACGACGGCACCGAGGTCTTCTGGCCCTACAAGCGCGACCCGCAGTCCCTGGCCCGCCCCTGGGCGATCCCCGGCACGCCCGGCCTCGAACACCGCATCGGCGGCATCGAGAAGCAGGACGGCACCGGCAACATCTCGTACGACCCGGCCAACCACGACTTCATGGTCCGCACCCGCCAGGCCAAGATCGACGGCATCCAGGTCCCGGACGTCACTGTCGATGACCCGGGCGGCGACGCCAAGTTGCTTGTCCTGGGCTGGGGTTCGACCTACGGGCCCATCACCGCGGCGGTACGCCGGCTGCGGGCGGTCGGCGAGAGCGTGGCGCAGGCCCATCTGCGCCACCTCAACCCCTTCCCGCGGAATCTGGGCGAGGTCCTGAAGCGTTACGACAAGGTGGTGGTTCCCGAGATGAACCTCGGGCAGCTCGCCACGCTCCTCCGCGCCAAGTACCTCGTGGACGCGGTCTCGTACAACCAGGTCAATGGAATGCCGTTCAAGGCCGAGCAGCTCGCCACGGCTCTCAAGGAGGCCATCAATGGCTGACACGAAGACCGAAGGCACCGGGAGCACGATCGAAGCGCTTTCTCTGGTGCCCAAGGCCGAGGCCAAGCAATCCATGAAGGACTTCAAGTCCGATCAGGAGGTGCGTTGGTGCCCCGGCTGCGGTGACTACGCCGTTCTGGCCGCCGTGCAGGGCTTCATGCCCGAACTCGGCCTGGCCAAGGAGAACATCGTCTTCGTGTCGGGCATCGGCTGCTCCAGCCGCTTCCCGTACTACATGAACACCTACGGGATGCACTCCATCCACGGCCGCGCCCCGGCCATCGCCACCGGACTCGCCTCCTCCCGGCGGGACCTGAGCGTGTGGGTGGTCACCGGAGACGGCGACGCGCTGTCCATCGGCGGCAACCACCTCATCCACGCCCTGCGCCGCAACGTCAACCTGAAGATCCTGCTGTTCAACAACCGGATCTACGGCCTGACCAAGGGCCAGTACTCCCCGACCTCCGAGGTCGGCAAGATCACCAAGTCGACGCCGATGGGCTCCCTGGACGCGCCCTTCAACCCGGTCTCACTCGCGATCGGCGCGGAGGCGAGCTTCGTGGCGCGGACCGTGGACTCCGACCGCAAGCACCTCACCTCGGTGCTGCGCGAGGCCGCCGAGCACCCCGGCACCGCGCTGGTGGAGATCTACCAGAACTGCAACATCTTCAACGACGGCGCCTTCGAGGTCCTCAAGGACAAGCAGCAGGCCGAGGAGGCGGTCATCCGCCTGGAACACGGGCAGCCGATCCGCTTCGGGGCTCCCCTGGAAAGCGGCCTCGGCTCCAAGGGCGTCGTACGCGACGCGGCGACCGGCGATCTCAAGGTTGTCCCGGTCACTCCTGAGACCGAGTCCCAGATTCTGGTCCACGACGCGCACTCGACCTCGCCGACGCTGGCGTTCGCGCTCTCCCGCCTCGCCGACCCGGACACCCTGCACCACACCCCGATCGGCGTCTTCCGCGACGTCGAGCGCCCGGTCTACGACACCCTCATGTCCGACCAGCTCGACAGCGCCATCGAACAGAACGGCAAGGGCGACCTGGCCGCGCTGCTCGCGGGCGGCGACACGTGGACCGTCGTCGGCTGACTCAACTCGCTTTTCCCGAGGCCCGGTTCTGATCCTTCAGGACCGGGCTTCGTCGTATGCCTCGCGTGCTTCCTGTACGTCCGGCAGGCGCCGCTCGGTCCACTCGGCGAGCGCCCGGACCTGCGTGCCGACCTCGCGGCCCAGCTCGGTGAGGGAGTAGTCGACGCGCGGCGGGATGACCGGCTTGGCGTCGCGGTGCACGAGGCCGTCGCGTTCCAGGGTCTGCAGGGTCTGCGTCAGCATCTTCTCGCTGACCCGGCCGAGCGCCCGGCGCAGCTCGCTGAAGCGGTACGAGCGCTCGTCCAGGGCGATCAGGACGAGTACTCCCCAGCGGCTCGTGACGTGCTCCAGGACGAGGCGCTGCGGGCACATTCCCTCGTCCCCGAGGTTCCAGTTGCTTACTGCCATGCCAGTACCTTACTTCAAAGTGGGTACTTTCCAATAGTTAGCGCCCGACGTAGGCTCACTGTCAGAACCGCACAGAACCACGCCCAAAGGGAGATTCCAGACATGAGCATCGTCGTCACCGGAGCCACCGGACACCTCGGCCGTCTCGTCATCGACGGGCTGCTCGACGCGCAGGTGCCCGCCGGGCAGATAGCCGCCGTCGTCCGCGACAAGGAGAAGGCCGCCGATCTCGCCGCGCGCGGCGTGGAGCTGCGGGTCGCGGACTACAGCGCGCCCGAGACCCTGGCCGGCGTCTTCGCCGCGGGCGACAGGGTGCTGCTGATCTCCGGCAGCGAGGTCGGGCGGCGCGTGCCGCAGCACGCGGCGGTGATCGACGCGGCCCGTACGGCGGGCGTCGCGCTCCTCGCGTACACCGGGGTCCTCGGCGGGCCCGACGCCGACTTCGACCTCGCGGCCGAGCACAAGGAGACCGAGCGGCTCATCCTGGAATCCGGGCTTCCGCACACGTTCCTGCGCAACGGCTGGTACCACGAGAACTACACGGCCAACCTCGCCCCCGTCCTGGAGCACGGCGCCGTCGTCGCCTCCGCGGGCGAGGGCAGGGTCGCCTCCGCCTCGCGCGCCGACTACGCGGCCGCCGCCGTCGCCGTACTGACCGGCGAGGGCCACGAGGGCAAGGCGTACGAGCTGAGCGGCGATGTCGCGTGGAGCCTGGCCGAGTACGCCGCCGAGGTCGCCCGGCAGAGCGGCAAGGACATCTCGTACGCGAACGTCTCCGCCGAGGAGAACCTCGCGATCCTGACCGGCGCGGGTCTTCCCGAGCAGTTCGCCGCGATCCTCGTGGACGTGGACGCCGCGATCGAGCGGGGGCTGCTGGCCGGTACGAGCGGTGATCTGGCCCGGCTCATCGGGCGGCCTACGACGCCTGTCGCTGAGGCGATCTCGGCGGCTCTCAAGGGCTGAGGGCCGAGCTGCGGGCGTATGGGGGGCGGGGGCGATGGAGGTCATGACCGTTTTTGCGAGACGGGCATGACACGGGGGTGTCCGGGCCGCTACCTTCTGAGGGCAGCGTGGGGCTGCCTTGCACCAAGGAGGGGCCGTGGACGCCGCCGCAGCCGAGCAGTCGAAGAGCGAGCAGCGCATAGGGCTGCTGAACGGCTTCGCGGCCTACGGGATGTGGGGCCTCGTGCCCCTCTTCTGGCCCCTGCTCAAGCCGTCCGGGGCGGGTGAGATCCTCGCGCACCGGATGGCCTGGTCGCTCGTCGTGGTCGGCATCGCCCTGCTGCTCGTGCGGCGCTGGGCGTGGGCCGGTGAGCTCATCCGGCAGCCCCGCAAGCTGGGCCTCGTGACGATCGCCGCGGCGGTCATCACGATCAACTGGGGCGTCTACATCTGGGCCGTGAACTCCGGCCACGTCGTCGAGGCCTCCCTCGGCTACTTCATCAACCCCCTGGTCACCATCGCGATGGGCGTCCTGCTTCTCGGCGAGCGGTTGCGGCCCGTGCAGTGGGCGGCCGTCGCCGTCGGCCTCGCGGCGGTCCTCGTACTCGCCTTCGGGTACGGGCAGCCGCCGTGGATCTCGCTCTGCCTCGCCTTCTCCTTCGCGACGTACGGCCTGGTGAAGAAGAAGGTCGGGCTCAGTGGACTCGAGTCGCTGACCGCCGAGACCGCGATCCAGTTCCTGCCCGCGGTCGGGTTCCTGGTGTGGCTCGGGGTGCGGGGTGACGCGACGTTCGGGGCGGAGGGCTTCGGGCACGCGGCGCTTCTCGCGGCGACCGGTCTGGTCACCGCCATACCGCTGGTCTGCTTCGGGGCCGCGGCGATTCGGGTGCCGCTGGCGACGCTGGGGATGTTGCAGTACCTCGCGCCCGTCTTCCAGTTCCTGCTCGGAATTCTCTACTTCCATGAGGCGATGCCGCCTGAGCGGTGGGCCGGGTTCGGGCTTGTGTGGCTGGCGTTGACTTTGCTGACCTGGGAGGCGGTTCGCTCCGCGCGGCGTAATGCGGGGCGGGTTGTGGCGGGGGCTGCGTCTGCTTCTGCGTCTGCTTCTGCGTCTGCGTCTGCTTCTGGCTCTTCGTCCGCCCCTGTTGCGGGGCGGGAGACTGAGCCTATGAGTCCTGCTGCTTCCTCGGCGGGGCGGGAGGGGTCTGCGGTCTGAGCGTTGCCCTGCGGGCTGCGGGGGGGGCTTTGTGGGGGGGGCTCTTTGCGGGGTGCTTTCTGCGGGTGGGTTGTGGCTGGTCGCGCAGTTCCCCGCGCCCCTTGGCGGGGCCTTCGCCGTTGTTTTCTGCGGGTGCTTCTTGGCTGAGCGCGCCGTTCCCCGCGCCCCTAAGGGGGCGGCCCCAGCGTTGTTTTCTGCGGGTGCTTCGTGACTGAGCGCGCCGTTCCCCGCGCCCCTAACGGGGCGGCCCCCGGCGTTGAATTGTGCGGGTGCTTCGTGGTTGCGCGCGCCGTTCCCCGCGCCCCTAACGGGGCGGCCCCCGGCGTTGAATTGTGCGGGTGCTTCGTGGTTGCGCGCGCCGTTCCTCGCGGCCCTAGCGGGGCAGCCCCGTCCGCCGCGTGGGCTTTTGGCTTTCCGCTACGGGCCGGCCGGCCGGGGCTCGGACTCGTAGGCCGTATGCCGTGATGAGGGCGCCCAGGAGTGTCATCGTCACCGGGACCGTCAGGGCCGTGCGGAAGGCGGTGAGGGGCGAGGCCGGGTCGGTGCCGGAGAGGGCCAGGCCGTGTACCGCCGTCACGCCCGAGATGCCGATCGCCGCGCCGAACTGCAGGCCGGTGTGGAGCACCCCGCCCGCCAGGCCCTGCTCCTCCTCGGCCACGCGGTCCGTCGCCGCGATCATCAGCGGGCCCAGGGCGAGCGCGAAGGCGGTGCCCGCGAGGAGGAACGTGGGGAACATCGCCGCGTACGTCCAGTCCATGCCGACCGGCAGGAAGAGCACGTACGCCACGGTCGCCAGCAGGAACCCGCAGAGGATCACCCGGGCGTGGCCGTACCGCGTGACGAGCACCGGAGTCAGCGTCGGCGCCAGGATCACGTCGATGCCCATGACCACCAGGGCGAGGGCGGTCTGCAGGGACGACCAGCCGCGGAGCTCCTGGAGGTACAGCGTCAGGACGAACTGGAAGCCCATGTACGCCCCGACGAAAAGCAGCGCCCCCAGCGCCGCCCGCACCACGGTCCCCGTACGGAAGATCCCGAGCCGCACCAGCGGTTCGCGGGTCCGCCGCTCGATCCCCACGAACGCGAGGCCGAGCAGTACCCCGGCCGCCGCCGCACCGGCCGTCAACGGCCAGCCCGCGAGCCCGTGTTCGAGCCGCACGACGCCGTAGGCGAGCAGCAGCATCGCCCCCGCGGCGGCCGCCGCCCCCGGCAGGTCGAAGCCGCCGAGTCCGCGAGCGCGCCGCACGGGCACCGCCTCCGCCGGGATGAAGCGGACCGCCGCCGCGAGAATCCCGGCCGCGAGGAGCACCGGCGCGAAGAACACCCACCGCCAGTCGAGTTCGGTGAGCAGTCCGCCGGCGACCAGGCCGAGCGAGAAGCCGCCCGCGGAGGTGCCGGCGAAGACGAGCAGCGCCTTGTTGCGCTCAGGGCCCTCCGCGTACGAAGTGGTGATGATCGACATCGCGGCCGGCGTCATGAAGGCCGCGGAGAGCCCGGTCACGAAGCGGGCGACGATCAGCATCCAGCCCTCGGTGGCGAGGCCGCCGAGCCCGGAGAAGGCCAGGAAGACACCGAGCCAGAGGAGGAACATCCGCCGCCTGCCCAGCAGATCGGCCGCCCGGCCGCCGAGGAGGGTGAAGCCCGCGTACCCGAGGACGTAGGCGCTCATGACCCATGCCGCGGTGCCGGTCGTCAGGCCGAGGTCGGCTCGGATCGCCGGGATCGCGATCGCGAGCATCGCGACGTCGATGCCCTCCAAGAAGATCGTCCCGCAGAGGACGAGCAGCAGGGCCCAGGCTCGTGCACCCATGGTGGGACTCCTTGTGGGCGAGATGCGGGCGAGTACCCCCGGTTACTCACGCGGGGGTCGGTTCCCTCTTGTAACCACTCGAAGCCTGCGGCACCATCGGCAGGTATGGAAGAAGGCACTTCAAAGTCACCGAGTCACCGCGGAGGCACCGTGAGCGTGGATGCCGGGGGCGATTACGGAGACGCCGACCCCTTTCAGTGGGACACCCGCGAGGACTGCCAGGTCCGGCAGATCCTGGACCGCGTCGCCGACAAGTGGTCGCTGCTCACCATCGCCCTCCTGGAGCACCGCAAGCTCCGCTTCACCGAGCTGCGCCGGGAGATCGACGGCATCAGCCAGCGCATGCTGACCGTGACGCTGCGCCAGCTGGAGCGCGACGGCCTGGTCAAGCGCACGGTGTATCCGGTGGTGCCGCCACGGGTCGAGTACGAACTCACGCCCCTGGGCGGCACCTTGCACCACACCATCCAGGCCCTGGTGACCTGGACGGAGCAGCACCAGGGCGAGGTCGCCGCGGCGCGGTCGGCCTACGACGCGCGGGCCGGATCCGAGGCTCCTGGGACGACCGACTGAGACTGGGACGGCCGACCGAGACAGGGACGGCCGAGCCCGGGCCTCTCGCGGCAGTGGGCGAAATACGTCGGCCCCACCTCCTGCGATTCGGGCGCCATCGTCGCTACCTTCCCCATAAGGGAACAGAAGTGATCGAAAGCGACATGGCCTGACCGAGCCTGGCGGGAGGTCGAGACCCTCGTGCCCGAGCGCGCGCCCCGGACCGCTGCCCGGCTCGCACCCGACCCGGGAGCGGCCCCCTCGCCCGGCCGCCTCCCCGTCAACCGCTTCCGGCGCCGTCTCTCCGGCCGCGACGACCTCCCCCTCCTCGCCGCCTGCCTCGCCTACGCCGCCCTCTCCCTCGCTCTCGTCCCCCTCACCCTCTCCCTCGGCTGGGACGAGATCGTCTACGCGAGCCGCTTCCCGCCGTACGAGCCCGCCACCCCCTTCAGCGCTCCCCGTACCCGTGGCGTACCCCTGCTCATCTCTCCCGTCGCGGCCTGGAGCGACTCGACCGTCCTGCTCAGGGTCTGGCTGACGCTGCTCTCGACCGCCGCCCTCTACCTGGGCTTCAGGCCCTGGCTGCGCGTCATCGCGGGGCGGCCCGGCGTGGTCGGCGTGGCCGCCGGACTCTACGGAAGCCTCTGGTTCGCGCTGTTCTACGCGAACGCCGCGATGCCGAACCACTACACCGCCATGGGCGCCACGGCCGCGGTCGGACTGTTCCTCGGGGCCCGCCCCGGACGTCTCGCCCACGCCGGGATCGCGGCGGGGCTCGCCCTGGCCGCCCTGATGCGCCCGAACGACGGTGCCGCCGTCGCCGTCCCGCTGCTCGCCGCCGCCCTGCTCGTGCCCGCCTGGCGGACAAGGGGGCGCGCCCTCGCCGTCATGGGCGGTGTCCTGGCCGGGCTGCTGCCGTGGGCCGTCGAGGCGTACGTCCGCTTCGGCGGCGTACGCGAACGGCTTGTCGCGGCGAGCGACGTGCAGGGCGGGCTGCGCCCCCTGGCCGCCGTCGAGGCCCAGTTCACCGCCCTGGACGGTCCTCTGCTCTGCCGCCCGTGCACCGCCGACCAGCTCAGGATCGTGGCCGCGGGGTGGTGGCTCCTCCTGCCCGTACTCGTGGCCGCCGGACTGTGGGCCACGAAAAGATCGGGGGCAGGGGCGGGGGCGGAGACGGGGGCTGGATCGGAGGCGGGGGCTGGATCGGAGGCGGGGGCTGGATCGGAGGCGGAGGCCCCCCGCGCCGCCCCACAGGCCCTGCGCCCCGCGCTCCGGCTGGCCGTGGTCGTCGCCGTGTCTGTCGCCCTGCCCTATCTCCTCCTCGTCCCCTATGGCGCCCCCCGTTTCCTCCTCCCGGCCCACGCCCTCCTCGCCGTCCCCGCGGCCTTCGGGCTCCTCGCCCTCCTCGGCCGGGCGCGACGCGCCGTCACCGTCGTCCTCGCGGCCGCCCTCGTCGCCCACCTGGGAATCCAGCTCCCGCTCGCCCTCGGCAACGCCCGTATCCAAGCCGGCGCACGCGGCGACTGGGTGCGCGTCACCGGCGTCCTGCACGAGCACGGGGTGCGCGCTCCGTGCGTCCTGAAGGGCAGCACTTCGGTGATCCCCATCGCGTACGTCTCCGGGTGCTCGGCCGCCCGGCCGGACGACCGGCGCCGGCCCGCGGCCCTGATCCTGCGCGAGAAACAGCCCCCGCACTGGGCCCGCGACTGGCGGCGGCACCCCGTGCCGGACACCTACGCCCCCGGCTGGACCGTGCTCGTGCCGCCGCCCACGACCGCCCTGCGGAACACGGCGACCGATATGCGCTCTTGACGCACGGTCAAGCTCACCCGCACCATCAGGCACGCCAATTCCGTGGATGGCGAACGGAATTGGCGTACCCCCACGCAACGAACCAACAGAACACGGAGCCCCCCACATGAAGCTCTCCGTACCCGGACGCGCCGCGGCAGCCGCCGTCATAGCCGTCACCGGACTCCTCACCACCAACGCGATGTCCTCCGCGGCCCCCGCCCCCACAGCGGCAGCCCCCGACATCTCCGTGGCCAACGTCCAGGGCCACCTCTCGCAGCTGCAGAACATCGCCTCGTCCAACGGCGGCAACCGCGCCCACGGCAGTGCGGGCTACAAGGCCTCGATCGACTACGTGAAGGGCAAGCTGGACGAGGCCGGATTCACCACCTCGCTCCAGGAGTTCACCTCCAACGGCAAAACCGGCTACAACCTGATCGCGGACTGGCCCGGCGGCGACGCCGACCAGGTCGTCATGGCGGGCTCGCACCTCGACAGCGTCGACTCGGGCCCCGGCATCAACGACAACGGCTCCGGTTCGGCCGCGATCCTGGAGACCGCGCTCACCGTGGCGCGCGAGCAGTACAAGCCGGCCAAGCACCTGCGGTTCGCCTGGTGGGGCGCCGAGGAGCTGGGGCTCGTCGGCTCCTCGCACTACGTCGACAAGCTGCCCGCGGGCGAGCGCTCGAAGATCAAGGGCTATCTGAACTTCGACATGATCGGCTCCCCGAACCCGGGCTACTTCGTCTACGACGACGACCCCACCATCGAGAAGACCTTCAAGGACTTCTACGGCGGCCTCGACCTCGCCACGGAGCCGGACGAGGAGGGCGACGGCCGCTCCGACCACGCGCCGTTCAAGGACGCGGGCGTCCCGGTCGGCGGACTGTTCAGCGGCGCCGACTACAAGAAGACCGCCGAGCAGGCCCAGAACTGGGGCGGCACGGCCGGTGAGCCGTTCGACAAGTGCTACCACTCCGCCTGCGACACGGAGTCGAACATCGACGGGACCGCGCTCAACCACAACAGTGACGCGGTGGCGTACGCGGTGTGGGGGCTGTCCGCTTAGCGCCTGGCCCGGCTCGGCTCGGCCCCACAGTCCGAGCTCGCAGCCCGAGTTCCCCTGGACGCAATTACCTGCGCGTGCATATAGTGCAGGCGCAGGTAATTGCACGGTCCTCGCGACCGTGCGCCGCCACGCCACACTCCCAGGGGGCCCACCATGACCCGCACGTTCCTCTTCGTCCTCGGCAGCGCCCGCCCCGACGGCAACACGGAGACATTGGCCCGCAAGGCAGCCGAACAGCTCCCGGCCGACGTCGAGCAGCGCTGGCTGAACCTCGCCGACCACCCGCTGCCCGACTTCGAGGACCTGCGCCACGACAGCACACGCCCGCGTGCCCGCCCCCGGCCCTCCGGCGACAACGAGGCGCTGCTCCTGGACGCCACCCTCGACGCCACGGACATCGTCATCGTGTCGCCCCTGTACTGGTACTCCCTCTCGGCCACCACCAAGCGCTACCTCGACTACTGGGACGCGTGGCTCGAGGTCCCGGAGGTCGACTTCAAGAACACCATGAAGGGCCGCACCTTGTGGGGCGTGACGGCGCTCGCCCACCGCGAGGAGGAGGTCGCGGACCCGCTGATCGGCACGCTGAACCACGTGGCCGCCTTCTTCCCGCTGCACTTCGGCGGCGTCCTGCTCGGCAACGGATCGAGGCCGGGCAACGTGCTCGACGACACCGAGGCCCTCGCCCGCGCCAAGACGTTCTTCGCGCAGGAGCCGCCGCTCGCCCGCTACCCGTACGAGAGCTGATGTCCCGAACGGCCGGCGGCCTTACGCCGTGATGTCCTTCGCCCCGAACCTCGCCCACGCCGCCGAGCCGAACAGGGCCGCGTACAGGCCCTGGAGGCCGAGGTTCTTGACCAGCTCGTCCCAGTAGACGGGCTCGCGCATCAGATCCGCGAAGGACAGCCAGTAGTGCGAGAAGAAGTACGGCTGGATGGCGTGCAGTTGGGGGATCTGGTCGAGGATCTGGATGGTGATCAGCAGGCCGACCGTCGTCGCCATCGCCGCGATGCCGCTGCTGGTCAGCGTCGACACGAAGAGACCGAGCGCCGCCACCCCGATCAGTGACGCGGCGACCACGAGGGCGATGAGCAGGGCCCGCAGCAGCCCTTCGCCGAAGCCGATCCGGGTGCCGGAGATCGTGGTGACCTCGCCGAGCGGGAAGAGCAGCGCCCCGACGGCGAGCGCGGAGAGGGCCACGACGAGGGTCGCGACCAGGCAGAACGTCATCGCTGTCGCGTACTTGGCGAGCAGCAGGCGCGTCCGTCCCGCCGGGGCGACGAGCAGATAGCGCAGCGTCCCCGCGCTGGACTCGCCCGCGATGGAGTCGCCCGCGACGACACCGACCGCCATGGGCAGGAAGAAGGGGAGGGTCGCGGCGAGCGCGGTGAAGACCAGGAACAGGCCGTTGTTGGTGACCTGTGCGATGAACGCCGGGCCCCCCGCCTCGCCGCCGCCCCCGCCGAGCGTCGAGCCGTCGCTGGTCTCGATCTTGACGGCGACGCCCACGAGGATCGGTACGGCGGCGAGCACGCCGAGCAGTGCGAGGGTCCGCCAGCGGCGGAAGGTGATGCCGAGCTCGCTGCGGAAGATCCCGAAGGTCCAGATCCGCCGCACCTTCGGTGGGCCCATCGCCACTGGTGCGTCGTCCCGTACGCCGTCGATCTCAGCCCGCGACATCGAAGCCCTCCCCCGTCAGCGCCACGAACGCGTCCTCCAGCGAGGCCCGTTCGACGCCGAATCCCCGCACTCGTACGCCCGCACCGACCAACGCGGCGTTCAGCTCGGCGAGGTCCGTGCCGCTCTCCGTGCCCGGCGGTTCGCCCGTCACGCGGTCCTCCGTCACGACGAGATCCGTCACGCCGAGTTCCTTCAGGACGCGCACCGCGTCGCCCGTGTCCGGCGTCGTGACGACCAGGCGCCCGCGCGCACCCGCGGCGAGTTCGGCGACGGGGCCCTGGGTGATCAGACGGCCCTGCGCCATCACCGCGGCATGCGTGCAGACCTGCTCGATCTCGTCCAGGAGGTGCGAGGAGAGGAACACCGTCGTGCCCTCCGACGCCAATTCCCTTACCAGCGCCCGGATCTCGCGCATGCCCTGCGGATCGAGGCCGTTGGTCGGCTCGTCGAGCACGAGGAGCCTGCGCGGCTGGAGCAGCGCGGCGGCGAGACCGAGGCGCTGCTTCATCCCGAGCGAGTACGCCTTCGCCTTCTTGCCCGCGGCAGCCGTCAGCCCCACCCGGTCCAGGGCGGAGTCGGCACGGGCACGGCGGGTGCGCGGATCGGCGGTCGGGTCGGCGGCGTCGAACCGCAGGAGATTGTCGCGGCCGGAGAGGAAGCCGTAGAGCGCGGGGCCCTCGATGAGCGCGCCCACGTGCGGGAGCACGGCGCGGACCTCGCGCGGCATCGGGCGGCCAAGGACGCTGGCCTGGCCGGAAGTCGGCTCGATCAGGCCCATGAGCATCCGGATGGTGGTCGTCTTGCCCGAGCCGTTCGGCCCGAGGAACCCGAAGACACTTCCGGCGGGGACGGTGAGGCTCAGCCGGTCCACGGCGAGCTGCTTGCCGTAGCGCTTGGTCAGCCCGGACGTCTCGATGACACTCTCCGCCGCACCGCCGCTGCTGCCCGGCACCTCGCCCTCCCCCGCTCGAAGTCGTGACGGCGGGTCCGAGGCACCTGCCCGGCACCTCGGACCCGCCGCTCAATCGCCTTGCCGCAGCACGCTACTTGGCCGCGTTCGCCGCCTTCACCAGCGCTTCCTTGGTGACCGCGCCCGCGTAGACCTTGCCGTCCTCGGTGATGAGGGCGTTGATCAGACGCGTCTTGAAGACCGTGCCCTCACCGAAGTCGCCCGACACCTTGTCGCCGAGCGAGTCGAGGAAGTTCTGCGCGTCCGGCGGGACGTCGCCGGAGGCACCCGTCGGGAGGCCCTGGCCGCCCGGCAGTTCGAGCTCGGCGATGGAGTTCCAGCCCTTGCCGATGACGTTCAGTCCGTTCAGGCCCTCCATGCCCTTGTCGCCCTTGAACTCCTTGCCGCCGTCCTTGAAGCCGTGCTCCTCGGCGGCGTCGTCCCCCTCCGTGACCTTCGCGCCCTTGGGCGGCGTGAAGTCGAAGGTCGAGGCGGCCGGCTTGCCGAAGTCGACCTTGGTGAAGCCCGCGTCGACGACCGCGCTGCCGCCACCGGACGGGGTGAGGGTGAACTTCAGCGGCGTGCCGGTCTCGGAGTCCACGGCGACCGTGATCTGGCCGATCGTCGAGCCGGACTGCTTGGGCTTGATGACCAGGCGGTAGGCGTCGCGGCCGGCCACCTGCGCGGTGCCGTCCACCTTCACCGACGTCGTGTCGTCGGCCGCCTTCAGCGCTTCCTCGGCCAGCTCCTTGGGCGTGGAGGGGACATCCTCGGGGAGGTCCTTCGCACCGGAGTCCTTGTCGGAACCCTTGCCGGAGTCCCCGGCCTTGCCCGGCGACTTGGAGTGGTACGCCTCGTTCGACTTGCTGTCGTACGCCCACACGTCGTCGCCGTTGTGGATCAGGCTGTACTCGGCGGCGTCGTCCAGGATCGACAGCTTCTGCTTGTCGGGGCCGTCGGCGGCGACGCGCAGCGTGTGCGTGCCGGTCGCCAGCTCCATCAGCTTCGCCTGCGGGTCGGCGGCCGAGCCCTCGCCGTCCCCGCCCTCGCCGCCGCCCTCGCCGCCGCCCGAGCCGCCGCCCGGGGCGAAGCCGCCGGCCATGTCGCCGCCGAAGGACGGCAGGCCGAGGTCGGTGCTGATCTTTACAGTGCCCGAGAGCTGCTCCGTGTCCGACGCGGCGATCTTCTCGATGAGTTCCTGGGCGGTGACGTCGGGCAGCTTGGGGTCGCCCGACGTGGCGAGCGCCGGGACGAGCCCGATGGTCGCCGCCGCCACCCCCGCCACCGCGACGGGGACCACGTAACGCGCCGCCTTGCGACGGCCCGCGCGCAGCTCCCCGCTCTCGCTGGTGTTCTGCTCCGGTTCGTACGGTGCCATTGTGTGCCCTACCTCCGTGGTCGGCGGCGGCCTTCCCAGTACGTGCGTGCGTCCACTCCTCGCCGCCATTCTCACCCGAACAGGTCAGGAGTGGTTGTTCTTGCCGGACCTTGCTTGTCTCCATACGACCAAATCGGCCAGCGAGAAGCGTCAGACCCCGGGAGCAACTCCACGTACTGCTGTGGGATGACAAAAAGCGGCGGCGCCTCCCCCGACCAGTAGGGGAAGCGCCGCCGAACACTCAGGGGTCAGCGCTGCACGAAGACGTAATCCGCCTTGTACGGGACCTCCGCGATGGCGCCCTTCTCGCAGTCACCCGCGGGCGCGACCCCGCCCACCGTGTTCAGGCGCAGGATCTCCGCGGTGCCGGCGAGCAGCCCGCGCGGCTTGCCCGTCTGCGTGGCCGCCAGGTCGAGTTCGGGGATGTTCTTCTCGCCGTTCGGGGTCCTGGAGATCAGCTTGCCGGTGACCTGGCTGCGGTCGGGGGCGGTCCAGCGCGGGGTGCCCGAGTTGGGGGCGACGAAGTCGTGCGCGATGCCCCCGCCGAGCCTCGCGCGCACGTCGCGCTGCGCGAAGGCGAACTTGCCGGAACCGTCCTCGGCCTTCTTGCACTCGTAGATCTGCTTGCCCTTGAGCACCGGGGCCTGGAAGTTGGCCGCCGCGTCACGGAAGTCGAAGTCCGTGGTCACCTTGTGGAGCTGGCCGCGGACCGCGCCGCCGGGGAACTCGGCGGTGTGCAGGTTGGCGTAGAAGCTGTTCGGGTCGGCCTTCAACTGCCGCAGCAGCGCCGCGTCGTGGACCTTGACCGTGCCCGTCACGCGATGGCCCTTGCTCTTGCCGAGCAGCCCGGTGAAGTCGATCTTGACACCGCCGTTGGTGCCCTTGGCGCCCTGGTGGACGTGGAGGGCGGTCGGCTTGTCCGTGCCGCGCCACTTGACGCTGACCGACACCTTGTCGCCCTTGACCTGGACGAATTCGAGCGCCCGGCCGTCCTTGTCGCCCACCGCGGGGCCGCCCTGCACGGGCACCTCGTTCGCGCCGTTCATGCTCGCCACGAAGACGGCTCCCCCGCTGCCGGTGCTGGCGCTCGTGCTCGCGCCGCTGCTGCCGTGGCCCGTGCCCCCGTCGTGCGCCCCCGCGGACGGTGCCGCGACCGCCACGCCTCCCGCGGCGGCGACGGCCACACCGGCGGCGAGCAGAGCCCGGCGGCGGTGCGCGAACATGCCGGACGTACCAAAAGTACCCATGGTCAGAAATCTCCCCGTACCTGAGCCGACGCCCCACTGCGTCGACTTCCGGGCATAGGTACGGATTGAATCCGATCCTGGACTCAATCCAGGACCGACCAGAGAGTGTGACCTAGGTCACGCACATCGCGCCACGGCGACAGGCTCAGCCCGCCCGGTGCACGACCAGATCGCAGAGCTCGACGAGGGACGTCTTCGCGTCGCAGTCCCGCAGCGGCGCGAGCGTGTCCCGCGCCTCCTCCGCGAACCGCACGGTGTCCTTGCGCGCCTGCTCCAGGGCCGGGTGGGCCCGCAGCCGGGCCAGCGCCTCGGCGTGCCGCGCGTCGTCCGTCAGGTCCGAGTCCAGGAGCTCCGACAGGGCGATGTCCTCGGGGAGCCCGAGCTTCTCCACCCGCTCACGCAGGCGCAGGACCGGAAGGGTGGGGATGCCCTCGCGGAGGTCTGTGCCCGGAGTCTTGCCGGACTCGTGCGAGTCGGAGGCGATGTCCAGTACGTCGTCGGCGAGCTGGAAGGCGACGCCGAGCCGCTCCCCGTACTGGGTCAGGACGTCCACGACGGTCTCGTCGGCGCCGGACATCATGGCGCCGAAACGGCACGCCACGGCGACGAGCGAGCCGGTCTTGCCGCCGAGCACGTCCAGGTAGTGGTCGATCGGGTCGCGGCCCTCGGTGGGCCCCGCCGTCTCCAGGATCTGACCGGTGACCAGGCGCTCGAACGCCTCCGCCTGGATGCGGACGGCGTCCGGGCCGAGGTCGGCCAGGATGTACGAGGCGCGGGCGAAGAGGAAATCACCCGTGAGGACGGCGACGGAGTTGCCCCAGCGCTGGTTGGCGCTCTCGACGCCGCGGCGCACGTCCGCCTCGTCCATCACGTCGTCGTGGTAGAGCGTCGCGAGGTGCGTCAGCTCGACGACGACGGCGGAGGGCACGACGCCCGGCGCGTACGGATCGCCGAACTGCGCGGCGAGCATCACGAGGAGCGGCCTGAACCGCTTGCCGCCCGCGCGCACCAGATGCTGCGCGGCCTCCGTGATGAAGGGGACCCCGCTTTTGGTGGCGTCGAGCAGACCTTCCTCGACGGCCGCCAATCCGGCCTGGACATCGGCTTCGAGAGCCTGGTCCCGCACGCTGAGGCCGAAGGGCCCGACGACGGTCACGAGGGGTTCTCCTGTCTGCTGACGATCACAAGTCGGTCACTCGGTCGATCATCACTCGGTCGATCTTCGCGCGATGACGGGATCGATGACACGGTTTGTCGATGTGTCGCTGCCATCGCACAAGTCAGCGTATCCGGTCGCCTTTCGATCACAGTGGGCACCCGCCTGTGCAATGCCGCCCAGGCGGCGTGCGATGACCGCCGGTATGTTCTTGATCAGCTGATACGCCCCAGAACCAACGGGAGCAGAACCTTTGTCCCGCATCGAGCCCGACATCGAACCGCCCGCGGAGCCGTCGACGGAGCCGCCGCCCGGTGACGACCACGCCTTCTTCGGGCAGCCGCGCGGACTTCTCACCCTCTCGGGGCTCGAGGTCTGGGAGCGTTTCTCGTTCCTCGGCATGCAGGCCATCCTCGTCCTGTACTTCGCGGACTCGGTCGCGAACGACGGAATGGGCATGGATCCCGGGACCGCCGCCTCGGTGTCGGCGGCGTACGGAACACTCGTCTATCTCGTCTCGGTGGCCGGCGGCTGGCTCGCCGACCGCATCCTCGGCTCGTACCGCGCGGTCCTGTGGGGCGGCATCCTCATCGCCTGCGGCCACTACTCGATGGCCGTCCCGACGGCGACGATGACCTGGGTCGGCCTCGGTCTGATCAGCGCGGGCACCGGCCTGCTCAAGCCGAACGTCGCCTCGATGGTCGGCAAGCTCTACCGCACCGACGACGACCGGCGCGACGCGGGCTTCGCGCTGTACTACATGGGCATCAACATCGGCGCCTTCGCGGGCCCGCTGATCACCGGCTGGCTCGGCGATCACAAGGGCTGGCACTGGGGCTTCTCGGCGGCCGCGATCGGCATGACGTTCGGCCTGGTCCAGTACGTGCTCGGGCGCCGCCACCTCGCCGGGCGCAAGGCGTCGGCGGAATTCGCGCTCCCCACGGACGCGATGCGCCGCGCGGTCCTCCTGATCGTCGTGGGCGCCGTCGCGTTCGCCGCCCTCGCGGGTGTGCTCGCCGCCGCCGGCTGGCTCACGATGGACCGCTTCGTCGACCTGCTCACCGTCATCTCGGTGATCGCGCCGATCGTCTACTTCGCGGTCATGTTCCGCAGCCCACGGGTGACGCCCAAGGAGCGCGGCCGTCTCAGGCCGTACGTGGTGCTCTTCCTCGCCTCGGTCGTCTTCAACTTCATCCTCTTCCAGGCCTACTCGACGATGATCCTGCTCGCGTCGACGAACGCCGAGACGTCGATCCTCGGCTTCACCTTCCCCGCGAGCTGGTACGCCTCCGCGCTCGGCGCCTTCGAGGTCGCCCTCGCCCCCGTCGTCGCCGCGGTCTGGGCGCGGATGGGTCACCGCCAGCCGCACGCCTCCAACAAGATCGCGTTCGGCGTGATCCTGGGCGGCCTGTCGTTCCTGCTGATGGTGCTCCCCACCTCCGGGCACGGCGACGACACGTACAAGATGGCGGTCTGGTGGATCGTCGGCTCGTATCTGCTGCTCGGCCTCGGCGACATCCTCGTGGAGACCTCGGGCATGTCGGCGACGACGAAACTCGCACCGCGGGCCTTCGCCAGCCAGACCATGGCCCTCTGGTTCCTCTCGCTCGCCCTCGCCAACGGCATCCAGGCGCAGGTCGTGAAGGTGTACGGAGAGGTCTCCAACCCGGCGTACTTCGGCGTGAACGGCGCGATCGCGGTGGCCGCCGGTGTGGCCGTCATCCTGCTCGCCCCATGGCTGCGCCGCACCATGCACCCCGTCCACTGAGGACACCGAGGACACACAGGCCACAGAGGACACCGAGGCCACAGAGGACACAGAGGTTCCCCCCATGCAGACCATGCAGATTCGCCAGTCCTTCCCGTACGAGACCACCCGCGAAGACGTCCAGGTACCCCTCCCGGACGGGACCAAGCTGTACGCGCGCATCTGGCGCCCGGTGACGGACGAACCCGTCCCCGCGCTCCTGGAGTACCTCCCCTACCGGCTGAGCGACTGGACGGCGCCCCGCGACTTCCAGCGCCACCCCTGGTACGCGGGCCATGGCTACGCCTCCGTGCGCGTGGACGTGCGGGGGCACGGCAACTCGGAGGGCATGCCGACCGACGAGTACTCCCCGGTCGAGCTCGCCGACGGGGTCGAGGTCGTCAACTGGCTCGCCGAGCAGCCCTGGTGCACGGGCAAGGTCGGCATGTTCGGCATCTCCTGGGGCGGCTTCAACTCCCTCCAGATCGCGGCCCTCGCGCCCGAGCCGCTCAAGGCGGTCGTCACGGTCTGCTCCGCGGACGACCGCTATGACAACGACGTGCACTACATGGGTGGTTCCGTCCTCGCGGTGGACATGCACGCGTGGGCGGCGACGATGCTCGCCTTCGTCTCCCGGCCCCCGGACCCGCTGTTCGTCGGCGACCGCTGGCGGGAGATGTGGCTGAGCCGCCTCGAAGCCGTGGACCCCTTCATCCACACCTGGCTCGACCACCAGACCCGGGACGAGTACTGGCAGCACGGCAGCGTCTGCGAGGACTACTCCGCGATCGGCGCGGCGGTGCTCGCGGTGGGCGGCTTCCACGACCCCTACCGGGACACGGTCCTGCGTCTGGTCGAGCATCTGCCGGGAGACGTAAGGGGATTGATCGGCCCGTGGTCGCACCAGTACCCCGACCGGGGCCTGCCGCCGGGTCCCGCGATCGGCTTCCTCCAGGAGACGCTGCGCTGGTGGGACCACCACCTCAAGGGCATCGACACGGGCATCATGGCGGAGCCGAAGCTGCGCTCCTGGATCAGCGACTCGCACCCGCCGGCGACGGTGTACGCCGAGCTGCCGGGCGGCTGGGTCGGCGACCCCTCCTGGCCCTCGCCGAACGTCACCCCGACCCCGTACGCCCTCCAGGGCGCCCCGGTGATCGTGAACTCCCCCCAGCACACGGGCCTGGACGCGGGCCGCTACTTCCCCTTCGGCAACGACGCGGACCTCCCGCCGGACCAGCGGGACGAGGACGCGAAGTCGGCGTGCTTCGAGTTCGAGGTCCCCTCGGCCGTACGCATCCTGGGCCGCCCCAAGGTGAAGCTGCGCCTGACCATGGACACCCCGGCCGGGCAGGCGATCGCGCGGGTCTGCGACGTGGCACCGGACGGTTCGTCGACCCTGGTCACGCGAGGCGTGCTGAACCTCTCCGCCCGCAACGGCCGGGACAGGGTGGACCCATGGCCGGTGGGAGAGACACAGGACGTCACCTTCGAACTGAACGCGATCGGCCACACCTTCCCGCCCGGCCACAAGATCAGGCTCGCGGTCTCGTCCGCGTACTGGCCGTGGATCTGGCCGCAGGCGGACTCGGCGGGCTTCGTCCTGGACCCGGCGGGCAGCGCCCTGGAACTCCCCGTACGCCAGGGCGACTTGGACCCCTTCATCACGTTCGCCGCTCCGGAGCAGTCGGAGCCCCTAGGGGTGATGTACCCGGCGACACTCGACGAGCCGCGTCCCGAGCGCCTGGTCGTACGCGATGTGGCGAAGGGCGAGTGGCGCCTGGAGGTGGACCCGCGCTACGGCGGTACGCGGGTCTACCCGGACGGCCTCGAATTCACCGAGGACGCGGTGGAGGCGTACACGATCAACCAGTCCGACCCGCTCTCCGCCCGTACCCGCTCCGACTGGTTCATCCGGCTGCACCGCCCCGAGCTGGCCTGGGACGTGTCGATCACCTCCCGCTCCGAGATCACGTGCGACGCGGCGGACTTCATCACGTCGAACGAGGTGGTGTGCAAGGAGGGGGACGAGGTCGTCTTCCACCGGACGTGGGAGAAGCGGATCCCGAGGACGGCGGGCTAGCGCCCTACTTCCGGGCGGCGAGCAACCGCTCGAGCACGACGGCCACCCCGTCGTCCTCATTGGACGAAGTCACCTCGTCGGCCGCGGACTTGAGGTCGGGGTGGGCGTTGGCCATGGCGACGCCACGGGCCGCCCAGACGAACATCGGCACGTCATTGGGCATGTCCCCGAAGGCGAGGGTGTCCTCGGCGGTCATCCCGAGCCGCTCGGCGGCCAGGGCGAGCCCCGTCGCCTTGGTCACCCCGCGCGGCTGGAGCTCGACGGTGCCGGGCCCCGACATGGTGACGGTGGCGAGGGGCCCGACGGCATCGCGGGCGACGGCGGCCAACTCATCGTCGCTCAGCTCGGGATGGCGCAGGAGCACCTTGCTGATGGGCTCGGACCAGAGCGCGTCACGCTTGTGCACGCGCACGGCGGGCAAGGTGGGGTGCGGCATCAGATACCCCGGCTCGATGAGGGTGAGCCCGTCCACACCGTCCTGGTCGACGGCGGCGTAGACCTGCCCGACCTCCGCCTCGATCTTCCCGAGCGCGGCCTCGGCCAGCTCACGGTCGAGCGTCACGGACCAGATCATGCGATCGGCCCCGGCGTCGTACAACTGCGCCCCCTGGCCGCAGACGGCGAGGCCACCGCCGCCCAGATCGTCGAGGAGCGGCTTCACCCGGGGCGCGGGCCGGCCGGTCACCACCAGGTGGTGCGCCCCCGCCCCGGCCGTCGCGGACAGCGCGGCCAACGACCGGTCGGAGACGGTGTCGTCGCCGCGCAGCAGCGTCCCGTCCAGGTCAGTGGCGATGAGTGAATATGCGAGGGGTGCAGCCATGATCCAGAGAATACGGATCCCGGGCGCTGCCGATAGCAACGTCACAAGAGCTGTGACGCGCGAAGTGCGCTGGTCGCACAACCGGCGCTCACAGGAGGCTCACAGGATTCACCGGGACGTGTCCCCTGGACCCGTCCCTACGGTATGACTTGGCCCGGAAATCACGCGTGGGAGACGGCGTGCCCTTCCCGGGCCGCGCCCCTCACCTGTGTGCCGACGCCAAGTGCCCCACCAACCGCGGCGAGGCGAACTCCGTCCCGCACACGAAGCGCATCACCGGGCCGTACGACGCCGCCGCCGGAAGCCCGGTGAAGTACAGGCCCGGGACCGACGAGACATAGCCCGCGCCCAGTTTCGGGGTGCCTCGGCTCGTGGCGAGACGGGCGCGCAGTGCGGGGCCCAGGAAGTCCATCGCGGCGACGTCGACGCGGTAGCCCGTCGCCGCGATGACATGGTCGGCGGAGAGTTCGCGGATACGGCCGCCCAGGGTCTCCACCCGCAGGACGGGGCTGCCCTCCCGGACGTCCGCCGACATGACGCGACGGACCTCGCGCTTCTCGACCTTGCCCTCGAAGCGCTCCCGCAGCCACCACGCTCCCAGCGGTCCGAGAATGCGGCGGACCAGGTAGTGGCGGGCCTGCGGGGGCAGGTAGCGGTAGGGGTGGGGGTAGTAACTGATCGCGTACAGCGACCAGGCGCGGCCGAACGGCGACTCGGGGCGCAGCTTCGGCTGCTCCCACGGAGGCGCCCCGAAGGCCACCGACCCCCTGCCGCGCGCCACCACCTTGACGCTCGCGCCCGCTTCGGCCGCCAGCGCGGCCGTCTCCAGGGCCGACTGCCCCGCGCCGACCACGAGCAGCTCACGCCCCGCGAACCGCGACAGGTCGCTGTGCTGCGAGCTGTGTGACACGGGCCCGGTGGCAGAGGGGCCGTCCGGTACGGCGGCGGCGAGCGCGGGCGGCAGTTGCGCGAGCCCCGAGAGTCCGCTCGCGACCACGACCGCGCGGGCCGTGAACTGCTCGCCGGAGTCCAGCTTCAGGTCGAAACCCGCCGTGCCCTTGCGGTCCACCGAGACCACCCGCACCTGCTCCAGGTCGGGCACGAGTCTCTCCTTGAACCACTCCCCGTAGGCGACGAAGGTCTCGATCGGGATGATGTCCTCGTCGGTGACCAGACGCGGAATGCCCGCCGCCTCGCAGTAGTCGACGAGGGTGTGGCCGCGCTGCGGCGCGTCGATGTTCGAGGCCACGGGGGTCGATTTCAGGAGCATGCCCGCGGGCATGTGCGCCCGCCAGCTCACCATCGGGTCACCGAAGACCCGTACCGGAATCCCGCGGGCCCGCAGATGGGCCGCGGTGGACAGGCCGAACGGCCCCGCCCCGATCACTGCTACCGGATGGATCACGAAGTCCCTCCCCAGGACGTCACTTGCCGCGTGTGCCGTGTGCCTACTTCGTGGGTGATGAACTGCTGCCGCGGCGGTTGGTCCGCCACAGTTGGTAGAGATGCTTCGCCCCGGGCCGCACGAAACGCGCGAGCATCGTGAAGAACGGCTTCATGTCGTCCGCCGCCAGCCACGCCAGTTCCGTGCCGTTCGCGCGTGGGGGCGCGTGCGGGGTCGTGTAGCCGCTGCGGCGGTAGGCGAGGAGGGCGGGCAGGTCGATGTTCTCCACGACATACCGGTGCCCGGCGCGCTGTTCCCCCTTGGGAACCGGGCGCCCCGTCAGGTGCAGATGCATGGCGCGGACCACATCGATCCCGGACTCGCTCTCGAAGAGCCGGAATTGCGCACCCATACGGGGGTTGAAGTCGAGCAGTTTGTACTGACCGTCCCGCCGGTCGAAGCGGAGGTCGAGGTCGATGACGCCGGTGAAGCCGATCTGTTTGATGAAACGAGCGGCGAGGTCCGCGAGTTCCGGATTGTCGACGACGTACGCATGCGCCGTCATTCCCGCGTGCGGCGGCCAGGAGCGCACCTTGACGCCCGTGAACATCGCGCGCGGCGCCGAGTCCGCGTCGAAGTACGCGTGCACGATCCAGTCCTCGGCCTGCTCCCGCGGCAGATACTCCTGGAGGATCACCCCGGGCCGCTCGCCCCAGCCACGGGCGAGGCAGAGCAGGCCCTCCGGGGTCGCTATGCGCGTCGTCCCGTTCACCGCGGGTCTGGAGCGGCGCGTGAACGCCTCGCGGTTCTTGGCGACCACCGGGAAGGTCGCCCCGGCGGCGAACTCCGCCACGTCTCCGTAACTCTCGGGGAAGGACGCGGCGGGCGAGGCGATGCCGTGCTCCACGCACAGCTCGTGCAGGCCCTGCTTGCTGGCGAGGCGGCGGGGCAACCCCGGCTCCACGCGCGGGAAGAGGAACCCCGCGGCGGCCAACGGCTCCTGGTGCTCGGCGATGAGGACGGCCGCTTCCTCGTCGGTCGGGATCAGGACCGTGGGTCTGCCGATCCGGCGCGCGATGCGCAGCATCCCCTCGACGAGCCGCCGCGGCTCCTCCACCCCGGTGGTCGGCCAGGGAAAAGCGCCGGTCAGATGGCGGGAGGCCGCCGCCGGCGTGTAACGGTCCTCCGTGATCGCGTACATGGGCACGCCGAGCCTTCCGAGGCTGCGGATCGCGCCCACGCCGCCGTGGTGCAACGGATAGTTGCCGAACTTCACGATCAGGCCGGGCACCTCACGGTCCACCGCGAAGGGCAGGCTGTCATTCCTCATGGCCACGGGTCCCCCCACGTGTCCCTCCGTATGACCCGGACCCACCCCGTCCGCGTCCCCCCAAAGGACGCTAAGCCGGAACTGACCACTCCAGCAAGATTTATTCGGACATTGCGAACTCTTTAGACACTGCCCCAACCGAGGGTTCCCACGTAACGTGTGGCACACCCATATGGAAAGCGAGGCAGGTACGCATGTCCGAGCACACCCCGCTCGATCCGGCAGGGAGCGACCCTTCCGCCCACTCCGTAGGCGACCCCTTCGCTCTCGCGGAGGGTGATCCCTTCGGGCCGCACAATCTCCCGTACGGCGTGTTCTCCCTGGCCACAGGCCCCGAGGGCGCGTCCGCAGCCGGAGAGCGCCGCGTCGGCGTACGGCTCGGCGATCACGTCCTGGACGCGGGTGCGGCGGCCGCGGCGCTCGGCTCGCCCTATGTCTCGCTGCTCGCCCGGCCCACGCTCAACCCGCTGCTCGCCGCGGGCCGCACGGCCTGGTCGGATGTGCGGCGCGCGCTCACGGCCTGGGTCACGATCCCGGCGCACCGCGAAGTCGTGCGCCCCCTCATGTACCCCCTGTCCGAGGTCACGCTGCACCTCCCCTTCGAGGTCGCGGACTACGTGGATTTCTACGCCTCCGAGCACCACGCGTCACACCTGGGGCAGATCTTCCGTCCGGACGCACCGTCCCCGCTGACCCCCAACTGGAAGCACCTCCCCATCGGTTACCACGGCCGGTCCGGCACCGTTGTGGTCTCCGGCACCGAGGTGGTACGCCCCTCGGGGCAGCGCAAGGCTCCCGCGGAGACGGCCCCGGTCTTCGGGCCCTCCGTCCGTCTCGACATCGAGGCCGAGGTCGGCTTCGTCGTGGGTACGCCGTCGGAGCTGGGCACGCCGGTGCCGCTCGCGGACTTCCGTGAGCACGTCTTCGGGCTGACCCTCCTCAACGACTGGTCGGCGCGCGACATCCAGGCGTGGGAGTACGTCCCGCTCGGACCGTTCCTCGGCAAGTCCTTCGCCACCTCGGTCTCTGCGTGGATCACTCCCCTCGAGGCCCTGGACGCGGCGCGGGTCGCCCCTCCGGAGCGCACGCATGAACTCCTGCCCTACCTGGACGACTCGGCGGAGTCCGTCGCCGACGAACCCGGCGGCTACGACCTGCGCATCACCGTGGCCCTGAACGGCCACGTCATCTCCGAGCCGCCCTTCTCCACCGTCTACTGGACGGCCGCCCAGCAGCTGGCCCACATGACGGCGAACGGCGCGTCCCTGCGCACGGGCGACCTGTACGGCTCGGGCACCGTGAGCGGTCCCTCCGAGGGGCAGTACGGCTCCCTCATCGAGATCACCTGGAACGGCCGCGACGCTCTTGTCCTCCCGGACGGGAAGCGGACGTTCCTCGAGGACGGCGACGAGGTCACGCTGACGGCGTGGGCCCCGGGGCCGGACGGGACGCGGGTTGGCCTGGGCGAGGTCTCTGGCAGGGTCGCCCCGGCCCGTTAGGTCGTCTGCTGCGCCGTCTTGGCTGGTCGCGCCCACGCGGCGGAGCCGCAAATGTCAGAGCCCCGCGCCCCTGCGGGGCGCTCCCTGCTCGGCTGGTCAGAAGTCCTCCGGGGGCTCCGGCCACTCCTCCTCCGGGGGCTCCGGGGGCTCTGTAGTCTGCGGAGCCCCCGGAGCCGCCGCTCCCCCGAGCTCCGCCAGGACCCCCAGCACTCCCTCTCCGTACGTCGCCAGTTTCTTCTCGCCGAGGCCGCTGATGCCGCCGAGCTCCGCCAGGGACGACGGACGCAGCGTGGCGATCTCCCGCAGCGTGGCGTCATGGAAGATCACGTACGCCGGGAGGCCCAGCTCCTTGGCCTGCGCGCCGCGCCATGCCCGCAGCGCCTCGAACACCGGCACCGCTTCCTGAGGCAGTTCGGCGACCGCCGCCGCGGCCTTCGCCTTGCGCTCCCCCTTCGCGCCCTTCGCCGCGGCCGGCCGCTTCGGCTCCTTGCGCAACCGCACCTCCCGCTCCCGGCCGAGGACGGAACCGCTCTCCTCGGTCAGGACCAGCGTGCCGTACTCCCCCTCGACCGCGAGCAGCCCCTGGGCCAGCAACTGCCGCACCACGCCCCGCCATTCGGCCTCCGCGAGCTCCTCGCCGATACCGAAGACCGAGAGCTGGTCGTGGTCGAACTGGATGACCTTGGCGGTCTTCTTGCCGAGCAGGATGTCGATGATCTGGCCCGCGCCGAACTTCTGGCCGCGCTCGCGCTGGAGCCGCACGATCGTGGAGAGGACCTTCTGGGCCGGGACCGTGCCGTCCCAGGTCTCCGGGGGCGTCAGGCACGTGTCGCAGTTGCCGCAGGACGGGGCGTCCGCGTCCTGGCCGAAGTACGTGAGGAGTTGGGCCCTGCGGCACTGGGCCGTCTCGCACAGGGCCAGCATCGAGTCCAGATGCGAGGCCGCCCGGCGGCGGAACGCCTCGTCGCCCTCGCTGCCCTGGATCATCTTCCGCTGCTGGACGACGTCCTGCAGCCCGTACGCCATCCAGGCCGTGGAGGGCAGTCCGTCGCGGCCCGCGCGGCCCGTCTCCTGGTAGTACCCCTCGACCGACTTCGGCAGGTCGAGGTGGGCGACGAACCGGACGTCCGGCTTGTCGATGCCCATGCCGAAGGCGATCGTGGCGCAGACGACCAGGCCCTCCTCGCGCAGGAAGCGGGACTGATGGGCGGCGCGCGTCCCGCCGTCGAGACCCGCGTGGTACGGAACGGCCTCGATGCCGTTGCGGCACAGGAACTCGGCGGTCTTCTCCACCGAATTGCGCGAGAGGCAGTAGACGATGCCCGCGTCGCCCGGGTGCTCCTCCTTGAGGAAGGCCAGGAGCTGCTTCTTCGGCTCGGCCTTCGGCACGATGCGGTACTGGATGTTGGGCCGGTCGAAGCTCGCCACGAAGTGCTTGGCGTCCGGCATGCCGAGCCGCTCGGTGATCTCCCGGTGCGTGGCGTGCGTCGCCGTCGCCGTGAGCGCGATCCGCGGCACGTCCGGCCAGCGCTCGCCGAGGAGGGAGAGCGCCAGATAGTCCGGGCGGAAGTCGTGGCCCCACTGCGCGACGCAGTGCGCCTCGTCGATCGCGAAGACGGAGATCTTGGCGCGGGAGAGCAGGTCGAGCGTCCCCTCCAGGCGCAGCCGCTCCGGCGCCAGATACAGCACGTCGAGTTCCCCCGCGAGGAACTCGGCCTCCATCACGCGCCGCTCGTCGAAGTCCTGCGTGGAGTTGATGAACCCGGCCCGCACGCCGAGTGCCCGCAGCGCGTCCACCTGGTCCTGCATGAGCGCGATGAGGGGGGAGATGACGACGCCGGTGCCGGGCCGCACCAGGGCCGGGATCTGATAGCAGAGCGACTTGCCGCCGCCGGTGGGCATCAGCACGACGGAGTCCCCGCCCGCGACCACGTGGTCGATGATCGCTTCCTGCTCACCGCGGAACGCGTCATACCCGAAGACGCGGTGCAGCGTCCGCAGCGCGTCACTCTCCGCCACCGCGCCGCTCTCCGCCACCGTGCCCGCTACGGCCACCTCACTCATGCCATCGTTCCCATCCATCGCCCTGCCCCCGTACGTCGCGCTTCGACCACAGACTCCACGATAGGGCTCCGGACCGACACCTCGGGAAGTTATCCACAGGCCGCCGCCCGGCACCCCTGTCGGACGGGGTGCCGGGCGGCGGTGAAGGGAACAGGCGAGCTACCGGACGAAGACCCCCGCCTGGTTCGCCAGATCCAGGAAGTACTGCGGGGCCACGCCCAGGACCAGCGTCACCGCGACACCCACGCCGATCGCGGTCATGGTCAGCGGCGAGGGCACGGCGACCGTCGGGCCGTCCGCCTTCGGCTCGCTGAAGAACATGAGCACGATCACGCGGATGTAGAAGAACGCCGCGATCGCGGACGAGATCACACCGACCACGACCAGCGCGCCCGCACCACCCTCCGCGGCCGCCTTGAACACCGCGAACTTCCCGGAGAACCCGGAGGTCAGCGGAATGCCGGCGAAGGCGAGCAGGAACACCGCGAAGACCGCCGCGACCAGCGGCGAGCGCCGGCCGAGCCCCGCCCACTTCGACAGGTGCGTGGCCTCGCCGCCCGCGTCCCGCACCAGCGTGACCACCGCGAACGCGCCGATCGTCACGAAGGAGTAGGCCCCCAGGTAGAAGAGGACCGACGAGATGCCGTCCGGCGTCATGGCGATGACACCGGCGAGGATGAACCCCGCGTGGGCGATCGAGGAGTACGCGAGCAGCCGCTTGATGTCCGTCTGGGTGATCGCGACGATCGCGCCGGCCAGCATCGTGAGGATCACGACGCCCCACATCACGGGCCGCCAGTCCCAGCGAAGGCCCGGCAGCACCACGTACAGGAGCCGGAGCAGCGCGCCGAAGGCGGCCACCTTCGTCGCCGCGGCCATGAAGCCGGTGACCGGGGTGGGCGCGCCTTCGTACACGTCCGGGGTCCACATGTGGAACGGCACCGCGCCGACCTTGAAGAGCAGGCCCATGACGATCATCGCGGCACCGATCAGGAGCAGCGCGTCGTTGCCCATGGTGTCGGCGAGCGCGGGATTGACCTCCTGGACGCTGCCGTCGATGACCTTGGCGATCGTGCCGTACGACACCGAGCCCGCGTACCCGTAGAGCAGGGCGATCCCGAAGAGCAGGAACGCCGAGGAGAACGAGCCGAGCAGGAAGTACTTGACGGCGGCTTCCTGCGACATCAGGCGCTTGCGGCGGGCGAGCGCGCACAGCAGGTAGAGCGGCAGCGAGAAGACCTCAAGGGCGATGAAGAGCGTCAGGAGGTCGTTCGCCGACGGGAAGACGAGCATCCCGCCGATCGCGAAGAGCGCGAGCGGGAACACCTCGGTGGTGGTGAACCCTGCCTTCGTGGCGGCCTTTTCCCCTTCGCTGCCCGGCGTCGACCCGGCTTGCGCGGCGAACGAGTCCACGCGCTTGCCGTGCGCCACCGGGTCGAGCCGCCGCTCGGCGAAGGTGAAGATCGCGACGAGTCCCGCCAGGAGGATCGTGCCCTGGAGGAAGAGCGCGGGTCCGTCGACCGCGATCGCGCCCATCGCCGCGATCTTGGCCTTCGTCGTGCCGTACCCGGTGGCCGCGAGTCCGACGACCGCGGCGAAGGCCGCGGTGAGGGCGACGACCGCCACGAACACCTGCGCGTAGTAACGGGACTTGCGCGGCACGAAGGCCTCGATGAGGATCCCGAGCACCGCCGCGCCGATGACGATCAACGTCGGTGACAGCTGCCCGTACTCGATCGTGGGAGTGTCGATCTTGTCGATCTGATCCTGGGGCGCCGCGGCCGACGCCATTGTCCACAGGCTGTGGACAGCCGATGCGCTCACTTGGCCGCCTCCACGTCGGGCTTCGGGTCCTTCTGCTGTACGTCGGACATGGTGTGCTTGACCGCCGGGTTGACCAGGTCGGTGAGCGGCTTCGGGTAGACACCGAGGCCGATCAGGAGCGCGATCAGCGGTGTGACGACCAGGAGTTCACGCACCCGCAGGTCCGGCATGGCGGAGACCTCCGGCTTCACCGGGCCCGTCATCGTCCGCTGGTAGAGGACGAGGGTGTAGAGCGCGGCGAGCACGATGCCGATGGTGGCGATGATCCCGACCACGGGATAGCGCGCGAACGCGCCGACCAGGACCAGGAACTCACTCACGAACGGCGCGAGGCCCGGCAGCGAGAGCGTCGCGAGACCACCGATCAGGAACGTGCCGGCGAGCACCGGCGCGACCTTCTGCACCCCTCCGTAGTCCGCGATGAGCCGCGAACCGCGCCGCGAGATCAGGAAGCCGGCCACCAGCATCAGGGCCGCGGTCGAGAGCCCGTGGTTGACCATGTAGAGCGTCGCGCCGGACTGGCCCTGCGAGGTCATCGCGAAGATGCCGAGAATGATGAACCCGAAGTGCGAGATCGACGCGTACGCCACCAGGCGCTTGATGTCGCGCTGGCCGACCGCGAGCAGTGCGCCGTAGACGATGCTGACCAGCGCGAGCACGAGGATGACCGGCGTCGCCCACTTGCTCGCCTCGGGGAAGAGCCCGAGGCAGAAACGCAGCATCGCGAACGTGCCGACCTTGTCGACGACTGCCGTGATCAGTACGGCGACGGGCGCCGTGGACTCGCCCATCGCGTTCGGCAGCCAGGTGTGCAGCGGCCACAGCGGGGCCTTCACCGCGAAGGCGAAGAAGAAGCCGAGGAACAGCCACCGCTCGGTGCTGGTCGCCATCTCCAGGGTGCCGTTGGCCCGCGCCTCGGTGATCTCCTGGAGCGAGAAGTTCCCCGCCACCACATAGAGCCCGATGACCGCGGCCAGCATGATCAGGCCGCCGACGAGGTTGTAGAGAAGGAACTTCACCGCGGCGTACGAGCGCTGCGCCGACGCCTTCTCGTCGCTGCCCGCGTGGGCACGGTCCCCGAAGCCGCCGATGAGGAAGTACATCGGGATGAGCATGGCTTCGAAGAAGATGTAGAAGAGGAAGACGTCGGTGGCCTCGAAGGAGAGGATCACCATCGCCTCGACGGCCAGGATCAGGGCGAAGAAGCCTTGAGTCGGGCGCCAGCGCGAGGACTTCGTCTCCAGGGGATCGGCGTCATGCCAGCCCGCCAGGATGATGAAGGGCATCAGGAGCGCGGTCAGGGCGATGAGGGCGACACCGATGCCGTCCACGCCCAGTTCGTACCGCACCCCGAATTCCGCGATCCACGAGCGGGACTCGGTGAGTTGATAGCGGGCCCCGTCGGGGTCGAACCGCACGAGCACGGTCACGGCGAGCGCGAGCGTGGCGAGCGACACGAGCAGCGCGAGCCACTTGGCGGCGGTCCGCCGGGCGGCCGGGACGGCCGCCGTGGCGATCGCCCCGATCGCGGGCAGGGCCGCCGTCGCTGTCAGCAGAGGAAAGGACATCGGTATCAGACCGCCCTCATCAGCAGGGTCGCGGCGATGAGTACCGCAACGCCGCCGAACATCGAGACCGCGTAGGAGCGGGCATAGCCGTTCTGCATCTTGCGCAGCCGCCCGGAGAGCCCGCCGACCGAGGCCGCCGTGCCGTTGACGACTCCGTCGACCAGGGTGTGGTCGACGTAGACCAGGGAGCGGGTGAGGTGCTCTCCGCCGCGGACCAGGACGACGTGGTTGAAGTCGTCCTGGAGGAGGTCGCGCCGGGCCGCCCGGGTGAGCACCGAACCGCGCGGGGCGGTGACCGGGACGGGACGGCGGCCGTACTGGAAGTAGGCGAGGCCCACACCGATGAGCAGGACCACCATGGTGGCGCCCGTGACCGTGGCGGCGCTCAGCGGAGAGTGGCCGTGGTCGTGGCGGGTGACCGGCTCAAGCCAGTGCATGAAGCGGTCGCCGATGCTGAAGAACCCACCCGCGAAGACCGACCCGAAGGCCAGCACGATCATCGGGATCGTCATGGACCTGGGCGACTCGTGCGGATGCGGTTCGTTGCCCTCCGCGTCCGGCTGCCAGCGCTTCTCGCCGAAGAACGTCATGATCATCACGCGCGTCATGTAGAACGCGGTGATCGCGGCGCCGAGCAGCGCGACCGAGCCGAGGATCCAGCCCTCCGTGCCGCCCTTGGCGAACGCCGCCTCGATGATCTTGTCCTTGGAGAAGAAGCCGGACAGACCGGGGAAGCCGATGATCGCCAGATAGCCGAGCCCGAAGGTGACGAAGGTGACCGGCATGTACTTCCGCAGGCCGCCGTACTTCCGCATGTCGACCTCGTCGTTCATGCCGTGCATGACCGAACCGGCCCCGAGGAAGAGCCCGGCCTTGAAGAAGCCGTGCGTCACCAGGTGCATGATCGCGAAGACGTAGCCGATGGGGCCGAGGCCCGCGGCCAGGATCATGTACCCGATCTGGGACATCGTCGACCCGGCGAGGGCCTTCTTGATGTCGTCCTTCGCGCAACCGACGATCGCACCGAAGAGGAGCGTGACCGCGCCCACGACGGTGACGACGAGCTGCGCGTCCGGGGCGCCGTTGAAGATCGCGCCGGAGCGGACGATCAAGTACACGCCGGCGGTCACCATCGTCGCCGCGTGGATCAGGGCCGAGACCGGGGTCGGGCCCTCCATCGCGTCGCCGAGCCAGGACTGCAGCGGCACCTGGGCCGACTTGCCGCACGCCGCGAGCAGCAGCATCAGGCCAATGGCCGTCAGCTTGCCCTCCGACGTCTCACCCGTGGCCTCCATGACGGGCCCGAAGGCGAACGTCCCGAAGGTGGTGAACATCAGCATGATGGCGATCGACAGGCCCATGTCGCCGACCCTGTTGACCAGGAAGGCCTTCTTCGCGGCGGTGGCCGCACTGGGCTTGTGCTGCCAGAAGCCGATCAGGAGGTACGAGGCGAGGCCGACGCCCTCCCATCCGACGTACAGGAGCAGGTAGTTGTCGGCGAGGACGAGGATGAGCATCGCCGCGAGGAACAGGTTCAGATAGCCGAAGAAGCGGCGGCGCCGCTCGTCGTGCTCCATGTACCCGATGGAGTAGATGTGGATCAGGGTGCCCACACCCGTGATCAGCAGGACGAACGTCATCGACAGCTGGTCGAGCTGGAAGGCGACGTCCGCCTGGAAACCCTCCACGGGAATCCAGCTGAACACGTGCTGCGACAGGGAGCGCTCGTCGGCGCCCTTGCCCAGCATGTCGGCGAAGAGCATCACACCGATGACGAAGGAGGCGGCCGCGAGCAGCGTGCCGAGCCAGTGGCCGACACGGTCCAACCGCCGCCCGCCGCACAGCAGTACGGCCGCTCCGAGCAGAGGCGCCGCTACGAGCAGCGCGATCAGGTTCTCCACTTTTCAGCGACCCCTTACAGCTTCATCAGGCTGGCGTCGTCGACCGAGGCCGAGTGACGGGAGCGGAACAGCGACACGATGATCGCGAGGCCGACCACGACTTCCGCCGCGGCGACGACCATCGTGAAGAAGGCGATGATCTGGCCGTCGAGATTGCCGTGCAGCCGGGAGAAGGCCACGAAGGCGAGGTTGCACGCGTTGAGCATCAGCTCGATACACATGAACACCACGATCGCGTTCCGCCTGATCAGCACGCCGGTGGCGCCGATCGCGAACAACAGCGCCGCGAGATACAGGTAGTTGACCGGATTCACTTCGACGCCTCCTCGGTCTTCGTCGACCGCTCCAGACGCTCCGTGGAGCGCTGTTCGAGGGCCCGCAGATCGTCCAGCGCCTCGTCCGACACATCGCGGATCTGGCCGCGCTCACGCAGCGTCTTGTTGACCGTGAGCTCGGAGGGCGTGCCGTCGGGAAGGAGACCCGCGACGTCCACGGCGTTGTGCCGGGCGTAGACACCGGGGGCGGGCAGCGGCGGCAGGTGCTTGCCGCGCACGCGCTCCTCGGACATCTCGCGCTGCGTCTTGGCGCGCTCCGTGCGCTCGCGGTGCGTGAGCACCATCGCGCCGACGGTGGCGGTGATGAGCAGGGCGCCGGTGATCTCGAAGGCGAAGACGTACTTCGTGAAGATGCTCTCGGCGAGGCCCTCCACGTTGCCGCCCGCGTTCGCCTTGCCGAGCCCGGTGAAGTCGTTCACCGAGGCGTTGCCGATGCCGGCGAAGAGCAGGATGGCGAAGCCGAAGCCACAGAGGCCGGCCAGCCAGCGCTGCCCCTTGATGGTCTCCTTCAGGGAGTCGGCGGCGGTGACACCGACGAGCATGACCACGAAGAGGAAGAGCATCATGATCGCGCCGGTGTAGACGACGACCTGGACGATGCCCAGGAAGTACGCCCCGTTGGCGAGGTAGAAGACCGCGAGGATGATCATGGTCCCGGCGAGGCACAGCGCGCTGTGCACGGCCTTCTTCATGAGGATCGTGCACAGTGCGCCGATCACGGCGACCGTGCCGAGCACCCAGAACTGGACGGCCTCACCGGTGGACGTGGTGTAGGCGGCGAGCTGTGTCATCGGTTGATCACCTCCCCCGACGCGGGTTCGGAGTCGCCGAAGGTGGAAGCGGCCTCCTGGGGCGTCTCCCCCTTGGAGAGGGCCACTTGAGGCACCGTGCCCGGCGCGGCCTCGGTCACCAGACCGCGGTAGTAGTCCTGCTCGTCCGTGCCGGGGAAGATCGAGTGCGGTGACTCGACCATGCCTTCCTCCAGGCCGGCGAGCAGCTGCTCCTTGGTGTAGATGAGGTTCTCGCGGCTGCTGTCGGCCAGCTCGAACTCGTTCGTCATCGTCAACGCGCGCGTGGGGCACGCCTCGATGCACAGACCGCACAGGATGCAGCGGGCGTAGTTGATCTGGTAGACGCGGCCGTACCGCTCGCCCGGGGAGTAGCGCTCCTCCTCGGTGTTGTCCGCGCCCTCCACATAGATCGCGTCCGCGGGGCAGGCCCAGGCGCAGAGTTCACAGCCGACGCACTTCTCCAGGCCGTCCGGATGGCGGTTGAGCTGGTGCCTGCCGTGGAAGCGGGGAGCGGTGACCTTCTCCTGCTCCGGATACTGCTCGGTCAGCCGCTTCTTGAACATGGCCTTGAAGGTCACGCCGAAGCCCGCGACAGGGTTCTGGAACCCCTGCTTCGATTGGTTCGACTCGTGCTGTGACTGGTTCGGCTCGTTCTTCGACTCAGCCATCGGACGCCTCCTTTCCGTCACTTCGCGTTCCGTCACTTTGAGTATCCGGGCCACCACTGACAATCAACTCGCGCTCGTGGCGCGGGCGTCGTCGCGGTACGGGCGGCAGGCTCTGTCCGGGCAGCGGCGGGACGGGGAATCCACCGGCCATCGGGTCGAAGGCGACGGGCTCGTCGCTCTCGGATCGTGCCGCCGCTTCCTTCTCGCGCTTGTCGCGGAAGATGTCGACGACGACGGAGAGCAACAGGAGCGCGATGACTCCGCCGCCCACATAGAGCGCGATCGAGGTGAAGTCGTACTCCTCGTTCCGCATCGCCCTGACCGTCGCCACGAGCATCAGCCAGACGACCGAGACCGGGATCAGGACCTTCCAGCCGAGCTTCATCAGCTGGTCGTAGCGGACGCGTGGCAGCGTGCCGCGCAGCCAGATGAAGAAGAACAGCAGCAGCTGGACCTTGATCACGAACCAGAGCATCGGCCACCAGCCGTGGTTCGCGCCCTCCCAGAAGGTGCTGACCGGGTACGGGGCCCGCCAGCCGCCCAGGAAGAGCGTGACCGAGACCGCCGAGACGGTGACCATGTTGACGTACTCGGCGAGCATGAACAGCGCGAACTTGATCGACGAGTACTCGGTGTTGAAGCCACCGACGAGGTCGCCCTCGGACTCCGGCATGTCGAACGGCGCGCGGTTGGTCTCACCGATCATCGTCACGATGTAGATCAGGAACGACACCGGAAGGAGCAGCACGTACCAGCGGTCCGCCTGCGCCTCCACGATCGCCGAGGTCGACATCGACCCGGAGTAGAGGAACACCGAGGCGAACGCGGCACCCATCGCGATCTCGTACGAGATCATCTGCGCGCAGGAGCGCAGGCCGCCGAGGAGCGGGTACGTGGACCCGGAGCTCCAGCCCGCCAGCACGATGCCGTAGATGCCGACCGAGGCGACCGCGAGGATGTAGAGCATCGCGATCGGCAGGTCGGTGAGCTGCATCGTCGTGCGCTGGCCGAAGATCGAGATCTCGTTGCCCGCGGGCCCGAAGGGGATCACCGCGATCGCCATGAAGGCCGGGATGGCCGCGACGATCGGCGCGAGGATGTAGACCACCTTGTCCGCGCGCTTGACGATCACGTCTTCCTTGAGCATCAGCTTGATGCCGTCCGCGAGGGACTGCAGCATGCCCCAGGGGCCGTGCCGGTTGGGCCCGATGCGCAGCTGCATCCAGGCGACGACCTTGCGCTCCCACACGATGGAGAAGAGCACCGTCACCATCAGGAACGCGAAGCAGAACACCGCCTTGATCGCGACGAGCCACCACGGGTCACGGCCGAACATGGACAGGTCTTCCGCCGCAAGCGGCACCATGTGGTGCATCACGACGTCACCTCCGGGGCCTCAGAGGGCTCCGGCAGGAGCGCCGGGCCGATGCGGACGAGGTCGCCGGGGCGCGCGCCCGTGTCGGAAGTGACGCCTCCCCCGGTCGAGTTCAGCGGCAGCCACACCACGCGGTCGGGCATCTCGGTCACCAGGAGCGGCAGTTCGGTCGCCCCGGTGGGGCCGGAGACGGCCAGGACGTCGCCGTCCTTGACGCCCGCCTCGGCCGCTGTGGCCGGGGAGAGCCGGGCGACCGCGGCGTGCCGTGTGCCGGCGAGCGCTTCGTCGCCCTCCTGGAGGCGGCCCTGGTCGAGCAGCAGCCGGTGCCCCGCGAGAACGGCCTCTCCGGAGGCGGGCCTCGGCGGCTGAGCACCCGTCTCCAGGGGCTCCGCGGCGTGCGTGCCGTCCCAGCCGCCGAGCCGGTCCAGCTCGCGCCGGGCGGTCGCCAGGTCGGGAAGACCCAGATGTACGTCCCCGGCGTCGGCCAGCATGTGCAGCACACGCGCGTCCGTCGGGGCCAGCGTGCGCGTCATCTGGTCGGGCTTGAGCGAGGCCTCGAACATCCGAGCCCTGCCCTCCCAGTTGAGGAAGGTGCCGGGCTTCTCCGCGACCGCGGCCACGGGGAGTACGACGTCGGCGTGCCGGGTGACCTCACTGGGCCGCAGTTCGAGGGAGACCAGGAACCCGACCTCGGAGAGTGCTTCACGCGCGCGTGCCGGGTCGGGAAGGTCGGCGACCTCCACGCCCCCCACCAGGAGCGCGCCCAGTTCGCCGGTCGCCGCCGCCTCGATGATCTGGCCGGTGTCGCGGCCGTAGCGGTGCGGGAGTTCGGCCACGCGCCACACGGCCGCGACCTCGTCCCGCGCGCGCGGGTCGGTGGACGGACGCCCGCCGGGAAGCAGCGAGGGCAGCGCACCGGCCTCGATGGCGCCGCGCTCCCCCGCCCTGCGCGGAATCCACACCAGCCGCGCACCGGTCGCGGACGCGGCCCGTACGGCGGCGGTGAGCCCGCCCGGCACGGCCGCGAGGCGCTCGCCCACCACGATCACCGCACCCGGAGCGCGCAGCGCCTCGGCGGCCTTGGCACCATCGCCCTCAAGTCCGACCTCTCCGGAGAGGGCGTCGAGCCACTCCGTCTCGGTGCCGGGAGCCGCGGGCAACAGCGTGCCGCCCGCCTTCTCCAGGCCCCGGGTCTGGTGCGTGGCGAGGGAGAACGTCCGCTGGCCGTGCTTGCGCCAGGCCTTGCGCAGGCGCAGGAAGATCCCGGGCGCCTCCTCCTCGGCCTCGAAGCCGACGAGCAGGACCGCGGGCGCCTTCTCCACCTCCGCGTACGTGACGCCTGCGCCGTCGAGGTCCCGGCCACGGCCCGCGACACGGGCGGCCAGGAAGTCGGCTTCCTCGCTGCTGTGCACGCGCGCGCGGAAGTCGATGTCGTTCGTGTCGAGCGCCACGCGCGCGTACTTGCTGTACGCGTACGCGTCCTCCACGGTGAGGCGCCCACCGGTCAGCACACCGGCCCGGCCGCGCGCGGCGGCGAGTCCGTTCGCCGCGGCTTCGAGGGCCTCGGGCCAACTGGCCGCCTCCAGCTCACCCGTCTCCGCGTTGCGCACCAGCGGCGTGGTGAGCCGGTCCGGCTTCTGCGCGTAACGGAAGCCGAAGCGCCCCTTGTCGCAGATCCACTCCTCGTTGACCTCGGGGTCGTCCGCCGCGAGGCGCCGCATGACCTTGCCGCGCCGGTGGTCGGTGCGCGTCGCGCAGCCGCCGGCGCAGTGCTCGCACACCGAAGGCGACGACACCAGGTCGAAGGGCCGCGAGCGGAAGCGATACGCCGCCGAGGTCAGCGCGCCGACCGGACAGATCTGGATGGTGTTCCCGGAGAAGTACGACTCGAAGGGATCGCCCTCGCCCGTGCCGACCTGCTGGAGCGCGCCGCGCTCGATCAGCTCGATCATCGGGTCGCCCGCGATCTGGTTCGAGAACCGGGTGCAGCGCGCGCACAGCACGCACCGCTCACGGTCGAGCAGCACCTGCGTGGAGATCGGCACCGGCTTCTCGTACGTCCGCTTCTTGCCCTCGAAGCGGCTGTCCGGGTCGCCGACCTGCATCGCCTGGTTCTGCAGCGGGCACTCGCCGCCCTTGTCGCAGACCGGGCAGTCCAGCGGGTGGTTGATGAGGAGCAGCTCCATCACACCGCGCTGGGCCTTCTCGGCGACGGGCGAGGAGAGCTGCGACTTCACGACCATGCCGTCGGTGCAGGTGATGGTGCAGGAGGCCATCGGCTTGCGCTGGCCCTCCACCTCGACGATGCACTGGCGGCAGGCGCCCGCCGGGTCGAGCAGCGGGTGGTCGCAGAACCTCGGGATCTCGATGCCGAGGAGCTCGGCGGCCCGGATCACCAGCGTCCCCTTCGGGACGCTGATCTCGGCGCCGTCGATCGTCAGCGACACGAGGTCTTCCGGCGGAACCGCCGCCTCGCCGCCCCCGGAGGGAGCGCTATTAGTGGTCACTGTCATGCGTTCACCTCCGAAGGTGCGGCGGGCCGGTCGGCCCAGAGAGTCGACTTGGCCGGGTCGAAGGGGCAGCCCTTGCCGGTGATGTGCTGCTCGTACTCCTCGCGGAAGTACTTGAGCGAGGAGAAGATCGGCGACGCGGCGCCGTCACCCAGCGCGCAGAACGACTTGCCGTTGATGTTGTCGGCGATGTCGTTGAGCTTGTCCAGGTCGGACATGACGCCCTTGCCGGCCTCGATGTCGCGGAGCAACTGGACCAGCCAGTACGTCCCTTCGCGGCACGGCGTGCACTTGCCGCAGGACTCGTGGGCGTAGAACTCGGTCCAGCGGGTGACCGCGCGCACCACGCACGTCGTCTCGTCGAAGCACTGCAGCGCCTTCGTGCCGAGCATCGAGCCGGCGGCGCCCACTCCCTCGTAGTCCAGCGGGACGTCGAGGTGCTCGTCGGTGAACATCGGCGTCGAGGAGCCGCCCGGCGTCCAGAACTTGAGCCGGTGGCCCGCCCGCATCCCGCCGCTCATCTCGAGCAGCTGGCGCAGGGTGATGCCGAGCGGGGCCTCGTACTGGCCGGGGCTGGTGACGTGTCCGCTCAGCGAATAGAGCGTGAAGCCGGGGGACTTCTCGCTTCCCATCGACTTGAACCAGTCTTTTCCGCGATTCAGGATCGCGGGAACCGACGCGATGGACTCGACGTTGTTGACAACAGTGGGGCATGCGTAGAGGCCCGCGACGGCCGGGAAAGGGGGACGCAGTCGCGGCTGGCCACGGCGGCCTTCGAGCGAGTCGAGCAGCGCGGTCTCCTCACCACAGATGTACGCGCCCGCACCCGCGTGCACGGTGAGTTCGAGGTCGAGTCCGCTGCCCAGGATGTTCTCGCCCAGGAATCCCGCCTCTTTCGCCTCACGCACGGCCTCGTGCAACCGCCGGAGTACGGGGACGACTTCACCGCGCAGGTAGATGAAGGCATGCGACGAGCGGATCGCGTAACAGGCGATCACAATGCCCTCGATGAGGCTATGCGGGTTCGCGAAGAGGAGCGGGATGTCCTTGCAGGTCCCCGGCTCCGATTCGTCGGCGTTGACAACTAGATAGTGCGGCTTTCCGTCGCCCTGCGGAATGAACTGCCACTTCATCCCGGTGGGGAATCCTGCGCCGCCACGGCCGCGCAGACCGGAGTCCTTCACGTACGCGATGAGGTCGTCCGGCGCCATGGCCAGGGCCTTGCGCAGGCCCTCGTACCCCTCGTGCCGTCGGTAGGTCTCCAGCGTCCAGGACTTCTCCTCGTCCCAGAACGCCGAGAGCACCGGCGCGAGCAGCTTCTCGGGGCTCGTCTCGTTGTCGATCTCGGCTGCCAAGGTCATCACTCCCCCTCCTCGGCGGTCGGTCCGGCCGGGTGGGCCGGGTCGGATGCCGAGGTCTCCTGCGGTGCGTCGTGCGAGCTGAGGTGCTCGGCAGGCGCCTCGTCCTGCGGGCCGCCCGCGCGCGGGTGGACCACCCGCGGCTGCGGCATCTCGCCCTTGGCCAGGCGCAGTCCGATCAGCGAGGCCGGGCCCGCGCCGCCGCTCGCCTCGACGGCGCCGGGACGCTCGTCGGGGAAGCCCGCCAGAATCCGGGCCGTCTCCTTGTACGTGCACAAGGGGGCGCCGCGGGTCGGCTCGACCTGCACGCCCGCGCGCAGGTCGTCGACGAGCCGCTTGGCGGTCTCGGGAGTCTGGTTGTCGAAGAACTCCCAGTTGACCATCACGACGGGAGCGAAGTCGCAGGCCGCGTTGCACTCGATGTGCTCCAGCGTGACCTTGCCGTCCTCCGTGGTCCCTTCGTTGCCGACGCCCAGGTGCTCCTGGAGGGACTCGAAGATCGCGTCGCCGCCCATGACGGCGCACAAGGTGTTGGTGCAGACGCCGACTTGGTAGTCACCGGAGGGCTTGCGCCGGTACATCGTGTAGAAGGTCGCGACCGCGGTGACCTCGGCGGTGGTCAGGCCGAGCACCTCCGCGCAGAAGGCCATGCCCGTGCGCGTGACGTGACCCTCCTCCGACTGCACCAGGTGCAGCAGCGGGAGCAGCGCGGACCGCGAGTCCGGGTAGCGGGAGATGATCTCCTTGGCGTCCGCGTCGAGCCTGGCCCGTACGTCGGCCGGGTAGTCGGGGGCGGGGAGTTGGGGCATGCCCAGGCTGACGCCCGTGCCCTGCTCGGAAGAGGGAGTGGTGGTCACCGGTCGACGCCTCCCATCACGGGGTCGATGGACGCGACGGCGACGATGACGTCGGCGACCTGGCCGCCCTCACACATCGCCGCCATGGCCTGCAGGTTGGTGAAGGACGGGTCGCGGAAGTGGACCCGGTAGGGGCGGGTGCCGCCGTCGGAGACGACATGCACCCCGAGCTCGCCCTTGGGCGACTCGACAGCGGTGTAGGCCTGACCGGCCGGGACCCGGAAGCCCTCGGTCACCAGCTTGAAGTGGTGGATCAGGGCCTCCATGGAGGTGCCCATGATCTTCTTGATGTGATCGAGCGAGTTGCCGAGGCCGTCCGGGCCGAGCGCCAGTTGCGCGGGCCAGGCGATCTTCTTGTCGCCGACCATGACCGGACCCGGCGCGAGGCGGTCCAGGCACTGCTCGACGATGCGCAGCGACTGGCGCATCTCCTCCAGACGGATCAGGAAGCGTCCGTAGGAGTCACAGGTGTCGGCGGTCGGCACGTCGAACTCGTAGTTCTCGTAGCCGCAGTAGGGCTGCGCCTTGCGCAGGTCGTGCGGCAGACCGGCCGAGCGCAGGACGGGCCCCGTGGCGCCGAGCGCCATGCAGCCGGCCAGGTCGAGATAGCCGACGTCCTGCATACGGGCCTTGAAGATGGGGTTCCCGGTGGCGAGCTTGTCGTACTCGCCGAGGTTCTTCTGCATCTTCTTCACGAACTCGCGGATCTGGTCCACCGCGCCCGGGGGCAGGTCCTGGGCGAGTCCGCCGGGCCGGATGTACGCGTGGTTCATGCGCAGGCCGGTGATCAGCTCGAAGATGTCGAGAACGAGTTCACGATCCCGGAAGCCGTAGATCATGATCGTCGTCGCGCCCAGCTCCATGCCGCCGGTGGCGATGCACACCAGGTGCGAGGAGAGCCGGTTGAGCTCCATCAGGAGCACGCGGATGACCGAGGCGCGGTCCGGGATCTGGTCCTCGATGCCGAGCAGCTTCTCGACGCCGAGGCAGTACGCCGCCTCGTTGAAGAACGGCGTCAGATAGTCCATGCGCGTGACGAACGTCGTGCCCTGCGTCCACGTGCGGTACTCGAGGTTCTTCTCGATGCCCGTGTGCAGATAGCCGATGCCGCAGCGGGCCTCGGAGACGGTCTCGCCCTCGATCTCCAGGATGAGCCGGAGCACACCATGGGTGGAGGGGTGCTGCGGACCCATGTTGACGATGATGCGCTCGTCGTCGGACCGGGCGGCGGACTGGACGACCTCGTCCCAGTCGCCGCCGGTGACCGTATATACGGTCCCCTCGGTCGTCTCCCGAGCAAAAGCATGTGAAGTGGACATCAGCTGTACGACCTCCGCTGGTCCGGAGCCGGGATCTGGGCGCCCTTGTACTCGACGGGGATGCCGCCGAGGGGGTAGTCCTTGCGCTGCGGGAAGCCCTGCCAGTCGTCCGGCATCATGATCCGCGTGAGGGCCGGGTGGCCGTCGAAGATCAGGCCGAAGAAGTCGTACGCCTCGCGCTCGTGCCAGTCGTTCGTCGGGTAGACGGAGACCAGCGAGGGGACGTGCGGATCGGCGTCAGGGGCGCTGACTTCGAGCCGGATCAGGCGGTTGTGGGTGATCGAGCGCAGGTGGTAGACGGCGTGCAGCTCGCGGCCCTTGTCCTCGAGGAAGTGCACGCCGCTGACGCCCGTGCAGAGCTCGAAGCGCAGGGCCGGGTCGTCGCGCAGGGTCTGGGCGACCCGGACGAGATGCTCGCGCGCGATGTGGAAGGTGAGCTCGTCGCGGTCGACGACCGTCTTCTCGATCGCGTTCTCCGGGAGGAGCCCCTGCTCTTCCAGGGCTCCTTCCAGCTCGTCGGCGACCTCGTCGAACCAGCCGCCGTACGGGCGCGCGGACGCACCGGGCAGGGTGATCGTGCGCACCAGGCCGCCGTAACCGGACGTGTCGCCGCCGTTGTTGGCGCCGAACATGCCCCGGCGGACGCCGATGACCTTGCCGGCCTCGTCGCGGGGAGCGGGGACGCCGTTCCCGTTCAGGTGCTCGTCGTGTTCGTCGTGCGCGTCGCTCACCGCAGCAGCCCCTTCATCTCGATGGTGGGGAGGGCCTTGAGGGCCGCCTCCTCCGCCTCGCGGGCCGCTTCCTCGGCGTTGACCCCGAGCTTGCCGCCCTGGATCTTCTGGTGGAGCTTGAGGATCGCGTCCATCAGCATCTCGGGCCGCGGCGGACAGCCGGGCAAATAGATGTCAACAGGGACAATGTGGTCCACGCCCTGCACAATCGCGTAATTGTTGAACATCCCGCCCGATGAAGCGCAAACCCCCATGGAAATGACCCACTTGGGGTTGGGCATCTGGTCATAGACCTGCCGCAGGACCGGCGCCATCTTCTGGCTCACACGCCCGGCCACGATCATCAGATCGGCCTGCCGCGGTGAACCGCGGAAAACCTCCATGCCGAAGCGAGCCAGGTCATAGCGCCCGGCTCCCGTCGTCATCATCTCGATGGCGCAGCACGCGAGGCCGAAGGTCGCGGGGAAGACGGATGACTTGCGCACCCAGCCCGCGGCTTGTTCGACGGTGGTCAGCAGAAAACCGCTCGGCAGTTTCTCTTCGAGTCCCATGCTCTTTGGCCCCTCAGACCTTTAGTCCCATTCCAGGCCGCCACGCCGCCATACGTACGCGTACGCGACGAAGACGGTGAGCACGAAGAGCAGCATCTCCACGAGCCCGAAAATCCCCAGCGCGTCGAAGGTGACGGCCCAGGGGTAAAGGAAGACGATCTCGATGTCGAAGACGATGAAGAGCATCGCCGTCAGGTAGTACTTGATGGGAAATCGCCCGCCGCCGGCCGGAGTCGGCGTCGGCTCGATACCGCACTCATACGCCTCGAGCTTGGCGCGGTTGTACCGCTTTGGACCGATAAGCGTGGCCATGACCACGGAGAAGATCGCAAAGCCTGCCCCGAGGGCTCCCAGCACGAGGATGGGCGCATAGGCGTTCACGCTCCTCGCTCCTCTCAGTCGGCACTGACTGTTGGCGGTTGCATCGGACCGCGACCCGCCCACCACGACCCACGAAGATCGCCTACATGTGAAGCAGGTCACAAGCCCAACTGCCTCGCATCTTATGCCCGCCGGTCTGTGATCTGCGACACGGGGTGCGACAACGGCTTTGTGATCTCCACCACCTGACGAAGGATCATGAAGTCGGATGAGCGGTGATCTTCATACGCGAAGCGCCTGAGTGATCACCAGAGGTGACATCTCAGCGAGTTACCGCTGGTCGGGAGGGGGTCGCCTATCAAGGGATGGCCGCCGCAAGCAAATTGGCGCTGGACGCCCTGGCTTGATAGTGGCGGCTCATTCACGCTTTGGCGGGAGCGGTGTGGATGAAGGTGGACAGCCGCGCACGCGTGCACGGATTCACGAGCCACCGAAGCGGTGCCTTCGCGACGATCGAAGCGGCTCCAAGCGACACCTTTATGACGATCGGAACGGTTCCTCCGGAGGGCTGCTCGGCACCTCGCCGACACAGGCCGGCCGTCGATCCCTCGTCGATCCGTCACTGATCCCCCACACGGACAACACCCCTGAATTCTTCGGGAGATCTCAGGAAGGTCTCGGCGCGATCTCAGGGAGATCCCCTAGGGCTACACCTGTGACCTGCGCCACACGCCGATGGGCGGCAAAGAAACCGGGCTTGGCCAACCGGCTCAACCGGTGGTAGTCCACGGGCAATTCGGGCGTATCGCAGAAAACCCATGATCACAGGCGTGATCGCCGTTGTCCGCATTGCCCGTTACGGCGTCAATAAGAAGTGACACGCCCGGGATTCGGGGCCGAGAACAGCAACTGTGGCGCAGCCCACGTTTCTTGAAGGGAACCCTGACTCCCTGATAGCGGTTGTTCTCATGTCCCACACCGCTCACATACCCAGCCACCGGAAGCCCCGTCGTAGCGCCACGAAGCAGGCCCTGCGCGCCGGAGTTGCCGGTGGCGTCCTCAGCACCCTGGCAGTGGCCGCGGCCGCCGGCACGGCGAACGCCGCCGAGCCGGTGACCGAGACCATCGAAATGCCCACGCTCACCGCGGATCTCTCCACGCAGATCGCGCAGTCCGCTGAGGCCACCCAGCAGACCGCCGACAGCTACCAGCTCCGTGCCGAGCAGGACGCGGCCGCCGTGAAGGCCGCCAAGCAGGCCAAGGAAGACCAGGCCAAGGCCGAGAAGAAGGCCGAGGCCAAGGCGAAGGCCGAGGCCGCCGCCAAGAAGAAGGCGGAGGAGGAGCGCGCCTCGCGTTCCGCCGAGCGCACGACGCTCAGCGCCGCCGGCGGCGGCTCCAGCGCCGCCACCGCCGACACGCCGGCCCCGGCCAGCGGCAGCGTCGGCACGGTCATCAGCTTCCTGAAGGCCCAGCTCGGCGACGCGTACGTCATGGGTGCCTCCGGACCGAACGCGTGGGACTGTTCCAGCCTCGTCCAGGCCGCGTTCAAGCAGGCGGGCGTGGACCTTCCGCGCGTCTCGCAGGACCAGTCGGTCTCCGGTACGCCGGTCTCGCTCTCCAACGTCCAGGTGGGCGACATCCTTTACTGGGGTGGCGCGGGCTCCGCGTACCACGTGGGTGTGTACATCGGTAACGGCCAGTACCTCGACGCCGCCAACCCCAGCAAGGGCGTTGTCATCCAGGACCTGTCGGGTTACCCCGCCGACGGTGCCGTGCGCGTCCTCTGAGGTCCCTCACAGCCACGTAGAAGGGCCGGGAACCCCCCAGCGGGGTTCCCGGCCCTTCTGTGCGCTCAGCGAGGCGCAGACATCAACCCTTCGGCGAGAGCTCGCCCATCTCGGACCAGCTGCTGCCCGGGATCTCGGTGTGGATGATCTCGGGCGTCGAGGCGATCAACTCCGACATCGTCTCCATGCCGGCCTTGAAGTGGTCGGAGCCGACGTGCGCCGCGCCCGCCTCCTGGGAGGCGAAGCCCTCCAGGAGGACGAACTGGTTGGGGTCGTCCACGCTGCGGGACCAGTCGTAGAAGAGGTTGCCCTCCTCCGCGCGCGTGGCCCGCGTGAACTCGGCGGTCCGCTCCAGCCAGCTGTCGGCGTACTCGGGGCGGACGGTGAACTTGACTGCGATGAAAATCATGCGACCAGCCTCGTACCACCCAGGGGGCAAGGGCAAATCGGACAACGCCCCATTCCCGCAGACGCTCACGCCCGCATGACGCTCACGCCTTCGGGGCCACCTTGCTCAGGCCGTTGATGATGCGGTCCATCGCGTCGCCGCCCGTGGGGTCGGTGAGGTTGGCCAGCATCTTCAGCGTGAAGCGCATCAGCATCGGGTGCGTCAGACCGCGCTGCGTGGCGATCTTCATGACCTTCGGGTTGCCGATGAGCTTCACGAAGGCGCGGCCCAGCGAGTAGTAGCCGCCGTAGGTGTCCTTGAGGACCTTCGGGTAGCGCTGGAGCGCCAGTTCGCGCTGGGCGGGGGTCTGGCGGGCGTGCGCCTGGACGATGACGTCCGCCGCGATCTGCCCGGACTCCATGGCGTACGCGATGCCCTCGCCGTTGAAGGGGTTCACCATGCCGCCCGCGTCGCCCACCAGGAGCAGGCCCTTGGTGTAGTGCGGCTGGCGGTTGAAGGCCATCGGCAGGGCGGCGCCGCGGATCGGCATCGTCATGTTGTCCGGGGTGTAGCCCCACTCCTCCGGCATCGAGGCGCACCAGGCCTTGAGCACCTCGCGCCAGTCCAGCTCCTTGTAGGCGGAGGACGAGTCGAGGATGCCGAGCCCGACGTTCGACGTGCCGTCGCCCATGCCGAAGACCCAGCCGTAGCCGGGCAGGAGCCGGTCCTCGGCGCCGCGCCGGTCCCACAGCTCCAGCCAGGACTCCAGGTAGTCGTCGTCGTGGCGGGGCGAGGTGAAGTACGTACGGACCGCGACACCCATCGGACGGTCCTCGCGGCGGTGCAGACCCATCGCGAGGGAGAGCCGCGTGGAGTTGCCGTCGGCGGCGACCACCAGCGGGGCGTGGAAGGTGACCGGAGTCTTCTCCTCGCCGAGCTTGGCGTGCACGCCGGTGATGCGACCCGTGCGGTCGTCGACGATCGGGGCGCCGACGTTGCAGCGCTGGTACAGGCGTGCGCCCGCCTTCTGCGCCTGGTTGGCGAGCTGCTCGTCGAAGTCGTCGCGCTTACGGACCAGGCCGTAGTTGGGGTAGGCGGCGAGTTCCGGCCAATCGAGCTGGAGCCGTACGCCGCCCCCGATGATGCGCAGGCCCTTGTTCCGCAGCCAGCCCGCCTCCTCGGAGATGTCGATCCCCATGGACACGAGCTGCTTGGTGGCGCGCGGCGTCAGGCCGTCGCCGCAGACCTTCTCCCTGGGGAACGCGGTCTTCTCCAGGAGCAGTACGTCGAGTCCGGCCTTCGCCAGGTAATAGGCGGTCGTGGAACCGGCTGGCCCGGCCCCGACGACGATCACATCAGCGGTGTGTTCGGTGAGGGGCTGGGGCTCGGTCACGGCGGGTTCTCCCCAAGGCTCGAAATCTGTGTGCCGACGGGCACGGGTTATGGGCAGTCTATGCAGCGGTACCGATCAGCCAGCCGAAGGGCCACCCGTGACAAAGCAGGCGACAAAGCAGACGCTGCCGACCAAGACCCCGCCCGCCGTACAGCTGCGTGTCCCGACCCATGAGGACGCGTTCGTCTGGCACCGGCTCTTCGACGACCCGGAGGTCATGAGGTTCTTCGGCACCGGCGCGTCGGCCGAGCTCTCCGTGTACGAGGAGCTGACCGCACGCCAGCGCAGACACGACGCCGAACTCGGCTTCTGCCTGTGGACGTTGCTCGACGCGGACGGCGAGCCGATCGGCTTCGCCGGAGCACAGCCCTGGCCCAACGACTGGGGACCCAGGGGCGAGATCGAGATCGGCTGGCGGCTCGCCCGCACCGCCTGGGGCAAGGGATACGCGAGCGCCGCCGCGCAGGCCACCCTGGAACGGTTGCGCGCGGCGGGCGTACGGGACGTGGTGGCCATGGTCGACGCACGCAACGCACGGTCGGTGGCCGTGACCCGGCGGCTCGGCATGCAGCTGGCCGAGACCTTCACGACGCCGACCGAGCGGCAGGCCCACACCTTCCGGCTCGCGCTGTAGCGGGTCTACCCTGCCGGTACCGCCGGGGGGTGACATCCGTGCCGAAGACACCCAGGACTGACGAGACGGGCGACGTGCTCGTGCCACGGCTGGTCGGTCTGATGGCCGTGGACGCGCGCGAGTCGGCCGCGAAGCACGGCGTGGAGCTCGCGGCGCCCGGCCGCCCCGAGCTGCACCTGGTCGTCCTCGATCACGTGGTCCGGCAGTACCCCCCGCCCGGCTCGTGGATTCCGCGCGACTCCGTCGTCACCATCTGGTTCGAGTTCGGCCCCGGCGAGGGCGAGGGCGGCGCGGGCGTGCGCGAACCCCGCCGCCCGGGGCCTCCGGACGGCGGGGTCCGACGGGAGCTCGACGAGCCGGAGCACCTCAGCCGTTGAGCCGCCAGTTCTCCAGGGCGGTCCGGTGGTTCTTCTCGCCCTCGCCCGCGGGCCAGAAGTCCGCGCGCCAGGAGAGCAGGATGGCGTACTCGGTGCCGTTGTCCGCGACGTAACTCTGGTTCAGGGCATGGATCTCGCGGCCCGCCCTGTCGGTGTACGTGTACTCCCAGATCGCGCCGCTGCGCCCCTGGAAGGTGTTCGGCTCGAGCCGCAGCCGCTGGTAGTCCGACTTCTTCGGGTCCTTCTTGGCGTCCTTCTCGATGTTCGTGAAGTTCTCGTACGAGGTGTACGGGGCGTTCGGGACCACGCCGACGATGAACTGCTCCGGGCCGGTCGACCCGGCGTACACGATCTGGCCGGGACGCTCCTCGCCCTGCCGGGACCAGCCCTCGGGCACGGCGAACTCGAAGCCGCTCACGTCGGACACGAGGTCGAAGCCCGCGGGCGGTTCGGGGGCGTCGTCGACGGTGTCCGGGCTCACGCTCGGCTCCACCTCGGGGTCCTCCGTGCCGTCCGTCGGGGTGTCCGAGGCGAAGGGCGTGGGCGCCGGCGTGGGGTCCTGGCTGGTGCTGACGGCCGGCTTGTCGTCCTTGCCTCCCGCCTTGTCGACAGAGCCGTCGTTGTTGTCCTGCCAGAGCAGGACGCCGGCCGCGATGCCGCTGCCGATGACGAAGGCGGCGGTGAGAGTGGCGACCCAGAGGGCGGTGCGGCGGGGCTCGGGCGGGGCGGGCGGCTGCTGGTGCAGTTGGTAGGCGTGGGGGTCGTAGGCCGTGGGGGCGTAGGCGGGGTTCGCGGCCGGGTCGTACGCGGGCCGGGGCGTGGGGACGGCTCCGGGGGCCGGGGCAACTCCCGGCGTCCCAGGCTCCGTCGAGGCCGGGCCCACGGCACCGATGGCGCCCTCGGTGGGCGCGTCGGCCAGGGAACCGGGCGTGGCGGGGGCTCCGGACGCGTCCGCGGGGCCGGTCGGCATCGGCGGCACCGAAGGCATCGGCTTCACGCCGGCCCCCGGCCGCTGACCCGCGAGTTGCAGCAGGAACGGCGCGACGAGCGCGGCGCCGAACACCCAGAGCAGCCCGAACAGCAGCGCGTCCGGCACGCTCACGCCCGCCTCGAAGCTGCCGTTGCCCGAGCCGCTCCCGCCGCCGCCTCCGCCGAACTCCGAGGAGGCGCTGCCGGTCGCGTCGACGCTGAACCCGCCGACCCCGGCCAGGAGCAGGAACAGCCCGAAGAAGATCCCGGCGGCCAGGAGTTGCTCACCCCGGTGCGCGGAACGCCGCGCGGCGAGCAGGCCGAGGACCAGCGCACACACGAGGCCGAGCGCCAGCGCCCCGACGACAGCCCAGTCGTTGGTGACGTCCCCCAGCTCGGAGAGCCCGAAGGTCTCGCTCCCGCGGCCGCCGCCGTACGCCGAACTGCTCCCCTCGACCGAGGCGCCGAGCGGCGCGCCCCAGCCGAGGCCGAGGGCGGTGATGCCGAGGTTCGGCAGCAGGAGCAGGGCGATGAGCAGGGGGGAGACGTCGGCCTCGTCGAGGTCGGCGAGACCTTCGAGGTCGTCGATCTGGGCGAGGCTGATGAACGCGACGAGCGAGCAGACGACGAGGACGACCGCGAGCGCGCGCAGCGCGGTGCCGGTGGCGCGGAACGCCGCCTGCCAGCCCGGCCGTTGGGCGAGCCACTGGGCCAGGTCGTCGCGGTGCAGCACACCGCAGGAGACGGCCAGGGCGAGCACAAGCGCGCCGAGCGCGGCGAGCACCGGGGACGAGGAGAGTTCGACGCCCTCGATCTCGGGCTGCGCGAAGAGGCTGAGCGCCAGCGTGCCCGCGGTCACCAACAGGGTGACGCGCACGGCGGCCTCGAGCCCGGCCGTGCCACCGCCGAGGCCACCGGCCCGCCGGAGGACACGGGTGCGCAGGAGGCGTACGCCGATGAAGAGAGCCCCGATCCACAGGGCTGTGGCGGTGAGCGGGATGAGGTGCAGCGAGGCACTGCCGTCGAAGGCGACGTCGACGGTTGAGCTCTCACCGCCGAAGAGGGACGACTGCTGCCGCTCGCTCCCGGAGATCTCGAAGCCGCCGCCCACGGCCTGGAGCAGCGTCGCGAGGGCGATCCGGAGCCGGTCGACGAACCCGACGACGACGTCACCGTCACCCTGCCCGTAAGAGGGAACGGCCAGCGCGACGGCCGCGATCAGCACAAGACCGACCGGCCACAGCGCGGCTTGCGCGGCCCCGGCCCAGTCCCCGCGGAACGCCCGCCCGAAGAAGGCACCGAGCGGTGAGGGGCCGGCGGGCGCCGGGGGCACGTACGTGGGTGGGGGCGGGGAGGGCGCAGGGTTTGGGGGAAGTGCGGGCGCGGGGAGGGAAGTTGCGGTGAAGCCTGGGCCTTCGGGGGTGCTTGGGGGCGTGCTTGGGGGCGGGCTCTCCGGCGCACTGGCGGGCGCCGCTGCTTCATCTGTGGGCCCATCGCCCGCGTCCGCGGAGGTCGGCTCCCCCAGCTCCGCCGCGGGCATGTCCGCGGGCCCCGCGTCCACCGTCGTGTCACGCGGACGCTCGCGCCCGCACTTCATGCAGAAGCGGGCCTCATCAGGGGTGGGTGCCCCGCAGTGAGGGCAATGCGACGCCATGGGAACGCTCCGTCATTGGGGAGATGACCAGAAAGACCGACCCCTGCCGAACAGTCCCGCGGCGGCGGACGCGAAAGAGCGGCTTCGCGTCGACACCGCCGCGTCGGCAGGGAGTCGTATCACAACGGACACATCTTGCCCGGCGGCTGGTTCCCGTCAACTCCGTTTGGAGCGCTGGGGCCTGGGACCCTAAGCCTTGAAACCCCGGTGCAGCGCCACGACGCCGCCCGTCAGGTTCCGCCACGCCACCTTCGACCAGCCCGCCTCCTGCAACCGCGCGGCCAGCGTCGGCTGGTCGGGCCAGGAGCGGATGGACTCCGCGAGATAGACGTACGCGTCGGGGTTGGAGGAGACCGCGCGCGCGACCGGCGGCAGCGCCCGCATCAGGTACTCCTCGTAGACCGTGCGGAACGGTGCCCACGTCGCGTGCGAGAACTCGCAGATGACGACCCGGCCGCCCGGCTTCGTCACGCGGTACATCTCCCGCAGCGCCTGGACCGTCTCGTTGACGTTGCGCAGGCCGAAGGAGATCGTGACGGCGTCGAACGTGTCGTCCTTGAACGGCAGCTTCGTCGCGTCCCCCGCCGTGAACGGCATCCAGGGGTGACGTGCCTTGCCGACCTGCAGCATGCCGAGGGAGAAGTCGCAGGGCACGACGTACGCGCCCGCCTGGGCGAACGGCTGGGACGACGTCGCCGTCCCCGCGGCGAGGTCGAGCACCTTCTGGGCGGGGCGCGCGTCGACCGCCTTCGCGACCTCCTTGCGCCACAGGCGGGCCTGGCCGAGGGAGAGCACGTCGTTGGTGAGGTCGTAGCGTTCCGCCACGTCGTCGAACATGGAGGCGACTTCGTGCGGCTGCTTTTCCAGGGTTGCTCGGGTCACCCGGCCCATTGTGTCAGGCCGGTCCTCTGCCCTGGCGGTGGCCCGCTTCGCCTGCGGCGGGCTGTTTTCGCGGGTGCGGCCCGTATGTGGTTGCTCGCGCCCACGCGGCGGAGCCGCAAATCGACACAGCCCCGCGCCCCTGGGGCGCCCCTGACGGGGCTGCCCTCAGCTCAGCGCGCCCGGTACACCAAGCGGCCCTCCACCACCGTCGCCACGCACGTCCCCGCGCCCCGTCGCACCAGTTCCGCGCGGTCCGCCACGTCGAAGACCGCGAAGCGGGCCGGGCCGCCCCG